>CAYMAC010000006.1:91350-122676 GCA_964388325.1 uncultured Simplicispira sp. | reverse complement strand
CCATCGTCGTCTAGCAGTAGGAATCTCCGGGGTTTAGCCCGGAGAGGATGTCAAAAATTCTGTGCCTGCCGCCGCCACTCCCACTGCCAACACTACCCCACCACCAGCGCCCAAGCCGCGCACGGGCTGGCGGCGCGCAGTGCGCTGGTTGTTTGCTGGGCTGTTGCTACTGCTGCTGGCTTTACTTTTGGCCGGGGCAGCTACGTGGGTTTGGATGGGCCGCGATAGCTCTTTGCCCACCGTGCTGAACTTGGCCAAACGCTGGCTACCGCCGGGCCATAGCCTAGAGGTGCGCCAAGCCCAAGGCTCACTACGCCAAGGGGGTCATATCGCTTGGCTACGCTGGCAAAGCCCCAGTTTGGCCGTAGAAGTGGAAAACATGCAATTGCGTTGGCAATGGGCCGCGCTGTGGCAGCGCCAGCTGCACATTGAGCAATGGCACATGGCCCGCTTGCAAATCACCGCCACCCCAGAGCCTGACCCCCCCCCACTTCAGCCCCTAGAGCAGCTGCTGCTACCGCTGTCTTCTATCCACCTGCCGTTTCAGGTGCAACAGTTGGTATGGAGCAAAGGCAGCACTAGCGTAGAGGCCACGGCGCTGGCCGGTCACTATGGCTACGATGGGCAATTGCACCAATTGCAGATAGACAATTTCACATTGGCCCAAGGGCGTTACAGCGCCCAAGCGCGCCTGCAAGCCCAAGCACCCATGCAGCTCCATGCCCAAGTCAATGGGCAGGTGCAAACCACCGTGCCCCAAGTGGCAGAACCTTTGTTGGTGGCCGCCCAAGCCAAATTAGAAGGCACCTTGGCCGGTGCAGCTGCCCGGTTGGTACTGCAAGCGCAATTAAGGCCCTCAGAAACCACTGCCGCACCACTGGCCGCCATGCGCGCTGATGTCAGTGCCCACATCGCCCCGTGGGCCAGCCAGCCCTTAGAGCAAGCCCAAGCCCAGTTGCAAGGCTTGGACTTGGCGGCCTTGTGGCCACAAGCGCCACGCACTGCTTTGGCAGGGCAAATCCATCTCACACCGCAAACAGCGGGTTGGGCGCTGCAAGCCCACATCAACAACACTCTGGCCGGGCCGTGGGACAAACAACGCCTGCCCCTCAGCAAGCTGCAAGCCCAAGCCCACTATGACGGCCAGCAATGGCAGTTGCCGCAAGCACAGTGGCAGGTGGGCAGCGGCCATATCGACTTGCAAGGCAGCTACGCCCCCGCCACGCGCACATTGCAAGGCAGCGCCGAATTACACAACCTGCACCCAGCGGCCTTGCATAGCCGTCTGGATGCCGCCCCCTTGAATGGCCGCTTGCAGGCGCACAGCCCTGATGGGGTGGCGGTAGATTTCACGGTAGATGTGCGCGCAGCGGCCAGCCAAAAACGCCATACTTTGCCCATTGATCAGATACAAGCCCAAGGCCAGTGGCAAGCGCCGGTGCTGCATTTGCCACGCTTGCAGGTGCAGGCGCTGCAAGCGCAACTACAAGCCAATGGCCTGAAACTGCGCTTTACTGAAGGCTTACCGCAGGTCGATGGCACCATCACCTTGGACGTGCCCGGTGCCCAATTGCGCGCCAACGGCCACTGGAAAACAGCACAAGAAAGCCAAGGGCAGCTACAGGCGCACATCCGTGCCGCTGAGCGGGTGCAAACTTGGCTGCAATCTTTGCCCGGCGGCGCGGCGGCGGCCCTGTCGGGCCAAACCCTACAAGGGCAGGCCCAACTAACGCTAGACTGGTCTGCGCTGCAAGCGCGCCTGCGCTTAGATGCCCAAGCGCGCATCAACGGGCACGCTGCCAATTTACACACCCAACTGCAAGCGACACAACAAGGCGGCAGTGCGTGGCAGGCCCAACTGGCCGCTTTCAAGCTACAACTACAAACCCCCGCCCACAGCACCCCTTGGAAGCTAGAACTGGGCCACCCATTGCAAGGGCTGTGGCAACCAGTCGCCGCTGGTGCCAGCAGTTTAGAGCTATCGGCAGGCAGCGCCCACATCACCAGCCCCTTGCCCGGTGCCGTAGAGCTGCAATGGCAGCCTGCACAACTGCGCTGGGGCGGCGCGCAGGGGCCAGAGTGGCAAAGTCGGGGCCGTTTGCAGGGTCTGCCGCTGGCTTGGGTCGATGCTTTGGCCCCAGCACAAAGCCCCCTATTGGCCAAAGCAGGTTTATCTAGCCAACTGCTACTGCAAGGGGATTGGGACATCCAAACCCATCCCAAGCTGCGCGCCCAGTTGCAGCTGCAACGCGCCCAAGGCGACTTGCAATTGCTGCACGACGAGCAACAACCCGCCACCCCCGCCGGTTTACGCCAATTGCTGCTGCAACTCCAGGTAGAGCAAGAGCAGTTGCGCGCCAAATTTGTCTGGGACAGCGCCCAAGCAGGCCAAATCCAAGCCCAAGCGCAAAGCCGCTTGCAACGCCAAGGCAACGGCTGGATGTGGCCCGAGAACGCCCCCTTAGCCACTCAAATCAAAGCCCAATTGCCCGACATGGGGGTTTGGTCTATGCTGGCCCCGCCGGGCTGGCGCATTCGCGGCACCTTAGACGCAGATGCCACCCTCTCGGGCAGTCGTCAAGCCCCGCAATGGCAGGGGCGCATCGATGCCAAGCAATTGGCACTGCGCTCTTTGGTCGATGGCATTGATTTGCACGATGGCCAACTGCGTACTGTGTTGCACAGCAACCGACTAGAAATTAAAGAATGGTCTTGGCGCGGCGGCCAAGGTAGCCAAGCACGCATTGCCGGTTACAGCGGCAACCTGACACCAGCGCCACGCGATGGCGGCTACCTGCAAGGCAGCGGTAACATTTACTGGAACCAAGGTGGCACAGACACCGGCATTCGCTTACAGCTAGAGGCGCAAGCCCACGCTTTGCAAGTGCTGGTGCGCGCCGATCGGCAAGCCAGCGTATCGGGCAAGCTGCAAGCCCTACTCGAACAAGGCCAACTCACGCTGCGCGGCCAATTGCAGGTCAATCGTGCAGCCATCTTGCTGCCCGATGCTTCGGCCCCGCGTTTGGGCGAGGATGTGGTGGTGGTGCGCTCGGCCAGCCGCCTAGCCGCTGCCAAGGCAACCAGCGCAACCGCGCCTGCTGCTCACTCTAGCCCTGCGGTGCAAACACGCAAACCCATCGATTTGGCTATCGAGCTGGACTTGGGCCGCGATTTTGCCCTGCAAGGCCACGGCATTACCACCCGTTTGCGTGGGCAGTTGGCGGTGCGTAGCGCTCCTGTGGCAGGCGCGCCACTGCGCGTTACCGGAGAAATTCGTACCGAACAGGGCCGCTATCGTGCTTGGGGCCAATTGCTAGACATCGAAACCGGCCTATTGCGCTTTAACGGCGCGCACGACAACCCGGCACTCGATATGCTGGCCATCCGCCCCAACATCAGCGTGCGCGCCGGGGTGCAGGTCAGTGGCACAGCGCAACAACCGCTTGTGCGCCTGTATGCTGACCCCGATTTGCCCGATGCTGAAAAATTAGCGTGGGTGGTCACCGGGCGCAGCAGTGCCGCTGGCGGTGCCGAAGCAGCGCTGCTGCAACAAGCAGCCTTGGCCTTGCTGGGCCAAAAAGGGGGCGATAGCGGCAACCTAGCGCAAAAGCTGGGGCTGGATGAAATTGGCTTCAAAGCCCCAGAGGGCGGCAATGGTGCCAGCACGGCAGCCATCACCTTGGGCAAACGCCTATCCAGCAAACTTTATCTGACCTATGAGCATGGCCTATCTGGAGCAGTGGGCGTGATTTCGATTTTCTACGATTTATCACGCCACCTGAGCTTGCGCGGCCAAACCGGCAGCCAAAGCGCCATCGACATCATCTACACCATGCGCCACGACTGAAGCTGGTGCGTTAGTCTGCTTACAATACCGGGCTTCGCGTCTCGCCGTAGTTCAATGGATAGAACGAGTGCCTCCTAAGCGCTAAATACAGGTTCGATTCCTGTCGGCGGGGCCATCGGGTAATTTCAGGCCCATTCAAGAAATAATGGTCAGTTTAGCCACCGCCAGTGCCAGCCATTTGCTGCCGTGGCGACCAAAATGCACTTGGGCGCGGGCATCGTCGCCGCTGCCTTCCAGCGCCAACACCTTGCCCTGACCAAACTTGGTATGAAACACCTCTGCCCCCACTCGCAGCCCATGCGCTGGTGCTCCTTTGCGCGCTGGGGTGGGCGGATTGGCAAAAATCTCCGTTTTGCTGGCACTACCGGATGGGCGGCTGCCATAGCTGGCATAAGCAGCCGCACTGCTGGCCGGTTTGGGGCTAAAACTGCCAAAGCTCTTGCGCTGGGGCGTGAGCCATTTCAGGGCATGTTCGGGCAGTTCGTCTAAAAAGCGGCTTTTCTCGTTGTAGCGTGTCTGGCCGTGCAACATGCGGGTTTGTGCATGGCTGAGGTACAGGCGCTGGCGCGCACGGGTGATGGCGACATACATCAAGCGGCGCTCTTCTTCCAAACCGTCGCGCTCGCCTGCCGATTGGTCGTGCGGAAACAAGCCTTCTTCTAGCCCGCTGATGAATACGCAATCAAACTCCAGCCCCTTGCTGGCATGAACCGTCATCAGCTGCACCGCCTCTTGGCCGGCTTGGGCTTGGTTATCCCCAGCTTCTAGCGCGGCATGGGTTAAAAAAGCCACCAAGGGCGAGAGCGTCTCGCCGGTGTCGCCATCTACCAAGTCAGGTAGGGTGCTGCTGTTCGTGGTGGCGGGTGCGCCATGCTCATCTACTGGCAGAGCTACGGCATCGCGGCCAAAGCCTTCTAAAGTAACAAAGCTCTCGCCCGCATTGACCAGTTCTTCTAGGTTTTCCACCCGGTCGGCACCGTCTTTGTCGGTGCGGTAGTGGGCTAACAGGCCGCTGGCGTGCAGCATTTTGTCGATGATGGTGCGTAAATTTTGGCCTTGGGTTTGTTCGCGCAACACCTGTACCAGTGCCACAAAATTCCCTAGCTTGGCCCCAGCGCTGCCCGGCACCAGCGATACGGCATCGTGCAACGAGCAGCCACTGCTGCGCGCGCTGTCTTGCAGCGCTTCGATGCTGCGCGCACCAATGCCACGCGGCGGAAAGTTGACCACGCGCACAAAGCTGGTGTCGTCGTGCGGGTTTTCTAGCAGGCGCAGGTAGGCCAAGGCATGTTTGATTTCGGCACGCTCAAAAAAGCGCAAGCCACCATAAACGCGGTACGGAATGCGCGCATTGAACAAGGCCGATTCAATCGCCCGGCTTTGCGCGTTGCTGCGGTAAAGCAGGGCAATTTCTTGGTGTGGAATTTGGTCGGTTTTGAGCAATTGGCGGATTTCATCGGCCATCCATTGCGCCTCTGCCAAGTCGCTGGCTGCTTCATAAACGCGCACTGGCTCGCCGGGGCCTTGTGCGGTGCGTAGGTTTTTACCCAAGCGGCGGCTGTTGTGGCTGATAAGTTGGTTGGCGGCATCCAAAATGTTGCTGTAGCTGCGGTAGTTTTGCTCTAGCTTGATTTGTTGTTGCACGTCAAATTCGCGCAAAAAGTCTTGCATATTGCCTACGCGCGCGCCCCGGAAGGCATAGATGCTTTGGTCATCGTCGCCCACGGCAATCACGCTGGCATGGGTTTGCAACTGCCCATCTACTTCATCCCCGGCCAATTGTTTGAGCCACAGGTATTGCAGCCGGTTGGTGTCTTGAAACTCATCCACCAAGATATGGGCAAAGCGCCGCTGGTAGTGGGCGCGCAGGGGGTCGTTATCGCGCAGCAGTTCATAGCTACGCAACATCAACTCGCCAAAATCTACCACGCCTTCGCGCTGGCATTGTTCTTCGTAGAGTTGGTACAGCTCTACTTTTTTGCGCGTGTCTGGGTCAATGCCGTCCACATCACGCGGGCGACGGCCATCTTCTTTGCAACCAGCAATAAACGATTGCAGCCGTTTGGGCGGAAAGCGCTCCTCATCGACACCAAATTGTTTGCACAAGCGCTTGATGGCCGAGAGCTGGTCTTGGGTGTCCAAAATTTGGAAAGTTTGCGGCAAGCCAGCGGCTTGGTGGTGCATCCGTAGCAGCCGGTTGCACAGACCGTGGAAAGTGCCAATCCACATACCGCGCACGGCTATCGGTAGCATCGCCCCAAGGCGGGTGAGCATCTCTTTGGCCGCCTTGTTGGTAAAGGTGACTGCCAAAATGCCACCGGGGCTGGCCTGCCCGGTGTGTAGTAGCCAAGCAATGCGCGTGGTCAGCACGCGGGTTTTGCCCGAACCGGCACCGGCCAGCACCAAGGCGTGGCCGCTGGGCAGGGTGACGGCGGCCAGTTGTTCGGGGTTGAGGTTATGCAGCAGTGCGGCAGTCTCGGGGGCAGAGGGAGCAAAGGAATGTGGAGCCATGCTGCGATTGTAGAAACGCTAGTGCCTTGGGCCTGCGTAAAATTTGCGCCATGACAACCCCTTCCCCCTCCCTTTCCATCGCTGTGTTGGGCATTGGCATGATGGGCCTGCCCATTGCCCGGCGTTTGTGTGCTGCTGGGCACTGCGTGCAAGTTTGGAA
Source organism: uncultured Simplicispira sp. (assembly GCA_964388325.1). Lineage (GTDB taxonomy): Bacteria > Pseudomonadota > Gammaproteobacteria > Burkholderiales > Burkholderiaceae_C > Simplicispira. The sequence goes on along the minus strand of CAYMAC010000006.1, from coordinate 116,158 downwards.
CCGCACCCGCGCCAAGGCCGAGCCACTGGCCGCTGCTGGCGCTGTGCTACATGAACAGGCTGCCGATGCTGTGCGTGGCACGGACATGGTGTTTAGTGTGCTAGAAAACGGCCCTGTGGTGGCCGATGTGTTGTTCCAGCAAGGGGCGGCAGCGGCGATGCGTGCGGGCAGCTTGTGGGTAGATATGGCCTCCATCCAACCGCGTGAGGCGCGTGACCATGCACAACGCTTGCAGGCGCAAGGTGTGGCCTGTTTGGATGCGCCCGTCTCGGGTGGCACCGTGGGGGCTGAGGCGGGCACCTTGGCGATTATGGTGGGTGGCGAGGCGGCAGATTTTGCCCGTGCTGTGCCCGTGTTGTCGGTATTAGGCCGCGCTACCCATGTCGGCCCACATGGTGCCGGACAACTGGCCAAGCTGGCCAACCAAATGATTGTCGGCATTACCATTGGGGCGGTGGCCGAAGCACTGCTGTTGGCGGCCAAAGGTGGCGCCGATATGGCCAAGGTGCGCGAGGCCATCAGCGGCGGCTTTGCCGATAGCCGTATTTTGCAATTGCACGGTCAGCGCATGATTGAGCAAGACTTTGCCCCGCGCGGGCGCGTGGGCGTGCAGCTCAAGGACATGCGTAACGCCATTGCCACCGCTGATGAGCTGGGCTTTGAGGCCCCCGTTACCAGCTTGCTGACCGGGCTGTACGCCCAAGCCGCAGAACACGGTTGGGCCGAGTTAGACCAAAGCGCCCTGTTTTTAGAGCTGGCGCGGCGCAACGGCATGGCGTGAAGGGCAAAAATTACACCAACGGTTTGCCAATAAAGCCAAAAATAGGGCATAATTTAGGTCTTCGCAGCAAGCGACACAATTTATAAAGTGGGTTCTTAGCTCAGTTGGTAGAGCAGCGGACTCTTAATCCGTAGGTCGAGTGTTCGAGCCACTCAGGACCCACCACTCACAACAAAGCCCTGTTATCGTTGGATAACAGGGCTTTTTGCTTGGCCCCGCTGTCCAGCTGCGTCGCATTTTTCATTCAGCAGCATTTTTTATGACACGTCAATACTTCGGCACCGATGGCATTCGCGGCACGGTTGGCCAACACCCCATCACCCCTGATTTTGTTTTGCGCTTGGCCCATGCCGTGGGCCGGGTGCTCAAGCGCACCGAAGAGCGCCCCACGGTACTCATCGGCAAAGATACACGTATTTCTGGCTACATGTTAGAAAGTGCGCTGGAGTCTGGCTTCAATTCTGCCGGGGTGGATGTGGTGTTGCTCGGGCCATTGCCCACGCCGGGCGTGGCCTACCTGACCCGCGCCCAGCGTGCCAGTTTGGGCGTAGTCATTAGTGCCAGCCACAATCCCTTTCCAGACAACGGTATCAAATTCTTCAGTGCCCAAGGCAACAAGTTGTCCGACGCTTGGGAGTTAGAAGTAGAGGCCGCTTTGCAAGAGCCACCGGTGTGGGCCGATTCAGCCTCGTTGGGCAAAACGCGCCGCTTAGACGATGCCGCCGGGCGCTATATTGAATTTTGCAAAAGCACTTTCCCGCAAGATTTAACCCTCAAGGGCTTAAAAATTGTGGTCGATGCCGCCCACGGTGCTGCTTACCATATCGCCCCCAAGGTGTTTCATGAATTGGGGGCCGAAGTCATTGCCATTGGTTGCGCCCCCGATGGTTTGAACATTAACCACGAAGTCGGTGCCACCCACCCTGATGCACTGGTACGCACCGTGCGCGCCAACCATGCCGATTATGGTATTGCCTTGGATGGCGATGCCGACCGCCTGCAAATGGTCGATGCCCAAGGCCGCCTGTATAACGGCGACGAACTACTCTATTTAATGGCCGTAGACCGCATTGGCCGCGATGAAGACGTGCCCGGTGTGGTGGGCACTTTAATGACCAATATGGCGGTAGAACTGGCCTTGCACGCGCGTGGTGTCAAGTTGGAACGTGCCAAGGTAGGAGACCGCTACGTGCTAGAAGCACTGGCACGCCACCATTGGCTGCTGGGTGGCGAAAGCTCGGGCCATTTGCTGGTGTTAGACCGCCACACCACCGGCGATGGCTTGGTCAGTGCCTTGCAGGTATTGCAATACTGTGCGCGCAGTGAGCAAAGCATGGCGCAGTTGTTGGCTGGGCTTACCTTGTTTCCGCAAGTGCTGCTGAACGTGCGCGTTACGCCGGGCCAAGATTGGCGCACCAATCAACGGCTGGCACAAGAAACCCAAGCCGTAGAGGCCGAGTTGGGCGCATCGGGACGGGTGTTGATTCGCCCTAGTGGCACCGAGCCGGTGCTGCGTATCATGGTAGAAGCCGCCGACCAATCCGTGGCCAGCCGCTGTGCCGAGCGCCTGAGCGAAGCGGCCCGCATAGGCTAACAATGCTATCTTGGGCCAGTGGCAATTTAGGCTTTGGCATCTACCCAAACACCGGTAATCTGACCGGTGCCATTGATGTTGATGCGCGAAGCACTGGCCCGGTCACGTCGGGCATTCGCTTCGGCGGCACTGGCGTTGTTATTGGCAGAGTCTGAGCGCTGATTGGCCTGCTCGGCCTGTTGGTTGATTTTGTCGGCGCGTGCTTGTTCCATATTGGCCGTGCGTTGTGCTTCTTGGGCTTTGGCTTCTAGGGTTTTGGCATCTTGCTCGGCCTGTTGTGCCTCACGCCGGGCCATCTGGGCCTGGGCTTGTGGCGAGACGGCGGCAGTGATAGGAATGGTGGCCATGGTGTTCTCTCCGTGTATGGCTGATAGTCGCTCAATTGGGTGCGAATGTAAAGACGCCCATTTTGCTATCGGCAGGTAGGTCGGGCTAGTTTCAGTAGTTTATTTGGTGCCGTCTGCACTGGTCTGGAGCAACGCTTCTAAGGCGTTGGCCGGCATGGGGCGGCCATAATAGTAGCCTTGGGCCTCGGTGCAACCTTGCTGGCGCAAAAAAGCCAGTTGGCCGCTGGTTTCTACCCCTTCGGCCACGGTTTGCATGTCCAAGGCTTGGGCCATGCGGATAATGGCACTGACAATCGCCCGGTCGTTGGCATCGTCGTCCAAGTCGCGTACAAAAGAGCGGTCAATTTTGAGTTTGTACACCGGAAAGCGCTTGAGCTGGCTGAGCGAGGAGTAGCCGGTGCCAAAGTCGTCAATCGACAAGCGCACGCCGTAGCTGTGCAGCTCGTCCATGGTGGCAATGGCCATGCGTGGGTCGTCCATCGCTACGCCTTCGGTCAGTTCCAGTTCTAGGGCATGGGCGGGTAGGCCGGTTTCTTGCAGAATGCGCGTCACCAATTGCGGAAACTGTGGCTGTCTAAACTGCACCGCCGACAGATTGACGGCCATTGTCTCAAGGGCCAAACCTTTGCTACGCCACGTTTGTAGCTGGCGCAGGGCTTCGCGCAGCACCCATTCGCCAATGGGCAAAATTTGGCCGCAGTCTTCGGCAATCGGGATAAATTCTGCCGGCGACACATGGCCCAACTCTGGGTGCTGCCAGCGCAGCAGTGCTTCAACCCCGGTCATCTGGCCGTTGGCAATGCAAATTTGCGGCTGGTAGTGCAGGGTGAACTGTTCGCGCTCTAGGGCGCGGCGCAGGGCATTTTCTAGCTGTAAGGCGCGCACCGATTGGGCGCGCATCTCGGGGGTAAAAAAGCTGTAAGTGTTGCGCCCATCCAGTTTGGCGCGGTACATGGCTACATCGGCAGCTTGGTTGAGCGTGGCAAAGTCGGTGCCATCGTCTGGGTAGAGTGCAATGCCCATCGACGGGGCCATGGTCAGTTCGTGGTGCTCAATTTGGTAGGGCTGGCGCGAGGCTTCTAGCAGCTTGCTGGCTACGCGCTCGGCCCCTTGGGCATTGGCGCCGGGCAGCAGCAAAATAAACTCATCGCCGCCTACGCGGCATACCGTGTCGCGTTCGCGCACCACGGCGCGCAGGCGTTGGGCAATAGACACCAGCAGCGCATCGCCTACGCGGTGCCCCAAGGAGTCATTGACATGCTTGAAGTGGTCTAAATCTAAAAAAATAACCGCCAGCGGGGTTTGCTCTTTGCGTGCTAACTCAATGGCTTGGCTACTGCGCTCGGCCAGCAAGGTGCGGTTAGGCAGACCAGTGAGGGGGTCGTAATGGGCCAGCCAGTAAATGCGCTCTTGGTCTTTGCGCCGGTCATTGATTTCTTGGTGCAGGCTATTGACGGTGTCACGCAACTGTTGCGTGCGCTCTTGCACCATGCGCTCTAGGGCTTCGTGGGCTTGGGCTAACGCGGCTTGTTTTTCTTGTTGGGCCGCTTCTAATTGGCATTGGATGCTTCTTTGCGCGTCGATGTTGTCAATAATCCAGACGGAGCCTTCTGCGGTATCTTGTGGATTAATTAGGGTGCCCGTTAGCCGCGCCCAAAATAGGCTGCCATCGCAGCGGCGCATTTGTCGTTCGGTATGGTAGGTGCGTCCGCGCGACATCACTGGGTAAGATGCCCGCCCTAAAGCCCTAAAGGCATCTTGGTCGGGGTAAAAGCCCACGCTACCTTGGCCAATCAAGTCTTGGTGCGAGCGATAACCAAAAATTTCTGCATAGCGCGCATTGGCGCGCACCACCACCCGGTCGCGGATAAACACGATGCCCACCCCGGCGTTGTCGAGCAAAACTTGGTGTTCGCGCAGGGTGCGTAGCCATGTTTGGTCTGTGGCCAACGGTGGCGAGGTAGCAGCAGAGGGGTCTTCGTGTAAATCGGGCATGGGTTGCCGGTGCGGGCAGTGTCTCAAATGGGCTGCCGTGGTAGATGGCGCAAAGTGTAGCAGCCCATTGGGCGAGCTGCTATATGGTGGTTGCCACCATAGAGGGGGCGGATGCCTGTTGTTGTAATAGGGCCTCAAAGGCGGGCGTGGGCAGCGGACGGCTAAACAGATAGCCTTGTCCTTCATCACAGCCTTGTTCTAGCAAAAACAGGCGCTGCACTTCGGTTTCTACCCCTTCGGCGGTGGTACGCAAGCCCAAGGCTTGGGCCATGTGGATGATGGCCGTAACGATGGCGCGGTCGCTGGCATCTTCGCCCACATCGCGCACAAAAGATTGGTCTATTTTGAGCTTGCCCAGCGGAAAGCGCTTGAGCTGGTTGAGCGAGGAGTAACCGGTGCCAAAATCATCCATAGACAGGTGGGCACCGCGTTGGTGCAATTGCGTCATCACCTCTAGGGCCGAGGCTGGGTCGTCAATGGCGGCCCCCTCGGTCAGCTCTAACTCTATACGGTGGCCGGGCAGTTGGGCCTCTTCTAGGCAACGCGATACCATCTCTAGCAGTTGGGGGTGGCGAAACTGCACTGCCGATAGGTTGACCGATACAGTGCTCAGCCCCCAGCCTTGGTCTAACCAGCGCTTGGCATCGCGGGCGGCGGTGGCCAATACCCATTCACCAATTTGCACAATCATGCCGCTGTTTTCGGCGATGGGGATAAATTCTGCTGGCGAGATAGCGCCCAGTTCTGGGTGTTGCCAGCGCAACAAAGCCTCAGCCCCAATGATGTGGCCGGTTTGCAAATTGACTTGGGCTTGGTAGTGCAGGGCCAACTGTTGCCGCTCTAGCGCCCGGTGCAGGGCGTTTTCTAGCAGCAGGGCGCGTGCCGACGAGGCTTCCAAGTCTGCGGTGAAAAAGCTGTAACGATTGCGGCCACTGCGTTTGGCACGGTACATGGCGGCATCGGCGCGCTGGTACAGGGTGTCGAAATGCTCGCCATCTTGTGGGAAGATAGAAATGCCCAGCGATAAAGTAGTGCTGAGTTCATGGCCATCAATTTGGCAGGGCTGCGACAAGCTTTGCAACACTTCAGTAGCCAGTTGAACTGCTGCTTCGGGGCCGGTGTTGGGTACCAGCAACAAAAATTCATCACCACCCAAGCGCGATACGGTGTCTTGGGGCCGGGCTAAACTTTGTAGGCGTTGGCCCAAGGTGACCAACAAGACATCGCCCAAGCGGTGGCCCAGCGAGTCATTGACGTTTTTGAAGTGGTCTAAATCCAAGAACAACACCGCCAAGGTGCCACCACTGTCGCGCTGTTGCGCGATGGTTTGTGCCGCACGCTCGGCCAGCAAGGCGCGGTTGGGTAGGCCAGTGAGGTGGTCAAAATGGGCCAAGTATTCTATTTTTTCTAACGCAGCGTGCTGTTCGGTGATGTCACGCGCCAGCAGCACATAGCCGGGAGCGCTGTCGCCAGTGGCCGCTTTGCGTGCCACGGATAGCTCAAACCAACGTTTACCCTCGCCGGGAATGGGCAGGCATACTTGTTGTCCGCTAGAGCAGCCTTGTTGCCGGGCTTCGGCCAAGGCAGTCATGAGGGTGTTACTGGCCCCTTCGGGCAATACATCCCACAGATGGTGCCCTAACAAACGCGCCGCTGGGGTGGCCAAAGCATCGGCGTGGGCGTTATCAATTTGTAAAAATCGGCCATCATCGTCCAGCTCTAACAAGATATCGGGAATAGCATCGACCGTGGCTTGTAATTGCTGCTGGGTACTAAAAATTTCGGCAGTGCGCGCTTGCACTAATGATTCGAGGTCTTTTTCGTGCGCCTTCAGTTGCAACAGCAAGCGCACTACATAGCCTACCAAGACGCTAAACAACAACCCCAACAAACTGCGCCCCAGCAGCCGCAGTGGATTGCCCCAGCCGTGCGCTGGGGTAACGGCTAAAAACCACTGGCCGTTGGGCAAGGACAAAGTTCGCACCACCGCAGACGCACCGGGCGGCAGCTTAGACAGGCTAATGTCTTGCTCTTGCCCGGTATGGGGCAGGATGCGTGCCAAGCGGTAATGGTAGCCGCGCTCTTCTAGCTTAGATAAGTTAGCAGCAGCCAACACATCCGGGATACGGATAGTGACGCTGGTAAAGCCCCAGAAATAACGCACCTCATTGGCCGAGTCGGTCAAATACACCGGATGGCGGCCTACCAGCCCGATGCCCCCTTGCACCAAGGGCAGCGGCCCAGCCAAAGTCAACTGGCCACTGTCGCGCGCTATTTCAGCTTCGGCACCTTGCTTAGGGTCTTGTAACTGGTTAAAGCCCAACAAAGCCTCGTTGCCTTGCAAAGGCACCACCCTTTGCACAATACCATCGGGGGCCAAACTTAGCGCGATGATGCCGGGGTAAAAAGAGAGCAGCTGCTCGCCGATGGATTCAAACTTGGGCACTTCGCCTTGGCTTTGGCGCACCAGCGCCACCAATACATTGTTGGCCGAGAGTGCCGACTCAATGCTGCGTTGCAAAGCGCGGGCGTAGTCACCAGCCAAGCCAGACGCTTGCTCGCGCTGCTGAGCTAAATCTTGCTGCTCTAATTTCCAAATCCATAAGGCACAGCACAACACAGTGCAAATAAAAGCCCACATGCCAGCGTGGCATGGTGAGGGGTTAAAAAGGCGAAGACGGTTGAGCACGGTGCAATATCCTAGGCTGATTATGCAAGAGCAAAAGCAGTCTCGCTGGCGCTGCACACACAATTTTGAGGACAATTGGTGCAGCTGGCTTGCTCTACGGCGCTGGCCTTGTCATGATGTATGTCATGAAACTGACACACCATAAGCCAATACTGTCACAATCAGCTTTGAACCCTCCTAGTCCCATGCCACCTCTTTCTGCGGAGCGCACCACTGCCGTGCAGCCTCCTGCCGGCCCTGTTGTTGCCTCCCACCGTGTCCCTCCTGCTACGCTACTAGACCGTGACCACAGCATCATGGCCTTTAATGAGCGCGTATTTGATTGGGCGGTGCGCCCCGATGTGCCACTGCTAGAGCGGGTACGCTATCTCACTATTGTTTCTTCTAATTTAGACGAATTTTTTGAGGTGCGTGCCGCGCCGCATTTAACCGCAGCACGCAGTGGCGAGACCAAAGGGGTTTATACCCAAGCCTCGTTTGAAACATTGGCAGCTCAAGTTCACCATTTGGTAGAGCGCCAATATGCCCTCTACAACGATGAGTTGGTACCTGCCTTGGCGGCCCACGGGGTGCGTGTCATTCCGCATGGCGAGCGCAACGCCGCGCAGCGCCAGTGGGTGCAAGAGTATTTTCAGCGCGAGGTACGCCCGCTGCTGATTCCTATTGGCCTAGACCCAGCCCACCCCTTCCCACAGGTGGCCAATAAGTCGCTCAATTTTATTGTGCGCCTCAAAGGTGGCGATGCCTTTGGCCGCGAAAACGAAATCGCGATTGTCAAAATTCCGCGCGTACTGCCGCGTCTCATTCGTATGCCCGCCAGTGTGGCCAAAGGCGTGCAGTGTGTCAGCTTATCGAGCGTGGTGCGCGCGCATTTGGTCGATTTGTTTCCCGAGCGTGAAGTCACCGCGTTTTCGCAGTTTCGCGTCACGCGCCACTCTGACTTGGCCGTCGATGAGGAAGATGCGCGCAACCTACGCACCGCTCTGCGCCAAGGCTTGCAACTGCGCCACTATGGCGAGGCAGTGCGGCTAGAGGTGTCTGCGGGTTGCTCCGACTTTTTGGCCGATTTTTTGCTGGCCCAATTTAACTTGCCCACCCAAGCCCTGTACCGGGTGCATGGGCCAGTCAATTTGGTGCGTTTGGCCCAATTGATTGACTTGGCCGACATGCCCGAGTTGGTCTTTCCGCGCTGCGTGCCCTGCTGGCCGCACCAAATGCCGCAAGGCTCCTCTATCCTGACGCAGCTACGTACCAAGGGCGACATCCTGATTCACCAGCCCTTTGAAAGCTTTGATGGCGTACTGGCCTTTTTGCGCGAGGCCGTCAATGACCCGCAGGTGTTGGCGATTAAGCAAACCATCTACCGCACCGGCTCTGACCCGCAAATGCTCGACTTGCTGCGCGAAGCGGTGCGCCGGGGTAAAGAAGTGCTGGCGGTGGTTGAGCTAAAAGCGCGTTTTGACGAAGAAGCCAACATCAACTGGGCCGAGGCGCTAGAGTCGGTGGGCGCACAGGTCGTTTATGGCGTGGTGGGCCTGAAAACCCATGCCAAGCTGCTGCTGATTACACGCCGCGAAGGCCGCCATCTGCGCCGCTATGGTCATATGTCCACCGGCAACTACAACCCACGCACCGCACGGCTTTACACCGATTTAAGCTACCTGACCGCCGACGAAGACACCACGGCGGACATGGACAACGTGTTTAACCATCTGGCCAGCCAAAACCGACTGCCACCCATGCGCCGTTTGTTGGTAGCACCGTTCCATCTGCACCGTGGCATGATGGAAAAAATCGAGCAGGTAGGGCTGGCTGCCGCCGAGGGCAAAGATGCGCGCATCGTGGCCAAAATGAACTCCCTGACCGACGAGGCTTTGGTGCGCGCACTGCTGCTGGCCGGTCAACGCGGGGCCAAAATTGACCTGATTATTCGCGGGGCGTGCATCCTGCCAGCCCAAGTGCCGGGCGTTAGTGACAACATCCGCGTGCGTTCTATCATTGGCCGTTTCTTAGAGCATAGCCGGGTGTTTTACTTCCGCACTGGCGAGCAAGAAGACCTGTACCTGTCTAGTGCCGATTGGATGAGCCGCAACATGGTGCGCCGGGTAGAAGTGGCTTGGCCGGTTACCGATGCCAAACTGCGCCAGCGTATTTTGGACGAGTGCATGGTAGCCTACCTGTGTGACGACCGCGATGCTTGGATTTTGCAACCCGATGGTGTCTATGCTGATGTGCGCCACGACGAACGCAGCACCAACACCGGCGCACAAGAAGCCCTGATGCAGCGCTATGCTTTGGCGCGCCCACTGCCCGCCAAAGCGTAATCAACCGGAGACCCCGATGGACTTAATTTTGTGGCGCCATGCCGAAGCCTACGATTTGGTGGATGGTCAAGACGACTTGCAGCGCGTTCTCACCCCACGCGGCCAAAAGCAAGCGGCGCGCATGGGGGCATGGTTGCGTAAGCACCTGCCCGATAACTTGCGCGTGCTGGCCAGTCCGGCCATGCGTACCGAGCAAACCGTGCGCGCCCTAGAGCGCAAATACAAGCTGCGCGCTGAGTTGCTGCCCGATGGCTCGCCGCACGAGTTGCTAGAACTGGCGCGCTGGCCTGATGCCAAGGGCGCTGTGCTAGTGATAGGCCACCAGCCCATGCTGGGGCAGGTAGCCGCCCAATTGCTAGGCATACAGGCAGGTGAATGCTCCATTCGCAAAGGTGCGGTGTGGTGGTTGCGCCAGCGACAAAAGCTGGAGCAGACCGAAACCGTGCTGGTGACCGTGCAATCGCCCGAGTTAATGTAACTTTAGGGCTTGGCTGGTTTTAGGGCTGCGCGTCCAGCAGCAGCATCCACGGGGTTTTAAGCCACGTTTGCACTTCTTCGCGCAACAGGTGGGTCGATTGCGGGTAGCGCTCGGCCCAGCCGGGCGGGGTTTGCAAGGCAAAACCGCTGCCTTGCACCTCTAGTTGTAAGCCCTCTACCTCTGGGTCACGCCGGGCATGGCATAAAGCCACGGCCAAGCGCAAGCACAGCAGTTGCAGGGAAAAGGTAGCATCTTCTAAATCGGTTTCTAATTTGTGTACCTTGCCCCGGTGGCCCAAGACCAGCAGGCCCAGTCGATGCAACTCAGGTTGCGAAAAACCAGCCACATCGGTATTGTCCAAAATGTAGGCTCCATGCCGGTGCGAGTAGCTGTGCGAGATGCGGCAGCCAATTTCGTGTAGGCGCGCTGCCCAAGCCAGTTTGCGTAGCGCATGGGGTGCCGCTTGGGGGGCAGCTTGGGCAAACAGACCGCAGGCCACCCGCTCTACCCGTTCGGCTTGGGCCATATCGACAGCAAAACGCTGCATTAAGGCACGCACAGTGGAGCTTCGCAGGTCGGTTTCGGGTTGCTCGCGGTCAATCAGGTCGTACAGTGCGCCTTGGCGCAAAGCGCCTTGGGCCACCTGCATTTGCTCAATACCCAACAAATCGAACAGGGCGCGCAATACGCTCAGGCCACCACCAATCACGGCGCGGCGCTCGTCTTTCAAGCCCTCCAAACGGATACGGTCGGCACTTTGGGCGCGCAACAGGCGCTCTTGCAGCCAATCTAAGCCTTCGCGGCTGATGGTGCCCGCTGGTGCAAAGCCAGCGGCCAACAAAATATCACCCACCGCCCCCACCGTGCCCGAGGAGCCATAGGCTACGTCCCAAGTGCTGGGATGGTAAGACACCAAGGCTTCGTCCAGCACTGCCTTGGCGGCAATTTCTGCACTGTGAAAGGCCTGGGGGGTAAACTGACCATTCTCAAAATAGCGGCTAGACCAAGCCACGCTACCCACACGAAACGATGCGACTGCATGGGCGGTAAAGCCTTGGCCCAAAATCAGCTCGGTGGAGCGCCCGCCAATATCTACCACTAAGCGGCGCTCGTCCGATTGCGGCAACATGCGCGAGACTCCTTGGTAAATCAAACGGGCTTCTTCTGGCCCCGAAATCACTTCAATCGGGTGGCCCAAAATTTGGATTGCCCGTTGTAAAAATGCCTCGCGGTTGCGTGCATCGCGCAGGGTTTGCGTGGCTACGGCGCGCACTTGTGCGCGTGGAAAGTCGGCCAGCCGCTCGGCAAAACGTGCCAAACAATCCCAGCCGCGCTGCATAGCCCCAGGGGTCAGGTTGCGGTCATCGTCTAAGCCGTTGCCTTGGCGCACGGTTTCTTTTAAGTATTCAACGCGCTGGATGTGACCGTGCTCGAAGCGGCCAATTTCCAGACGAAAGCTGTTCGACCCGAGGTCGACAGCGGCGAGCAATGTTGCATTGTGCATGGAGTGGTGCAGGTGGGCCAATGCCTGAAGACTATGCAGCAATCATGACATTACCATGACGAAGCTGTCATATATCTACTGGCATGGGCTGGAAAGAACGCTATCTCTAAGAGGAAAACAAAAGACTCCGAGTGTGAAGCATGTCACAACGTTGTCACAAACGGCTTTTAGAGTCAGCAGTAATCGTTTTTTCCACCTGAAAGGTTCTTCCCATGAAACTGTCCATGATTCGCGTGCTGGTCGCTGGTGTTGTCGGTGCTGGTGCATTCTCTGCTGCAATGGCGCAACAAGAAGTCACTGGTGCAGGCGCTACTTTCCCGGCACCGCTGTATGCCAAGTGGGCAGCCGATTACAACAAGGCCACCGGCATCAAAATCAACTACCAATCGGTAGGTTCTGGTGCTGGTTTGCGCCAAATTGAAGCCAAAACCGTGGCTTTTGGTGCCTCCGACATGCCTTTGAAGGAAGAAGACCTGGAAAAGAAGGGCCTGACCCAATTCCCAATGGTGATTGGTGGCGTGGTGCCCGTGATTAACGTCAAGGGCATTGCCCCCGGACAACTCAAGCTGACTGGTCAAGTGCTGGGCGACATCTATTTGGGCAAAATTACCAAGTGGAATGACCCTGCCATCCAAGCCATCAACGCTGGTTTGGCCCTGCCCGATGCCACCATCTCGCCAGTGCGCCGTGCTGATGGTTCTGGCACCACCTTTATTTTCACCAACTACCTGTCCAAGGTGAATACTGAGTGGAAAACCAAGGTAGGTGAAGGCACTGCCGTGAACTGGCCCACCGGCGCGGGTGGCAAGGGCAATGAAGGCGTAGCCGCCTTTGTGGGCCGCCTGCCCAACTCGATTGGCTATGTTGAATACGCCTACGTCAAGCAAAACAAAATGAACTATGCCCTGATGCAAAACGCAGCAGGTAATTTTGTTACCCCTGAAGACGAAGCCTTCAAGGCAGCCGCTGCTGGTGCCGTTTGGCCCAAGAGCTTTTACCTGATTTTGACCAACCAACCCGGTGCTGGCACTTGGCCCATCACCAACCCCACCTTCATCTTGATGCACAAGACCCCTGACAAGGCGGTCGATGCAGCCACCTCGCTCAAGTTCTTTGACTGGGCCTACAAAAACGGCGACAAAACTGCTGCCGACTTGGACTATGTGCCCCTGCCTCCTGTTGTTAAAGACATGGTAGCCAAGTCTTGGGCGGACAACATCAAAGACGCTTCGGGCAAGGCTATCGCCTACAAGTGATGGTTGCTGGGGGCGCTGCTGGCGTGCTTAGCACCAGCAGCGCCTCCGGTGCTTGCATTTTTACTTCTCCTCAAGGCTAATCAACGTGTCCACAACGATGCCCGTCAGCGGGAGCATGTCGGTTCAAACAGAACCCCACGTGCAACCCAAGCCTATTCCTCCTCGCAAGTCATTGATGATGTCTGGCATGTTGGCCGACCGTATATTTGGCTGGTTGGCCCGTGGGGCCGCCATCCTGACGCTGCTGCTGTTGTTGGGCATCATGGCCTCGCTGGTGGCGGGGGCTTGGCCCTCTATTTCTAAATATGGACTGGGCTTTTTAACTAGCTCGGTCTGGGACCCCGTACAAGATGAGTACGGCGGCTTGGTGATGATTTACGGCACGCTGGCCACCTCCATCATTGCCTTGCTGATTGCCGTACCAGTCAGCTTTGGTATTGCGCTGTTCCTCACTGAACTCTCGCCTGCTTGGCTCAAGCGCCCACTGGGCACGGCCATTGAGCTGTTGGCTGCTGTGCCCTCTATCGTTTATGGTATGTGGGGGCTGATGGTGTTTGGCCCCATTTTGTCCACCTATGTGCAGCAGCCGCTGCAAGCGTGGTTTAGCGGCGTGCCTTATTTGGGCGCTTTGGTCTCTGGCCCGCCCGTAGGTATTGGTATTTTGTCGGCGGGCATTATTTTGGCCATCATGGTCATTCCGTTTATTGCATCGGTGATGCGTGATGTGTTTGAAGTCACCCCACCGTTGCTGAAAGAATCCGCTTATGGGCTAGGTTCTACCACTTGGGAAGTGGTCTGGAAAGTAGTGTTGCCATTTACCAAAACCGGCGTTTTGGGCGGCATCATGCTGGGTTTGGGCCGTGCGTTGGGCGAGACGATGGCCGTCACCTTTGTGATTGGTAACATGAACCAGCTCGATTCTTTGTCGATGTTTGAAGCGGCCAACAGTATTACCTCGGCCTTGGCCAATGAGTTTGCCGAAGCTGGCGAAGGCTTGCACCAAGCATCCTTGATTTATTTGGGTCTGGTGCTGTTTTTCATTACCTTTGTGGTATTGGCCTTGTCTAAAGTGCTGCTGGCCAGCCTGCAAAAGAACGAAGGAACCCGCACATGAGCGCCGTACCCACTTCAAGCCATAGTGCAGAGCAAACCCAAGCACGCCAAGCGCGCTATAACGGACGCAAGCGCGTTAACCAAATTGCCCTGACTTTGTCGTTGGCGGCCATGTCTTTTGGCCTGTTTTGGCTGATTTGGATTTTGTGGGAAACCATCCGTTTGGGTGTGGGTGGCCTGAGCATTGCCCTGTTTACTGAAATGACCCCACCACCCAATGATGAGGGTGGTATTGCCAACGCCATTTATGGTTCCTTCATTATGGTGGCGCTGTCCACCTTTGTGGGGACACCGATTGGCATTTTGGCGGGTATTTATCTGGCCGAATACAATCCACGCGGTTGGCTGGCTTCGTCCACGCGCTTCGTCAACGATATTTTGCTCTCAGCCCCCAGTATCGTGATTGGTTTGTTTGTTTATGCCGTGGTCGTGGCACGCTTCAAGAGCTTCTCGGGCTATGCAGGGGTGTTGGCTTTAGCGCTGATTGTGATTCCAGTGGTGATTCGTACCACCGAAAATATGTTGCTGTTAGTGCCTGCTGGCCTGCGCGAAGCAGCTTATGCTTTGGGAACGCCAAAATGGAAGGTTATCACTATGGTGACCTTGCGTGCAGCGCGTGCCGGGGTAATTACCGGAATACTGTTGGCAGTGGCACGCATTGCAGGTGAAACCGCACCGCTGCTGTTTACTGCACTGAACAACCAGTTCTGGAATTCTGACCTATCTAAGCCGATGGCTAGTTTGCCGGTAACGATTTTCAAATTTGCCATGAGCCCCTACGAGAATTGGCAACATCTGGCCTGGGCCGGTGTGTTCCTGATTACGTTAGCGGTACTCGGACTCAATATTCTGGCGCGCGTGCTCACGCGCCAAAAATAAGACAAGGACTGTTGCATGACTTCTTCTGCCCACGTCGCCGCCCCTGTGGCACCCACCGATTCCAAGTTAACGGTGCGCGATTTAAACTTCTATTACGGCAAGTTTCACGCCCTGAAGAATATCAACTTGGATATTCCGGCCAACAAGGTAACGGCTTTTATCGGCCCTTCGGGTTGTGGTAAATCTACCCTGCTACGCACCTTTAACCGCATGTTTGAGTTGTACCCCGAGCAGCGCGCAGAAGGCCAGATTTTATTGGATGGCGAAAACCTGCTGACCAGCAAGCAAGATGTAGCGCTGATTCGTGCCAAAGTGGGTATGGTGTTCCAAAAGCCAACCCCGTTTCCGATGTCCATTTTTGACAACATCGCGTTTGGCGTAAAGCTATTTGAAAGCCTCAATCCCAGCGAAATGGAAGACCGCGTAGAGTGGGCCTTGAACAAGGCTGCTCTCTGGAACGAGGTGAAGGACAAGCTGCACCAAAATGGCTCTAGCCTATCAGGTGGTCAGCAGCAACGCCTGTGCATTGCGCGCGGTATTGCCATTAAACCTGAAGTATTGCTACTGGATGAACCTTGCTCAGCGCTAGACCCGATTTCTACTGCCAAAGTAGAAGAATTAATTGCTGAACTGAAAAGCGATTACACCGTGGTGATTGTGACGCACAACATGCAACAAGCTGCGCGTTGCAGCGATTACACGGCCTATATGTATTTGGGCGATTTGATTGAGTTTGGCGAGACCGAGCGCATGTTCTTCAAGCCCCAGCGCAAAGAAACAGAAGATTACATCACGGGCCGCTTCGGCTAAGCAAGGAGACGCGCAATGAGCGAAAAACACCTTTCATCTCAGTTCGATAGCGAACTGAACAGCGTCTCAGCCCGCGTTATGGAGCTGGGCGGCTTGGTAGAGTCACAAATTCGCCAAGCGATTGAGGCTTTTGCCAATTTCAACCTAGAGGCGGTAGAGCAGGTTGAAACCTTAGAAGCCAAAGTCAATAATATGGAGGTAGAAATTGACCACGATTTGGCCTCCATTATTGCCCGGCGCCAGCCCACCGCGCGCGATTTGCGCCTGCTGATGGCGGTATCTAAAGCCACGGCCAATTTAGAGCGCATGGGCGACGAGGCCAGCCGCATGGCGCGCATGGTTAAATCGATTGTGCAACGAGGTGGTGTGCCGCGCACTTTACCAACGATGGACTTGCGCGTGGCTGCTGATATGGCTTCGGCCCAATTGCGTAAAGCATTGGATGCCTTTGCTCGCCTCGATACCAAAGCCGCTGTCGATATTCTGAAAGAGGATGACCTGATTGACCAAGAGTTTGATGGTTTTGTCCGCAAACTCATCACCTACATGATGGAAGATGCGCGCACCATCTCTTCTAGCCTCGATTTGCTATTCTTGGCCAAGGCGATTGAGCGCATTGGAGACCACTCCAAAAACATGGCCGAATTGGTGATTTATTTGGTCAAAGGGATGGATGTGCGCCATACCTCGCTGGAAGAAATCGAATCCAGCGTGCTGCGCTAGACCTTCAGGCCGAGCACGAACATGAAACAACTTCCCCGTGTGCTGATTGTTGAAGATGAGCCAGCCATTGCTGAGCTGATTGCCGTTAATTTACGCCACAACGGTTTTTCGCCGATTTGGTCGGAAGATGGTGAGTCGGCCCAGCGCGAACTCGATGCCGTGCTGCCCGATGTGATTTTGCTCGATTGGATGCTGCCGGGCCAAAGTGGCTTGGCATTGGCGCGCAAATGGCGTGCTGACAGCCGCACCAAGCCGATTCCCATTTTGATGCTGACCGCCCGTGGCGATGAGCCAGACAAGGTGGCCGGCTTGGATGCTGGGGCGGACGATTACATTACCAAACCATTTTCTACCCAAGAGTTGTTGGCGCGTATCCGTGCTGTGTTGCGCCGACGTGCGCCCGAGCAGCTTCAAGACAGCGTGACCATTGGTATCTTGACCTTGGATGCCGCTACGCACCGGGTCTCGTGCCAAGACCAACCGGTCAAAGTCGGCCCGACCGAGTTCAAACTGCTGCATTATTTAATGAAGCACCCCGAGCGTGTGCACAGCCGCTCGCAACTGCTCGATAAGGTGTGGGGTGACCATGTGTTCATTGAAGAACGCACGGTAGATGTGCATGTCAAACGCCTGCGCGAAGCTTTGGGCGTGGCTGGCAGCATGGTAGAGACGGTGCGCGGTGCGGGCTACCGCCTGACGGCCCAACCCAAAGCGCTGCTGCAAGCCTAAGCGCCCACCACGGTTTTTCAGCCTCCTCCATTCACTTCTTACCCCATTACTGCAATGGCTTGGCGCATTTTTATCTTCTCGTTTAGCCAAGCCTTGGGTTTGTTGCTGGGTTGGTGGTATGCCGATGCTTGGGGCGCGGCGGTGGGTGGTGCCTTTGCCGGTTGGTGTTGGTTCGCCAGCGATTTGTGGCGTGGGGCGCGGGTGTTGCGCTGGTTTCGCAATGGCGAACTAGAGGCTGCACCCCAAGGGATGCACGGCCTGTGGGGTCAAGCGGTGGACCGAGTGCGCCGCCTGCTGCGTACGCAGCAGCAGCAGATGCAAGAATGCGAGCGTCGGTTAGAAGATGTGTTTGCCGCTTTACAAGCCTCGCCCAATGGGCTGGTGCTTTTAGACCCCGAAGGCCGCATTGAGTGGTGCAATAAAACTGCCTGCGGCCAGTTTGGTTTTGATGCCGAACGCGACCAGATGCAATCGCTGAGTAATTTGGTGCGTGACCCCGATTTTGCTGCCTATTGCAATCGCAAAGATTACAGCCATGATGTGGTGCTGCAAGGGCGCTTCAGCACGCCAGCACGGCCTGTGCGGCTTTCGGTGCAGATGTACCCCCACGGCAAGGGGCGCAAACTGATGATTTCACGCGACATCACCGCTGTAGAGCAAGCTGAGGCCATGCGCCGCGATTTCGTGGCCAATGTTTCGCATGAAATTCGTACCCCGCTCACGGTGCTGGCCGGGTTTGTCGAGACCTTACAAACTTTGCAACTCAGTGGCGAAGAGCAAACGCGCTATTTGGGTCTAATGGCCCAACAGGCGGCACGGATGCAAAACGTAGTGCAAGGCTTATTGACCTTATCGCGCCTAGAAGACAGCCCGCGTCCGGGCATGGAGGGCTGGGTGCCCATACACCAGCTGCTAGAACAATGTGCTGATGAGGGCCGGGCCTTATCGCAGTTGCTCACGCGCAACCAAGTGCGCCACCACACGATGATTTTTCCGTTGCCTGCGCCACCCGAAGGCATGGGTGAGATTGCTGGCATTCAAACTGAACTGCAAAGCGCTTTGTCTAACTTGATTAGCAATGCGGTGCGTTACACCCCGGCCAGCGGCACGATTGAAGTGAGCTGGCGTTGGCAAGCCGATGGCAGCGCCGTGTTTGCGGTGCGCGATACTGGCCCCGGTATTGATGCGGTGCATGTGCCGCGCCTGACCGAGCGTTTTTACCGCGTGGACCGTAGCCGCTCACGCGAGACGGGTGGCACCGGGCTGGGCTTGGCGATTGTCAAGCATGTGCTGCAACGCCACGATGCCAGTTTAGACATTAAAAGCGCACTGGGCCAAGGCTCCACCTTTAGTGTGCATTTTCCGGCCAGTCGGGTGCGCCCGCCAGCAGGTTCAACAGGTTTAACGGCTATCGGCCAAACGCCGATACAGCACTAGCACATCGGTTTTTTCGGTAGGGCGGGCGATGCGGGCTTGCTCTTGCCATCTGGCCGCCACGGCGGCCGGCCAAGGTGCTTGTTGGTTGCGAATCAGCCATTGGCAAGGCTGTGCGCTGCCTAACAAATACAAGTCTAGGCCAGCGTGGTACTGCAAAGCGGCCACTTGGCTACGGCTTAAACCGTGGCTTTGCACGCAACCGGGCTGGCTTCCTAATACGGTCATTGCGGCGCGCATTTGTGGTGCGTCACTGCGCGCATAGTTGAGCATCGGCAGCCACAGCGTCATGAGCAGCAACCAGCTTAATGTGGTACCAGCGGCGGGCAATACCAAACTTTTCCAGATGGCTGCACGGTGGCGCTTGGCGCGCCAGCCCACCAGCGCGCACCATGCAGCACTGGCGGTGAGGGCCAATACCAGCGCCAGCATTGAGAACTCGGGCACAAAACCAGGTGCCAGTTTGGCCACATTGGCTGCTGGTTTGGCAGGTATGCCAATTTGCGTTGATAGCCAAATCACCCAAATGGCAATGGCGGACACACTAAAAAACAACAGAGTGAACCAATCGACCAATGCCGCCACACTGCGCCGCAGGGTGGGCAAAGCAAAAGCAGCCAGTGCCGCTAATGCAGGCAGGGCCAGCAGCAAGGCACGGTCTGCTGGTTGGGTGCTGAGGGTAGCAGCTAAAGCCACCAGCACAAACCACAGCGGTAGCAGTAAATGCCGATGGGGTTGGCGGCCTGCGATTTGTTGGCGCCAGCGCCAAACTGTCCATAAAGCCAAAGGCCAAGCGGGCCAAGTAAACCACAGTAGCAAGCGCCCCAAGCTGCCCGCATCGGCCAGCTGTGGCCATTGGGCTTTCCAGAGCCATAAATCCAGCCAGTAGGCCAGCAAAGCACTTGCCAAACCCAGTAGCAACACCATGATGGCCCAACGCCGGGGCGGGGAGCTGTGCGGGCTGTCTGGGGCTGTCTGGCGGCATTCCCACCAGCACAAAACGGCTCCGCCCAAGCTGTACAGCAGCGCTAGGGCAGGGGCACCGCTCAGCACCAGCCCCATTAAACCCAGCACCAAGGCTATTAGACGCGGCACAGACGCTGTGGGGGGGGCGGCCAGCACATAAAATACCAGCGCTGTGCCGCACAGTTGCGCCAAATAAGCGCTTATTTCATGGGCCGGTTGCGCCAAACCCAAGCAGGCCAGCAGGGCCAACAGGCCAGCATCGGCCATCGCGCGCGCGTAGTCTGCGGGTTGGGCCTCGCCGCCAAAGGCAAAGGCCACTGGCTGCGCCTTGGGGCTGCTGGCCAGCCCATACACGCCATGCCAAGTGGCCAACAAAGTCAGGCCCAGCATGGCCATAAACGGCAAACGCGCTGCCAGTTCTGCCCCCAACCACGGCCCGAGCCACTGAATGGCCCAAGCACCCAGCCAATAGGGCAACAAGCCTTGGGTATCTGGGGCCATGCCCAGTAGTTGTGGGGCTAACCAATCGGTTTGGCCTTGTGCTAAGGCACGCATATAGCCAAAGGCGGCCATGTCGTTGCCGCGCCACGGGTCACGCAGTAAAAAACCGGGCAGGATATAAGCCAAGCACAGCAGCCACAGCGCCAGACGTGGCAGTCGGCGCACGGCGCTTTGGGCAACGATGGCAGGGGTGGTGGGTAAAGTCACGCGGTGCAAGGCCAAACAAGGGATAACAGGGGCAAACAAAAAGGCAGCGCGGTTACCCGGGCTGCCCTTGGTGGCGAAGAAGCAGGGCTTACTTGGCCAAGCTGGTCTTGCCGAAACGGTTGCGGAATTTTTCGACGCGACCGCCCATGTTGTCCACCGACTTTTGCGTGCCGGTGTAGAAGGGGTGCGATTCAGAAGAGGTATCCAGCTTGTACAGTGGGTACTCTTTGCCTTCGAAAGTTTCTTTTTCTTTGGCGTTGACGCAAGAACGGGTCACGAACTTGAAGCCGTTGGACAGGTCCACGAACAACACTTCGCGGTAGTTGGGGTGAATGCCTTCTTTCATGGTCTTTACCTTTGTGTCTGGTGCGGGAGCCGTGCCAAACCATTTGGCGTACTTTCCGCAAGAAAAGTTCTCGATTATCGCATACCGCTGCAAAAATCAGCCACCTCGGCGCATCATGTCGAAAAACTCAACATTGCTCTTGGTGGCTTTCATGTTTTTAATCATCAGCTCCATGGACTCGATTTCGTCCATGTTGTACATAAACTGGCGCAAGATGCGCGTTTTTTGCAAAATTTCGGGGGCCAGCAGCAATTCTTCGCGGCGTGTGCCGCTCTTGTTCAGCTCAATGGCTGGGAACACGCGCTTTTCGTACAAGCGGCGATTGAGGTGAATTTCGCAGTTGCCGGTGCCCTTGAATTCTTCAAAAATCACTTCGTCCATGCGGCTGCCGGTATCAACCAGCGCTGTGGCAATGATGGTGAGCGAGCCACCTTCTTCCACCTTGCGTGCTGCGCCAAAAAAGCGCTTGGGCCGTTGCAGCGCTGCGGCATCGACACCACCAGATAGCACCTTGCCGCTGGAGGGCACGACGTTGTTGTAAGCGCGGGCCAGACGGGTGATGGAGTCCAACAAAATCACCACGTCTTTTTTCAGCTCTACCAAGCGCTTGGCACGTTCAATCACCATTTCGGCCACATGCACATGGCGCGCCGCTGGCTCGTCAAAGGTGGAAGCGATGATTTCGCCCTTGACGGTGCGCTGCATCTCGGTCACTTCTTCTGGGCGCTCATCGACCAGCAGTACCATCAAATGCACGTCGGGGTTGTTGGCGGTGATGGCGTGGGCAATGTGCTGCATCATCACAGTTTTGCCGCTTTTGGGCGGGGCCACAATCAGGGCGCGCTGGCCTCGGCCAATCGGGGCGATGATGTCAATGATGCGCCCGGTGATGTTCTCTTCGCTTTTGATGTCGCGCTCTAGCCGCATTTGTTCTTTGGGGAACAGCGGCGTGAGGTTTTCAAACATCACCTTGTGCTTGTTTTGCTCAGGTGGGCCGCCGTTGACCTTATCAAGTTTGGTCAGGGCAAAGTAACGCTCGCCATCTTTGGGGGTGCGTACTTCGCCTTCAATCATGTCGCCGGTGTGCAGGTTAAAGCGGCGTACTTGGCTGGGCGAGATGTAGATGTCGTCGGTGCTAGCGGTAAAGCTGGTGTCGGGGCTACGTAGAAAACCGAAGCCATCGGGCAAAATCTCTAGCACCCCATCGGCAAAGACCTGTTCTCCGGCTTTGGCGCGCTTTTTGATAATGGCAAACATCAACTCTTGTTTGCGCATCCGGCCGCCGTTTTCGATTTCAAGTGCTTCGGCCTGCTTGAGGACTTCAGACACGTGCAGTGCCTTGAGTTCGTTAAGGTGCATGGAAATAACTCCGTAGCGGAGTGGTATGAATCTGACTCTGGGGGAAAGCGAGGTGCCGTAGGGCTATAACGGGCCGCTGTTGCGGGCCGGTTGATCGGCTTGGGTACTGCCTCTGCGTGCAGGCCAAGGATCAGCGGGTAATTATGACAGGAAAATAAGGCAAAAACCAGCGCTGCACGCCAATGGCAGCATAGTTTGACGCAACCGAGGGCTTGGGTGCGCCAAACGCTGGCCGCATGGGCCTGGCGTTGGCGCACTGTGAGCAGATTAGGCCAGTTGTTGGTCGATAAAGGCAGTGAGTTGGGCTTTGCTCATGGCACCGACTTTGGTGGCGGCCAATTGGCCATCTTTGAACAGCATGAGCGTGGGGATGCCACGGATGCCAAACTTGGCCGGTACTTCGCGGTTTTCATCGACGTTCATTTTGGCGATGGTTAGCTTGCCTTGGTAGGCGCTGGCCACTTCGTCCAAAATGGGGGCAATCATCTTGCAGGGGCCGCACCATTCAGCCCAGTAGTCCACCAGTACGGGGCTGCTGGCTTGCAGCACGTCAGCTTGAAAGCTGGCATCGGAGACATGTTTAATCAATTCGCTGGCCATGAATTTTTCCTTCAATCGGGGAGGGCTCAAGATAAAGTGGCTGCATTTTGACAGAAACCCATTTTTTCTGGGCAGCACGGGTGCTGGTTTTGGCTATGGTGGCGATAGCCAGAGCGATGCTTGAGCAGGGCGCTTCGCCTATTTTTAGTATTTTTTAAGCCATGAATTTATCTCATTTTTTTCCATCTTCTGGTGTTTTTGCTGGTGTAGCCATTGTTGGTGCTGGCCCCGCTGGCCTGATGGCCGCCGAGACTTTGGCGCGCCAAGGGGTGGCCGTGCAGGTGTTTGATGCCATGCCCACGGTAGGGCGCAAATTTTTGCTGGCCGGTAAAGGGGGCCTGAACCTGACGCACTCTGAGCCAGCGGCTGATTTTGTAGGCCGTTTTGGCACACGCCAAGCGCCATTGCAAGCTTGGTTGCAGCAGTTTGGGCCAGAGCAGGTGCGCGCTTGGGCGCAGGGTTTGGGGGTAGATACCTTTGTGGGCACCTCAGGGCGGGTGTTTCCGTCCAGCATGAAGGCTGCGCCCTTGTTGCGCGCTTGGTTGCAGCGTTTGCGCGCTTTGGGGGTGCAGTTTCACATGCGCCATCGCTGGAGCGGCTGGGCCGACAATGGCGCTTTGTGTTTTAGTACGCCCAGTGGCAATGTGCAGCTCCAAGCGCAAGCGGTGGTGTTGGCTTTGGGCGGGGCCAGTTGGGCGCGTTTGGGTTCGGATGGCGCTTGGGCACCTTGGCTGCGCGCGCAAGGGGTAGAAGTGGCAGCACTGCGCCCGGCCAATTGTGGTTTTGATGTCTTGCACCAAGCCAGTGTGGGTGGCGAGACGCGGCGCGAGTTTCTGCGCGAACTGCTGGGCCAAGCGCCGGTGGTAGGCTGGACGGCACATTTTGCGGGCCGTTTTGCTGGGCAGCCGTTCAAATCGGTGGCCATTGATTTTCAGGACAGCAGCGGGCGGAATTTTCAGCGCCGGGGCGAGTTTGTCGCCACCGCCACCGGTGTAGAGGGCAGCTTGATTTATGCCGTGTCCGCCTTATTGCGCGACGAAATTGAGGCCCACGGTAGCGCCACTTTTCATTTAGATTTGTTACCCGACCACAGCACTGAGCGGGTGCTGGCCGAGGTGCGCCATCCGCGCGGCACGCGCAGTTTGTCTAGCCACCTGAAAAGCCGCTTGGGGCTGGACGGCATCAAAATGGGCATTTTGTACGAGCAGTTGGGCAAAGAACGCATGGCCGATACGCTGGCACTGGCTGCGGCCATCAAGGCGCTGCCTATCACGGTAGTGGCCGCGCGCCCCATAGATGAAGCCATCAGCACCGCTGGCGGCGTAACGCTCGAGGCCCTGGACGAGCACCTGATGCTGCGCCAGTTGCCAGGGGTATTTTGCACGGGCGAGATGCTCGACTGGGAGGCCCCCACCGGCGGCTATCTGCTCACCGCCAGCATGGCCAGCGGGGTATGGGCAGGGCAAGGTGCAGGCCGCTGGGTGCAGCGGGCGCTTTAATAGATTGCCAATCTGGCTATTGATTTTTTCAATAAGAGGTATGCCAAAATTAGCTTCTTCTTGAAAATAAGCCTGTGAAATTACGTTTTCCCCTTCTTGCCCTGAGTGCGGCACTTTATGCCTCTGGCGCCAGCGCCTTGGTGCTAGGCGCTGTTATGGGTGGGGCCGTATTAGGGCGGCCTCTGGATGTTCGGGTACAAGCACGCCCGCACCCCGCTGACGTTGACCACGTACACTGTCTTAGTGCCGAGGTGTTGCAAGGTGATGGCACTGCGGGCGTTACCTCCAGCACGGTACGTTGGGTTCCCACCACCACCTCTGATGGGGTCTGGCTGGCCCAAGTGCGTACCCATAGCCCCATCACAGAGCCGGTGGTCATGGTGCAGTTGTCGGTGGGTTGTAGTAGCCCCGTGCGTCGCACGTATACGCTATTGTCCGACTTACCAGATACGGCAGCCCGTTCTTTTCAAGATTCGTCGGTGCGGGTGCGCCCTTGGGTGCCCGATGCCTTGGCCGACAGCCGCACCGTGGCTCAGAGCGCCCCTGCTGCTGAGGGGGGGCGTGCGCGTGTGCGTTCGGTGTCGCCCCCGCCTGTGGTGGTGCGGCGTCCGGCCAAGGTACAAAAAAAGGCGCTACCTGCTGCCAGCAGTGTGGTTGCACCTGCTGCACCGGCA
>CAYMAC010000006.1:0-91250 GCA_964388325.1 uncultured Simplicispira sp. | reverse complement strand
CCAGCACCAGCACCAGCACCAGCACCAGCACCAGCACCAGCACCAGCACCAGCACCAGCACGTTTGGTCGTAGAGCCGGTGGTCGGCCTTATGCCCGAGGCAGACGGTAGGCCAGCACTGCCGCCACAGGCCATTGCTACCCCGCCTGCACCCTTAACCCCACCCGTACCGGTGGGCTGGTCTGAAGAGCAGCAAAAAGAGCAAGAGCAATTGCGCGCCAATCTAGCGGCCTTGCGCGCCAACATCGATGAATTGCGCTCGGCCAATGCACAATTACAGCTGCAATTAGAGCAGGTGCAGCAGCAGCGCTTTTCGGCCACGGTGGTTTATATATTGTTGGGCCTATTGGTGGCAGTATTGGCATGGGCTTTGTGGTTGTGGCGGCGTAGCCGCTCGCTATTGGCTGCAACGGCGGGGGGTGCCTCTTTGGCCGCTGATGCCACGCCCCCTGTGCAGCCAGCAACAGCTTGGCCAACACCAGAGGCCCAAACTGCACCTGCAATGGTGGCTACAACATCTTCGTCTCCATTGCCAGCATCGCCAACGCAAAAAAATGAGTCCTTGGCTGTTACGTTGGCCCCAGAGCCAGCGGTCAGGGGTGTCGATGTGATTTTGATGGAGTCTATGGAGTCCGAGGCGGCAGATGTCCGACTGCCAGTGCTTACCCACACACTGGAGCCGGTATCCACCGTGGTAACGGCGTCGTCCCAGTTACACCCGCGCCAGTTAATTAACCCCGAGGCTATCTTCGATTTGCAACAGCAGGCCGAATTTTTTATCTCTGTGGGCGAGAACGAGCAAGCCATTGGGGTGATGAAAAAGCACATCGCCGAAAACGATACTTCTTCGCCATTGGCCTATTTGGAGTTGTTGCGCCTGTACCACTCTTTGGGCCGCACAGAAGATTTTGCCCAGTTGCGCGCCGAGTTTCATCGGCATTTCAACGCCCAAGTGCCAGAGTTTGCCCAGTTTCACCAAGCAGGACGTTTTTTGTTGAGCTATACCGAAACCTTGGCCCAGATTGAAGCCCAATGGAGCCAGCAAGAGGTGTTGCAAGCGTTAGAGCGCTGCTTGTTCCAGCGTGCCGAAGGTATGCCGGTGTTTGATTTGAATGCCTACGACGATTTGATGTTGTTGTATGCCATTGCCCAAACCACACCTGCCCACACCCGTGGCTTGCCACCGCCACGCCAGCGCACTACGCCGCTCAAAGACGAGCTAGATGCAATAGATGCGATAGATGAGATACATGCGTTGGTGCCAGCAGCACAGCCATCATCCGTGTCAATGCCGCCTGCCGCAGTAGCGCCTGCTGTGTCCACAGTAGTTGCAGCAGCGCCTACACCACCTGAAGATGCCGGGCTATCGATGGATGATTTTTCTTGGCTACCGGGGCAAAGTTTAGAGGCTTCTACCCATGTGCCTACTACGCCCAAGCCTGCACCAGCGTCTGTGGCCAGCAGCACAGCAGCCATCTCCAGTCCAGAATTGGCCGCTGCGCTGGCCAAGCCAGCGCCCGAAAGACAGCGTATCTTCCTAGATGGCGAAGAATTCACGCTCGATTTCAACCTGCCCGCTGACTTAGAGCAAGAAATTGCTGCCTTGTCGCGGCCCCCTTCTCCTTCCAAGCCGTAAGCTTTTGTTTGCGCTGTCAGTGCCATGTCTGTTGAACTCCCTGTTTCTGCCCGTCCGGCGCTGTGCGTGATGGTGCTGGGCACTACCAGCGGTGCCGGTAAAAGCTGGCTGGCTACGGCGCTGTGCCGCTGGTTTAGCAACCAAGGCTTGAAGGTTGCACCCTTCAAAGCGCAAAACATGAGCAACAACGCCCGCGTAGTAGTGGGGCCGGGGGGTAGTTTGGGCGAAATTGGCAGCGCACAATACTTTCAGGCGCTGGCAGCCCGTGCCACGCCCTCGGTGTGCATGAACCCGCTGCTGCTCAAGCCCGAGGCCGACACCCATAGCCAAGTGGTGCTGTTGGGCCAAGTAGATGCCGCGCTGACCGCCATGCCTTGGCGTGGGCGCAGTGAAAAAGTTTGGCCTGCCATTCAACAAGCCTTGGATGATTTACGCGCAGAAAACGACGTGGTGGTGATTGAAGGGGCAGGCTCTCCAGCGGAAATCAACTTGCACGCTAGCGACATCGTCAACATGCGTGTGGCGCGCTACGCCCAAGCGCGTTGCTTGCTGATTACCGATATTGACCGGGGCGGCGCTTTTGCCCATCTGTATGGCACTTGGGCCTTGTTGCCGCCAGACGAGCGCGCACTCATCCACGGGTTTGTGCTGAATAAATTTCGCGGTGATGCCGCCTTGTTGGCCCCAGCGCCGCAAATGCTGCAAGACCTGACCGGCGTACCCACCGTGGCCACCTTGCCCATGTGGTGGCAGCATGGCTTGCCCGAAGAAGACGGCGTGTTTGATGACCGCAGCCACAGCCAAGGGGCCGTGCATACCACGGTGGCCGTGGTGGCCTACCCGCGCCTGAGCAATTTGGATGAGTTTCAGCCACTAAAAAACATTCCCGGCCTGCGCTTGCTCTGGGCGCGCAGTCCCGCAGAATTGGCCGGGCTTGACCCGCGCACCGATTGGCTGGTGCTGCCCGGCTCCAAAGCCACGGCGGCAGATTTGGCGTGGTTGCGCGCCCAAGGCTTGGATGCCGCCGTTGCCCAGCACGCCAATGCCGGAGGCCGGGTGCTAGGCATTTGTGGTGGCCTGCAAATGTTGGGCGAAGCCCTGATAGACCCCAATGGCATTGATGGTAACGGCCCCGGCTTAGGTTTGCTGCCTTTGGTCACGGTGTTTGAACCCGCAAAAACCCTGCGCCATACCCAAGCGCGCTTTACCCCGTTGGCTGGTGCTTGGGCGGCTTTGTCGGGGGTGCAGGTACAAGGCTACGAAATTCACCACGGCCAAACCGCACAGCACCCGGCAATGGCCGCCAAAGGCGATGTGGCCCAAGAGGTACTGCCCGGCTTGGCTTGGCAAAACGGCGCGGGCAATGTGTTGGGCCTGTACCTGCACGGCCTGCTAGAAGACCCTGCCGCCTTACAAGCCCTGTTTGGTGCCGCCGCACCCACCTTAGAGCAGGTGTTTGACAACATGGCCGCCTATATCGAGCGCCATTTTGTCCCCGGCGTGCTGGCTGGCCTTATTGCGGCAAACTGCGAAACGCCCCATTGAGGTAAATCAGGGCATCGCCATCGCTGCGCTCGCGCGTGGCCAGCACTTCGCACAAGAAGGCTTGGTGTGTGCTTTCTTCAAATACCTTGACCACGCGGCAATCAAAATTGGCCAGCGCATTTTGCAACACCGGTGCCCCAGTCACTGCCTTATCCCAAGTGCCGTAATTGAAACGCGCCTCGCCTTGCACGCCCGGAATCATCGAGGCAAACGCCTTGGCCAATTCTTCTTGCTCGGTGGCCAGCACATTGATGCACAGCGCGCCACTTTGGAAAATTAAATCGCAAGCAGCCACATTTTTATTCACAAATACCACCAAACGCGGTGGCTCGGCGGTGACCGAGCAAACGGCAGTGGCAGTCAAGCCCGCGCGCACACCGTTATGGCAAGTCGAAACCAGCGTGACCCCAATGGCAAAATGGCGCAAGCCGCCCCGGTAGTGGTTAGACGATACGGTGGGCAAGGCAGCCAATTCGCTGTTGGGTAGCCAATCAAGTCGTTGGTTATTCTGGGTAGTGGTGGCCATATTGTTATTTTCCGCAAAAAAGGTTGGCAGATTGTGGGCCGATATTGTCTTGGTTTTGCCTGATGTGCTGGGGCGATTGCACTAATGCCCTGTTTTTTTTGTCTTTTTCTCTTGCGCTTTTTATGTCTATCTCTTTGAACTTGCCCGCCGTGGCCGACTTGACCGATGCTGCCCTGACACAAGCGCTACAACACCAGATAGACCACAAAACCAAGCCATTGGGTGCTTTGGGCCGCTTAGAAGCACTGGCCTTGCAGCTGGGCCAAATTTTGGGCACCGAGCAACCCCAGTTAGCAGCACCACAGATGGTGGTATTTGCCGCCGATCATGGTTTGGCCGCCAAAGGGGTATCTGCCTACCCCAGTGATGTCACTTGGCAAATGGTAGAAAACTTTTTGGCCGGTGGTGCCGCCGTGAGCGTGCTGGCACGCCAACATGGCTTAGCCCTGACGGTGGTCGATTGCGGCGTGGCGCGTGATTTGGCCCCGCGTGCGGCGGTGGCTGGCCAGCCACAGTTGTGTATTCGCAAAGTGGCTGCTGGCACCCAAGATGCCTCCGTTGGCCCGGCGATGAGTGCCGCCCAGTGCGCGCAGGCCGTGGCGCATGGCATGGAGCTGGTGCGCCAATTGCCCGGTAATGTGCTGTTATTGGGTGAAATGGGCATTGGCAATACCTCGGTGGCCTCGCTGTTGCTGGCGCGGCTGTGTGGTATCTCTTTAGAAGCCTGCACCGGCGCAGGCACCGGACTAGATGCCGCAGGCATCGCACGCAAGCGCGCCGTATTGCAACAAGCACTGCTGGCCAATGCCGATGCCATTGAGCCTTTGGAAGCGCTGGCCGCCTTGGGCGGCTTTGAAGTAGCCACGATGGTAGGTGCCGTGCTACAAGCTGCCAGCCAGCGCCGCGTAATTTTGGTGGATGGTTTTATCACCAGTGCTGCCGTATTGGTAGCCAGTCGTTTGCAGCCACTGGTGTTGCAGCGCTGTATTTTTGCCCACAGCTCTGGTGAACCAGGCCATGCCTTGATGTTGGCGCAGTTACAAGCCCAGCCTTTATTGGATTGGGGCTTGCGCTTGGGCGAAGGTTCGGGGGCTGCTTTGGCTTGGCCGCTGTTGGTATCGGCCTGCGCCATTTTGCGTGACATGGCCAGTTTTGCCACTGCGGGTGTTGCCACCAAAGATGCGGCCCTTTAAGCTCAAGCACCAATAAAAAGCATACAAAGCTGTTTGTTTGTCAGCGCCCATTCAACGCTGCATGAAATAATTTTCCATCACCATTCTCATCACGATTGATTCCATGTCCAAAATCAAGCCCAATTTACTGGGTGGGGCCTTGTTGCTGGGGGCTGCCTTGTCCGCCTCAGCACAAGAGGCCACCACTAGCCCCAACACCGAATCCAAACTCAAGCTGTCGGGCTATGTCTCGCTGGTGGGCGGTAAAGTGACCAATGGCAGTGTAGATGCCAGTTACACCGGGCCAGATACCATCAAAGACGTGCAATGCCCCTGCTATGTGGCCGATTGGAGCAACGCGGGAGTCTATGGGGATGAGTTTACGCTGCGGCCAGAATCGCGCATTGGGGTGCAAGGCAAATACACCCTGAACGAGCAAGCGGGCCTGACGGTGCAACTGGTCAGCCGGGGCACACGCGCCACGCCCGACGTGGCATGGGCTTTTGCCAGCTACAAACTGAACCAAAATTTTGAGCTGTATTTGGGCCGTAAACGCATTCCGCTGTATTACTACTCAGATTTTCAAGATATTGGCGTGGCCTACCCTTGGGTGTCGCCTCCGCCCGAGTTGTACGGCTGGGAAGCCACCAATTACAACGGGGCCAGCTTGCGCTACAACCGCAGCGTGGGTGAAGCCAATCTGACAGCCAGCGTATTTGCCGGTCAAGAAAAGGTGAGCAGCTCGCGCTACCAAAAACTTTACTACCCTGTGGGCAAAACCCAAGTGCGCTGGAAAGACATTATTGGCGGTGATGTAGAAGTCAACCACGGCCCGCTCACAGTGCGTGCTGTCATGATGGGTGCTAAAGCCAGCGCCTACAACAGCGACCCAGCCAGCGCAGATGTGAATGGGCAAGCCACTTTGCGCGCCTATGGCTTGGCGGCTAACCTAGACATGGACCAGTGGTTTGTGCTGTCCGAGTTTACGCAACTGACGCGCAAATTTGACGGCTACAAAGTCACCGCCCCGGCGCTTACCGTCGGTGCAGGGGTGCGCTGGGGTAAATGGACACCGTTTATCAACTATGCCCGCTTTAGAGAGCGCACCACCGATAGCCAAGCCTACACACCGGGCAACTACCACCGCAGTTCAGTCTCTTTGCGCTACGACCTGTCTTCCAGCAGTGCCGTGAAAGCCCAAGTGGACAAAAA
Organism: uncultured Simplicispira sp.; assembly: GCA_964388325.1. GTDB lineage: Bacteria > Pseudomonadota > Gammaproteobacteria > Burkholderiales > Burkholderiaceae_C > Simplicispira. Next base: position 85,160 of record CAYMAC010000006.1, on the reverse strand, counting down.
CAAAGACGATAGCAACGTTTTTGGCGGCCATTCCACGGTGCTACGCATCAGCTACGACCGTGTTTTCTAATTTTGGGGGCCGCAATGAAACTCTTTAAACCTACCTGCTTATTGGTAGCCGGTTTACTTGTGGGGCCGCTGGGCCACGCCCAAGTAGCTGTGGTGGCCGGGGCGCAAAGTGCTGCCAGCGCTTTGAGTGCAGAGCAAGCATCGGCACTGTTTTTGGGCAAATCAGACCAGCTGCCCGGTGTGGGTGCTGTGGCACTGCTAGACCAACCCGAATCGGCTCCAGTGCGTGAACAGTTCTATAGCAAAGCCACCGGCAAATCAGCCGCCCAAGTCAAAGCAGCTTGGGCGCGCTTGGTATTTTCGGGTAAAGCCACTTTGCCAAAAGAAGTTGCTAGTTCTGCCGAAGTAAAAAAAGCGCTGGCTAACAACCCCAAGGCGATTGGCTATATAGAAAAATCTGCTGTCGATGCCTCGGTCAAAGTGCTGTTGAGCCTTGATTAACACTTAGCACCCAGCCCGCCCGACCTGCAATTCTTCCTTTTTCATACTATGAAATTTCGCCTCAAAATATGGCTGCTGCCACTCAGCGTTGGGGTGGTGTTTGCGGTCGGGCTGTTTATCAGTTTGGTGATGGGCTGGAACAACCACCGCAACCTAGAACTGCTACGCACGGTGGAGACCCCGTTTCTGGAGCATTTGTTCGATGCCGAACGTGGCATTCACCAGTTGCAGGCCGATTTTCAGGCTGCTGCGGTAGAAGATGATGCAGACCGCCTGAAAGATGCACAAAAAACCATCCAATATGTGCAAGCTGCTTTAGAAAAATCGCGCCAACTCGATGGCAAGCGCGAACTGGTGGGCACGCTCAGCGCAGCCTTCGATGCCTACCAAACCGCCGCTATGCAAGCCACGCAGGGCATGTTGAACAAGCAAGCCTCGCCTGAGCAATTTCAGCGTATGGGTGCAGCACAAAAAGAACTGATGCGCCAAGTGGATTTGTCGCGCACCCAAGCCCACGCCACCTTAGAAGAACGCTTTGCCAGCCTCACTACCGCACAACGTGAAGGGTTGATGGTCAATATTGGCATGGGGGTGCTGATTGTGTTGGGCTTAGGGCTGGGTTCGCAAGCCATTATTGCCTCGGTCTGGCGTGATTTGGGGGTAGAGCCTGCACAGGCTGCAGCACTGGTACGCCATGTGGGCCGGGGTGATTTAAGCGAAAGCATCACCGTACAAGCAGGCGACCAACACAGCCTAAACGCCAATGTACACACCATGCAGCAAAACCTGATTCGGGTAGTTATGGACATTCGCAGCAACGCCGAAGCGATGGCCAGTGCCACCACACAAATTGCACGCGGTAATATTGATTTGTCCACACGCACAGCACAACAAGCCAGCGCCTTAGAACAAACCGCTGCCGCGATGGAGACCTTATCGTTCACGGTACGGCAAAACCACGAAAGCGCTAAGCAAGCTAATCAACTGGTGGGGGCCACTTCGGATATTGCCGCCAAGGGCGGCGCAGTGGTGTCACAGGTGGTGCAGACGATGGAAGAGATTAATGCCTCATCGCGCAAAATCTCCGACATCATCGGGGTGATTGATGGCATCGCTTTCCAAACCAATATCTTGGCCCTGAATGCAGCAGTAGAAGCTGCCCGCGCAGGTGAACAAGGGCGCGGCTTTGCCGTAGTAGCCTCTGAAGTGCGAAACCTAGCAGGCCGTTCTGCCGAAGCGGCCAAAGAAATCAAAACGCTGATTGGTAGCTCGGTGCATAGCGTTGAGGTAGGCAGTCAACTAGTAGAAAATGCTGGCAGCACTATGCAAGAGATTGTAGGCAGCGTGCAGCGCGCTGCCAGCATCATGCAAGAGATTACGGCGGCCAGCGAACAGCAGGCGCTAGACATTGACCAAGTTAAACAAGCCGTGATTCAAATGGACCACAGCACACGCGACAACGCTGCCTCGGTGCAAGATGCCGCGCACGCTGCCCAGTCATTAGAGCAGCAGGCCAACGCGGTGGTGCAAACCGTGAGCGTATTCAAACTTTAATTTGAGAAATTGGTACCGCGCGTGCCATGTAGAAAGCAAAAAAACAAAAAAGCCCCTGTACCTATGAGGCAAGGGGCTTTTGAGCTGGTATGAGTTGGCTTGAAATTGCCATTTGGTGCCCAGAAGAGGACTCGAACCTCCACGGAGTTACCCGCTAGTACCTGAAACTAGTGCGTCTACCAATTCCGCCATCTGGGCTTTCAGGGTTTGAATTTTCTTAAAATTTTAGGCTTACCAACAAGGCATAGAATGCAGCTTGTCGTTAAACTTGGTGCCCAGGAGAGGACTCGAACCTCCACGGAGTTACCCGCTAGTACCTGAAACTAGTGCGTCTACCAATTCCGCCACCTGGGCATTTCAGGAAAGACCCAGATTGTATATCAAAAAAATGAAATTTAACAATAAAGTAGCACCATCCCCCGCCGACGAAATTGAAGGCAGTATCCAAGGCCATCGCGACGGACACGGTTTTTTGCTGCGCGATGATGGCCTGCAACCCGATATTTTCCTGCCCCCCAACGAAATGCGCGCCGTACTGCACCAAGACCGGGTGCGTGTACGCATTGTGCGTCAAGACCGACGGGGTCGCCCCGAGGGTCGAGTGGTAGAAATCACAGAACGCCCAGCACGCCCCTTGATTGGCCGTCTGTTGCAAGAAAGCGGTGTCTGGCTGGTGGCCCCCGAAGACAAGCGCTATGGCCAAGATGTGCTCATCCCCGCCAATGCTTTGGGCCAAGCCCAACCCGGCCAAGTGGTGGTGGTAGAGCTAACCGAACCGCCCGCGCTGTTTGGCCAACCCGTGGGGCGCATTACCGAAGTCTTGGGCGAGGTCGATGACCCCGGCATGGAAATTGAAATTGCGGTACGCAAATACGGCGTGCCGCATATTTTTTCTGAGGCTTGTTTAACCCAAGCCGCTGCCCTGCCCGACAAGGTGCGCGCCACCGACAAACGCCAGCGCATTGACCTGACGGACATCCCGCTGGTTACCATCGATGGCGAAGACGCGCGCGATTTTGACGATGCCGTGTATTGTGAACCCGCCAAGGTGGGCCGCAGCAAGGGCTGGCGCTTGCTGGTAGCCATTGCCGATGTGAGCCACTATGTGCAAACCGGCAGCGCGATTGATATTGATGCCTACGACCGGGCTACCAGCGTTTATTTTCCGCGCCGCGTCATTCCGATGCTGCCAGAAAAATTGTCCAACGGCCTATGCTCACTCAACCCCGATGTAGAGCGCCTGTGCATGGTCTGCGACATGCTGGTTACTACCAAGGGCGAAGTCCATGCCTACCAGTTCTATCCGGCAGTGATGTTCAGCCATGCGCGTTTCACTTATACCGAAGTAGCAGCTATTTTGGCCAATACCCGTGGCCCCGAAGCCGCCAAGCGCTCTGAGCGTGTGCGCGATTTGCTCAACCTGCACGATGTCTATCGGGCACTGTTGCAATCGCGCAAGGCACGCGGCGCGGTAGATTTTGAAACCGTGGAGACGCAAATTGTTTGCGATGACAATGGCCGGATTGAAAAAATCGTGCCGCGCACGCGCAACGAGGCCCACAAACTGATTGAAGAAGCCATGCTGGCGGCCAATGTGTGCAGCGCCGACTTTATCGCCCAAGGCAAGCAGCACGGCCTGTACCGCGTCCACGAAGGCCCCACCCCCGAAAAGCAAGACCTGCTACGCAGCTACCTCAAGGCGATGGCCGTGGGCATGACCATCAGCGACAACCCGCAGCCGTCTGAATTCCAAGCCATTGCCGAGGCCACCAAAGACCGCCCCGACGCGCAGCAAATTCACACCATGTTGTTGCGCTCAATGCAGCAGGCCATTTACACCCCCATCAACAGCGGGCATTTTGGCTTGGCTTTTGAGGCTTACACCCATTTCACCAGCCCGATTCGGCGTTACCCTGATTTATTGGTGCATCGCGTTATCAAGGCTATTTTGGGCCACACCAAATACCAATTGCCCGCCCTACCCACCCCCGGCGATGCCCATGCCAAACTGAGCAAACGCTTGGCCAAGCGCGTAGCGCCGCCCTTGGCCCCCGGAGAGAAACCGCGCAAAAAAGAAACCGGCGTGGCTTTGGCCGAAACCCAGTCTTGGGAAGCTGCTGGTCTGCATTGCAGCGCCAATGAACGCCGCGCTGATGAGGCCAGCCGCGATGTAGAGTCTTGGCTCAAGTGCAAATACATGCGCGAGCATTTGGGCGAAGAGTACAGCGGCATCGTCAGTGCCGTAACCAGCTTTGGTATTTTTGTCACCCTCGATGCCATGTATGTAGAGGGGTTGGTACACATCACCGAACTGGGTGGCGAATACTTTAAGTTTGACGAAGCCCGGCAAGAACTGCGCGGCGAGCGCAGTGGTATCCGCTATGCCATTGGTACGCGCGTGCAGGTGCAAGTAAGCCGGGTAGATTTGGACGCACGGCGCATTGATTTCCGTCTGCTAGACGAAGACGATGGCCTGCCCGCACGTTCACCCAAAGAGTGGGGTAAGGACAAGCCCAAGGCCACAACCCCGCCGCGCAACAATGACCGTCCTGCCGGACGTGCCGATGCCGACGCGCTAGGCAGTGCCAGAGCCAAAAAAGGCCAAGCCAGAGCGCGGCGCGGCAAAAGCAGCGGTAAGCGCGCCTAAAGCAAAAAAGCAAAAACTCACGCCGAGGGCAGCAATTGGCAGGCCAAGGCGTTGGCGGTGAGGGATTGGTGTGCTGGCCAGTGGTCGGCCACCTCGCCGTGAGTAAAAACGGCATGGCAGGCAGCGCTGTAGGCATCTAGGCCGCTGGCCAAAGCGGCACCCACCATGCCCGCCAAGACATCACCCGTGCCCGCGCTGGCCAAGCGTGCATTGCCAGTGGGGTTGATGCGTGGTAGCTGCCCCGGTGCAGCTATCACGCTGCCCGAGCCTTTGAGTACCACCGCACAGCCAAAGCGTTGCGCCAGTTGCTGCGCGGTCTCTAGGCGTTGCGCTTGCACTTGCTGCACCGTGGTGCCTAGCAGGCGTGCGGCTTCTAAGGGGTGTGGGGTCAAGACCGTGGGGCGTGTTTGGCGCGCTTGCAGTGCCTGTTGCAACATGGCATCGGCGGCAATCGCATTGAGAGCATCAGCATCCAGCACCAATTGCGCCGATTGCGCCAGCACTTGGGGCAGCACGGCCCGAATGGCCTCGCCACCACCACAACCACAGACCACGGTTAAATTTTTGAGCTGTAGGGCCTGAAAGTGGCGCAGCATCAGCTCGGGTTGCACCATGTCTATGCCGGGGCTGGCATGGTCACGCAGGCACAACAGCACACGCCCAGCGCCGCTGTGCAAGGCGGCACGGGCAGCCAACAAGGCAGCGCCACCCATGCCCATGCCGCGTTGGTGCAAGCCCTCGCCACCCACCACGGCCACATCGCCATAGCTGCCTTTGTGGCTGGCATGAAAGCGCCGCACGGGGGGCGGACGGGCATTGAGCCACGCGCTGGGCGGCGCAGTGGGCGCACAGGCCAAATCATCGAACCAGACGGTGCCTGCGGCATCGCGCCCCAGCGCCGTAAATAGGCCGGGTTTGAGGGTGAGTAGGCTCAGGGTATGGCGCGGGCTGGTGTTGCCAGAGGAGGGGGCCAGCCCCGGCGCAAATTGGCCGCTATCGGCCAGCAGGCCGCTGGGCACATCTACGGCCAGCACTGGGGCCGCACACGCCTGCACTTGGGCCAAGGTGGCCTGTAGTAACGGATACTGCGCTGGAAAAGCACGCTGCCCGCTGGCCGATAGCCCCAACCCCAGCAGGGCATCAATGCACAGGTCTTGTGGCCCTAACTCTGCCGGGGGCTGGTTAGCAAAGCAAACGCCACTATCGCGCGCCCGTTGCCAAGAGCGGCGCGCATCGTCTGGCAGGCGTTCGGGCTGGCCTAAGCAAGTTACCACTACCGGCAGACCTTGCTGGTGCAGGTGCATGGCCGCTTCTAAACCATCGCCGCCATTGTTGCCAGGGCCACAGGCTATCCAGATGTGGCGCGCATGGGGGGCCAGCGCTCGTGCCAACTGGGCCACGGCCAGCCCGGCGCGCTGCATGAGCGTGTGCGCGGGCAGCAGGGCTGCTGCTGCCGCCTCTAATTGCCGGGTGCTGGCGCTGTCGTACAAAGCGTGGGCCTGGCCCGGTGTAATGCGGTACATGGCAGCTTACTTTAGAGTTTGTGCGTCACCAGCTTAAAGTCTGGGTCTTCTTCGTAAGACTTGATGGCAAAACCCAAGCTACGCATCAGCTTGAGCATGGGGCTGTTGTTGGCCAACACCAGTCCTTCAATTTCGCTCAAGCCTTTTTCGCGCGCTACATCCATGATGCTGTGCATCAGGCGCGAACCCAAGCCCTTGCCATTGAAGCTGTCAGAGACCACCAAAGCAAACTCGCAGGTAGTGCGGTCGGGGTTGGTCACGTAGCGCGACACCCCCACCATGCGCTCGGTTTCGTGGATTTCGCCATCTTCGGTGGCGGTGCGCTGCTTGTGGATGGCCACCAGTGCCATCTCACGGTCGTAATCAATCAGCGTAAAGCGCGCCAGCATGGAGGGCGGCAACTCGGCCATCGACGAGACAAAACGGAAATAGCGGCTTTGCGGTGATAGGCTTTGCACCAGCGTTTGCAGCATTTTGGCATCGCCGGGGTGAATCGGGCGGATAGTGTATTCGCCGCCACCGGGCAACGGCCAAACCTGCTCGTGCCGCGCTGGGTAGGGCAAGATAGCCAAATGGCTGTAATGCAAGTTGCCGCTGCTGTTCGATTGGGGGGCATGGTCAATGGCGATACGTGCATCCACGGCCACGGCGCCATGCTCATCGACAATGATGGGGTTGATGTCCATTTCGCGCAGCTGGGGCAGTTCGCAGGCCATTTCTGACACCCGCAGCAAAATTTGCTCTAGCGCCTCGATGTTGGCTGGGCCAGTACCGCGCCATGCGCCCAGCGTTTCGGCCACGCGCGAGCGCTCAATCAGCCGGTGCGATAAAAATTGGTTCAGCGGTGGCAATTCCATCGCCTTGTCGTTGATAAGCTCAATCATTGTGCCGCCAGCACCAAAAGAAATGACAGGGCCAAACGGGTCATCGCAGACCAAACCAATGCAAATTTCACGCCCTCGGTGCGCTTTGGCCATTTTTTGCACCGTCACGCCATTGATACGCGCCTGCGGTTGCACTTGGGTGACGCGCTGCACCATGTCGGTAAAGGTATCGCGCGCGCTGGTGCCGTTCATGATGTTGAGTGCTACGCCACCAACGTCCGATTTGTGGGTGATGTCGGGCGAATCAATTTTCAGCGCCACCGGAAAGCCCAACTGCGTGGCAATCATCATTGCCTCGTGGGCACTGCGCGCCAAAATAGTTTTGGTGACTGGAATATGGAAGGCAGCCAAGAGGGTTTTGGATTCCATCTCGGTCAAAATTTTGCGCCGCTCGGCCAAGGCACTTTCAATCACCAAACGCGCGCCCTCAATATCGGGCTTGGCCAAGGTGGACAGCGGTGAAGGCGTTTGTTGCAGCAATTGCTGGTTTTGATAGAACGAGGCAATATTGCCAAACGCACCCACGGCAGCTTCGGGGGTGCGAAAGCTAGGAATTACCGCTTCTTTCAAGACACCGCGTCCGGGGCCTACCGAGGCATCACCCATCCAGCAGGCTACCAAAGGCTTGGCCATGTGGGACTTGGCGCTGGCCAGTGCCTTGGCAATGGCTTCGGCATCGGCACCGGGGCGTGGCGAAAAAATGGCCAGCACACCGTCAATTTGGCGCTCTTTGTTGGCTGCTTCAATGGCTGCCAAATAATGTTCAGGGCCAGCGCATTCAGACAAATCGATTAAATCGGTCAGGGAGGCGCGGCTGGACAACTGCGGTTGCAACTCGGCGATGGATTCGGGCGAGAGTTTGCCCAATTCAAGGCCAATTTCATTCACCCAATCGGCTGCCAACACACCGGGGCCACCGCCGTTGGCCACAATCGCTAAGCGTTTACCCACTGGGCGATAACGCGAGGCCAAGCATTTGGTGGCCGAGAACAACTCGACAAACGAGCGCACGCGCACTGCTCCGGCGCGGCGCAGGGCGGCATCAAAGACCTCGTCACTGCCCACAATGGCGCCGCTGTGGGTTTGTGCTGCTTCGTTACCACCGGCTTTGCGCCCACCTTTGAGCACCACCACCGGCTTGGTATTGGCCGCCGAGCGCAGGGCACTCATGAAACTGCGTGCGTTGCTGATGCCTTCCATATAAACGACGATGCTTTGCGTTAGGCGGTCATTGGCTAAAAAGTCTAATACTTGGGCAATATCAATGCTGGTATTGGGCCCCAACGAGACCACCGAAGAAAAACCCACGCCATTGTTGTGCGCCCAGTCCAAAATGGAGGAGGTAAGGGCCCCCGACTGGCACACCAGCGCCAGCGAGCCAGTATGGGCCAGCGCCCCGGCAGCGCTGGCATTGAGGTGCAAGGACGGGCGCTGCAAACCTAAACAATTGGGGCCAAGCAGGTAAATGCTTTCACGTTCGGCCACTTGCTTGAGCTTGGCGGCCTCGTCTGCACTGATGCTGCTAGAGACCACCAATGCAGAGCGGCAATTCATGCGCCCAGCCATTTCTAGGGCATTGCTGATTTCTTCAGGCGGCAAGGCAATGATGGCCAAGTCGGCCTTGGTTTGGGCCAATTCGGCCAAGGTGCCAGTAGATTCGGTGCTTAAAAACTGCAAAGAGCCGCTGTAGCGTTGTGCTTTAAGCCCGGCGCACAACATGCGCGCCTGTGGGGTCTGGGTTTCTGGGGCATCCGTTTGGCCCGCAAAAACAACAATGGATTGTGGGGAAAAGAGCGGGGTAAGGTAGTGGTTGTCCATATTTTCTCACTCGAAGGGCCATCAAAATGCCTTCCCCCGTGGGGCAGGCGCGTTAAAGATACCGCCAAGGCGGCACATGGCAGACACTGTAGCGATTCTGCGTGCCTGTGCGTGCAAATGGGGGGGCTGGCGCTAGGATTTAGCTTGTGCCAGCGCTTCTTCCACGCGCAAACTTACATGTAGCACTGCATCATCGTGTAGGGCGGCGTGCCACAGCATCAGACCCACCGGCCACTCGCCTTGCCGGTGGCAGGGCAAGGACAGCGCACAGCCATCGAGCAAGTTGACCACGCTGGTGTTGCGTAGCAGTAACGCATTCACACGGAAAAATTCGGCATCGCCCAGCGCATCGGTGGCAGCTATCGACTCTAGCGTCGGGGCCACTATCGGCACGGTGGGCGAAAGCAAGGCATCCACACCCGCCAGTTGGCTTTGCATTTGCGTTATCCAGCGTTGGCGTGCCTGCAAAATATCCAAGTAATCGGCGGCTAACATGCTGGCACCGCGCTCGATGCGGTTGCGTATGCGTGGGTCGTATTGCGCTCCACGTTGCTGTAACAGTTGACGATGCCAAGCATAGCTCTCTGCCGCTGGCAGGCCGCCACCGGCTTGCAGCTGCGCCACGGTGGCCATTTCTGGCAAGCGGATATCCCGAATTTGTGCCCCTGCGCGGCGCAGGGTGTGTAGGGTACGGTCAAAAACTGCGGCGACATGGCTGTCCAAGTCTTGCAAAAAAAGGGTTTCGGGCACAGCCAAACGCCAGCCCGACAGCGGCATCGGGTTGTGCCGCACGCGCCGCGCGGCCAAAATTTCATGCGCCAGTACCGCATCGCGCACCGAGCGTGTTATGGCACCTACCGTATCGAGCGTGGGCGAGAGCGGCACCGTGCCCGCAGTGGGCACCAGTCGGGCGGTACTCTTAAAGCCAACAATGCCATTGAGAGCCGCCGGAATCCGCAACGAGCCGCCCGTATCTGAGCCTAAGCCCACAAACGCCGCTCCGGCAGCCACCGATACCGCCGCCCCAGACGATGACCCCCCCGGCACCCGTGCTGGGCCGGGCAAAGCGCCAAAACGTCCGTCATAAGCGGCTGGCGTGCCATAGTGTGGATTGGTACCGACCCCAGAGAAAGCAAACTCTGCCATATTGCTGCGCCCAATCGGCGTGGCCCCCGCACTGCGTAGCCGCGAGACCACCGGGGCATCGTCTGCTGCCGCTGGGCTATCGGCCAGTGCTACGGAGCCAGCCAAGGTGGGCTGGCCCTCTATGTCAAACAAATCCTTGACGGATACCGCCAAGCCCGCGAGTGGCAACCGTGCTAGCGCAGGCCGTGCCGCTTGTTGGCGGGCTTGGTCAAACAAGGTGTGGGTAAAAACGCAGGCACAGGCGGCAGATTGGGCACTGGCAATACAGCGCTCTAACTCGGTACTGGCGCTGCTCAGGCCACGTTGCACCAGTTGTCTGGTAGTGTCAAGGTCATTCATCATGTAGTGGATATGCTAGAATATTAGGGTTTTGCCGACTGTCAGAGGCCGTATCCTTGGGTACTACAGTCTAGTGGCAAGACCAATCCCAAACCAGCCCATTCAAGGTGTTGTGCCCCTATCGGGTGCAAATGTCGGGCTGGGTTTTAGACCCAACCTTTGGAAAAAAATACCATGTCCGTTACTATGCGCGAAATGCTGGAAGCCGGTGTCCACTTTGGTCACCAAACCCGCTTCTGGAACCCCAAGATGGCCCCGTTCATCTTCGGCCACCGCAACAAGATTCACATTATCAACTTGGAAAAGTCTTTGCCCCTGTTGCAAGACGCAGCCAAGTTTGCCAAACAATTGTCGGCCAATGGCGGCACCATCCTGATGGTCGGTACCAAGCGCCAAGCCCGTGACATCGTCGCTGTAGAGGCTGCCCGTGCTGGCGTGCCTTTCGTCAATCAACGTTGGTTGGGCGGTATGCTCACCAACTTCAAGACGGTCAAGACCTCCATCAAGCGCCTCAAAGACATGAAGGCGCAGCAAGAAACCGGCCTCGAAGCCATGAGCAAAAAAGAACAGCTCATGTTCGCCCGCGAAATTGAAAAGCTGGAAAAAGACATCGGCGGCATCCAAGACATGACTGCCCTGCCCGATGCCATCTTCGTCATTGACGTCGGTTTCCACAAAATTGCTATTGCCGAAGCCAAAAAGCTGGGCATTCCGCTGATTGGTGTGGTCGATACCAACCACTCCCCCGACGGCATCAGCCACATCATCCCCGGTAACGATGACTCGGCCAAGGCGGTTGAGCTGTACGCCCGCGTGATTGCCGATGCCATCATCGAAGGCCGCGCCAACGCGGTAGAAGAAGTGGTGCAAGCCGTGGCCGCCCCCGAAGGCACCGACGAATTCGTCGAAGTGCAGGAAGCTGCTGCCTAAGCGCCAGCCTCGCTGCGCTACTGCGCGATGTATCGCGGTAAAAAGCGGGGCTAATCCAGCCCCCTTTTTTTATCTTGAAACAACTGAACCGATAAAACGGAATACGGAGAACACAAATGGCTGCAATTACCGCAAGCATGGTCGCTGAACTGCGCGCTAAAACCGATGCCCCCATGATGGAGTGCAAAAAAGCCCTGACCGAAGCCGAAGGCGATATGGCCAAGGCCGAAGAGTTGCTGCGCGTCAAGCTGGGCACTAAAGCGGGCAAGGCCGCTTCGCGCATCACCGCCGAAGGCGTGGTGACTATGCACATTGATGGCGATGTGGGTGGCCTGATTGAAGTCAACAGCGAAACCGATTTCGTCAGCAAGAACGACAGCTTCATCGCTATGGCCAATGCCGCTGCCAAATTGGTGGCTTTGCACAACCCCGCTGATGTTGCCGCCTTGAGCGCACTGCCCTACGAGCAAGACAGCTTTGGCCCCACTTTGGAAGACGTACGCAAGGGCCTGATTGGCAAAATTGGCGAAAACATGTCTTTCCGCCGTTTCAAGCAGTTCTCGGGCAGCCACTTGGCCTCTTACCTGCACGGCACGCGCATTGGCGTGGTGGTCGAGTACGAAGGCAGCGCCACTGCCGCCAAGGATGTAGCCATGCACGTGGCCGCCATGAAGCCCGTGGCCCTGACCAGCGCCGAAGTGCCCGCCGACCTGATTGAAAAAGAGCGCAGTGTCGCCACGGCCAAGGCTGCCGAGTCTGGCAAGCCCGCCGACATCGTGGCCAAGATGGTGGAAGGCTCCATCACCAAGTACCTCAAAGAAGTCTCGCTGGCCGACCAAGTGTTTGTTAAGGCTGCCGATGGTAAGCAAACCGTGGGCCAAATGCTCAAGGCTGCCAACACCACCGTCAAGGGCTTTACCCTGTACGTGGTGGGCGAAGGCATCGAGAAAAAGGTGGACGACTTTGCTGCCGAAGTAGCTGCCCAAGTGGCCGCTGCCAAAGCCGCTGCTTAATCGCTAAGCACTCAGCGCCACCCACCATTTTTTCTTTCATCCCCCCTCACCTTTACGGAGAATTTTCCATGACCCTCGCCACACCGGCCTACAAGCGCATCCTGCTCAAGTTGTCGGGCGAGGCCCTGATGGGCGACGATGCCTTTGGCATCAACCGGGCCACCATTGAGCGCATGGTGGCCGAAGTGGCCGAAGTCACGGCGATGGGCGTAGAAGTGGCGGTGGTGATTGGTGGCGGTAACATTTTCCGTGGTGTTGCGGGTGGTTCGGCGGGCATGGACCGCGCCACCGCCGACTACATGGGCATGTTGGCCACGGTGATGAACGCTTTGGCCTTGGCCGACGCGATGGAGCGCCAAGGCTTAACAGCGCGCGTGATGTCAGCCATCTCGATTGAGCAGGTGGTCGAGCCTTATGTGCGCCCTAAAGCCTTGCAATACCTCGAAGAAGGCAAAGTGGTGGTGTTTGCTGCCGGTACCGGCAACCCTTTCTTTACTACCGATACCGCAGCGGCGCTGCGCGGTGCCGAAATTGGCGCTGAACTGGTGCTCAAGGCCACCAAGGTCGATGGTGTTTATTCTGCCGATCCGCACAAAGACCCTACGGCCACGCGCTACACCCAATTGAGCTTTGATGAAGCCATGGTGCGTAACTTGGGCATCATGGATGCCACTGCTTTTGCCCTGTGCCGTGACCAAAAACTGCCCGTAAAGGTGTTTTCCATCATCAAACCCGGTGCCCTCAAGCGCGTGGTGCTGGGTGAGGATGAAGGCACGCTGGTTCACGCCTAACTTGTGCTGACCAGCCTTGCATTTCAGGAGAGAACATGACGATTGCCGATACCAAGAAAACCATGGAAACCAAAATGGACCAGTCCATTGTGGCTTTCAAAAGCAACCTGCAAAAAATTCGCACCGGTCGCGCTAACCCCGCCTTGTTGGATGTGATTCATGTCGAATACTATGGCTCGATGGTGCCCCTGAGCCAAGTGGCCAACGTGTCGTTGCTCGATTCGCGCACCATCAGCGTGCAGCCTTGGGAAAAGAACTTAGGCTCCAAAATTGAAAAAGCCATCCGCGAAAGCGATTTGGGTTTGAACCCAGCCTCGATGGGTGATTTAATCCGCGTGCCCATGCCCCCCATGAGCGAAGAGCGCCGCAAAGAAATGACCAAGCTGGCGCGCAACGAGGGCGAATCAGCCAAAGTGGCCATTCGCAACCTGCGCCGCGATGCCAATGAATCGGTCAAAAAGCTGGTCAAAGACAAGCTGGCCTCTGAAGATGAGCAAAAACGCTCCGAAACCGAAATTCAAAAGCTCACTGACCGGCATATTGCCGAAATTGATGCGCTGGTAGCCGCCAAAGAACAAGAAATCATGGCGGTTTAAGGCCAGCCGCAGCGTTTTTTCTGTGTCCACGTCTTTTTCTGCGCCGGTGCCCCGGCATATTGCCATCGTCATGGATGGCAATGGCCGTTGGGCACAGCGCCGCTTTCTGCCCCGTTTGGCCGGACACAAACAAGGTGTGACGGCCTTGCGCCGCTGTGTGCAAGCCTGCGCGCAGCGCGGCGTGGCTGTGCTCACGGTGTTTGCCTTTTCCTCAGAAAACTGGGGTCGCCCAGCGGAAGAGGTCAGCGGTTTGCTCGATTTATTGGCGCTGGCCATCGCGCGTGAAGTGCCTCAGTTGTGCCAAGACGGTGTGTGTGTGCGCTTCATTGGCAATCGCGCCAGCTTGTCGGCCAAGGTGCGCCAAGGGCTAGAACAGGCCGAACAATCCACAGCGCACAACCAGCGCTTGGTGCTCAATATCTGCTTCAACTACGGTGGCCGCTGGGACATTGCCCAAGCTGCCGCCAGCTTGGCTGCGCGTGGCGAGCCGATTACGGAAGTCAGTCTGAACGCTGCAATGGCCCTGTCAGCAGTGCCTGACCCCGATTTGCTGATTCGCACTGGCGGCGAAATGCGCCTGAGCAATTTTCTACTCTGGCAGTCGGCCTACTCTGAGCTGCTGTTCAGCGACAAACTGTGGCCCGATTTTGACGAAGCGGCGCTAGATGCCGCCATTGCCGATTACCGCACCCGTGAGCGGCGTTTTGGCAAAACCTCCGAGCAAGTGCTGGCAGCGCCTGGCCCGTCTTTGCCCGCCTAGCACCATGCTGCAACAGCGCATTCTTACTGCCTTGGCCTTGCTGGCTGTCTTGTTGCCAGCGCTGCTCTACCCCTCGTTTGTGCCTTTCGCCTTGGTGGTGTTGCTGCTCATGGCCGCTGCCGCTTGGGAGTGGGGGCGGCTCAATGGCTGTGCCATGCTGCCTTCTTTGGGGTTGGGTGCCGGCTGTGTGCTGTTGTGCCTGCTTACTTGGTGGCTGGGTTGGTTACAACAAACTTTGATGCCATTGTGGTTGGGGGCGGGGTTGTTTTGGCTGCTGGGTGTGGTGCTGATGCTGCGCGCCGGGGTGCTAGGGTGGCCACGTATTCCAGCAGCAGTGCGTCTGCTGGCCGGGGTGTTGGCCCTGTGGTTGGCTTGGCTGGCAGCGGTACAAGCGCGCATGGTAGGTATTAACTTTTTGCTGTCGGCGCTGGCCTTGGTTTGGGTAGCCGATATTGCCGCCTATGCTGCCGGGCGTACTTTTGGCTTGCGTTTTACGCGCCAAAAGTTGGCTCCCTCCATCAGCCCCGGTAAAACCTGGGAAGGGGTGGGCGGTGCTGTGTTGGGGGTGCTGCTACTGGCTTGGGCGTGGGTAGCGGCAGATGCTGCTTGGCAAACCCCAGTGGCCAGCTTGTTTAGCCGCCTAGCCCAGCAAGGCGGGTGGTGGCTACTGCCAGCAGTGTTGTTTATGGTGGCGATGAGTGTGGCCGGTGATTTGGTTGAATCGCTCATTAAACGTGCTGCTGGTGCCAAAGACAGCAGCCGCCTGTTGCCCGGCCACGGCGGCGTGTTAGACCGCGTCGATGCCCTGTTGCCTACGCTACCTTTGGCCATGCTCTTTTCCTCTTGGCTCTAAGTAGCCAGAACCAAAAAAAACTGATGAAACAACGGATTACGGTGCTGGGTTCTACCGGCTCTATCGGTAGCAACACCTTGGACGTGCTGGCGCGCCACCCAGAGCGCTTTGAGGTCTTTGCCCTCAGTGCTGCCACCCAAGTAGAGGTGATGCTGGCGCAATGCGCGCAGTTTCGGCCCCGTTATGCTGTCATGGTCAGTGCGCCCCATGCCCAAGCCTTGGCCGACAAACTCCAAGCCCAAGGCTTGCAGACCGAAGTATTGTTCGCCCCCGATGCGCTAGAAACCATTGCCGCCCACCCCAAGGTGGATGCCGTCATGGCAGCCATTGTGGGTGCGGCGGGCTTAGCCCCCTGCTTGGCCGCAGCACGGGCGGGCAAGCGCCTGCTGCTGGCCAATAAAGAAGCGCTGGTGGTGGGTGGTGAGGTATTTATGCGCGCCGTGCGCCAGGGCGGTGCTACCCTGCTGCCGATTGACAGCGAACATTCGGCCATTTTCCAATCCCTGCCCGAAGACCCGACCACTTGGGCGCAACGGGTAGAAAAAATCATCCTCACCGCTTCGGGTGGGCCATTTCGCAGCCGTGCCCCAGCCAGTTTGCGCGATGTCACCCCCGAGCAAGCCTGCGCCCATCCCAACTGGGTGATGGGGCGCAAAATATCTGTCGATTCAGCCACCATGATGAACAAGGCGCTAGAGGTGATTGAGGCGCGCTATTTGTTCGGGCTGGCTCCGGCACAGTTGGATGTGGTGATTCATCCGCAAAGCATCATCCACTCGATGGTGCAGTACCGCGATACCTCGGTGGTGGCGCAGTTGGGCACCCCCGATATGCGCGTGCCGATTGCCTACGGCCTGTCTTGGCCTGAACGCATCACCTCTGGTGCAGCGGCTTTGGATTTTCATGCCCTGTCGGCCATGACCTTTGAGGCGATTGACGACCACGGCCACCCAGAGCGCTTTCCTGGCCTGCGCTTGGCATGGCAGGCCCTAGAGGCACCCACCGGCACCACAGCCATCCTCAATGCGGCCAATGAAGTGGCCGTGGCGGCCTTTTTAGAGCGCCGTATCCGCTTTGAACAAATCCATGCGGTCAACCACGCTACCCTAGAGGCCATCGTGCCAGCCCAGCCCGACAATCTGCAAGACTTGTTAGCCTTAGACGCACAAGCGCGCGCTGCTGCTGAGCAGCTGGCAGCGCGCATGGCTACGTGAAGCGGCCCATTTTTCTGGAGGTGTCCCCACTATGCTGACCGTTGTTGCTTTCGTTTTCGCACTGGGTATCCTGATTGCAGTGCATGAATACGGGCACTACCGGGTGGCCGTGGCCTGTGGTGTCAAAGTGTTGCGTTTTTCGGT
Source organism: uncultured Simplicispira sp. (assembly GCA_964388325.1). Taxonomy (GTDB): domain Bacteria; phylum Pseudomonadota; class Gammaproteobacteria; order Burkholderiales; family Burkholderiaceae_C; genus Simplicispira. The sequence goes on along the minus strand of CAYMAC010000006.1, from coordinate 68,438 downwards.
TGGCTTTGGGCAACCGCTGTGGCGTTGGCAATCGCCCACCTCGGGCACCGAGTTTGTGCTGGCAGCCTTTCCGCTGGGTGGCTACGTGCGTATGTTGGACGAGCGCGAAGCCCCCGTAGCGCCTGAACAACGCCATCTGGCCTTTAACACCCAACCCTTGCGCGCCCGTGCCGCCATTGTGGCCGCTGGGCCGTTGGCTAATCTCTTGTTGGCTATTTTGCTCTACGCGCTGGTCAACTGGACGGGTATCCAAGAGCCCGTAGCCCGGCTGGCCAGCCCAGTGCCCGGCTCGGTGGCCGCCCAAGCCGGTTTGCAAGGCGGCGAGTGGGTGCGTGAGGCCGCTATCGGCAATGAGGAGCCACGCCCGGTGCGCTCGTTTGAAGATTTGCGCTGGCTGCTCACGCAAGCAGCTTTGGATACCACCCCCGTCCGCCTAGAAGTGCAGGCCGACGAAGGCGCGCGTTTGCGCTCGGTGCTTTTGCCCTTAGAACAATTAGACGTGCGCGAAGCCGATGCCCAATTGTTGCGTAAAGTGGGCATTGTGGCCCCTTGGACGCGCCCAGTCATTGGTGGCGTAAGCCCCGATGGCGCAGGCCAACGCGCTGGCCTGCGCGAGGGCGATGTGGTGTTGCGCGTGGGCAACGTGCCAGTGGTGGATGGGCAACAACTGCGCGAGTTAATTCGCCAATCGGTGCGTGCTGGCCAGCCGATAGCGCAAACTTGGCAGCTAGAGCGGGCAGGTCAAACCATCAGCTTAGAGCTTACGCCCGATTTGGTGCCAGAACCCAATGGTGCCGTGGCGCGCATTGGTGCCTATGTGGGCGCGCCGCCCGAATTCATCACCGTAGAGTACGGCTTGGGCGAAAGCCTCTGGCATGGTGCCGTGCGTACTTGGGAGGTCTCGGTGCTGAGCTTGCGTATGATGGGGCGCATGGTGATAGGCGAAGCCTCACTGAAAAATCTGAGTGGCCCCATTACCATTGCCGACTACGCTGGCCGCTCTGCCAGCATGGGACTGACGCAATACCTGCTGTTTCTGGCCCTGATTAGCGTCAGTTTGGGCGTGCTCAATCTGCTACCCTTGCCGGTGTTGGATGGTGGGCACCTGATGTATTATCTCTGGGAAGGCGTAACTGGCAAGAGCGTGTCAGATGTCTGGATGGAGCGCTTACAGCGCGGCGGTGTTGCCTTGCTGTTGCTCATGATGTCTATCGCCTTGTTCAACGATTTCACCCGGATTTTTGGCTAATTGGCTCCTCTTACGTACACCGTTGCCGCACCATGCTGGCAGCGGCCTGATTCATGAAAACACATCTCCCCCGCTTTGGCATGGGTACAGCATCGGCTGTTGCTGCCATGATTTTTGCTGCCCAGGCAGCGTGGGCCTTAGAGCCCTTTCAGGTGCAAGACATTCGCATCGAGGGCTTGCAGCGCATTGAGCCGGGCACGGTGTTTGCCTCCATGCCCTTGCGCGTGGGCGAGCAGTACAACGATGACAAGGGCGCAGCCGCTATCCGTGCCTTGTTTGCGCTGGGCGTGTTCAAAGATGTGCGCCTAGAAGCCAATGGCAATGTGCTGGTGGTGGTGGTAGAAGAACGCCCCACCATCGCCGAAGTGGACTTTGCTGGCACGCGCGAATTTGACAAAGATGCCCTTAAAAAGAGTATGCGTGATGTAGGCTTGGCCGATGGCCGCCCCTACGACAAAGCTCTGACCGACCGCGCCGAACAAGAACTCAAGCGCCAGTACATCAACAAAGGCTTTTATGCGGCAGAAGTAGTCACCACCGTGACCCCGGTAGAGCGCAACCGGGTTAATTTGAGCTTTACCGTCACCGAGGGCGAAAGCGCACGCATCAAAGACATTCGCATTGTCGGCAATAAAGCCTTTAGCGAGTCCACCCTCAAAGACCTGTTCAACCAAGACACCGGCGGCTGGTTGAGTTGGTACACCAAGTCAGACCGCTACGCGCGCTCTAAGCTCAATGCCGATTTAGAAGCCCTGCGCTCCTACTACCTGCAACGCGGTTATTTAGAGTTTCGCATTGACTCTACCCAAGTAGCCATCTCGCCCGACAAGCAAGATATTTCCATCACGGTCAACATCACCGAAGGCCAGCCCTATGTGGTCTCTGGCATCAAACTAGATGGCAACTACCTAGAGCGCGAAGACGAGTTCAAGTCTTTGGTCACCATTCGCCCCGGCCAGCCTTACAACGCCGACCAAGTAGCCGAAACCACCAAAGCCTTCTCAGAGCATTTTGGTAATTTTGGTTTTGCCTTTGCCCGCATTGAAGCCACCCCCGAAATAGACCGCGAAAATCACCGCGTAGCTTTGGTGTTGCAGGCCGAGCCTTCGCGCCGCGCCTATGTGCGCCGCATCCAAGTGGCGGGCAATGACCGCACGCGCGATGAAGTCATCCGCCGTGAATTCCGCCAGTTTGAAGCCTCTTGGTACGACGGCGAAAAAATCCGCCTCTCGCGCGACCGGGTTGATAGGCTGGGCTACTTTACCAGTGTGGACATTGAAACCCAAGAAGTACCCGGCGCACCCGACCAAGTCGATTTGGTGATTACCGTGGCCGAAAAGCCTACGGGTTCTTTGCAATTGGGGGCTGGTTTTTCTAGCGCCGAAAAGGTGTCGTTTTCCTTCTCGGTCAAGCAAGAAAACGTGTTTGGCTCGGGCAACTACTTGGGCATTGATGTCAATACCAGCAAGTACAACCGCAATTTGGTGTTCAGCACCACCAACCCTTACTTCACCAACGATGGTATCTCGCGCACGCTCGATTTGTACTACCGCACCAACAAGCCCTACCAAGACCAAGGCGGCAACTACGAGTTGATTAGCACCGGGGCCAGCATACGCTTTGGCGTGCCGTTTAGCGAAACCGACACCGTGTTTTTTGGTGGCGGTGCCGAACGCAACGAAATCAAAGCGGGCACCAACATCCCGGCTGCTTACATGGCTTATGCCGATGAGTTTGGCGATGCCAGCACTTCTATCCCCCTGACCATTGGTTGGGCGCGTGATGGCCGCGACAGCGCCCTGGCCCCCAATTCAGGCCGTTACCAGCGCCTCAATTCTGAGTGGTCTATAGCGGGCGACGCGCGCTATGTACGCGCCAATTACCAATACCAAGAGTATGTACCGCTGAACAAAAAATTTACCTTGGCCTTCAACGGCGAGTTGGGCTGGGGCAAGGGCATGGGCGGGCGGCCTTTCCCGGTGTTCAAAAATTTCTACTCGGGTGGCTTAGGCTCGGTGCGTGGCTTTGACCAAGGCACCTTGGGGCCACGCGATGTCACTGGTTCCTCTTTGGGTGGCCCGAAAAAGGTCACACTTAACTTGGAGCTGATTACCCCCTTCCCCGGTGCGGGCAATGACCGCACTCTGCGTATGTTTACCTTTGTCGATGCGGGCAATGTCTTTGGTGACAAACAAGATGTGCGCTGGAATGATATGCGTGCCTCAGTGGGGTTCGGCCTGAGCTGGATTTCCCCCTTGGGGCCACTGCGTTTGGCCTTCGCACAGCCAGTGCGTAAGTTTGCTGGCGATAGAATCCAAAAACTGCAATTCCAAATTGGAACCTCTTTCTGATGAAAACATTTTCTCGCTCTTTGTCTTTGGCACTGGTGCTGGGTTCTCTGGCCGTAGCTGCACCCGTACAGGCGCAAGATTTCAAGGCTGGCTTTGTCAATACCGACCGCATCTTCCGCGAGGCGGGCACGGCCAAGGCAGCACAAACGCGGCTAGAGCAAGAGTTCTCGCGCCGTGACAAAGAAATTATTGACCAAGGCAACGCCTTGAAAACGGCTACTGAAAAATTTGAGCGCGAAGCGCCCACCATGGCCGAAAGCCAGCGCATTGCGCGCCAGCGCCAATTGGTGGACCAAGACCGTGATTTGCAACGCAAGCGCCGCGAATTCCAAGAAGACCTGAACGCGCGCAAAAATGAAGAATTGGCCCAAGTGCTAGAGCGCGCCAACAAGGTGGTTAAGCAGGTGGCCGAAACTGAAAAGTACGACATCATTTTGGACCAAGCCGTTTACATCAACCCCAAGCACGACATCACTGACAAAGTGATTAAGGCCTTGAATGCTGCCAAGTAAGGCTGCGTCTGAGCCTGTGGGTGGCGCGTGAGCTTGTTGCTGGGTGAAATGGTTGCCGCGTTGGGTGGCCAGCTAGAGGGAGACCCTCAAACCCCCATAGCGCGCTTGGCCCCGCTGGAGGTGGCAGGGCCACAAGAACTAAGTTTCTTGAGCAACCCGCGTTACCGGCAGCAACTGGCCGCCTCTGGGGCGGCCTGTGTCATTGTGGCCCCGGCCCTGCGCGATTTAGCGCTGGCACGCGGGGCTTGTATCGTCACCGACGACCCTTATGCTTACTTTGCCCGTGCTACGCAACTGTGGAAGCAACGCCACAGCGTGCCACTGCGCCCCGGCATCCATCCCAGTGCTGTCGTCGATAGCAGCGCCGACATCCATCCTACGGCCCATATTGGCCCGCTGTGCGTGGTAGAGCGCGGCGCAGTGATTGGTGCCGCTACGGTGCTTAAATCGCGTGTCACGGTGGCCGAGGGCTGCCGTATTGGTGCGCGCTGCATCTTGCACCCCGGTGTGGTGATTGGTGCCGATGGCTTTGGTTTTGCCCCACACGGCGGCCAGTGGCTCAAAATTGAGCAACTGGGGGCGGTTTGCATTGGCAACGATGTAGAAATTGGTGCCAACACCTGCATTGACCGTGGCGCATTGCAAGACACGCTGATTGAAGACGGTGTCAAGCTAGATAATTTGGTGCAAATTGGCCACAACGTGCGCGTAGGCCAGCATACTGCGATGGCGGGCTGTGTGGGCGTGGCAGGCAGTGCCACCATTGGCGCACATTGCACCATCGGCGGTGGTGCCATCGTGTTGGGGCATTTGAACTTAGCCGATGGCGTGCATATCTCAGCGGCTACCGTGGTGACGCATTCACTGCACCGCCCCGGACATTACACCGGCATGTTTCCTATTGATGACAATGCACAATGGGAAAAAAACGCTGCCACCCTCAAACAATTACACCGACTGCGTGAGCGTATCAAGGCGCTAGAGCGCGGCACTGACGCAGCCTCAACGGAACACAACACATCATGATGGACATCCACGCAATTCTCAAGCAACTGCCCCACCGCTATCCTTTTTTGCTGGTGGATCGGGTGCTGGAGTTGGAGCGCAACCAACGCATCCGGGCAATCAAGAACGTTACGTTCAATGAGCCTTACTTTAGCGGCCATTTTCCGGGCCGCCCTGTCATGCCGGGCGTGCTAATTTTGGAGGCGCTGGCCCAAGCCGCTGGTTTGTTGGCCTTTGATGCGATGGGCCAAGTGCCCGATGAGAACAATATTTATTATTTTGTGGGCATTGACAGCGCACGCTTTAAGCGCCCAGTAGAGCCGGGCGACCAGCTCATCTTAGACATCACCATTGACCGGGTGCGCGGTGGCATCTGGAAGTTCAAAGGCGTGGGCCGCGTGGGCGACGAGGTGGCCTGCGAAGCAGAACTGATGTGTACCATGCGTAACGTGGCCTAAACCAAAGCGGTGAGTGGGTTTGTGAGCAGCATTCATCCTACGGCGCTGGTAGATGTCGGCGCGCAGATTGATAGCAGCGTAAGCATTGGGCCTTACGCTGTGATTGGCCCGCATGTCTGCATTGGAGCTGGCACCACAGTGGGTGCCCATTGCGTGATAGAGGGTCACACCACGATTGGGCAGGACAACCGCATTTTCCAATTTGCCTCGCTGGGGGCTGCCCCACAAGACAAAAAATATGCGGGCGAGCCAACTCGCTTGCTGATTGGTGACCGCAACACCATCCGCGAGTTTTGCACCTTCAACACTGGCACGGTGCAAGACCAAAGCGTAACCACCATCGGCCACGACAACTGGATAATGGCCTATGTGCATATTGCCCACGATTGCATCGTGGGCAACCAAACCATTCTGGCCAACAACGCCACGCTGGCCGGGCATGTGCAGGTGGGCGATTACGCCATCATTGGGGGTTTAACCGGGCTGCACCAGTTCACCAAGGTGGGGGCGCACGTTATGGCCGGTTTTGCCAGCCATATCTCGCAAGATGTGCCGCCCTTCATGATGGTGGATGGCAACCCGCTGGCGGTGCGCGGCTTCAATTTAGAGGGGCTGCGCCGACGCGGCTTCTCGCCAGCCCGCATTGCGGCCATCAAGCAAATGCACCGCCTGTTGTACCGCCAAGGTTTAACGCTAGAAGCGGCGCGCCAAGCGATTGCCCAACTGCCGCCCAGCCACCCTGAGGCTGTCGATGATATTGCCTTGTTGCTAGACTTTTTAGCAGCTTCGACACGCGGTATTGCGCGCTAGGCAGCCCCCATGAGCAAGCATATTCCACGCATAGCCTTGGTGGCTGGCGAAGCCTCGGGGGATTTGTTGGCCGGGTTGCTGCTTGATGGCGTGCAGCGTTATTGGCCCGGTTTGCCCACGCACGGCATTGGTGGCCCGCAGATGGCCCGGCGCGGTTTTGAGGCATGGTGGCCCAGCGACAAACTGGCGGTGCATGGCTATAGCTGGGAAGTGCTGCGCCGCTTGGCAGAAATCATCCAAATTCGGCGGCGGCTGCGCGAGCGGCTGTTGCAAAACAAGCCCGACATCTTCATTGGCGTGGATGCCCCCGATTTTAATTTGGGCCTAGAAACCGACTTGCGCGCTGCTGGGGTCAAAACGGTGCATTTTATTTGCCCGTCTATTTGGGCTTGGCGTGCCGAACGGGTAGAAAAAATCCGCCAAGCGGCTGACCATGTGCTGTGCGTTTTTCCGTTTGAGCCTGAACTGCTGGCGCGCCACGGCATTGCCGCTAGCTATGTCGGCCATCCTTTGGCCAGCGTAATTCCCCTAGAGCCTGACCGTGCCGCTGCACGCCAAGCGCTGGGTTTGCAACCCGAAGACACCGTGCTGGCTATTTTGCCCGGCAGCCGTGCCGCAGAAATCAACTACATTACCCCGGCCTTTTTGCAAGCTGCTGCTTTGGTGCGGCAGGTGCAGCCAGGCATCCAGCTACTGCTACCCGCTGTGCCCGCTTTGCGTCCCACCATTGAGCGCATGGTGCAACAAGCGGGCTTACAAGGCGTGGTGCAGGTGCTGGCGGGGCAATCGCACACCGCTTTGGCCGCTTGCGACTGCACCCTGATTGCCAGTGGCACCGCCACCCTAGAGGCGGCCTTGTTTAAGCGCCCGATGGTAATTGCCTACCGGATGCAAGCTCTGAGCTGGCGCTTGATGCGCCGCAAGCAGTTACAGCCTTGGGTAGGCTTGCCCAATATTTTGTGCGGTGATTTTGTGGTGCCCGAGCTGATTCAAGAGGCCGCCACACCGCAAGCGCTGGCCAGTGCGGTGCTGCAATGGCTAGACGCACGCCAGCAAGCCCCCGAGCGCATAACGGCGCTGCACCAGCGCTTCACGGCCTTGCACCATAGCTTGCGCCGCAATACTTCTGTTTTGGCTGCCGATGCCCTCCGACAAATCCTTGCCACCTGAACAACACTGCCTGCCTTGGTACCCCGCTGGTTTGCTGGCCGGTGTCGATGAGGCCGGGCGCGGCCCTTTGGCCGGGCCAGTGGTAGCTGCTGCCGTCATTTTGGACGAGCTGTACCCGATTGACGGGCTGGCTGACTCCAAAAAGCTCAGTGCCACGCGGCGCGAAGCCCTGTTTGATGAAATCCGCGCCAAGGCGCTGTGTTGCAGCATTGCCCAAGCCAGCGTCGAAGAAATTGACCGCCTGAACATTTTGCAGGCCACCTTGCTGGCCATGCGCCGCGCCGTGCTGGGCTTGCGCCTCAAACCGGCGATGGTGCTGGTCGATGGCAACCGCTTGCCCCTGCTGGACATGCCTGCCGAAGCCATCGTCAAGGGCGATGCACTGGTGCCCGCCATTTCAGCGGCTTCTATTTTGGCCAAGGTGTACCGCGACCGCTGGTGCGTGCAGGCCGACGTGCAGTATCCTAACTATGGTTTTGCGCTGCACAAGGGCTATGGCACGGCAGCCCATTTGGCGGCCCTTCAGGCGCATGGGCCGTGCCCATTGCACCGCCAGTCTTTTGCGCCGGTGGCCAAGGCGCAGCGGGCCGTGGTCAGTGTGGATATGCCTATCTAGGCGAGGTCGGACGTTCAAGCTGGCGTGGCTGGTGTATCGCCTTGCGTACCGCCTGCCCCAGCTCAATCACCGCCAAAGCGTAGTAGCTAGACCAGTTGTAGCGCGTAACCGTATAAAAGTTGTCGGTGCCAGCTACATAGCTGGGGGGCTGGGGGCCATTTTTGAGTTCAATCAGTGCCAGCAGTCCGCTGTGGTTTTGCCCGGCAGGTTCTAAATGCACTCCATGCTCGGCCATTTCGCGCGCGCTAAAGGTGGGCCGAATATCCGGGGCTAGCAGGGTGGATAAATCAACCCCCGCTGGGTCTAGTTGTAACTGGTAGTGCGTGGGCAAACCCGGCTGCCAGCCATGCGCGACGAAATAATTGGCTACCGAGTGGATGGCATCTTGCACATTGCCAAATAGGTCAATTTGGCCATCGCCATCCCCATCGACGGCATAACGCACCCAGCTAGAGGGCATAAACTGCCCCAAACCCATCGCCCCAGCATAGCTGCCGCGTGGTTGTAAGGGGTCAATGCCATTGAGCAGTGATAAGGCCAGCAGTTGCTCTAGCTCGCCCTGAAAATAGGCTTGTCGGGCAGTGGCACGCGGGTGCGCTGCCGGAAAATCAAAGGCCAAGGTGGCCAGCGCATCAATCACCCGAAAATTGCCCATCTGCCGCCCATAGAGCGTCTCTACGCCAATGATGCCGACGATGATGTCGGCGGGCACGCCATAGCGGCGCTCAGCTTGGGCCAAGGTGGCGCGGTGTTGCTGCCAAAAGCGCACCCCAGCGCGGATACGCACCGGCTCGACAAAGCGGCGGCGGTAGGCGTGCCAATTTTTTTCTCCACTGGGGCCAGAGGGCAACATCAGCGGCGGCACACGCGGCAAAAAACGCGCTTGGCCAATGGTGCTACGTACCCAGTCGGCATCCCATTGGCGGCGCTCGGCCAGCTCTTGGGCAAACTGCATGGCCTCGTGGCGTTGGGCATAGCGCGGGCTGTCTGCTGCCGTTGCCCTGGCAGGCTGGGGTGCTGCTTGTGCCAGCGTGCTGCTGGTGGGCCAACTGCTCAGAGTCAGTAGCAACAAACAATGAGAGGCAAAAAATCGAGGGTGCATTGAGAAAGAAAAAATTAAGAGGAGCGCACCGCAGCAGGCCACGGCAGCAGGCGCCAGCGCCGTTGCAAGTCGTGCAGGGTGTGTGTGGCTTGGGCCGGTGGGGCGTAGCGCGATTGTTCCAGCTCTAGCAGCCAAGCACACAGGGGTAGCAGGGCAGGGTCGCCAAAATGGGCCTGTATTTGGGCGGCTATGGTGCGTGGAGGGGCGCTGTCGGGCAGATGCAAGCCTGCTTGGGCCAAGCGCTGGCGTGTGCGTTGCAATAAACGCAGCCAAGGGTTGTGTTGGCGGCGCTCCCACAGCGTCCAAGCCGCGCCTAGCATTGCTGCCACCCCGAGCAGGCCAGCCAAAATGCGTGCCAAATCTTGCCAACTGGGGGCGCTAAAGCCCAGCGCTTTGAGCAAATCAAGCTGGCGGCTTTGCGTGTAATTGAGTACCCATTGGTTCCAGTGGTTGTTGGTGGCCTCCCAAATGGCGCGCAGTTGTTGTGCCATGCCGGGGCTAATCATGGTGCCTACGGCAGCGCCAAAAACGCTTTGTGGTGCCGCCAAGCGTTGGAAGAGGCCCACGCGGTTAGGGGCTACGGCCCCGGTAGGGTCCACACGCAACCAGCCGCGCCCTTCTTGCCACACTTCGGCCCAAGCGTGGGCATCGCTTTGGCGCACTGTCCAGTAGCCATCGACGCTGTTCATATCGCCGCCTTGGTAGCCGGTGACGATGCGTGCTGGTACCCCAGCAGCGCGCAGTGCAATCACAAATGAAGACGCAATATGCTCGCAAAACCCAGCCTTGCGGTCAAACCAAAACTCATCGGCACTGTGTTGGCCATACACGCCCGGCTCTAGGGTGTAGCTGTAACCGCCAGTTTTCAGGTGCGCCAGCAGGGCCGCCACCAAAGCGGGGGTGCCACCGGCGGCAATGGCTGGGTCAGTGAGTAATTGTTGCGCCCAAGCCACGGTGCGTGGGTTCGATGGTGGCGGCAGTGCAGTCATGGCCTGCAAGGCCGGGTTCAGGCGCGTGGGGCCATGCTCAAATTGGGGGTAGCTTTCGGCGCTGTAGCGCACCACATCGGTAATGGGGCGGTTAGCCAGCCATTGCAAATCTGGCCCCATTAGGCTCTGAAAGCCGTTCAGATTCGGTTTGTCTTTGGCCGCCTCCATCACCAGCAGCCAAGGCTGTTGGTGCGGCTCTAGCGTTACGGTGTAACGCACCGGCTCGCCTTGTACGCGCAGATTGGCTGGCAGGCCCCATTGCCCTGCCCAAGGGTCATGGCGCGACGAGGGCGCACGCCATTGTCGACCATCAAACTCCGACAGTACCGGCCCGCGAAAATACAACTGCGAGGCCGCTGGCGCTTTTTGCGCTGGGGTATCAAACCGAATCCGCATGGCCACGCTATCGTCTAGCGCTAGTTTGGCCACATTGCCCACTTCCATCGTGCCCGATAGGCCACTGCGCCCGGTCAGGGCATCGCTGGGCAAGCCCCACAGCGGGGCCATGCGTGGAAAAAACATAAACAGCGCCAACATGATGGGCGTGCCCAACAGCGCCATCGTGCCTGCGGTGCGTAGGGCCAGCAGCAGCGGTGGCCGGCCTACGGGCATGTGGGCGTTGACCAGCGCGGTCAGTAGCCCCATGAGGGCCACCAACATGGCCACAGCGGTCAGCAGCGACTGCGAAAAGAAAAAATTGCTCAACAGGGTAAAAAAGCCCAAAAAGAACACCACCAGCGCATCGCGGCGCGCGCGCAGTTCTAGTGTTTTGAGCGTAAGCAGCAGCACAATCAAAGTGACACCCGCATCGCGGCCCAAAATGGTGCGATAGGTGAGCAAAGTGGCCCCCACGGCCACGGCCACGGCACCCAGCAACAGCCAGCGCTGGGGCAGGGGCTGCCCTTGCCAAGACAGCACGCCGCGCCAGAGTAAAAAGCCCGCTGCCAAGCTGCTGGCCCACCACGGTAAATGGGCGATTTGTGGCGCAATCACCCATGCAATCACACCCAACATGAACAGAGTGTCGCGCGTGTCGCGCGGCAGTGTGGCCAAGGTTTGGCGCAGGCTGGTTGGGCGGTTGGGTGCTGTGGCGTTCATACGGTGCAGACGGCTTTTGGGCGTTTTGGCGATTAAGCCAGCGCCAGCGCTTGCAAACAGCGTTGGCGCTGGGCGGCTCCACTGCCGGGGGCAATCTCTAATCCCGGCAGGCGCAGGCCATAGTCCAGCCCCAAGCGGTCGGCTTGCAGCACCCAAGCGGTTAGGCGCGATAGGCGCGCTTCGGGGTCACTCAGGCCGGTGCGTTCTGGGGCCAGCCACAGCTCGTGGCGCTGCATTTGTAGGCTGTCACGGCTGACGAGGTTATCGTTGCCGCTGGCCAAGGCTTGCGCGGCTTTTTTCCAAACCACCAGCTGCATGGCATCGCCTCGGCGGTAGGCACGCACGCCTTCAAAATCACCCATGCCTTGGCTGTGGGTGCTGCCGGTGCCGCTGGCATGGGGTTCACCGGGGGGCAAAGGGGGGGCAGGCACTTCGGGGGCCGGATAAACCAACACCTGCGCTGCAGGCCGCCACAGTGCCCAAACGCGAAAGGTGCCCAGCGGAAAGCGGGTTTCGGCGGTGAGCAGCGGCAATGAATGCAGCCCCCGGTGGCTGGGGGCAAAAGCCACCTGCACCTTGGAGGAGCCTTGGGCGGGCACATCCGTCCACGCCCATTGCTGGCTGCCATGCACCGCCACGGCAATGCCAAAGCGGGTGCTGCGCCGCTCATGGCTTAGATGCACATCCAGCAGGGCGCTTTGGCCCAAAAAATGCGCTTCGGGCGGTTGCAGGTGCAGCGTCAGGCCACGCAAAGTGCCGTGGCAAATGTGCATTCCTACCACGGCACTACCGGCCAGCAAAAAGGTGAGCAAATAGCCCAGATTGAGCTGGTAATTGATAGAGGCCACCAGTAGCACCAGCAGCGTCAGTGCCAACATCCAGCCGGGGCCGGTGGGCAAAATATACACATTGCCCTGCGTCAGCGTCAGGGTGTCACTCACGGGCAAACGTGCCAGCCACCATTGGTGCAAACGCTGGCGCAAAAGGTGGTGCGGGGCGCGCATGGGCTTTAAGGCAAGGGCACGCTATCGACCATCGCCAGCACCTGCTCTACCGCGCCGCGCCCGGCATTGCCCACTGGCACCAAGCGGTGGGCAATGGTTTGCGCGATGATGGCCTGCACATCATCGGGAGCGACATAATCGCGCCCGCTAATCAGTGCTTGCGCTTTGGCAGCGCGCACCAAGGCAATGCCTGCGCGCGGTGACAAGCCCTGCACAAACCAGCGCCCCGAGCGCGTGGCGGCAATCAAATCTTGCACATAGTCCAACAGTGGGTCAGCGGCGTGGATAGCCAATACAGCTTGTTGCAGCGCTGCCAGCTCAGTAGCCGACAACACCGGGGCCACGCTGGTAGCCATGTGGCGCCGGTCACTGCCTGCCAGCAACAAACGCTCTGATTGCCGGTCTGGGTAGCCCAAGGAGATACGCATTAAAAAGCGGTCTAACTGGGACTCTGGCAGGGCATAGGTGCCCAACTGGTCTTGCGGGTTTTGCGTGGCAATCACAAAAAATGGCTGCGGTAGCGGGCGGGTTTCGCCCTCGGCAGAGACTTGCTTTTCTTCCATCGCCTCTAGCAGGGCGCTTTGGGTTTTGGGGCTGGCGCGGTTAATCTCATCGGCCAGCAGCACCTGGGTAAACACGGGGCCGGGGTGGAAGACAAACGCCTCTTGCCCGCGCTCATACACCGAGACACCAATCAAATCGCTGGGCATCAAATCGGCGGTAAATTGCACGCGGGCAAACTGCAAACCGAAGGTATGGGCCAGCGCGTGCGATAAAGTAGTCTTGCCGACACCCGGTACGTCCTCAATCAGCAGGTGGCCCCCCGCCAACAGGCAGGCCACACAATCTTGGACGCGGGCAGATTTACCCACAATCACCGTGTTAAGCTGATCTAAAAGTGATTTAATTTTTTGCTGTGCTTGCATGGCGTAACGTTATCCGAAAAAAACGACCAACGGAGACACCCTATGGGAAAGACAGGTTATTACACCCACCGCGATTGCTGGAAACACGAAATGGGCCCCGGCCACCCCGAGTGCCCCGAGCGCCTTGATGCCATCGAAGACCGCCTGCTCATCACCGGCGTCATGGATGCCTTGGAGCGCTACGATGCCGACGAAGCCGCCTTGAGCGACATTGAGTTGGCGCATGGGCGCTTGCACATTGCCTCGATACGCGGCCTGACCGATTGGTTGCGCGAAGAAGTCGCCGCTGGCGGCCCCACGCACACCCAAGTAGACCCCGACACCTCCATCAACGTACACACTTGGAAAGCCGCTTTGCGCTCTGCTGGTGCCGCCCTGGCGGCCACTGATGCCGTAATGGCCGGTGAGCTAGAAAACGCCTTCTGCGCCGTGCGTCCACCCGGCCACCATGCCTGCCGCGACAAAGCAATGGGTTTTTGCTTTTTCAACAACGTCGCCATTGCGGCCAAGTATGCCCTAGACCGCTACAACCTCAAGCGCGTGGCGGTGATTGATTTTGACGTTCACCACGGCAATGGCACTGAAGACATCCTCGCGGGCGATGAGCGCGCACTCATGGTCAGCTTCTTCCAGCACCCATTCTTCCCGTACAACGGCGATAAAGACCCAGCCCCCAACATGCTCAACGTGCCGGTAGCCGCCTACACCAAGAGCATGGACATCCGCGAAATGATTGAGACGACGTGGATTCCGCGCCTAGAGGCTTTCCAGCCCGAAATGATTTTTATCAGCGCCGGTTTTGATGCCCACCGCGAGGACGACATGGGCCAGTTGGGCTTGGTAGAGCAAGACTACACTTGGATTACCCTGCGCATTAAAGACATTGCCCGGCGTTTCTCGCAAGGGCGCATTGTCTCTTGCCTAGAGGGTGGCTACGTGCCCAGCGCTTTGGCGCGCAGTGTTGAAGCCCATTTGCGCGTCTTGGCCGACCTGTAACATGAGCAGCAGCATCGTTTCTGACAGCGCTCCAGACTTGCTGCTGGTGCAGCAAGATGCGCGGGGTGTGGTCACCCTCACCCTGAACGACCCAGCGCGTTTTAACGCCTTGGGTGCCGACATGTTGGCCGCCTTGCAAAGCGCATTGGATGCCATCGCCCGCGACGACAATGTGCGTGTGGTGGTGCTGGCGGCCAACGGCAAGGCGTTCTGTGCCGGGCACAACCTCAAAGACATGGCCGCCCACCCCGAGCTGGCTTGGTACCAAACCCTGTTTGCCCAGTGCAGCAAGGTGATGTTGTCCATCCAGCGCCTGCCGGTGCCCGTTATTGCCAAGGTGCAGGGCATGGCCACTGCGGCGGGCTGCCAATTGGTGGCCCAGTGCGATTTGGCCGTAGCCGTGCAGCAGGCCACCTTTGCCACCAGTGGCATCCACTACGGCCTGTTTTGTGCCACCCCCAGCGTGCCCTTGGTACGCAATGTGCCTATCAAGCAAGCGATGGAAATGCTCCTCACGGGCGACTTTATCGATGCGGCTACGGCACGGGAACAAGGGTTGCTCAATCGGGTCGTAGCCGCGCAGGCGCTCGATGCTGAGGTAGAGCAACTGGTGCAATCTATTTTGCAAAAACCCCGCGCTGCGGTGGTGATGGGCAAAGCCTTGGTCTATCAGCAACGCGAGTTGGGCCTCGATGCCGCCTACCAACTGGCAGGCCAAACCATGGCCGTCAACATGATGGACGCTGCCGCGCAAGAGGGCGCGCGCGCCTTTGCCGAAAAGCGCACCCCCGCTTGGAAGCAGTCCACTAGCGCTTAACCTCCCTTAAAAAGGAAACACAGCAAGCAATGACCAAAGCAGCACCTCCCCCACCAGTAATGTTTAACGATGTAGGTAACTGGTTTCAGTCGTTCCTACAACCCACCGTATTGATTGAATTGGGTTCGCTGGCGCTGTGTGTGCTGCTGGCTTGGTTGCTTGTGTCCGGTTTGCGCCGCGCCATCGGCCAAGGCGATGGCCCTTCCATCTTGTTTGGGAAAAAAATACTAGATGGAGCCTTGTTTCCGCTTATTTTGTTGGGGTTAGGCTATGTGGCCAAAGCGCTGCTAACGCAATGGCTTCATTTGGCCGTGTTCAAGCTAGCCATTCCGGTGCTCATGGCCTTGGTGGTGATTCGCATCGGCGTGAAGGTGTTGCAGGTGGCCTTTCCACGCGCCACTTGGGTGTTGCCGATGGAGCGCAGCATCTCGTGGCTGGCTTGGGGCTGCATGGTGTTGTGGGTCACTGGCTTGTTGCCGCTGGTGCTGCAAGACTTGGACGACATCCACTGGAAGTTAGGCGGTTCTACCCTGTCATTGCGCACCATTTTAGAAGGCATTCTTACCTCGGGTGCGGTGCTGATTTTGACCCTCTGGGTCTCTGCCGCCATCGAAGCCCGCTTGCTGCACTCGGCCAGCGGCAGTAATTTATCGGTACGCAAAGCCCTGAGCAACGTAGCGCGGGCGGTGTTTGTGTTTATTGGCCTGATTTTTGCCCTGTCCACGGTGGGCATTGACCTATCGGCCTTGTCGGTGCTGGGCGGTGCCGTGGGCGTGGGCATTGGTTTTGGCTTGCAAAAACTGGCAGCCAACTATGTCAGTGGTTTTGTGATTTTGGCCGAGCGCAGTGTCCGCATTGGCGACAACGTGCGTATCGACAATTTTGAAGGCCGCGTTACTGACATCACAACACGCTACACCGTGATTCGCTCCGGGGCTGGGCGTGAGTCGATTGTGCCCAACGAGATGCTCATTACCCAGCGCGTCGAAAATTTCTCGCTGGCCGACCCACGGGTTTGGCACTCTACCGTGGTCAGTGTGGGCTACGAAAGCGATGTCGATTTAGTGATGCAACTATTGCAACAGGCTGCCTTGGTCAGTGAGCGCGTATTGCGCGACCCGCCGCCCAGTGTGGCCCTTTCGGCCTTTGGGGCCGATGGACTAGAGTTTACCGTCGGCTTTTGGATTGCCGACCCGGAAAACGGCCTGCTTGGCCTGCGCTCTCAAATCAACCTGGCTATCTTGCGTGCTTTGCGCGACAACGGCATCGAAATCCCCTATCCGCAGCGGGTAGTACAGTTCAATGGGCCACTTCCAGCCGATGCGCCAGCCGCTTCTGTGTTGGCCGGTGCTGCCTAAGTGCGCCGTACAGCATAGAATGTTGCATCTTACGTAAACGTCAATTCAGCGTCCATTTAATCAACAACCCTCTTAGGAGCCGCAGTTATGAAGGTATTGGTCCCAGTCAAGCGCGTGGTGGACTACAACGTAAAAGTCCGTGTGAAGTCTGATGGAACGGGCGTGGACATCGCCAATGTCAAAATGAGCATGAACCCGTTTGACGAAATCGCGGTAGAAGAGGCAGTGCGCCTGAAAGAAAAGGGTTTAGTCACTGAAGTGGTGGCCGTCTCTTGCGGTGTGGCCCAATGCCAAGAAACCCTGCGTACGGCCATGGCCATCGGTGCTGACCGTGCCATCTTGGTCGAAACCGATGCCGAGCTGCAACCACTGGCCGTGGCCAAGCTACTCAAGGCGCTGGTGGACAAAGAGCAACCCGGCCTCGTCATTTTGGGCAAACAAGCCATCGATGATGATGCCAACCAAACCGGCCAAATGCTGGCCGCTTTGGCCGGTCTGCCGCAAGCTACCTTTGCCAGCAAAGTCGAGCTGGCCGATGGCAAAGCCCAAGTCACGCGTGAAGTGGATGGCGGCTTAGAAACCCTCTCCTTGAGCTTGCCTGCCGTCATCACCACCGACCTGCGCCTGAACGAGCCGCGCTATGTCACCCTGCCCAACATCATGAAGGCCAAAAAGAAACCGCTGGAAAACATCAAGCCCGCCGATTTGGGTGTCGATGTGGCCCCGCGCCTCAAAACCCTGAAAGTGAGCGAGCCACCGCAGCGCGGCGCGGGTGTCAAGGTGGCCGACGTGGCCACGCTGGTAGCTAAGCTCAAGACCGAAGCCAAGGTACTGTAAAAAACTGCGAAGCATCAAGGATAAAAACATGACGACCCTCGTTATTGCAGAACACGACAACGCCAGCCTCAAGGGCGCAACCCTCAACACCATCAGCGCTGCCGTTGCTATCGGTGGCGACATCCATGTGCTGGTGGCCGGTCACAATGCGGGTGCTGCGGCACAAGCAGCCAGCCAAATTACCGGTGTGAGCAAGGTATTGCACGCCGATGGCCCCGCGCTGGCCCATGCCTTGGCCGAAAACGTGGCCGCCCAAGTGCTGGCCGTGGCTGGCAACTACAGCCACATTTTGTTTGCCGCCACTGCCAACGGCAAAAACGCCGCCCCGCGCGTGGCCGCCCTGCTGGACGTGGCGCAAATCAGCGAAATCAGCAAAGTGATTTCTGCCGATACCTTCGAGCGCCCCATTTACGCTGGCAACGCTATTGCCACCGTGCAAAGTAGCGACAGCGTGAAAGTGATTACCGTGCGCGGCACCGGCTTTGATGCTGCCGCTGCCACCGGCGGCAGCGCCGCTGTAGAAAGCATTGCTGCCGTGGCCGATGCTGGCAGCAGCAGCTATGTTGGCAGTGAAATCGCCAAGAACGACCGCCCCGAACTGACCGCTGCCAAAATCATCGTCTCGGGTGGCCGTGCCTTGGGCAGTGCCGAAAAATTCCAAGAAGTCATCACCCCCTTGGCGGACAAGCTGGGCGCCGCCATCGGTGCCAGCCGCGCCGCTGTCGATGCGGGCTATGCCCCCAACGACTGGCAAGTGGGCCAAACCGGCAAAATCGTGGCACCCCAGCTCTACATTGCCTGCGGCATCTCAGGGGCTATCCAGCACTTGGCGGGCATGAAAGACAGCAAAGTGATTGTCGCCATCAACAAAGACCCCGAAGCACCTATTTTTAGCGTAGCGGATTATGGTCTGGAGGCCGACTTGTTCCAAGCGGTGCCCGAGCTGGTGAAACAGCTCTAAGCCCTCCACCGCAACCACGGTCAAAGGGGGGCAGTGCGCCCCCCTTTTGTGTTTTAGCTATGTCTCTTTTCTACAGAAAAATTGCGCCATGAGTTACACCGCTCCCATCAAAGACATGCTGTTTGCCATCGAGCATCTGGCACACCTAGAGCAAATCGCCCAAATTCCCGGTTTTGAAGATGCTGGCCTAGACACCGCCCAAGCGGTGCTAGAAGAATGCGCCAAGTTCAATGAAAACGTGGTGGCTCCGCTCAATTGGGAAAGTGACAAGAACCCCTCTAGCTGGGAAGATGGCAAGGTCACCACCTCGCCCGGCTTCAAAGAGGCTTACCGCCAATTCACTGAAGCGGGCTGGCAAGGTCTGCAACACCCGGTGGATTTTGGCGGCCAAGGCTTGCCCAAAGCCATTGGCGCCGCCTGTGCCGAAATGGCCCACAGCGCCAGCATGAGCTTTGCCCTGTGCCCGATGCTCACCGATGGCGCGATTGAAGCGCTGCTCACGGCGGGTTCTGACGACCTGAAAGCCATCTACCTAGAAAAATTGGTCAGCGGCGAGTGGACAGGCACCATGAACCTGACCGAACCCCAAGCCGGTTCTGATTTGGCTGCTGTACGCAGCCGCGCCCAGCCCCAAGACGACGGCAGCTACCAAATTTTCGGCACCAAAATTTTTATCACCTATGGTGACCACGATATGGCCGAGAACATCGTCCATCTGGTGCTGGCACGGGTGCAAGGTGCGCCCGAGGGTGTCAAGGGCATCAGCTTGTTTGTTGTGCCCAAATTCCTCGTCAATGCCGATGGCTCTTTGGGCGCGCGCAATGATGTCGAATGCGTCAGTATTGAACATAAACTGGGCATCAAAGCCAGCCCGACTGCCGTATTGCAATTTGGCGACCACGGCGGCGCTACCGGCTACCTCGTGGGCGAAGAAAACCGGGGCCTAGAGTACATGTTCATCATGATGAACTCGGCCCGTTACGCTGTCGGGGTGCAAGGCATTGCCGTGTCCGAGCGCGCCTACCAAAAAGCGGTGCAATACGCCAAAGACCGCGTGCAAAGTCGCCCCGTCGATGGCAGTATCAAGGCCAGCGCCGCCATCATCCACCATCCTGATGTGCGCCGTATGCTCATGACCATGCGCGCCACCACCGAGGGTTGCCGCGCCTTGGCCATTGTGGCCGCAGGTGCATACGATGCCGCGCACCACCACCCTAACGCCGATACCCGCGCACAAAACACGGCTATTTATGAATTCTTGGTGCCTTTGGTCAAAGGTTACAGCACCGAGTCCAGCATTGAAGTCACTTCGCTAGGTGTGCAGGTGCATGGCGGCATGGGCTATATCGAAGAAACCGGCGCCGCCCAGTATTTCCGCGATGCCCGTATCCTGACGATTTACGAAGGCACCAGCGCCATCCAAGCCAACGATTTGGTGGGCCGCAAGACCGTGCGCGATGGCGGCCAAACCGCACAAAACATCGCCACGCAAATTGCCCAAACCGAAGTGGACTTACAAGACAGTGGCACTGCGGCGGCACTGGCGGTAGCACAAAACCTGCAATTGGCGCGCCAAGCCTTTACCGAAGTGGTCGATTTCATTGTGGCCAATGCCAAGAGTCAGCCTAATGCTGTGTATGCCGGTAGCGTGCCCTACATGATGCTGGCTGGTAATTTGGTAGCTGGTTGGCAATTGGCCCGCAGCCTGCTCGTCGCACAAGAGCAACTGGCCCACGGCCAAGATACTGCCTTTATGCAAGCCAAAATTGCCACCGCGCAGTTTTATGCCGAGCATATTTTGGTCAAAACCAGCAGCCTGCGCGATAGCATCGTGCGCGGTGCTGCCAGCGTCACGGCACTGGCCTTAGACGCTTTCTAACTCAGCAGCAGGGCTTGGAAGGAAGCTGCACCGCCGGTGCGGCTTCCAACATACGCGCCACATAGCGCGCAATCAAATCGACTTCTAAATTAACTTGGCTGCCCACGCGCAAATGCTGCAAAGCAGTGTTTTGTACCGTGTGCGGAATCAGGTTGATACTCACCTCGCAGCCTTGCGGGCCATCGCTGGTACGGTTCACCGTCAAACTCACGCCATTAATGACGATGGAGCCTTTGTAGGCCAAAAAGCGCCCTAACTCTGCTGGGGCCAACACGCGCAACTCCCAGCTTTCGCCCACAGGCCCAAAGTGGCTAACCGTGCCCAAACCATCGACATGGCCAGACACCAAATGCCCACCCAGCCGGTCATTGGCGCGCAGGGCTTTTTCTAGGTTAATGGAGCCTTCGGCAGCCAAGCCAGTGGTTTTTTCCAGCGATTCTGCCGAGATGTCGATGGTAAATTGCTGCCGTGCCACATCCAGTGTGGTTACGGTCATGCAGGCACCATTCAGGGCGATGCTATCGCCCAAGCCCACATCGTCTAAATAGCCCGCTGGGGCCGTAATAGTGAGGCGTTTGCCATGCGAGGGCAAATCGCCCAGCGATTGCACGGCGGCAATATGCCCCATGCCAGTGATGATTCCAGTAAACATAGGGCCAGATTGTGCCTAAAAATTAGCTCTGCCGGGTGGCCGGGCTAGCAAGCGCATATCTGCCCCCACGCGCTCCACAGAGATAAACTCCAGTGCCTGCCCCTGTGCCAGCGCCTCCAGTGGCCCCATATCGCTCATACCCCGGCCATTGCCTAGCAGCAGCGGGGCCAAATACACCAGCAGTTCATCGACCAGCCCAGCGCGCAGTAAAGCGCCATTAAGCCGCTGTCCGGCTTCTACATGCAGTTCATTGATGCCACGCTGGCCCAAGTTGCACAGCATGGCCGCCAAATTGACCTGCCCTTCTGCGTTGGGCAAGGCCACCACGCTGGCTCCCTGCGCTTGCAGTACCGCTTGGCGTTGTAAAAATCCAGCATCTTGGCTGGCGCTGGTGTAAATCAGCACCGGGCGCTCGGTGGCAAACAGCCGGGCATGGGGGGATGTTTGCAGTTGGCTATCGACAATCACCACCTGCGGCTGTCGTGGCGTGGCCAACTCGCGCACATCCAAGCGCGGGTTGTCGGCCAAGACGGTGCCGCTGCCGGTCAAAATGGCACAGGCACGCGCGCGCCAAGCGTGGCCGTCGGCGCGGGCTTCGGCTGAGGTAATCCACTGGCTGGCCCCATTGTGCAGCGCCGTGATGCCATCTAACGATGCCGCTACCTTCAGGCGCACCCAAGGCGTGCCGCGCACCATGCGGCTCAAAAAGCCGATATTCAGCTCCCGTGCTTCACGCGCCCCTGGCCCCACTTCTACTTGCACGCCAGCGGCGCGCAGCCGCGCAAACCCTTGGCCGCCCACCAGTGGATTGGGGTCGGCCATCGAAGCCACTACCCGGCCTATGCCAGCAGCAATCAAAGCATCACAACAAGGCCCCGTGCGCCCTTGGTGGGCGCAAGGCTCCAGCGTGACGTAGGCGGTGGCCCCGCGTACCTCGTGGCCTGCCGCTGCTGCATCCCGCAGCGCCATGATTTCGGCATGGGGGCCACCGGCTTGCTGGGTGTAACCTTGGCCTAGCACTTGGCCAGTGGCATTGGTAATCACGCAACCGACACGCGGATTGGGGTTAGAAAGAAAAAGCGCCTGAGCAGCCAGCCCAAGCGCTTGCGAGATGAAGGGCGCTGATGTTTGCAACATGCCCACCATGGTAACGCCCCGCAAGGCAGATGGTAGCTTTATGCCAATAGCTCCTTAGAGGGCAGGGTTGCAGACAGGGGCGCGCTTACCTACCCCAGCACTCGGCCACAATAGTGCCAGTGGTTACACCCTTGGCACCACGCAAGCCTGCTTGGTCGAGGGTGTAGTTGCCGCATTTATCGCCAGCTTGGGGGCCGCCTGCCTTGGGCGTAGCGGTCAAGGTAAAGCTGGTCACTATGTTGTCAACAACAACAGGGGTGTAGCTGATGTCGTAGCGCTCGTTGGGTACCTTTTTGAGATTGGCAGGAAAAGCCGCTGCGAGTGGATAGGTGCCGGTGGCCGTAGCCGCCCGCTCTAGCCACTGCGCCGCTTGCAGCAAGCCCGCCCGTGCCTCGGCCCGGTGCCCACGGCGCACATACTCGGTGTAGTTGGGGTAGGCAATCGCCGACAAAATGCCGATGACTGCGACCACAATCATCATCTCTATCAGAGTGAAACCTTTTTGCTGCATGGCGATTTTTTTTGTTGGTATGGTTTGCATCCGGCACTCCAATTACTGAATTTGACGCCAGCTAGGACGCAAAGATTCTTCGGGCATACGAGCCAATTTTTCTTGGTTGTTTTTAGCATCAATATCGACGCTTTGGTGTTTGCTGGTTTGAATAATAGCGTGCGGCCCTTTGGTCACTTTTTTACTCGAAATGCTGATGTATTTACCATTAATCATTACCCCGTCGCCACTGGCCAGATTGTATTGACCATCATTATTTTTATCTACCAATGCCACCGAGGGGGCTTTGCCATCCATCACATTGACCATCGTGCGATATTGGCGTTCTTCATCTACCGAGCTAGATTCACAGCTTTCTACATTGGGATCCACATCCGAGCCTTTGGCTGGTACCTGTGACCAGACGGTCAATATATTGCTGGCATCGTAAAATTGCATAGATTTGAGTTTGCGTTCGCCTACCGAAGGTAAGTCTAAATACCAGCCATTAAAATTGGCCCAAGTGCTGATTTTCAATTCATTGGCATCATTAGCCGGTTTAATATAACGGAACTCGCTGTCTATTTCAACAAATTGTTGTTGAGCTAATTTAGCCGTGCTAACTCCCGCACCCAAAGCGGTTGGTACTGGAATGCCACCACTGCCCCCCGGATGCACCTCTAGGCGTTTGTTTTCACCAGTACCAGTTTCGTTATAGCGGGTATTGTCCAACACCGAATAGAGGGTTTGCACGTCCACGCTTTCAGGGTCAGTACGGCTAATATTACGCCCTGTACCAAACGCTACCATCATGCCACCTACGGGCACCTCTTTGGCACTGCTGCCAGTACCACTCATTTTGGTGCGGTCATTGGCACGTACTGTAGGAGGGGCCGAAATGGGCTGCACTTTAGGGCGTGTGGTGCCATTGAGTGCTGTCGGGCCGCTGGCGGTAAATAAGGGGCTACCACCAAAAGCAACTTTCCAGTTGCTGGCATTGATGCTGGTCAGGTCAAACTTCCACATATTACCCAAATTATCGCCCGCATAAACAATATCAGCACGGTTATCGCCGTTCAAATCCACCACACGCGGCGCAGACAAACCATTGTCAGCGGACAAACCTGTGCCAGTATCGGGGATAGTAGTTAAAGTCCCTGCGGCGGGAATTCGCAGCAAAGATTTATCACCATCTAAATATTGAATCAGCAAAACTGGGCGTTGATTGGTGCTGTTATAACCATTGCCCATGACCACGGCCCAGCGGTTGTTGTTCATGCGTGTAATTTGGGTACTACGCATTACATCATTTTCATGCACCACTGGCTTGGCAGTAATGTGTCCAATATCTGCATCTTCTTGCACTGTAACCAAACAAGCATCTTTTTCTGCGCCATCGCTCATGGCATCGCAATTGGGTGCAGACTCGATAGAGCCACGGGTGCGATCCATTGTGACTAAAGTATTGGCATTGGCCTCGGTAAAACTGGATGGATTGGTCACATCCAGCACAAAATAACCTTTGCCGCCTAAGCCCAAGGTGCCCACCAACAGGGTGCGCCAGTTGGCGGTATAACTACCATAATTGGGGTCGTTCGGATTTTGTATGCCTCCATTCAAATCCACATCACCGGTCATGGGAGAGCCATCAACAAAGTATTTGTGGCTTTCGTTGTACGCTGGGTCGGTAAGATGGGTAAGTTTGGACAGCACTCCTCGAGGCACGTAGGCCAATTTTTCTTGGCCATCGGCAGCAGCAAAGCCATGCAACATACCATCGTTGCCACCTACATATAACATACCGGGGCGTGTGGCATTATCGCGTACAAAGGCGGTATAACCTTTGAGCAAATAATCTGCCGATGGTGCGCCGGTGTACCACACATCTGAATTGATAATGTCACCTTGGCGGCTATGGCGCTGGCGGTAGGGTTTGCTGGTGGTATAACCGCTAGGGTCTACCCCCTCCATGCTGCGGTCGCCCCGAATATAGTTGAGCCGCTGTTCGCCTTTGGTAGCACCACCAGCCGTGCCATCAGGATTGGTTTGCAGCCACAGTTTTTGTGCCACACTTAAATAAGTTTCATCGCTGGCCCACTTGAAGGAAACCCCCCCCTTGGGTGCAGAGCTGTTCCATTTATCGCTCCAGCTCAATACCAAGCGGTTGCTGATGCTGCTCAAGGCATCGAGTTTATCGGCCGTGTTTTTTCCACCCCAGCCGGTATCTGGTGTGGTGGTACCATCGGGCTTAACCCGGTCGGCAGTGACAGAGCCTTTCCATGCCTTGAGGGGTTCGTAAGAAGCGGTGTATTTACCCACTTCGCTGCGCGAGACGTTGGAGCCGCTGGTGGCGCTGGCACTTAGGTCGGGGTCAGTGGCAGTGTTGATATTGCCAATAATGGCTTGAAAGGCTTTTTTTAGGTCTTCGCCTTTTTCTACGGCATAGAATTGGCCTCGGCCATTGATGGCGGCATGCCACATATCGTGGCCTTTGTCGCTGGAGGCACGCCAGCGATAAGTACCATTGGCGTAGTCAGCAAAATTACCATCGTAGCCATACGGAACTAAAGAGGTTGGTTTGGTAATTGCACCGTCTGAGACGTGGCTGGAACCGTTCCATTTGTAGTTAGTTTCGGGCAGTGCATCTACACTGAAGCCAATGGTAAAAGTGACCAGATGGGGCCAAGTGGCAGGGTTGTAACGTGGGTTCCAGAATCTATCTAAGGTTGCCTTGGTTTTGCTGACCCGGTTTTCAAAGGTTTCTGTGGCCGGGGCAATACGATATTCTTTGCTAGGCTGAATAGTACCTTCCAAATCGCTGTCTGCTTTGAGTGGATTAGCCCAGCTGTAAAATGCCCAGTCGGCAATACTAGAGTAAGTCTCAGACCTATCCCGGTACAGTTGAGTTTGTGCATCAGTAGCTGTGGGGATGTTGCTTGGCCAGTAGCTGCGGCTGCCATCGTAATTTTTTTGGGTGCCAGGAACATTTGTCATACCACTGTTCCATTCGCCATCAGTGAGTACAATATGATAATTGCGCCGGCAGCCTAAATACTCGGTGCTGGCATCGTTGCTGCCGCCAGGGTTACTAGACCAAGGGCCATTTTTATGCGTGCTTGCACGCATGTAACTATCAGCCGCTTTTACCAAAGAGTGGGTAAAAGTTCCACTTTGACAAGACCAACCCGATTGGCTCCTAGTGCGGTAGGCATCAATATAACGCATAAAGTTGCTGCGGTGTGTGCCTTCATACACCCGCATTAGGTTCATTTTAGTACCGGTGGTGGCAGTGGTATCGGTAGCTTCCAGCAGATCGCCCGCTCCTACACCGTCCAACCGTGTGCATTCGTTCATGGACTGCCAAGCTAGGCGGATTTTTCCATCAGGCAATAGGTTGTTGTCACTGAAGGTTTCTTTGACTGCTTTTTTCAGCACCTCACGGCGTGTGCCTAGATAATTGCCATTGGCATCATTCATACCAGTATTCATACTAGTGGAATCATCCAACGACAAAATTACGTTGGGGCGCACAAATGGCTCTACTGTGCCCGGTGGGGCAGTGGCTAAATCCAGTGCCCAAGCGCCATGTGGGGCTAATGCCGCACCAGCGGCTAGCGCAATTAAATGTTTACGAAAACGGGGGGCCGCAGTGCAGGGCATGGCGTGCTCCTTGTGTAAAAAAGGGTTATTTACAAAAAATCAGTCTTTACGCCGTTGTTGGGCGTAGGTTTGTTGCAGCACGGCCATCGTGCCCGGCTTGCGCCCATAGGCCAAGGCCGTCACGCGGTACACCACATTCGGGGCCAAGTTCAGTTTTAGCAGATTGTTGGCATTGGCTTTGTTCACAATCAAGCCAGCATTTTTGCTGCTTTCGTCGTAGGGCAAAATTTCTATCCAATACCAAGCGCCCCGGTCGGTGTCGCTGCGATCGGCCAGTATCGGGTTGGCTTGGCTGCTGCTGGTACCTACTATTGCTCCAGTGTATTGGCCATAGCGTGCGCCCACATCCCCTTGGATCAGGCTAGCCAACGCAACTTCGCCAGTTTGTAGGCCAGTGGCATCTTTTTTATTCCAAAAATCTTGCCGTCCTACACGCTTGATACACAGGCCGTGGCGGCATTTGCTGGCCTGTTGATCTAAGGTGGCCAGCAACTTGGTCACATCTTGGGTTTCTAGTGGAATTTTGTCAGCAGCACTCATAAAGTTCCGGCAGTTCACCGTGCTAGTGCAGGGAGCTCCATCGGGGCCTTCGCCCCGGATATCCAACTCAGCATCTTGCAGCATGGCTTGGGCGGCTTCAAACGCCCGTTGGTAGTCGGCATCATTGCCCACCACCAGTTCATTGAACAGCGAGGTGCGCGAGGCCCACAAGGCCAACAGCATCGACAGCATCACAAACACAATCACAATAAACAGGGCTACGCCTTGTTGTGTGGTGCGCGTGCGCCGCGACAGAGCGGTAGCAGGTATTTTGAGGGCGTGCATAGGGGCTTTTCTCTCAGGGTTACAGCACCGAGCCAATCAGCCCTTGGCTACGCAGTTGAAATACATTGCGAAACGCGACGTGCATACGTCGGGCCCGCACACCCGTGAGGGTGCTCATGTCGACCGTGGTGCCATCGCAGTCGGTGTAGTTGCTGCCAGTGGGCAAATCTATGGGTTCAACACCATAAAATACCAAACATACTTCTACCGCCTGCACCTGCCCCCAGCTGGTTACAGCACTGGCGGTCAGTGTGCGTAAGGTCGGCGCACCAGGGGTAGTAGTGCTGTCTTGCACCACATAACGTACCTGGAAGTTAGCCACGTTTTGCGCTATCGGCTGTGGGGTGGCACCATTGCCCGCACAACGCAACTCATTACCGTTGAGTGTAAACACGTTGTTCAGCCGTGCATGGGTGCTATTGTCTGCTGGGCCACCTACACAATTGCGTACCAAGGCCTGTTCGGTAGTAGCGATAAACACGGGTTCGGTATAGCGGCGATAACCTGTGGTTAGACTGACTGGAGAATCCGCGCCGCTCAGGGTGTGCGTTTTGGGGTCAAAACTGTCCATCGGTTCCGCAGTACCAGCACTCAGTGCCGTTTCAAAGGCTACAGGTACCAAATAGGTCTCGGCAGCGGCTGTGGTGCCGGGGTCTAAATTGAGCCGCATGGAACCAGCCTGGCGCAACTGCATTCCAATAATCCGCAGAGTGGCGGCGGCTTGTTGTTGAATGCTGCTGGCATCACTCACGGTGCCAGAAATACTCCGTGACACCATCAGCGCACCCATAGCCACAGCCACCACCAGCAGACCAATGGCAATACCCACCATCAGCTCTATCAAAGAGACACCCCGCTGGCGTTGCGGCCCTGACCTCCATATAGCAACAGTGCGAAATTTGGAACGCATATCAAGCCCCTGGACAGAAATACATCGGAGTGCCCCCGCCCGGCGTGTAAGGTGCACAGCGCCCAGCCACTGGCAGGTATTGCAAGTGACAAATAGCACCGCTGGGACAGGTCACGCTGGCACCAGCAGTGAGGTTGCCATCTGCACCGCGCACTTGGGTTGCGTCGATGTCGGCGGTTTTATGGCCTGCTTGTTCGTTCTCGCGCCAAGCAATCATTACCCCTAATTGGCGTGGTTGTCCTGTGGCAAGGCTACTTTCTGCTGGGGGGATAAAAATACTGGCTTGGCCCAATGGCAGTGCTTCGCGCACGGTTTTTTTCCAAACGGCCATATCGTAGCTGGCGAGCTGTGCGGGTGTGCAACCACTGCTACAACTGCCAACAGATGGGATGTCGGCAAAATTTGTCACGTAGGCACTACTATTGGCCAACGCATTGGGGTTGACTTTCATGCGCTCGCTTAAATCTTCAATCAACCGAATCGCTTGGGCACGGCGTACTGTGGTCGAGGTATCAGTGAGGGTACGCATTTGCACCCCTAAAATACCTAAAATACCCAAAGCCGCAATCACAATGGCAATTAAGGATTCGATTAAAGTAATACCACGCTGAAATTTGTTAAGATTTGTCATGGGCTGAATTTGATGCAACGGGTTCAACTGGTGCATGGTAAATCCTCTGAACGAATGATACGCACCCGCCCGCCAGAACTCATACAGACACCGCGTGCGCTGGTGTTAGAGATGCTTTTGCCCTTGGGCATTAAGCTAAATCCGACCCAAGTGCCATTCACCAGCCCCCAGCGGTTAAGTTGGATGGCTGCTCCAGTGGATGTGCGCTCCACTTCTATTTGGCTGGGCGTGTCGTAGCGTTGCAGCTCTGTATCTGCCGTGGTGCAAGTTCCACTGTTATTTACGTCGTGGCAAACAGTCCAGCCACAACCCCAAGCAGCATTGGTACTGGCAGTGGTGCAGCCATTGGTGTTGTTGGGCAGTTTTTGCACTACCACCCGCCCGCCGCGTTTAATCGCTTCAGAGCGTGCATAGTAAAGCGTTGATTGCAGCTGCTCCGCCGCTTGGCGCACGCGCCAGCCCTCTATCAGGGGGATAAAACTAGGTGCTGCCAAGGCCATCAGCACCGCCATGATGGCTACCGTCACCATCAATTCGATGGCTGTAAACCCCCCCGCCCATCGAGGTGCCAACGAAAAGCGCCATGCCAAGCGGGTTGAAGAAGTGCCGTACTGTGTCATAAGGCCATGCTAACGGCAGTTGCCTTAACGTGGGGGCCTACACCGACGAATGGCACGTTGGCACAGACAAACGGTTTAACGCCGGGTGTAACCCAAGCACGCCCCGGCATCAGGGCGGCCCCGGCATTCGCGGCGCAAGCGTTGTTCGCGCGCTTTGGGGCTTTCTTCCGAGCTGCTGCGCTGGGTGCGTACCCGAACGCTGGTTTTTGGGGGCTTGCTGGCTGTGGCGCTACTGGGTGGGCCGTCGCGTTTTGTCGCTTGGACAGGGCCAATGTGGCCGCCCCATGCCATACACAACACAGCGGCCCACAGCAGCCATCGGCCTAGATAAGCGCCAGCCCCAGCGTTGTTGCGGCCAGAGGGTAAAAAAAATACGCAAGATGAACGGTTTGCATTCACTGAAATAGTTCCTCAAAAAAAGGGGCGCAAGAGTGCTGTTGGCTCGGTTATAATCAAAAGGCTTTGCATGTCGCAAGGCGCACGTCAGTCACGCTTCCAGTGGCTAACGCAAGTCAACTCGCAACCATTTTGCTGGCAAAATGGTCTGCAATTCAGGAAATTTCCAATGATCGCATCCTCCATCAAGGCCGAAGTTGTCAAGGCCAATGCCCGTTCCGCCACCGACACCGGTAGCCCCGAAGTGCAAGTAGCCCTGCTTACCGCACGCATCAACGAGCTGACCCCCCACTTCAAAACCCACGCCAAAGACCACCACGGTCGCCGTGGTTTGCTGCGTATGGTTAGCCGCCGCCGTAAGCTGCTCGATTACCTCAAGGCCAAAGACAGCGACCGCTATGTCGCTCTCATCGCTAAGCTGGGTCTGCGTAAGTAAGCCTACGCCCTTGTGATTTTGCAAAACGCCTGGGTTAGCGTGCTAGCTCAGGCGTTTTTTACTTTGCCGGTGTCCGCTGTCAGAGCGAAGCTGTGTCATTCCACTGAAGTTCCGCGTGCGGCTTCATTGGAATGGCATCGTGTTCTGGATGGTTCACTGGCTCTTGCTGGCCGCTGTAGGCCAGCGTTTTTTAGGAGCAAGTATGAGCATTTTTAACAAAGTTACCAAAACTTTCCAATGGGGTGACAAAACCGTCATCATGGAAACCGGCGAAATTGCCCGCCAAGCCACCGGCGCGGTGCTGGTCAACATCGACGACACTGTGGTGCTGGCCACCGTAGTGGCCTCCAAAGGCTCCAAGCCCGGCCAAGATTTCTTCCCGCTCACGGTGGATTACATCGAAAAGACCTACGCCGCAGGCAAAATTCCCGGCAGTTTTTTTAAGCGCGAAGCCAAGCCCAGCGAGTTGGAAACCCTCACCAGCCGCCTGATTGACCGCCCCATCCGCCCGCTGTTTCCCGAAGGCTTCTACAACGAAGTCCATCTGGTCATCCACACTCTGTCGCTCAACCCCGAAGTCGATGCCGACATCGCCGCCTTGATTGCCTCTAGCGCTGCGCTGGCCATTTCGGGCATTCCGTTTGCTGGCCCGATTGGTGCTGCCCGCGTCGGTTATATCAATGGCGAGTACGTCCTCAACCCCGGTCAAACCGCGCGCAAAAATAGCCAAATGGATTTGGTGGTCGCTGGTACCGAGGCCGCCGTGCTGATGGTCGAATCCGAAGCACAACAACTGTCCGAAGAAATCATGCTGGGTGCCGTGGTTTTTGGCCACGAGCAAGGCAACATCGCTATCAATGCCATCCATGAATTGGTGCGCGATGCTGGCAAACCCGTTTGGGACTGGAGCGCCCCACCCAAAGACGAGGCGCTCATCGCCAAAGTCACCCACTTTGCCGAAGAAAAACTGCGCGCCGCCTACCAAATTCGCAACAAGCAAGCCCGCACCCACGCTTGCCGCGAGG
The DNA here is from genome assembly GCA_964388325.1 of uncultured Simplicispira sp. Taxonomy (GTDB): domain Bacteria; phylum Pseudomonadota; class Gammaproteobacteria; order Burkholderiales; family Burkholderiaceae_C; genus Simplicispira. The sequence continues at coordinate 37,518 of CAYMAC010000006.1, read as the reverse complement.
CTTACGCCATGGTCATGGCCGACCTGACCGAAGCCGGTGTCACCTTTGACAGCGTCAAGGTAGAAAATATCTTGTTCGACATTGAAGCGCGTTTGGTACGTGGCCAAATTTTGGCCGGTGAGCCACGCATTGATGGCCGCGATACGCGCACCGTGCGCCCGATTGAAATCCGCAACAGTGTGTTGCCGCGCACCCACGGCTCTAGCCTGTTTACCCGTGGCGAAACCCAAGCCTTGGTTATTACCACTTTGGGCACTGAGCGCGATGCCCAGCGCATCGACGCTTTGGCCGGTGAATACGAAGACCGCTTCATGCTGCACTACAACATGCCTCCCTTTGCCACCGGCGAAGTCGGTCGCATGGGCAGTACCAAGCGCCGTGAAGTGGGGCATGGCCGTTTGGCTAAACGTGCGCTGGTCGCAGTGTTGCCCAGCAAAGAAGAGTTTCCCTACACCATGCGCGTGGTGTCCGAAATCACCGAATCTAACGGTTCTTCGTCGATGGCCTCGGTGTGCGGTGGCTGCTTGGCGCTGATGGATGCCGGTGTGCCCATGAAAGCCCATGTGGCTGGTATCGCAATGGGCCTGATTAAGCAAGACAACCGTTTTGCCGTCCTGACCGACATTTTGGGTGATGAAGACCATCTGGGTGATATGGACTTCAAGGTAGCTGGTACTACCGCTGGTATCACGGCGCTGCAAATGGACATCAAAATCCAAGGCATCACCAAAGAAATCATGCAAGTAGCGCTGGCCCAAGCCAAAGAGGCACGCCTGCACATCTTGGGCAAAATGCAAGAGGCTGTGGGCGAAGCGCGCACCGAAGTCTCCAGCTTTGCGCCCAAGCTCTACACCATGAAAATCAATCCGGAAAAAATCCGCGATGTGATTGGCAAGGGTGGTTCTGTCATCCGCGCCCTGACCGAAGAAACCGGCTGCCAAATCAACATCGAAGAAGACGGCACCATCACCATTGCTGCTGCTGAAGCCTCTAAGGCCGACGAAGCCAAGCGCCGCATTGAACAAATTACCGCCGAAGTCGAAATTGGCAAAATCTACGAAGGCCCAGTAACCAAGGTGCTGGACTTTGGTGCCCTCATCAACCTGATGCCCGGTAAAGATGGTTTGTTGCACATCAGCCAAATTGCCCACGAGCGCGTCGAGCGTGTCAGTGACTACCTGACTGAAGGCCAAATCGTCAAGGTCAAAGTCATGGAGACCGACGAAAAAGGCCGTATCAAGCTGTCGATGAAGGTGTTGGCCGAGCGCCCCGCCTACACGGAGCGCGCAGAACGCCCTGCCTACGCTGAACGTGGTGAACGCTCCGAACGTGGTGACCGTCACGAGCAGCGCCGCGATGCCCCCGTAGCGCGCGAGCCACAGCCAGAAGCTGTGCCCGCTTTGCAACAAGCGTCCACAACAGTCACCCCCGACGCACAGGTGTAAACCTTAGCGCTGGCTCAGTGCTAGCGCTGAATCCTCTCCTTTGGCATTTTGTTTTCAAAAATTTCCATGAACAAAAAACTGATTGCAGGCAACTGGAAAATGAACGGCAGCTTAGCTGCCAACGAGGCACTGTTGCAGGCGGTGTTGGCGGGCTTACCTGCCAGTTTGACCTGTGAAGTAGCGGTGTCCGTGCCTGCGCCTTATTTGGCGCAAGTGCAGTCTTTGCTGTCTGCTTCTTCGGTGGCGGTGGCCGCGCAAGATGTTTCTGCCCACGAGGCCGGTGCCTACACCGGAGAGGTGTCCGCTGTCATGCTACGTGAGTTTGCGGTGCGCTACGTCTTGGTAGGGCACTCTGAGCGCCGCCAATACCACGGCGAAACCGACCAAATCGTGGCCTTAAAAACCCAGCGCGCCTTGGCCGCTGGCATTACGCCCATTGTTTGCGTTGGCGAAACCTTGGCCGAACGCGAAGCCGGTCAAACTGAAGCCGTCGTCAAACGTCAGTTGGCCGCAGTCATCCACCTCAACGGCCACTGCATCAGTGAAGTGGTGGTAGCTTATGAACCCGTATGGGCCATTGGCACCGGCAAAACTGCCACGCCCGAGCAAGCCCAGCAGGTTCATGCCGTGCTACGGGCGCAATTAGCTGCTGCCAGCGATAAAGCTGCGCGCATCCGCTTGCTCTACGGTGGTAGCATGAATGCCGCTAATGCGGCGCAATTGCTGGCCCAGCCAGACATTGATGGTGGCCTGATTGGCGGTGCTGCCCTCAAGGCAGCAGACTTCTTGCAGATTGTGGCCACCGCCCAAACCCTATCCCAGTGATGGTTTGGAATCATCGCTAATCGAATGAGGAGTTCTTTGTAATGAGCGTGTTGGTGAATGTAATTTTGGGCGTGCAGATGGTAGCCGCACTGGCCATGATTGGCCTTATCCTGATACAGCACGGCAAAGGGGCTGACATGGGTGCAGCTTTTGGCAGTGGTGGTTCAGGCAGCCTGTTTGGTGCCAGTGGTAGTGCTAATTTTCTGTCGCGTACCACAGCGGGCTTAGCAGCTACTTTCTTTGTGTGTACTTTGGCACTGGCTTACTTTGGTAACCTGCGCCCTGCCACTTCTGGCAGCGTCTTAGAAGGGCCAGCTACTGCTATTCCTGGTGCTACTGCGGTGCCAACACCGGCGGTTCCTGCTCCAGCACCCGAAGGAGCAGCACAGATTCCTGCAAAATAATGCCTTTCCGTGGCTTTTCAAGCCCGGAAGTCAATTTTTTCAGGTTAGAATTACGGACTGTCTGGGTTAGCAAAAAAAAGTTCCTCAAGCCACCCCAGACAATACAAAAAAAAAGCCGTCGTGGTGAAATTGGTAGACACGCTATCTTGAGGGGGTAGTGGCGAAAGCTGTGCGAGTTCGAGTCTCGCCGACGGCACCAAACAAACAAACCTGTGGTCATCGCTGCTTTGCAGCTATGACCTACACGGTTCAAGCGGTGAGCGCATCCAGAAGATGAACCTCGATCAATATCTCCCCGTTCTTCTGTTCATTCTGGTAGGCGTAGCGGTGGGTGTCATTCCGCTCGCACTGGGCTATGTTCTTGGCCCCAACAGACCCGATGAACAAAAAAATTCTCCTTACGAGTGCGGTTTTGAAGCATTTGAGAATGCGCGCATGAAGTTTGATGTCCGCTATTACTTGGTGGCCATTCTCTTCATTCTTTTCGACCTTGAAATTGCCTTCCTGATTCCTTGGGCAGCTTCGCTGCACGATGTAGGTATGACAGGTTTTGTAGCTGTCCTCATCTTTTTGGCGGTTCTGGTAGTCGGTTTTGCCTACGAGTGGAAAAAAGGCGCCCTAGACTGGGAATAAGTCTAGCAACAAGTCATTTGCACAAGGATAGATGCCATGATTGAAGGCGTAATGAAAGAAGGCTTTGTGACCACGAGTTTTGACTCTGTGGTCAATTGGGCCAAAACAGGATCGTTGTGGCCCATGACCTTTGGGTTGGCCTGCTGTGCTGTTGAAATGATGCACGCTGCTGCTGCTCGTTATGATATTGGTCGTTTTGGTGCCGAAGTATTTCGTGCCAGTCCACGTCAATCCGATTTAATGATTGTTGCTGGTACGCTATGCAACAAAATGGCACCTGCCTTGCGTAAAGTTTATGACCAAATGTCTGAACCGCGCTGGGTGTTGTCTATGGGTTCTTGTGCCAATGGTGGTGGTTACTATCATTACAGCTATTCTGTGGTGCGCGGTTGCGATCGCATTGTGCCGGTTGATGTGTACGTACCAGGATGTCCTCCGACTGCAGAAGCATTGATCTATGGAATCATCCAATTGCAGCAAAAAATCCGCCGAACCAACACTATTGCGCGTGCTTGAAAGGGTGTCATGACCGTTGTTGCTGTTGCCCCCGAAAAAATCAAGGAAGCTGTTGTTGCTGCCTTGGGTAAAAGAGTGCGCCAAATACAGGTGGCTCTGGGTGAAGTCACCCTACTGGTAGAAGCGGATGTTTATTTAGAATCTATGCGTTTGCTGCGTGAAGCGCCAGGATGCAAGTTTGAGCAACTGATAGATTTGTGCGCCGTAGATTATTCTGCCTACCAAGACCGCGTTTGGGAAGGGCCACGTTATGCCGTGGTATCTCATTTGTTGTCTGTTAGTCTCAATCAGCGTTTGCGCGTCAAGGTATTTTGTCCAGATGACGATATTCCTGTGGTCGCCTCCCTTACTCCTATGTGGGAAGGTGCCGGTTGGTTTGAGCGCGAAGCTTTCGATTTATTCGGAGTGCTGTTTGATGGTCATACCGATTTGCGCCGCATCCTGACCGATTATGGTTTCTTTGGTCATCCTTTCCGCAAAGATTTTCCATTGTCTGGCCATGTTGAAATGCGCTACGACAACGATCAGCGGCGGGTCGTTTACGAGCCTGTCACTGTAGAGCCACGCGAAATCACCCCCCGTATCATCCGTGAAGATAAATATGGAGGCCTGCACTAAGGCGTTCTAAGCCTTTTGTGATAAATCATGGCTGAAATTAAAAACTATTCCCTCAACTTTGGTCCCCAGCACCCTGCGGCACACGGCGTGCTGCGTTTGGTGTTGGAGCTAGATGGCGAAGTCGTGCAGCGTGCTGATCCGCACATTGGTTTGCTGCACCGTGGCACCGAAAAACTGGCCGAGCATAAAACATTTATTCAGTCTTTGCCCTATATGGATCGGCTGGATTATGTGTCCATGATGTGCAACGAGCATGCTTATTGCTTAGCCATCGAAAAGCTGCTGGGCATTGAAGTGCCTTTGCGCGCCCAATATATCCGTGTGATGTTCTCGGAAATCACACGCTTGCTCAATCATCTGATGTGGTTGGGTTCGCACGGCAACGATTGTGGCAGCTCTACCATCCTGATTTATACCTTCCGTGAACGTGAAGACCTGTTTGATATGTACGAGGCCGTCTCTGGAGCCCGTATGCACGCAGCTTATTTCCGTCCGGGTGGTGTCTATCGTGATCTGCCAGACACCATGCCACAGTACAAGGCGAACAAAATTCGCAACGGCAAAGCCATTGACGATTTAAATCAAAATCGCCAAGGTTCTTTATTAGACTTTATTGACGACTTCACCCAGCGCTTCCCCGCTTGTGTTGACGAATACGAAATTTTGCTAACTGACAATCGTATTTGGAAGCAGCGTACAGTAGGTATTGGTGTGGTGCAACCAGAACGTGCTATTAATTTAGGCATGACTGGCCCGATGCTGCGTGGTTCTGGAATTGCTTGGGATTTACGTAAAAAACAACCCTACGATGCCTACGACCGTGTCGATTTCGATATTCCTGTGGGTGTAACGGGTGACTGTTACGACCGTTATTTGGTGCGTGTAGAAGAAATGCGCCAATCTAACCGCATCATCAAGCAATGTGTCGATTGGTTGCGTGCCAATCCCGGCCCGGTCATTACTGAAAACCACAAAGTAGCACCGCCCAGCCGCGAATCCATGAAAACCAACATGGAAGAGTTGATTCACCATTTCAAGCTCTTCAGCGAAGGTTTCCATGTGCCCGAAGGAGAAGCCTACGCTGCTGTAGAACATCCCAAAGGTGAGTTCGGCATTTATTTGATCAGTGACGGTGCCAATAAGCCCTATCGCTTAAAAATTCGTGCTCCCGGTTTTGTGCATTTGTCCACCCTAGATGAGATGTCGCGTGGTCACATGCTGGCTGACGTTGTCGCCATTATTGGTACTATGGATATCGTGTTCGGAGAAATTGACCGATGATTTCTGAAGCGACAAAAGCACGCTTTGCGCGTGAGGTAGCTAAATACCCGCCCGAGCAGAAGCAATCTGCTGTCATGGCTTGTCTCTCGATTGTGCAGCAAGAACAAGGCTACGTCAGTGAGGCCAGCGAGGCCGTCATTGCTGAATATCTGGGTATGCCACAGATTGCGGTACACGAAGTGACCACTTTCTATAATATGTACAACCAGCAGCCAGTGGGTAAATACAAGTTGGCAGTTTGCACCAACTTGCCTTGTCTATTGCGTGATGGCGGTAAAGCCCTAGAACATCTTGAGCAAAAGTTGGGTGTTTCTATGGGAGACACTACCGCCGATGGTTTGTTTACACTTCAGCAGTGTGAATGTCTAGGTGCTTGCGCTGACGCTCCTGTCATGCTGGTCAACGACCGCAATATGTGCAGTTTCATGGGCAATGACAAGTTAGACCAGCTAGTCGATAGCTTGCGTGCCGTGGAGGGTAAACAATGACAACAGCAGCAGCTGCCAAAATATTAGCCCAGTTTCAGGCTGCGGGCGTTGAAACTTGTTTCCATGATCGCCATATTGAGCCACAAATTTATGCCGATTTGAATGGCACCAACTGGGGAATCAAAGATTACGAAGCGCGTGGCGGTTATCAAGCTTTGCGTAAAGTATTGGGCAAAGATGGTGCTGAAGGCTTGAGTCAAGACCAAGTCATTGCCACAGTCAAAGAGTCTGGTCTGCGTGGTCGCGGTGGTGCTGGCTTTCCTACTGGCCTGAAGTGGAGCTTCATGCCGCGCCAGTTCCCGGGCCAAAAATACTTGGTTTGTAACTCTGACGAGGGTGAACCTGGTACCTGCAAAGACCGTGACATTTTGATGTACAACCCCCATATTGTCATTGAAGGCATGATTATTGCTGCCTATGCCATGGGCATCAGTGTGGGTTATAACTACATCCACGGTGAAATTTTCCAAGTTTACGAGCGCTTTGAAGCCGCCCTAGAAGAGGCCAGAGCAGCAGGTTATTTGGGCAACCATATTCTCGGAAGTTCTTTCAGCTTTCAGCTTCATGCCCACCACGGTTTTGGTGCGTACATCTGTGGCGAAGAAACCGCACTGATTGAATCGATTGAAGGCAAAAAAGGCCAGCCACGTTTCAAGCCACCTTTTCCAGCCAGTTTTGGGGTGTATGGCAAGCCCACCACCATCAACAATACTGAAACGTTTGCTGCCGTTCCTTGGATTATTCGCCACGGTGGCGCGGCTTATTTGGCCTGTGGCAAACCCAACAACGGTGGCACCAAGATTTTCTCGGTCAGTGGCGATGTGCAGCGTCCGGGCAATTATGAAGTGCCTATGGGCACGCCGTTCTCTAAGTTGCTAGAGCTGGCAGGTGGTATGCGCCCGGGTCGTCAACTCAAGGCAGTTATTCCTGGTGGTTCATCGTCTCCAGTATTACCTGCTTCTATCATCATGGAATGCACGCTAGATTACGACTCTATCGCCAAGGCTGGTTCTATGCTCGGTTCTGGTGCCGTCATTGTGATGGACGATACCCGCTGCATGGTCGAATCGCTCAAGCGTTTGTCGTATTTTTATATGCACGAATCCTGCGGTCAATGTACCCCTTGCCGCGAAGGTACTGGCTGGCTCTGGCGCCTGGTCGATCGCATTCATCGTGGTGATGGTCGCGCACAAGATTTGGATGTACTTGATTCAGTGGCCAGTGATATTATGGGGCGCACCATTTGTGCGCTGGGTGATGCAGCGGCAATGCCGGTGCGTGCCATGATTAAGCATTTCCGCCCCGAGTTTGAGGCGTTAATCCAGAAAAAAAACCCGCAGGCTGTAGCTTCTGCCTGATCGCGAGAAAAGCATATGGTTGAAATTGAACTGGATGGTCAGAAAGTGGAAATCGCCCCCGGCTGCATGGTGATGCATGCAGCCGATAAGGCTGGCGTTTATATTCCACATTTCTGCTACCATAAAAAGCTCTCCATTGCGGCCAATTGCCGGATGTGCCTGGTAGAGGTTGAAAAAGCCCCCAAGCCCATGCCTGCCTGCGCCACGCCAGTAACCCAAGGCATGGTGGTACGCACCAACAGTCCTAAAGCTATTCAAGCGCAAAAATCGGTGATGGAGTTTTTGCTCATCAATCATCCTTTAGATTGCCCGATTTGTGACCAAGGCGGTGAATGCCAGTTGCAAGATTTGGCCGTCGGTTATGGTGGCACTTCTTCCCGTTACGAAGAAGAAAAACGTGTTGTTTTTCACAAAGATGTCGGCCCGCTGATTTCAATGGAAGAGATGAGCCGCTGCATCCATTGCACCCGTTGCGTCCGTTTTGGCCAAGAAGTGGCTGGTGTGATGGAATTGGGCATGATTCATCGGGGTGAACATTCCGAAATCACCACTGTTACCGGCGAAACAGTTGATTCTGAATTGTCCGGTAATATGATTGACCTGTGTCCGGTGGGGGCTTTGACCAGTAAGCCCTTCCGTTACAGCGCCCGCACTTGGGAGCTGTCGCGCCGCAAGTCGGTCAGTCCGCACGATTCTACCGGTGCCAATTTGGTGGTGCAGGTTAAAAACCATAAAGTCATGCGCGTTCTTCCGTTGGAAAACGAAGACGTGAATGAATGCTGGATTGCAGACCGTGACCGGTTTTCTTATGAATCACTGAACACGGACCAGCGTTTAACAGCGCCCATGATTAAGCAAGGTGGCACCTGGAAAGAAGTAGATTGGCAGACAGCGCTTGAGTATGTCGCCAACGGCTTAAAAAATATCAAGACTGAACATGGTGCCAAGATGATTGGCGCTTTGGTCAGTCCGCACAGCACCATAGAAGAAATTTACCTGACCAAAGAATTGTTGCGCGGTTTGGGTAGCCAAAATATGGACTATCGCCTACGCCATGCTGATTTCTCCGCACCCGAAGGTGTGCGTTGGTTAGGTCGTTCGATAGCTTCTCTGTCTAGCTTGCAATCGGTGTTGGTCGTCGGTTCCAACCTGCGTAAAGACCATCCCTTATTCGCCCAGCGTATTCGTCAAGCGGCGCGTAAAGGTTGCACCGTTACCGCCATTGATGCCGTAGTGCGCGATTGGGCCTTACCTGTGGCGCAAACCTTGGTGGCTGCACCCCAGCAGTGGTTCCAAGCCCTGTCTGATGTGGCTGCGGCTGTGGCCCAACAAAAGGGTATTGATGCACCTAATACCCAAGGTCAAATTAGTACCGTGGCTACGGCAATTGCTAATGCACTGCTGATGGGTGAACACAAAGCGGTTTTGTTGGGTAATGCGGCAGCACACCATGCCCAAGCCGCGTCGCTGTTGACTTTGGCGGGCTGGATTGCCGAGCAAACCGGCGCTACCGTGGGTTACCTGACCGAAGCCGCCAACACCGTCGGTGCCCAGTGGATGAAGGCAGTGCCCGGTCAAGATGGCCTGAATGCCGCACAGATGCTAGAAGGCCGCCTCAAGGCTGCCCTGTTGCTCAATACAGAGCCAGTGTTTGACAGTGCCGCCGGTGCCAAGGCCGCAACGGCTTTGGCTGGTGTGGACATGGTTGTCACCCTCAGCCCCTTCAAAACAAACATGGAGTTCAGCGACGTATTGTTGCCGATTGCGCCATTCAGCGAAACTTCGGGCACTTTTGTGAATGCCGAAGGTCGGGCGCAAAGTTTCCATGCTGTGGTGCGTCCCTTGGGTGATACTCGTCCAGGCTGGAAGGTGTTGCGTGTATTGGCCAATTTGTTGGATATTCCTGGTATTGATTTTCAAACTTCACAGGAAGTATTAGAAAAAGCGACCCATGCCCCCCAAGGAGACCGCATGGAGTTTGTTCCCGCTGCTGAGTTAAATAACCGCAGCAAAGCCAGTTTGACCACCGTGACTGCTGCGTCCGTAGCTGATCCGGTAGTGGCTAGCATTTACCAGCTGGATGGTTTGGTTCGGCGTTCATCTTCTTTGCAGCTGACGGCTGATGCACGTCTGGCTTCTACAGGAGTGCAGGCATGATTGATGCGATTTACAACGGTGGTTTGGGCCTGTCCTCCGAGGTTTGGTGGACAGCAGCAGTTTGGCCGGTGCTTTGGATTTTGCTCAAAATTGTGGTCATTTTGGCTCCACTGATGGGCGCTGTGGCCTACTTGACACTCTGGGAGCGCAAACTGCTGGGCTTCATGCAGGTGCGTTTAGGCCCTAACCGGGTTGGCCCGATGGGTTTACTGCAGCCCATTGCCGATGCCCTCAAGCTGTTGACCAAAGAAATTATTCAACCTTCCGCATCTAGCAAAGGCTTGTTTATTCTTGGCCCCATTATGGCCATCATGCCAGCTTTGGCTGCTTGGGTGGTCGTACCCTTTGGCCCCGATGTGGCCCTGACCAATGTCAATGTAGGTATTTTGTTGCTGATGGCCATTACTTCGATTGAAGTGTATGGTGTCATTATTGCGGGCTGGGCTTCTAACTCTAAATATGCGTTTCTGGGTGCTATGCGTGCATCGGCGCAAATGGTGAGCTACGAAATTGCTATGGGCTTTTGCTTCCTGGTGGTGATTATGGTGTCAGGTAGCATGAACCTGACTGCTGTGGTTGCCAGCCAAGCTTCGGGCATGGCAGCTTCTTATGGTCTTAATTTCCTTTCTTGGAATTGGTTGCCCCTGTTTCCGATTTTTATTGTTTACCTGATTTCGGGTGTGGCTGAAGTCAACCGCCATCCTTTCGACGTGGTTGAAGGTGAAGCCGAAATTGTGGCTGGTCACATGGTCGAATACTCAGGCATGGGTTTTGCTATTTTCTTCTTGGCTGAATACGCCAGCATGTGGCTGGTGTCTATTGTGGCTGTGTTGATGTTCTTGGGTGGTTGGTTGTCGCCGATTGCTGCCCTTGACTTCATTCCTGGTTGGATTTGGTTGGGCCTGAAAACCTTTGTTGTCGTTTCCATGTTCATCTGGATTCGCGCTACCTTCCCACGTTTCCGCTATGACCAAATTATGCGTCTGGGCTGGAAAATTTTCATTCCTGTCACTCTGGTGTGGCTGGTGGTGGTAGGGGGCTGGTTGCTCTCGCCTTGGAATATTTGGAAATGAACGGGGATACACGAATGTCTGCCGCTGCTGCATCCTTTTCCTTCAAGGATTTTTTCAAAAGCTTCATGTTGGTGGAGCTGGTCAAGGGCATGTCCCTGACTGGGCGTTACACCTTCAAGCGCAAAGTAACCGTGCAGTTTCCCGAAGAAAAAACGCCGCTATCGCCGCGTTTTCGTGGACTGCACGCCTTGCGCCGCTATGACAATGGCGAAGAACGCTGCATTGCTTGCAAATTGTGCGAAGCCGTTTGCCCTGCAACGGCCATCACCATTGAGTCGGATGTGCGTGCCGACGGCTCGCGCCGTACCACACGCTATGACATTGATCTGACCAAGTGCATTTTCTGTGGTTTTTGTGAAGAAAGTTGCCCGGTCGATTCGATCGTGGAAACGCAAATTCTCGAATACCACGGTGAAAAGCGGGGCGATCTTTATTTCACCAAGGATATGCTCCTTGCCGTGGGTGATCGGTATGAAACTGAAATTGCTGCCGCTAAAGCAGCAGATGCCAAGTACCGCTAAGTTGCATCCCCATCCGTCAGACCTCTAAAAAGACCGATTCATGGACGCCACGACAGGTTTCTTCTATTTGTTCTCGGTGGTGCTGCTTTATTCAGCCTTCCGGGTAATTACTGCGCGCAATCCGGTACATGCCGTGTTGCATTTAATTTTGGCATTTTCGCAAGCGGCTGGTATCTGGTTGCTGCTGAAGGCTGAATTTTTAGCCGTTGTGCTGATCCTAGTGTACCTAGGAGCGGTGATGGTGCTGTTCATGTTTGTCGTCATGATGTTAGACATCAAGGTCGATGACATACGCCAAGGTTTTTGGAAGCATTTTCCACTGGCCGCTGCAATGGGTGCTTTGATTGCCCTCGAAATGGCAGCGGTTTTGATGGGTGGCTTTGGTGGCATTGATGAGCCTAAAGCGATGGTGGCTGCGGTAGATGCTGCTGGTAATGCAGTGCCCTACTCCAATGCCCGCGAGTTAGGGCGCCTGATGTACACCGAGTATCTTTACCCAGTAGAAATTGCTGCCGTGATTTTGTTGCTGGCGATGGTGGCGGCAATTGCCTTAACTTTGCGTCGGCGCAAGGATACCAAGGCGATTAACCCAGCCATTCAAGTGCGTGTTCGGGCTGAAGATCGTGTGCGCTTAATCAAGCTCGATGCTACTAAGCCAGCCAGTGCTGAACCTGTCGTGGTCAGTGAGGAGAAAAAAGCATGATACTCACTTTAGGGCATTTTCTTTCACTGGGGGCCATGCTGTTTGCTTTGGCCGTGATTGGTATTTTTCTGAACCGAAAAAACCTGATTGTGCTGTTGATGGCTATCGAATTGATGCTGTTGGCAGTCAACATGAATTTCGTTGCTTTCTCCCATTATTTGGGTGATATGCACGGGCAAGTGTTTGTGTTCTTCATCTTGACAGTTGCGGCAGCAGAGTCTGCTATCGGTCTGGCCATTTTGGTGCTGCTGTTCCGCAACAAGTCGAACATTGATGCAGAATCTCTCGACACCCTTCGCGGTTGACATGCCGGATATGCAAGGTTCTCCACAATGAGTCAAACCCTTTCTGCTTCAACGCTGTTGGCAGTGCCGCTAGCCCCGCTGGTGGGTGCTGCGCTTGCCGGCATTTTTGGTACTGCCTTTGGTGGCAACTGGATTGGTCGTCGTGCTTCGCACATGCTAACCATTGCCGGTGTACTGATTGCTTTTGTGCTATCGGCCATGACGCTGCAAAGCGTATTGGTCGATGGTGCCCGCTTCAATGAGACCCTTTACACCTGGATGGTGGTGGGTGGTCTGAAAATGGAAGTGGGTTTCTTGGTTGATTCGCTCACCGCCATGATGATGTGTGTGGTGACTTTTGTCTCTCTGATGGTGCATATTTACACCATTGGTTATATGGAAGAAGACGAAGGTTACAACCGCTTTTTCTCTTACATCTCGCTGTTTACTTTCTCCATGCTCATGCTGGTCATGAGCAATAACCTGCTGCAACTGTTTTTCGGCTGGGAAGCGGTAGGTTTGGTGTCTTATTTGTTAATTGGGTTTTGGTTTAACAAGCCATCGGCTATTTTTGCCAACATGAAGGCATTTTTGGTCAACCGGGTGGGTGACTTTGGTTTTATTCTGGGTATTGGCTTGATTGCTGCCTATACAGGCACTCTCAATTACAGCGAAATTTTCAGCAAAGCTACTGAGCTGGGTGTTATGCCATTTGGCTATGGTACAGACTGGATGCTAGTGACGGTGATTTGCATCTGTCTGTTCATTGGTGCAATGGGCAAGTCGGCGCAGTTTCCGCTGCACGTTTGGTTGCCAGACTCGATGGAAGGCCCCACCCCCATTTCTGCGTTGATTCACGCGGCCACGATGGTCACGGCTGGTATCTTCATGGTGGCGCGTATGTCGCCCTTGTTTGAATTGAGTGATACCGCTTTGAACTTTATTTTGGTGATTGGTGCCATCACTGCCCTGTTCATGGGTTTCTTGGGCATCATTCAAAACGACATCAAGCGCGTGGTTGCCTACTCTACTCTGTCGCAGTTGGGTTACATGACGGTGGCATTGGGTGCTTCGGCTTACTCAGTGGCTGTGTTCCATTTGATGACCCATGCCTTCTTCAAAGCCTTGTTGTTCTTGGGTGCGGGTTCGGTGATTATGGGTATGCACCACAACCAAGACATTCGCTGGATGGGTGGTGTGCGTAAATACATGCCTATCACTTGGATTACCTCTTTGTTGGGTTCTTTGGCCCTGATTGGTACCCCGTTGTTCTCTGGCTTTTACTCTAAAGACAGCATCATCGAAGCGGTACATTTTAGTCAACTACCAGCTTCTGGATTTGCTTATTTTGCGGTGTTGGCCGGTGTATTTGTTACTGCTTTCTATTCTTTCCGTATGTACTTCTTGGTATTTCACGGTAAGGAGCGTTACGATCAAAACCCGGATGCCCACCACCATGATGACCACGGTCACGACGACCATCACGGGCATGGTGATGGCAAGCCGCATGAATCGCCCTGGGTAGTTACCTTGCCTTTGGTGTTGCTGGCAATTCCTTCGGTAGTGATTGGTTTTGTTGCTATCCAGCCTATGCTGTTTGGTGACTTCTTCAAGGATGTTATCTTCATTGATGCTGTGAAGCACCCAGCGATGGCCCAATTTGCAACTATTTTCCACGGCCCCCTAGCGATGGCGGTACATGGTTTGCAAACGCCTCCTTTCTGGTTGGCTTTGGCTGGTGTTGCTTTGTCCTATTACATGTATATGGTCAATCCGGCGCTGCCCACAGCTATCAAGAAGGCAGTTATGCCTATCTACACCTTGTTGGAAAATAAATACTATCTGGACTGGATCAACGAAAATATCTTGGCACGCGGTGCCCGTGGTTTAGGCGTTGGTTTGTGGAAGGGCGGCGATCAAATGCTGATTGACGGTGCTGTGGTTAACGGTTCTTGGAAGCTAGTCGGATGGATTGCGGGGATAGTTCGCCGTATGCAAACAGGGTACGTGTACCACTATGCCTTGGTCATGCTGCTGGGCATCTTTGCTCTCATGACTTGGTTCGTCTGGCTCAACAAGTAGGAGAAAAACAAAAATGGGTTTGTTGAGTCTTGCTATCTGGACGCCCATCGCGTTTGGTGCGCTACTGCTGGCCTTTGGCCGTGAAGAGCAGGCGCGCGCCGTGCGTTGGCTGGCCTTGATTGGCGCGCTGATCAGTTTTCTGGTCACCCTGCCTTTGTACACGGGGTTTCAAATTGGCACTGCATCGATGCAGTTTGTCGAAAGAACACCTTGGATCGAAACTTTCAATGTGTTTTATCACTTGGGTGTTGATGGTATCTCTTTCTGGTTTGTTCCTCTCACGGCTTTCATTACAGTCATTGTGGTGATTGCCTCTTGGGAGTCAATCACTGAGCGTGTCAATCAATACATGGGTGCTTTCCTGATTTTGTCAGGTTTGATGATTGGTGTGTTTGCCTCGCTCGATGGTATGTTGTTCTACGTCTTCTTCGAGGCGACGTTGATTCCAATGTACCTGATTATTGGTATTTGGGGCGGGCCACGCAAAATCTATGCAGCGTTTAAGTTCTTCTTGTACACGCTATTGGGTTCTTTGCTTACCCTGATTGCGCTGATTTACCTGTACCACAAATCGGGCGGTAGTTTTGATATTGCCACTTGGCATAAACTGCCTCTGAGCGCCCACGCACAGACTTTATTGTTCTTTGCCTTCTTTGCCGCCTTCGCTGTCAAGGTACCCATGTGGCCTGTGCATACATGGTTGCCAGACGTTCACGTTGAAGCGCCCACCGGTGGTTCCGCCGTGCTGGCAGCGATTATGCTGAAGCTTGGTGCTTATGGTTTCTTGCGTTTTTCTATGCCAATTGCCCCCGACGCTTCGCGTGAATGGGCTTGGTTAATGGTTGCCTTGTCTTTGCTGGCCGTGTTGTATGTCGGCTTGGTGGCGATGGTGCAAAAAGATATGAAAAAGCTGGTGGCCTACTCCTCAGTGGCACACATGGGTTTTGTAACCTTGGGCTTTTTCTTGTTCAATGATTTGGGCGTGTCCGGTGGCTTAGTGCAGATGATTTCTCACGGTTTTGTCTCTGGTGCCATGTTCCTGTCAATTGGTGTGTTGTACGACCGTATGCACTCGCGTGAAATTGCCGATTACGGCGGTGTGGTCAATACCATGCCCAAGTTTGCCGCTTTCGCCTTGTTATTTACGATGGCCAATGCTGGTTTGCCAGGTACAGCCGGTTTTGTCGGCGAGTGGATGGTCATTCTGGGTGCCGTTAAAGCCAACTTCTGGATTGGCATGGGTGCCGCCACTGCACTGATTTGGGGTGCTGCCTACAGCCTGTGGATGTTCAAGCGCGTCTATTTAGGCCCAGTGGGCAATGACCATGTTAAGGCTTTGAAAGATATTGATGGCCGTGAATTCTTTGTCATGGCTGTTTTAGCTGTGGCTGTGTTGTACATGGGCCTGTATCCCCGTCCCTTCACTGATGTGATGGATGCTTCTGTGGCTGAGCTGCTCAAGCACGTGGCCTTGTCCAAGCTGAACTGAGCATACTGAACTGAGAGACCCGAGATGATTGACAACATCAGTTGGCTTGCGATTTACCCAGAGATACTGCTGCTGGTCATGACCTGCGTGATCGCTTTGGCTGATCTGGGTGTGAGCAGTGCGCGCCGTACCGGAACCTACATCCTCACCATTTTGACTTTGGTGGTGCTGGCCGTATTGCAAGGAGTGTATGCCAGCAGTGGCAACACCTTCTATGGCTTTGGCAACATGGTAGTCAGTGACCCTATGGGTAATTGGCTGAAATGTTTTGCCTCGGTGGCCATGATTGTGACTTTGATTTATGGCCGTCCTTATGCGGCTGATCGCGACATGCTGCGCGGTGGAGAGTTTTTCACTTTAGCGCTGTTCTCTTTGTTGGGAATGTTTGTCATGATTAGTGGCAATAATTTCTTGCTCATTTATTTGGGTCTGGAATTGCTGACGCTGTCTGGCTATGCGATGGTGGCTTTGCGCCGTGACCATACTACTGCTACCGAAGCAGCGATGAAGTATTTTATCCTTGGCGCGATGGCCAGTGGTTTCTTGCTTTATGGGTTGTCCATGATTTATGGCGCTACCGGCTCTTTGGATATTGGCGAAGTATTCAAGGCGGTGAATTCAGGCCAAATTCGCCATCAAGTATTGGTGTTTGGTGTGGTGTTTGTGGTGGCCGGTTTGGCTTTCAAACTCGGTGCTGCACCATTCCATATGTGGGTGCCTGACGTTTACCAAGGTGCCCCCACTGCTATCACCCTGATGATTGGTGGTGCGCCCAAGTTGGCTGCCTTTGCTATCGTGATGCGTTTGTTGGTCGATGGTCTGTTGCCCTTGGCGATTGACTGGCAGCAAATGCTGGGTATATTGGCAGTGGCTTCGTTGTTGGTGGGTAACTTGGCCGCCATTGCACAAACGAACCTCAAGCGCATGTTGGCCTATTCCACTATTTCGCAGATGGGTTTTGTGCTGTTGGGCTTAATGTCTGGTGTGATTGATGGCAATGTAGAAGCCGCGACCATTCAGAGTGCGTATAGCTCGGCCATGTTCTATGTGGTCACTTATGTGCTGACGACCTTGGCAGCTTTTGGTGTCATTTTACTGCTGGCCCGCGAAGGTTTTGAGAGCGAAGAAATTGCCGATATGGCAGGTCTGAACCAACGCAGTCCTCTGTATGCGGGTGTATTGGCTATCTGTTTGTTCTCGATGGCTGGTATTCCTCCACTGGTGGGTTTTTATGCCAAGTTGGCGGTATTGCAGTCTTTAATGACTTCTGGTCAAGCGGCTTATATTGGTTTGGCGGTGTTTGCCGTGATGATGTCGTTGATTGGTGCTTTCTACTACCTGCGCGTGGTCAAGGTGATGTATTTTGATGCACCACTGACAGCTACTCGTGTTTCTGCACCACTGGAAGTGCGTGTCGTGTTGACCATCAATGGCGCTTTGGTGCTGATTTTGGGTATTTTGCCCGGTGGCTTGATGTCGCTGTGTACTGATGCCATCGTCCGTTCTTTAGCTACCTAAGATTATTTATGAGCCAAACCGGTGCTGTCTGGTTGGTGGTGCTGCTGGCGGTGCTGGCAGCCAATCTGCCCTTTTTTCATCGCCGTGTTTTGTTGCTAGGGCCGGTACCCCAACAAGGCAAATTTTGGTGGGGCCATCTCCTAGAACTGGTGTGCTGGTATTTTTTGGTCGGTTTGTTCGCCCTATGGCTAGAGCAACGCGCAGGGCAGGTGGCAGCACAAGGTTGGGAGTTTTATGCGGTCACCGGAACTTTGTTTTTGACGCTGGCTTTTCCAGGTTTCGTTTTTCGTTATTTGGTGCGCCATCGCGCAGATGCACTGGCCACTGCTTAGGCAGCAAAAATACCAGCTACGGCTACAATGAAGAAAGCGCACAGGCTGTGGCATTTGCCCAGCCTGTTGTTTTTTGATGGTTTCCATAAAGTCTTTATTGCTATGACCCACTATCAGCATATTCAGGTGCCTGAGCAAGGCCAGCCCATCACTTTGCACAGTGATTTATCGCTACAGGTGCCAGATCAACCTATCATTCCTTTTATTCAAGGTGATGGTGTGGGTGTAGATGTGACCCCGGTGATGATGGCAGTGGTGAATGCTGCGGTAGAGCGGGCTTATGACGGTCAGCGCCAAATTCGGTGGATGGAGGTCTATGCAGGCCACAAGGCCACCCAAGTGTATGGTGCTGATGTTTGGTTGCCCGAAGAAACCATTGCTGCATTGCGCGATTATGTGGTGTCCATCAAAGGGCCATTGGCTACGCCGGTGGGGGATGGTATTCGGTCTTTGAATGTGGCTTTGCGCCAAGCATTGGATTTGTATGTCTGTCTGCGCCCTGTGCGTTATTTTAAGGGCGTGCCTTCGCCGTTAAAAGAGCCAGAAAAAACCAATATTGTTATTTTTCGCGAAAATTCAGAAGATATTTATGCTGGCATTGAATTTGAAGCTGGTTCCGAGCAAGCAAAGAAGCTGATTGCTTTTTTGCAGCAAGAATTGGGTACACAAAAAATCCGCTTTCCCGAAACTTCGGGTATTGGCATCAAGCCAGTATCCCAAGAGGGAACCGAGCGTTTGGTGCGTAAAGCCATTCAGTATGCCATTGACCATGATAAGCCCAGTGTGACCTTGGTACACAAGGGTAACATCATGAAATACACCGAGGGCAGTTTCCGCAATTGGGGCTATGCTTTGGCACAACGCGAGTTTGGTGCCCAGTTGATAGATGGCGGCCCGTGGTGCCATCTAATAAACCCCAAAACAGGCCGAGAAATCATTATCAAAGATAGCATTACCGATGCCTTCTTGCAGCAAATTTTGTTGCGTCCGGCAGAGTATTCGGTGGTAGCCACACTGAACCTAAATGGTGATTATTTATCAGATGCCTTGGCTGCCCAAGTGGGAGGTATTGGCATTGCACCAGGTGCCAATATGTCCGATGCAGTGGCCTGCTTTGAGGCTACGCATGGTACGGCACCGCGTTATGCCGGTAAAGATTATGTCAATCCGGGTTCGGCGATTTTGTCGGCAGAAATGATGCTGCGCCATATGGGTTGGACAGAGGCTGCTGACCGCATTATTGTGGCACTGGAGCAGGCGATTGCCTCGAAAAAAGTTACTTATGATTTTGCCCGTTTGATGAATGGTGCCACCCAAGTCAGTTGCTCGGGTTTTGGCCAAGTCGTAGTCTCTTACCTGTGACGGGCATGGGAAGGCCAGATACTGGCTCTGGCACGGTGGCACCGATGTCTGCCACCTTGATTGTGGTGATGCTGGCCCTGTTATTGGGCTTGCAACCCGTCAGCACGGATTTGTACCTTCCTGCTTTGCCCGCCCTGCAAGGGCAGTTAGGAGCAGGTATGGCACAAGCGCAGTTGACGCTCACGGCGTTGCTGTTGGCTTTTGGTTGCTCGCAACTGCTCTGGGGCCCCTTGTCCGACCGCTGGGGGCGGAGACCTATTTTGTTGCTGGGTTTGTCCACCTATGTGCTGGCGGCTTTGGGTTGTGCGCTGGCGCAATCTATCGAAGCCTTGGTTGTTTGGCGTACCGCCCAGGGCGTGGCGATGGGCGCGGCGGTGATGTGCGCGCGTGCAGTGGTAAGAGACTTGTATGCGCCGGTTGAAGGCGCGCAAGCTATGTCGCGTGCCCTGACCGGCTTGGGCGTTATTGCCTGCCTCAGTCCGCCATTGGGTGGCTGGCTGGCTGGGCAGTTGGGGTGGCGGGCGACGATGGCAGCACTGGCCATTGTGGGTGCCTTGGCTTGGTTGCTGGTAGTGTGGCGCTTTCAAGAAACCTTGCGCCAACCTAATCCGCAAGCTTTGCAGCCTACCCATTTGTTACGCACTTGGGGACAGATATTGCGTCACCCGACGTTTTTGGCCTTTACCGCCACCACTACGTTTACCTATGCTGGTTTGTTTACGTATCTGGCGGCATCTTCATTCACTTTTATTCAGGTGTTAGGGTGGAGCAGCACTGCTTATGGCATGTTGTTGGCGTGCAATGGCCTGCTTTACGTCAGTGGCACGGTGCTATGTCGTCGTTTGGTGGTGCGCTGGGGGGTGCGCCGCAGTATGCAGTTGGCCGGAGCTTTGAGCTTGGTGGGTGGTTCACTGATGGGCGTTTTGGCACTGCTGGGGGTTCAAACTGGTTGGGCTTATGTGCTACCTTTCTGGTTGTACATAGCCGCTCACGGCATCCATATGCCTTGTAGCCAGAGTGGTGCTGTGGGGCCATTTCCGCAGGCAGCAGGCACGGCGGCGGCCCTCAATGGTGGGGTGACTATGGCGGTGGCTTTTGGCATTGGCCACTGGCTAGGCCAGCACATGGATGGCACGGTGTTGCCGTTGGCATTGGGGGTTTGGTTTTGGGGGGGCTGTACTGCCGCTACTGCTTGGACGCTGGTACAAAAATTTGGTGAACCACAAAAATCATGAAGACCACCAGTTCTAGCTCTTTGCCTTGTATCGCATTAGCCGGCCCCACTGCATCAGGGAAAACAGCGGCTGCTTTGGCCTTGAGCCAAGTGCTGGCTGCCCAAGGCCAGCCCGTAGAAATTATCAGCGTTGATTCAGCTTTGGTTTACCGTGGGATGGATGTGGGCACCGCCAAGCCCAGTCCACAAGAGTTGGCTACGGTGCCACACCACCTGATTGATATCCGCGACCCATTGCACGCTTACAGCGCCGCCGAGTTTGTCCAAGATACGCACCGTTTGGTGGCCGAAATTCGTGCCCGTGGGGCGCTGCCCCTGCTGGTGGGGGGTACGATGCTGTATTTCAAAGCCTTGTGGGATGGTTTGGACGCTATGCCTAGCGCCGACCCAGCGGTACGTGCCCGCATTGAGGCGCAAGCAGCGGCACAAGGTTGGCCAGCACTCCATGCAGAGTTGGCACGCATAGACCCCATCACGGCGGCGCGTTTAGCCCCAGCAGACAGCCAACGTATCCAGCGGGCATTAGAGGTTTGGCAAGTGTCTGGACAGCCGCTGTCGCATTTTCACCAAGCCCAACAGCGCCGTAACGCCCAAAATGGCTGCGTGGCAGAGGGTGCTTTTTTTTCTTTAGAGCCAGAAAACCGCGCTTGGCTGCACCAACGCATTGTCCAACGTTTCGATGCCATGCTCGAAGCGGGTTTAATCGATGAAGTGCGCCAGTTGCGCGCGCGTGGCGACTTGCACCCCGACCTGCCATCCATGCGTTGTGTGGGCTATCGGCAGGTATGGCAGGCGCTGGATGAGCAAGCACTTCAGGGCAGTGCTGCAAACTTAGACCACGCCTTGTTGCGCGAACGGGGCCTAGCTGCTACACGGCAATTGGCCAAACGTCAGATGACTTGGTTGCGCGGTATGCCCCAGCGCCAGACGATTGTTTGCGACCAAGCAAATGCTTTACAACAAGTAGTGCAGCAGGTGCTAAAGCACCTGAATGCACTACAACACGCTTAAATGGGCCGCTTTCAATCGATGGTTAGGCGCTGGGCATTGCCACCTTGTTTTTTCGGCAGTGTCAGGGTAAGCACTCCGTTGTCGTATTTGGCCTTGGCCTGTGCTGCATCAATATCGGCAGGCAATTGGAAGCTGCGTGCCACTTGGCCAAAATAACGCTCGGAGCGCAGTACCTTTTCGCCTTCCACCTGTTGATCGAGTTGGCGCACCTCGGCACGCAAACTGACCACATTGCCTTCTACCGAGACGTGGATGTCTTCTTTGGGCACGCCGGGCACCTCTGCCTGCACCGTGTAGCCATTGTCGGTTTCTTTGACATCGACCTTCATTTGGGAGGGCGTGGGCAACGGGTCGCCATGCAAAGGGCGAACATAAAAACCGGGGTTCACATCTTTGAAGAGTTCATCTAGCAGACCACCGCGACCAATCAATGCGTTCATGAGGATGCTCCTTTGAGACAGATGAAAACAAATGCCAATACATCACAGGCACCTGTGCAAGATAAGCCGAGAGGTGCCAAATTTCAAGGGGAATAACGCAAAAAATGATGCTACTTGGGGGGCTAACGCCAGCGGTTCAGCGCAGGGGGAACCTACCCATCAGCACAAAGCCGGTAGGCGGGTGATAATCGCCAGCTTTGGCTTGCAGCTGCTGCCATTTCGGCCTGTTGAAAGTGGCTGTTTTTATTCCATTGTCTTGTCGTTGCTTTTTTACCCATGACGCTTTCATTTTGCAGCGCACAGCTTAATTTGGTTGTCGGTGACCTGTCCGGTAACGCACAAAAAATCATACTGGCGGCACGCCAAGCCTATGCAGCGGGTGCCCAAGTGTTGCTAACCCCCGAGTTGGCTATTTGTGGCTACGCGGCAGAGGATTTGTTTTTGCGTCCGGCATTCCAAGTCGCTTGTGACGAGGCAGTGCGTGCCGTAGCCCAAGCTACCGTTGATTTACCCGGTTTGGTGCTGGTGTTGGGCCATCCGCAGGCCCATGCCAACACAGGGCTGCCACACAATGCGGCCAGTGTGTTGCGTAATGGCCAGATGGAGCAAACCTATGCCAAGCAGATGTTGCCCAATGACAGCGTATTTGACGAGCAGCGCTATTTTTCTCCCGGCGCACAGCCTTGCGTGTTTCAGGTGCAAGGTGTGCAGGTGGGGCTGTTGGTGTGCGAAGACGCTTGGTGGCCTGAACCGGCCCGTGCCACGGCAGCTGCTGGGGCGCAGGTGCTGGCGGTGCTGAATGCCTCGCCTTTTCATATAGGCAAACCGGCTGAACGTGAGCAGGTTTTGTGCCAGCGCGCTCAGGAAACTGGCTTGCCGGTGCTGTATGCACACATGGTGGGCGGCCAAGATGAGTTGGTGTTTGATGGCCACTCTTTTGCTTTAAATGCCGATGGCAATGTAGCTGGGCGGGCTGTGGGGTTCCAAGAAACCTTGTTCTATACCCAGTTGCAGCAGACCCCTGCCGGAGCGCATTGGCAGGCCGACATTGCCCCCCACGCCAGCCCCGAGGCCGATTTGTGGCACGCTTTGGTGTTGGCGGTGCGTGACTATGTGGGTAAAAATCGTTTTCCAGGGGTCTTGTTGGGTCTGTCGGGCGGTATCGATTCCGCTTTGGTGTTAGCGATTGCCGTAGATGCTTTGGGTGCGGATAAAGTCCGCACCGTGATGATGCCATCGCCCTACACTGCGGATATTAGCTGGATAGATGCCCGCGATATGGCAACCCGTTTGGGCGTGCGCTACGATGAAATTGCCATTGCGCCGCAGTTTGACAGCTTTCGACAAGCCTTGGCTGGGGTGTTGGAGGGCCGTGCAGAAGACACCACCGAAGAAAACATCCAAGCCCGTATTCGGGGTACCTTACTGATGGCCATGTCGAACAAATTTGGCTCCATCGTTCTGACCACTGGCAATAAAAGCGAGATGGCCACCGGCTATTGCACCTTGTATGGCGATATGGCTGGCGGTTTTGCGGTGATTAAAGATGTGCTAAAAACCACGGTGTACGCCTTAGCCCGCTGGCGCAATACCCATGACCCTTACGGCACCGGGCTGAACCCCATCCCAGAGCGCATCATCACCCGGCCCCCAAGCGCCGAACTGCGCCCAGACCAAACCGACCAAGACAGCCTGCCCGCCTATGAGGTACTCGATGCCATTGTGCAGCGCTACATGGAAAACAACGAGCCTATGGCTGCCATTGTGCAGGCCGGGTTTGCGGCTGCCGATGTAGAACGCGTGACCCGACTGATTCAGCTTAATGAATACAAGCGCCGCCAAGCCCCACCAGGCCCGCGTTTAACACGGCGCAGTTTTGGTAAAGACTGGCGTTACCCCATTACCAACCGCTTTCGGGCCTAAGCTGCTTTAGGCCCACCAATTTCACCATTACAGGAGTTTGTCCCAATGAAAATGATTACCGCTGTTATCAAACCCTTCAAACTGGAAGAGGTGCGCGAAGCCTTGGCCGAATGTGGCGTGACTGGCCTGACTGTGACCGAGGTGAAGGGTTTTGGTCGTCAAAAGGGCCATACCGAACTCTACCGGGGTGCAGAATACGTGGTAGATTTTTTGCCCAAGGTGAAAGTTGAGGTAGTGGTCAAATCAGACGATGTGGACCGCTGTGTCGATGCTATCGTCAATGTGGCACGCACTGGCAAAATTGGCGACGGCAAAATTTTTGTCACGCCCGTAGAGCGCGTGGTGCGTATCCGCACTGGCGATTTGGACGATAACGCGGTTTAAAGCACCGACTCTAAGTGGACCCCTACAGCGCGGCAACCGGCCGCCTGTACCAAGTCACGCAGTAATGCTGGGCCGTCGGTGCCACTTTGTAGTAGCCCTAGTTGCCACGGCCCCATAAAGCCTTGCGCTACGCTATGCTCAACAAAGTTCAGCAGGCCATCGTAGTAACCGGCCACATTCAGCAGGCCAATCGGTTTTTGGTGGTAGCCCAGCTGGCGCCAAGTCCAGACTTCAAACAGTTCTTCAAAGGTGCCGATGCCGCCGGGCAGGGCTAAAAAGGCATCACTGCGGTTGGCCATCAGTGCTTTACGCTCGTGCATGGTTTGCACCACATGCAGCTCATCACAGGCTTGGCGCGCGTGTTCTTTGGCCACAAGGCTTTCTGGAATAACCCCCACCACCCGGCCTCCAGCGGCTTGGGTGGCATCGGCCACGGTGCCCATCATGCCGCTGCGACCACCACCATAGACCAATTGGCCGCCGTGGCTGCCAATCCAATGGCCGACCAAACGGGCGGCTTCGGCAAAGCGCGGGTCTTCGCCAAGGCGTGAGCCGCAATAAACGGCCAATGAAAAATGGGGTTCAGCCATGAAAAAATCTTTGCAAAATAGCACCCATCCAAATACCGATGCACAGCAATAGGGTGAGCAACACCGCAGCGCTGCCCATGTCTTTGGCCCGTTTGGACAAGGGATGCCATTCGGGGCCGATGCGGTCAATGGCGGCCTCGATGCCGGTGTTGAGTAGTTCTACCACCATCAGCAACACTACGGAGCCAGCCAGCAAGGCCACTTCTAGCCAATTTTGTCCTAGCCAGTAGGCAGCGGGCAGCAGCAGCAAAGCAGCAATAGACTCTTGCCGAAAAGCCGGCTCTGCCCAGCCAGCACGCAGGCCGTGCAGTGAATAACGGGTGGCGTGCCACAAGCGCTGTAAACCAGTGCGGCTTTTTTGTGCATTGGTGGCTTCGTGCGTGGGGGGGCTGGCGCTGCTCATGGTTTTTTGGGTGGGCGGGTGTGGACAAAATGTACCAGCCGGGTACCCGCCAGCGCATCGTGCCAAAACTGGCCCAAGGGATGAAAGCGGCTGAGAATGGCCCAGATAGCCACCCACCCAAACAGCAGCACGGTAATTTCTCCGGCAGACAGGCCAAACGGCGCTGCACCGAGCAAAGGCGGCAAAAACCATAGCCAACTGAACACATAGCGGCGCAGGGCGCGGGTTTGGGTTAGGGCTTGGCCTTGGGCATCGACCACGCGGATATGCCAAGTCTTCATGGCCAAAGTGTGGCCCTTGGCCCAAAACCAAGTGAAGTAAATGCCAAAAACAAT
This sequence comes from uncultured Simplicispira sp., assembly GCA_964388325.1. GTDB lineage: Bacteria > Pseudomonadota > Gammaproteobacteria > Burkholderiales > Burkholderiaceae_C > Simplicispira. The sequence continues at coordinate 12,109 of CAYMAC010000006.1, read as the reverse complement.
AAACAAAAAACCTTGCAGCGCGTGTCGGTTGTCTAGTGCATGGCGGGTTTGGCTGAGGGTGCTAAACAGGTAGCCAGCGATAAACACTACGCCAAACATCAATAACCCTTCATAGAGCCAGCAGGCCATGCGCCGCCACAGTGGTGGGGCTTGTAGCGCTGGAATAGAAGAGACAGGAACAGAAGCAGAAGCAGATGCGTGCATGGATGCGGAAGATGGAGATGCTTAGTGCCCGTGGGCTGGCGTGGTGGAGCTAGGCGGGGGCAATTCTGGGGCGCTTGTCATGGGGGCGATGGGCACCGATGGGGCTGTTGGCTCGGCCAGAGGGGGCAGCGCTAAAGTAACCGGGTTGCTGGGCACCGATACGGGAGAAGTTTCTACTACCACTGGAGGGAGGGCGGACGTGTGGGCCTTATGCTCTGGGATAGTGGGGATAAACGGCGTGGCTTGTGGCGGAATTTTAGGGGGGTTGGCGCGGTTGGCATTGCTGGCGCTGGCCGCAGGCACGCGCACCAGTTTGCGCGCTGGCACAGGCCGTAAAGCCGTGGCCGCCCCTTTGGGGCGTGGGTTAGCGTTGGCGGCAGCCAGGCGGCGCTTTTCTTCGGCGCTCAGGGCTTGGTAGGCTTCCCATTGCGCCCGCTTGTTGTCGGGGGCCAGTTTGTTGGCGGTAGCAAAATTAAGTCGCGCTTGGTTGCGCTGTTGGGCGCTCAAGCTGGCCCATTCGCTCATGCGGTTGTGCAGTTTGGCTTGCTCTGCTGCGGGCAGGGTGGCAAAAGTGGCTGCCAGTGCTAACCAGCGGCGTTTTTGCAGCTCACTGAGCAAGGCCCAACGTGCAGCCAAAGGTTGTAGTGCTTGGCGCTGCCCTGGCTCTAATGCACTCCAAGCAGGGCCAGAAGCCAGTACCCGTGCTTCGGTGCGGCCCGGCTCTTGGCCTATCTGCTGGGCGGGTGCCAAGGCTTCGGCCACCAACACGGTGCCGGGGGCCATGCGTACCTGTTGGAGCACATAGCCGCCATAGGCTGCCAGCAGGCCCAACAAGACCCCAGCTAAAAGCAGCGGCAAATGCAGGCGACCGCGTGGGTCAGGGGCAGTGGCGGCAGGAGGGGGCAACATGCGGGCAGGTCAGGGTACGCAAAAAAGGACACTCATCAATAGTTTTGTTGGCTGCCACCGTTTTTCAAAAACTGAACGAAGCCGGGGTCTGCATAGGCTTCGGGTGGCAGGTCATCGGTGAGCAGGGCAGCATCTACTTCGGCCACTTCGGCGGTGCCGTATTCATCCTGAGCGCTGTTAATAACTACCAAGCCTACCACCAGTGCCATCATCGGAATGGCACCCAGCAAAGACTGCCACCAGCTGCCGCCTTCGCCGCGCCAGCCCAAAGTGGCTGCCCCGCCAGAGGGCACCACCAAGCTAGCTGGTTGGTGTACGTGGACTAGCACTTCTTTTTTGCGCTTGGCCAGTGCCTGCTCGCGCGCAGCGCGCAGGCGCTCGGAAATGTCGTAGGGCAAGGCGCTGGTGCTGTCGTCCAAATGCGCCACTACGCGCCGCGCATAGGCGTGGGCGTGCAAAACCTGTTCTTCAGGGGGCAGGTGTAGATTGGTGTTCATAGCTTAATTCCTTTGGCCCGCAGGGCTTTGCTGAGGGCTTGGATGGCACGAAAGCAATGGGTTTTAACACTGCCTTCGGAGCAGCCCATAGCCGCCGCTGTCTCTGCGACATCCATCTCTTCCCAATAACGCATTAAGAAGGCTTCTCGTTGACGTGCTGGCAGGGCTTGAATTTCTTGTTCGATGCCGTGCAGGGTTTGGCCGCGCTCGGCTATATCTTGGGCGCTGTGTGCGCGTTGCTCGGGGTCGTTGTCGCTCCAGACCTCTAGCAGGTCAAAGCCGCTGCCATCATCGGTATCGGCTTCAAAATTGCCTAAATCGGTAAACAGGGCATGGTGGCGTTTTTGCCGCCGGAACCAATCGAGGGTGCAATTGGACAAAATACGCTGAAACAGCATCGGCAACTCGTTGGCCGGTTTGTCGCCGTAATGCTCTGCCAGCTTCATCATGCTGTCTTGCACGATGTCCAAGGCGGCCTCCTCATTGCGAACATGGTAAAGCGAACGCTTGAAGGCGCGCTTTTCGACGCTTTTGAGAAAATCGGAGAGTTCTTGTTCGGTGGCCAAGACAGACGCGCCTGCGGAGGGTCGTGGGGCGCACCATGCGCCATGCAAAAGACTTTGATTATCGCACTGGCTGTCGCTTTTTTGTGGTCTTGGCTTCAACAATCATGTTGCAGTGCGATAATCGCCCTTGCATACTCAAACGCAAACGGGTCACGGTCCGGCGCGGCAATCATCTCGCCCATGTCCTTGGCCTCAAGTTCCGAGCCGGCTTCACGAGAGCGCGTGCAAGGAGCACCCAAGGTTTTTCGTTAGAGAAATTCACAAAGGTTTATCATGGAAATGAACAAGGCTGATGCCACAACTTCCCCCGCTACCGACGCTCCAGAGCTGATGGGCTCTGAAATTTTGGTACGCGCCCTGCAAGCCGAAGGCGTGCAACAAATCTGGGGCTATCCCGGCGGCGCGGTGCTTTACATCTACGACGCTATTTACAAGCAAGACACCATCCAGCACGTATTGGTGCGCCACGAACAAGCCGCCGTTCACGCTGCCGATGGTTTCGCCCGCGCCACGGGCGAAGTGGGTGTGGCACTGGTCACTTCTGGCCCCGGCCTGACCAATGCCGTCACCGGCATTGCCACCGCTTACACCGACAGCATCCCGATGGTGATTATTTCGGGTCAAGTGGGCACAGCGGCTATCGGCTCGGATGCTTTCCAAGAATGCGATACCGTCGGCATTACCCGCCCTATCGTTAAGCACAATTTCTTGGTCAAAGATGTGCGCGATATGGCCGACACCATGAAAAAGGCTTTCCACATTGCCCGCACTGGCCGCCCCGGCCCGGTGGTGGTGGATGTGCCCAAAGATGTGTCGTTCAACAAAACGGCTTACCACGGTTACCCCGAGAGCGTCACCATGCGCTCGTACAACCCAGTACGCAAGGGCCACGGCGGTCAAATTCGCAAGGCGCTGCAACTGCTGCTCAATGCCAAGCGCCCCTACATTTACACCGGCGGCGGTGTCTTGCTGGGCAATGCCTGCAACGAACTGCGTACCTTGGTCGATATGCTGGGCTACCCGGTCACGCACACCCTGATGGGTTTGGGTGCTTACCCGGCTACCAACAAAAAGTTTTTGGGCATGTTGGGCATGCACGGCACGGTAGAGGCCAACTATGCCATGCAGCATTGCGATGTGCTGCTGGCCGTCGGTGCGCGCTTTGACGACCGCGTGATTGGCAACCCCAAGCATTTTGCTTCGGTAGAGCGCAAAATCATCCACATTGATATTGACCCGTCTAGCATCGCCAAGCGCGTGAAGGTCGATGTGCCGATTGTGGGTGATGTCAAAGACGTGTTGACTGAGCTGATTACCATGCTCAAAGAAAGCGTGCAGCGCCCCGATGCCCAAGCCTTGGGCGCTTGGTGGGACACCATTGAAGGCTGGCGCGTTAAAGACTGTTTGGCCTACGACCGTGCCAACACCGAAGTTATCAAGCCGCAGAACGTGGTCGAAACCCTGTGGAACCTGACCAAAGACGACGATTGCTACATCACCTCAGACGTGGGCCAGCACCAGATGTTTGCCGCGCAGTTCTACAAGTTCAACGAGCCGCGCCGCTGGATTAATTCGGGTGGTTTGGGCACGATGGGCGTGGGCTTGCCCTATGCGATGGGCATCAAACTGGCCAAGCCGCAAGCCGATTGCTGGTGCATTACCGGCGAAGGCTCCATCCAGATGAACATCCAAGAGCTGTCCACCTGCCAGCAGTACGGCACGCACGTCAAAATCGTCTCGCTGAACAACCGCTATTTGGGCATGGTGCGCCAGTGGCAAGAGCTGATTTACCAAGGCCGCTACAGCCACAGCTACATGGATGCGCTGCCCAACTTCGTCAAACTGGCCGAGGCTTACGGCCACGTTGGTATGCTGATTGAGCGCCCCGAAGATGTAGAGCCAGCCCTGCGCGAAGCACGGGCCATCAAAGACCGTACCGTGTTCTTGGATTTCCGCACCGACCCGACCGAAAATGTCTGGCCGATGGTGGAAGCGGGCAAGGGCATCACCGAGATGCTGTTGGGTTCGGAAGAACTGTAACTCGGGCTTTTTCTCTCACTTTTTTTGAATGAATCTATTGTCCGCCAAGCCTGCTGCTTACCGGTAGCAGGGGAGGGCGGCAAAAAGAGGAATTTGCTATGAAACACATCATTGCCGTTTTGCTCGAAAACGAACCCGGTGCGCTGTCGCGCGTGGTCGGCTTGTTTTCTGCCCGTGGTTACAACATCGAGTCTCTGACTGTTGCGCCCACCGAAGACCCTTCGCTGTCGCGCATGACCATCCAGACCACCGGCTCGGAAGACGTGATTGAACAAATCACCAAGCACCTCAACCGCCTGATTGAAGTGGTCAAGGTGGTTGACCTGACCGAAGGCGCTTATACCGAGCGTGAGTTGATGATGGTCAAGGTGCGTGCGGTGGGCAAAGAGCGCGAAGAGATGAAACGCATGGCCGACATTTTCCGTGGCCGTATCATCGACGTGACCGATAAAAGCTACACCATTGAGCTGACCGGTGACCAAGGCAAAAATGATGCCTTCCTGCAAGCGCTAGACCGCACCGCCATTTTGGAAACCGTGCGTACTGGTGCCAGCGGCATTGGCCGTGGCGAGCGCATTTTGCGCGTCTAAACGCTTTTTCTTTGATTTCCCTTTTTTGAACTATTTAACCCCTTGGAGCCAAAATGAAAGTTTTCTACGACAAAGACTGTGACCTGAGCCTAATTAAGGGCAAAACTGTAGCCATCATTGGTTACGGCAGCCAAGGCCATGCCCATGCCCAAAACCTGAACGAAAGCGGCGTGAAAGTCGTGGTCGGTCTGCGTAAGGGTGGCGCTTCTTGGGACAAGGTAGCCAAGGCTGGCCTGACGGTGATGGAAGTGGACGAAGCCGTCAAGGCCGCTGATTTGGTGATGATTTTGTTGCCCGACGAGAACATCCCTGAGGTCTATAACAACAACGTTGCCCCCAACATCAAGCAAGGCGCTACGCTAGCCTTTGCCCACGGTTTTAACGTGCATTACAACCAAGTCGTGCCACGCGCCGATTTGGATGTCATCATGGTTGCCCCCAAAGGCCCCGGCCATACCGTGCGCTCTGAGTACCTCAAGGGCGGTGGCGTGCCCACGCTCATCGCTGTCTATCAAGACAAGTCTGGCAAGGCGCGTGATTTGGCCCTGTCTTACGCTTGTGCCAATGGTGGCGGCAAGGGCGGCATCATCGAAACCAACTTCAAAGAAGAAACCGAAACCGACCTGTTCGGCGAACAAGCCGTGCTGTGCGGTGGTGCCGTTGAACTGGTGAAGATGGGCTTTGAAACCCTGACCGAAGCCGGTTACGCTCCTGAAATGGCCTATTTTGAGTGCCTGCACGAGCTGAAGTTGATTGTGGACCTGATGTACGAAGGCGGCATTGCCAACATGAACTACTCCATCTCCAACAATGCGGAGTATGGCGAGTACGTGACCGGCACCGAAGTCATCAACGAACAATCGCGCGAAGCCATGCGCGCTGCCCTCAAGCGCATCCAAACTGGCGAATACGCCAAGATGTTCATCTTGGAAGGCAAGACCAACTACCCAAGCATGACAGCCCGTCGCCGCCTGAATGCCGAGCATTCCATCGAAATCGTTGGCGCTCAACTGCGCGCTATGATGCCTTGGATTGCCAAAAACAAGCTGGTGGACCAAAGCCGTAACTAATCGGTTCGCCTTTGGCGCTGATTCTGCTAAGGCCACTTCGGTGGCCTTTTTTTTTGCTGGCAAACCCCCATTGCTCTTGACCATGCTCGACGACATCAAAAAAACCCTCTGGGCCACTGCCGACAAACTGCGCGCCAATATGGACGCTGCCGAGTACAAGCATCTGGTGCTGGGCCTCATCTTCCTGAAGTATGTCTCTGACACCTTCTCGGCCCGCAGCGCTGAAATGGCTGCCCGCTTACAAGACCCTGAGGATGAGTTCTACTACGGCGAAGCCAGCGCCGAAGACATCGCCGCTGAACTAGAAGACCGTGACTACTACACCAGCGCCAATGTATTTTGGGTGCCTGAAGGCGCACGCTGGGAGACACTGCGCTCTATGGCCAAATGGCCAGAAATTGGCAAATACATAGACAACGCATTGGCTTTGTTGGAGGGTGAAAACCCCAAGCTCAAGGGCATTTTGGACAAACGCTATGCCCGCGCCCAGCTGCCTGACGGCAAGCTGGGCGAGTTGGTCGATTTAATCTCTAGCATTGGTTTTGGCGACAACCCCAACACCGCCCGCGACGTGCTGGGGCAGGTATATGAATACTTTTTGGGCATGTTTGCCAGTGCAGAAGGCAAGCGCGGCGGCCAGTTTTACACCCCGGCCAGCATCGTTAAAACTTTAGTGGCCGTGCTGGCCCCGCACCAAGGCAAGGTCTATGACCCCTGTTGCGGCTCGGGTGGCATGTTTGTGCAGTCGGAAAAGTTTATTCAAGCGCACGGCGGCAGAATCAATGATGTTTCCATCTACGGCCAAGAAGCCAACCCGACCACTTGGCGCTTGGCAGCGATGAACTTGGCCATTCGTGGCATTGATTTCAATTTGGGCCGCGAACCGGGCGATACCTTCACGCGCAACCAACACCCGGATTTGCGTGCCGATTTCATCTTGGCGAACCCACCGTTTAACATTTCCGACTGGTGGCACGGCAGCCTAGAAGGCGACCCACGCTGGGAGTTTGGCGACCCACCCCAAGGCAATGCCAACTACGCTTGGTTGCAGCACATGCTGTATCACCTGAAACCCACGGGCCGCGCCGGTATCGTGTTGGCCAACGGCAGCATGAGTTCTAGCCAAAACAACGAAGGCGTGATTCGGGCTGCGATGGTAGAAGCCGATGTGGTGGAAGTGATGGTAGCGCTGCCGGGGCAACTGTTCTTTAACACCCAGATTCCGGCCTGTCTGTGGTTTTTAGCCAAGCAGAAAAAGCGCAAGGGCGAGGTGCTGTTTATTGATGCGCGCAAGTTGGGCAAAATGATTAGCCGCGTGCAGGCCGAATTGGACGATGCCGCCATCACCCGTATTGCAGGAACCGTGGCGGCATGGCGCGGCGAAGTACCAGACGGGGCCAGTATCACCGCATACCAAGACCAACTGGGTTTTTGCCGCAGCGTACCCTTGGCCGAAATTGCCCAACACGGCCATGTGCTCACGCCGGGCCGCTATGTGGGCGCCGAAGCCGTAGAAGACGACGACGAAGCCTTTGACGACAAAATGCGTAAGCTGACGGAAAAGCTGGGCGAACAGATGGCCAAGGGGGCGGAGCTGGATGCGCTGATTCGGCAAAAATTGGGCGGTTTAGGTTATGAGTTTTAAGCCAGAGAAATCGCCATGAGCCTCAACGTTGAACATCTTTTACGCACCGCTGATACCCTAGAGCAAGCACTGCTGGCGCTGCAAGGCTGTACCGACCCCGACAGCGTGCGCTACGACCTGTACCGCAATGCTGCCCTCAAAAGTTTTGAGTTGTCGCTAGAAACGGCGGGCAAACTGATGCGTAAAGCCCTCAAAGCCTTTGGCGGCAGCCCGCGTGCGGTAGATAAGCTGGTTTTTAACGACGTGTTGCGCCAATCTGGCAAGCATGGCATTTTGGATTTAGCCGCTGTAGAGCGCTGGTTGTCTTACCGTGCCAACCGCAACAACACCGCGCGCGACTATGGGGTAGCGTTTGCCAATGAAACTCTGACGTTGCTACCCGCCTATGTGGGCGATGTGCGCGCCGTGGCTATCAAGTTGCAAGAGGTATTTGATGCCGCAGCGTGATTTTGCTTGCCTGCACTTGCAACCCCAACACTGGGCGTTGTTGCGCGATTTGTTGGCACAACATACGCCGCAGGCCGAAGTGTGGGCTTATGGCAGCCGCGTCAATGGTACAGCGCACGACACCAGCGATTTGGACGTGGTGTTGCGCCACCCTAGTGATTTAAGCCAAGATGTGCCGGGCTGGATGGATTTGAAAGAAGCTATCCAAGACAGCCCGCTGCCGATTTTGGTCGATTTGCACCTGTGGTCATGCTTGCCGCCATCGTTCCATGCCAACATTGAGGCTGCTTATGTGGTGTTGCAAGCAGGCGGGCCAGACGTGTTACACAGCGCGGCGGACTGGAAACGCTTTGCTGGCACTCTGCGCGCATCGCCCAACCTCAACCAAGACCCCGTGGCTATTCAGCAAAGTATGCGCCCTAAGGAGCCAGCAGATGCCAAATATCATCACCGTTGAAGTTCAAAACGAAACCGCTTTGCATGTGCGTTTTCAAGACGGCCTAGAGGGGCAGGTAGAGTTTCTGCCTTCCGCCTTTCGTGGGGTGTTTGCCTGCCTGAAAGACCCACAAGCCTTTCGGCAGGCGCGCGTGCAAGATGGTGTCCTTACTTGGCCCGGCGGGCTGGACTTGGCCCCCGATGCCATGCACCAAGCCATTGCCACGCATGGAAAGTGGGTGCTAGATTGAACCCGATTCATACGCTCCGTAGCGACCTGCAGCCGCTGGCCCAGCAGATGCGCGACTTGTATCGCCAGGCTGTTGCACAGGCCAATGCCGAGGTGAGCGACATCCTCCAGACTAATGACCGCGACAGCGCACGCATTGAAAGGCAACTCGACCACATGCTGGGCTTTTGCTGCGACCCTGAGATGCTGCTGGTTTTTAAGCGCTTATGCCGCCACTATTTCACCTTTGCCCCCGTGGCCACGGCGGAATACATCCAGGCTTACCGCGAAATGTGGGATACGCCTGAGGAAGAGGAAACGCAATCGCCAGTCAGGGATGGAGAACCGACGGGAGACACTGATTTGGCAGATGTTGGGAGGGCTGGTGTATGAGTTTTGATAATCCTGCTTGTGTAGAGCTGCGCGCAAAAGTGCCCCAAGATTGGGAAGTAGCATCTCTGGATACGGTTACAGATTTTCAAGAAGGGCCAGGCATCCTTGCAAAAGACTTCAAAGAGTTTGGGGTTCCTCTTCTTCGACTTCGGAACATCGAAAGCGCCAAGGTTCGACTTGCTGGATGCAATTTCCTTGATGCTGAGAAAGTGCAGTCCAAGTGGAAACATTTTGGACTCTACCAAGGTGATTTTTTAATTAGTACGAGTGCTTCGCTTGGACGTGTCAGCGTAGTAGGCCCAGAAGCCACGGGGGCAATCGCATACACCGGAATTATTCGATTCCGGAGTCGAAGTCCAAAACTACATCATGAGTACCTTCGCGCTTTCCTTTCCTCCAGAATTTTCGTTGAACAGGCGGAACGAATGGCGACAGGTAGTGTTATCAAGCACTTTGGGCCTTCACATCTACGGCAAATGGCTATCACTTTACCGCCACTTGAAACACAAATTCAAATTGCTGAGATGTTTGATGTGCTGGACGACCGCATCACCCTGCTGCGCGAAACCAACGCCACGCTGGAAGCCATCGCCCAAGCGCTGTTTAAGTCGTGGTTTGTCGATTTCGACCCCGTGCGCGCCAAAATGGAAGGCCGTACCCCCGCAGGCATGGACGAGGCCACGGCGGCGCTGTTCCCCGATGGCTTCGAGGAAACGGAGTTGGGGGCGGTGCCAAAGGGGTGGGAAGTTCGCACGTTAGGTAGCTTTCTTACTCCAAAGCGGGGCAAGTCAATTACCAAGTCTAAGTGCATAGAAGGTGAAATTCCAGTAGTTGCCGGAGGTTTAGAGCCTGCATATTTTCACAATACATCCAATGTTTCAAGCCCTGTTGTAACAATAAGTGCTTCAGGGGCTAATGCAGGGTTTGTAAGACTATATCAACAAAATATATGGGCATCAGATTGTTCATTTATTAGCGCAAGGGAAACGGATGCAATTTATTTTTGGTATATCTTCTTAAAGATAAATCAAGAAAAAATTTACTTTATGCAGCAAGGTGCTGCCCAGCCACATATTTATCCTTCTGATTTAATGAGGTTGAGTATTTGCTTGCCAAAAGCAAACCAGTTGCAGATTACTTTCAATGCGCTAGTTGCAAATTTATTTGAACGTATTGGTTTGAATAGCGCCAAAATTCAAACAGCGTCTTCTTTGCGCGACACCCTGCTCCCGCGCCTGATTTCTGGGCAGGTGCAGTTGCCGGAGGTAGCAGATGCAAATTGACCCTTCTGTTCTCAACGCCTTGCCGCATGAGCAGCGTGACCGCTTCATTCGGAATGCCAATGAAATCGTCATCGAGTCGTTCATTTTCACGGGTGACAGGGACTATCTGACTGCTCGTTTTGCCTTTTTTCAGAAGCAGTCACATTTGTTTCTTTGGTCTGCGGCACAGACACTTGAGAAGTACCTTAAAGCCAACATTCTGCTGCTTGATAAAGGGAGGATTGCAAGAAATCATAAGCACACTAAATTGGCAAAGACCCTGAGAGTTAATTGCCCTGAGCGAGTGAAAATTGACACGACCATTCCAAATGGTTGGTCAGAAGACCGAGGGGTTATTTGGCCAGATATCGATGTTGATGGGTTTTTACAGCGCATTGAAACTCTGGGTTCACCTGATGTGCGCTACGACCAAGTGCAGCTGGAGGTGCATTTGCAAGACCTCGTACTGCTTGACCGGTTGGCGTTCTGTTTGCGTCACCAGCTCATTGCACAACCCGTGGAGAGTTGTCGATTGGTGGGCGAACAGTTGAAGGAGTGCTTTCATCACCTGAACTATTCGTTCGCGCCAGAAGGGTTTGAGCACTGGTCATTGATGGGTTTGCGGCTGTGTCATGCCTCGGTCAGCAAGCTGGAGGCTGCCCTGAATGGTTGCTATGGGCACGCAGACATTTACCAGCGTTGGGCTTGCGAGAGTATGGCGATGAACTCAAAGGACATGGAGAGGCTGATAAAACCTGCGAGCCTCGTAGGGGATGTTGGGTTACATGCGTAACCCAACCTACGCATCTACGCATCTACGCATCTACGCATCTACGCATCTACGCATCTACGCATCTACGCATCTCAGACCAGAAAAGGCTGAAGCCCCGGTACATTGCTGTACAAGGGCTTCGGATACTCTTTCTACACATGGCAGATGAGCTGTCTGCAAGTATAGCAATAAGACAGAGAGTCAGCCATGAAAAGTTGTATGCTGCTCTGCCGAAAAAGCGAAAAACCCCGATGAGCCCACCGAGGCTATAGCGCCAACCGGGAACCCCCAATCCACTTAGCCATTGATTCTACTAAGCCCCACGACCCGAACAAATTTACGATGAAAACCACCAAAACTGAACATTGGTCTGTCGCATTGGTTCGGGTAGGCAACCTAGCCGTGCGCGAGGCCCAAAGCCGCAACCGGCAACTTGGCATACCGAACTGGTATTCACTTAATGGCAGGCTGGTTAGTGATGCGCTACCTCCTAGCGCTGGATGTAGCCCAGTTATCCAGCACAAGCCCAGAGCCAACACTGCATGATGCCTGCCTGAAGTCCCATCTAGCCTTAAAGAAGTACACGCATGAAACCCCTTCTCCTCCAAATCACCCTTGCTTTTGCCGCCGCCATGCCCTTGGTGCCCAGTGCCCAAGAGAGCAATCTTTCCAAAAAATACGACGCTTGCATGGACAAGTCGGATGGTTTGACATCCTCTCCGGGCTAAACCCCGGAGATTCCTACTGCTAGACGACGATGGCCCGCCGCGAGAATGTTCCGTGCTGCATTCACATCGCGGTCGTGTACCGCCCCGCAATCGCTGCACGTCCATTCTCTTATTCCAAGTCCTGCTCTACCTTTCGGACTGCTGGCGGGGATACTCCCGCAGCACGAGCAAGTCTGGGTTGAATACGCTTCGTTCACTTCCATAAAGACAATACCGGCCTGATGGCTCTTGTATTCCAACATCGTCTTTAGTGATGACCAGCGCGCTCTTGGCCATCTTGGTTTTCACCAGCTTGCTGCTGGCCACGTCGCCCACGAAGATG
>CAYMAC010000005.1:17198-135731 GCA_964388325.1 uncultured Simplicispira sp. | reverse complement strand
TGCAACCACACTGGCGCAAGCGACAAGGCACGCGCGGACTGGCACGCGGACATTGCAGCGACACCAGTAGAGCAGCGCGGCGAACTTGCAGCCTACCTGCAAAGCCAGCTACCGGCCCCAAGCCTCAAGGCCCAAGCGCCTACCGTGGCACCAGCACCAGACCCAGCAAAGCCACTGCCCAAGTTCAACCAGGCACAGCCGTGGCGTGCCCTAGACCGTGAGTTTCAAGCGCACTACTGGCAGTGCCCCCAGTGCAAGGCTGGTGGGCGAAGCCGTGGCCCCCTGTGCCCCACTGGCGCACAACTTCACCAGCAATATGAACAGGCCGCTATGGCTACCGAAGGAACTTCAAAATGAGCCGCATCCTCATGAAAATCAAACAACAACTGATTAGCAAAAATCCCCTTGTGCCCGACGGCTATCAGGTCAGCTTGCCCGGTTTACTCATGCTGTCCGCTGCTGCTGCCTACAACACCGATGGTGAAGTTACCGCCGATGGCAGGGCATTGGGTTTACGCACGGTCAACGGCTTACTGAGCGCGGCGACAAAGGCCGGGTTTACCAAGTCCGAAGTGTTAGAGACCTTACTGGCGCGTGGTGAACTCTCGCACCGGGTAAAAGACCTTGTTCTTGAATGCCTAGACGCTGTGGGCCAAGAGCGTGCCTTGGAAATTGTGCGGGAGGCAATGAGCCATGATTGATGCACTGATAGCAGGCAAAGTGCATGGCACGCCCACACAGCGCACCGGCAAAAGTGGCAAGCCCTTTGCACTGGCCAAGGTGCGCGTACCCACCACTGAGGGCGAATCCGCATTCGCTAGCGTCATTGCCTTTGATGCCGCGCCGGTGGCTGCATTGCTGGCGCTGAAAGAAGGCGACTCGGTGGCCGTGGCTGGCCCACTCAAGGTAGGCACTTGGCAAGACAAGGAAGGCCAGCACCGCCCAGCATTGGACGTGGTGGCCCAGCAAGTCATGAGCGTGTACGCCGTGCGCCATAAGCGTGCAGCCACCCAAGGGGATGCCCAGACCCAAGGCCAGCGCCCACAGGATGAAGCATGGCGCGCCCGTACGCAGCCTGACCGGCCACAGCACCACGATATGGACGATGGTGGCCCGTTGCCGTTCTGAAACCCCCGGTTGCAGCACCCCCGGCTCGCTGGCGCTGCTGGCGCTGCTGGCATGTCATTTAACCACGACGGCAGGGAGAACCCTGGCGGCATGGCTGCGGGCGTTGAGGAGGCAAAGGGTGACCCCCGTAGGTGCGGCAGAATGGCGTTGCAACACAACCAGCTACCGCGAAAAGGATACCTATGAACGACGAAACAAATACAGAGAAAAAGATCCCAAATTTTGTCTTACAGCTTCCAAAAGACATGTCTCCGGTCGGTTTTTTTATTGGTAACAACTTGATCACTGGCCCCGTATTGGTTGGCGACAAAATCAAAGACCAAGCAACCGGACGAGTCTTCGAAGTCGTAGAGCGGACGTGGCTATCTGGCGAAGACAGGAAGGCCAACATTGCCATCCTCATCAAAGAGCTTCCGATCGAATAATTTGGCGGCCTGCTGTAGCTAACTGCAGTAGCTTGTGCATCGAACGCGGCTCTGCCGATTGGTGGCTCGCGGGGGAACAATCAGAAGAAATGAAGCAACTGGGTGAAAGCACCTGCATCCTGTCCGAACTGAAAAGCTGGCGCATGCATGCCAGCACCCGTTGCCTGCGCTAGCCCAAGTAAATGCACAGAGGGAGGAAGATTGAACATTGCTCGAACAAGTGGTGGCGTGCCTGAAGTCCAGACGTTGACTAGCGCCAACGAAGAAACGTTTGACCCGAAGCGGGAAGCAGCTGTGCGGCGGCTAGTGCTATTTGAGGGCTCCGTCCGCGTTCTGCGAGAGAACGAATCGGATAAAACTGATGAACTGTGGCAAGGCGAAGCGTTCGATCCTACACGCCCTTCAGCCCCCGCCGTTGCTATTTACTTTCGGATTGGATCGGCGCATGCGCTGGTTGCAGAACTGGTCTGCGGGTGCTTAGCCCACCAATTGAATTTGCCAGCACCCGAAGTTTTCGTGCTGGAAATTCCCAGCGGCTCGCTACAGCAGTCCATCCTAGTGAAATCTGATCAGTCGGCAGTATGCGTAGCGACACGTGATCTTGGAGGAGAAACCTTTCATCAGTTTCTCAATGGCAACGGAAACGCCGCCATCCACCTGCTGCGTCAGTGGCCCGAACTCGGCAAGGTCGTAGCCTTTGACGAATGGACTGCAAACATCGACCGCAACCTAGACAACATCATCTATGCAGCCACCACGTTACACATCATCGATCATGCGGATGCCTTTGGTGGAAGCATCATTCGAGAGATGGTGCCGTTGACCAATTTGACCAAATTGCCTATGGTGAACAAGCTGTCTGGTATTCTTAACGAGCTGAATGCCAACGCACGCGATGCGATCCTTAGAAACTTGCACACTTGGCTTGGCGACACGGTCACCAACATTGATATCGACTCAGTGGTTAACCGTGCACGCACACGCGAGTGGAACAGCGACGAACAAGACTTAGAGCTGATTGAATTCCTTCGTCAACGCCTCCCCCTCACACATTCACTGCTATGCCAACAACTGGGACAACCTCAATTGCCACTGAAAGTGGCCAAGTAGTAGTGCTTGCTCACACTAGCGGTTGGCGTGCGGTGATTGAGTTTGCACCCAAGCCCACATCACCTGAGCGCGTCATAGCAGGCGTAGTTGTACGTACCGAGGGCGGTGAAGTCTATGCTCTGTGTGCCATTGACGAGCGCAAAGCAAAACACGCCTTCGGTATGGCAGGTCGTGCGCTGCATGCAGTGGCAGACCGGCTGTGTCAGTCGCTAGTGCAGCACTGGCAATCGTCCTCCGATGTTCAAACTTGGCAACCCCCCTTTGCACATGTGCGACTGGCCAGCGTGACCCGGTTTTCTGCTGCCACGCCGCTGGAAGGTTTGCAGCTCATGCTCAACCGCACCAGCATGCTCCACACTCTGTTTTCCGCCTATGAGATTGAGCAGAAAAACCGCAATGCGGGTATTGTGGAGCGTGTGCGCTCGGCAGTGCGTAAAGATCCCAATGCAACACACTTGGCGCGCCGATTCAATCGCGAACTTAACGTGCACGGCGAGGCCCAGCCGCTGAAGGTGGATTTTCTGGGGCGGAACTATGCCTGTTATTTTTTGCAGGTTACGCGCAGCACGCTGGGCATTGACGCCAGCACCGACCGCGCCTATGGCAAGCTCTTTGAGCTACAGGCCCTGCGCCACCTAGTGAAGAAGCCACATAAAAGTCTTGGCTTGCTGGATGAAGAGCGACCACAGGTATTTGAGCTGCTGATGATTGGAGACCTGTCCGATCCAGTGCAACGCCGAGCCATAAAGCAGGTCGAGGCATTAGCCGATAGAGGTCAAGTAGTTGCACGCACTGAGCCATCAGCCATCGCTGCCGCTGAGCGTGTTTACGGCCAAGAACGGCTAGCTGCCTAAAGCGGCCAGCGCGTTATCAAACCAAGGGTCGGAAGTAGCCTTTAATGCATGCTTCATCGCGCACACAAATCTGGATATGGGTGTGGGAGCGGAACCCTGATGTGGGGTAAATGCGCTTTCCCTCCAAGAAGGGCCCGCGAACTGAGTCATATTTAGGCTGCTTCTGATCTTCGCGCATCTGGTGCAACGTTTTGATGACAAGGCAATCAAGCTTACGCCCGCCCTTGTCGGGTGTTGACCCCACGTTCTTTGGCAGCTTCTTGCCGGTGGCGCGATAGGTTGCCTTGAGAGTCAAATGTGCTTGGCGAAGTCGCTGCGTTGCACTGAGATCGAACAAGTCGAGGCATTGCCTCAAATCGATGATCGCCCCAATGACCGCAGGAGTATGGATCTTGCCTTCACTCTGCCGATGTTGCGCCCACTCCAATGCTCGAGTGTAGCTGCCTTCCCAAAAATAGATGCCACTGCCCAGCCAGTCGTAATCCTTCTCAGAATGTTTGAGATGGCTAGGTTTGTCGCTGCACAGGATGGCGTCGGCTGTCTCCTTATCGCACCCATGAAAGGCAAGGATAAAGCTAGGCTGGTACTCATAGTGCTGCACGTCGGGTTGCATCAGGCGCTGTACTCTTTCTTGATGTTACCCTGGCTGTCCATGATGCCTGCGCGCTGCAAGAATGCCATAGACTCAGCCTTGGAGCTCTTGCTCATCCTGCGCGCGTACAGCTTGAGTTGCTCCAACTCTTGCTCGGGTGTCATCGGCGCTGCGACCTGTGTCACCTGCCCTGTTTGCACTTGTCGCTTTGTTTTCAAATCCACGCGCGGCGCTGTCGATCGCGGGTATGTTTCTTGTTCCACCATGGCCACTCCTCAAGCGCAGTTCTGTGAAAATAAAAGACTCAAGCTGTAGTCAGGCTACAACCCGTTTTTCCCTACCGGCCTACGTACGCTACGTGACGTGCGGTGGGAAAGATTCCATTGTGGCCCAAAAGATGGACTAGTGCACACCAATAGAGTTTAGTGCCACACTAATTACAACTAATGATTGACTTCAGCAAATCATTAGTTTGATGTTTCTCCACGGTTAACCGCCCCGGGATGTAGTCGGGAGGGTTTCGCAGGAGGGCTGACAGATTGGCAAAATCTTCCGCCGATTGCCCAGACGCATTGACCACCACCAGCCCGGCCATGTGCCGGGTTTTGCTTTGGCGTTGTCCTGAAACCGCCCCTGTTTAGGGTTTCCGCATTGAGGCGGCCCGCCAAAGAATCAGGCTATGACCAATGCCATGAACACCCACATCCCCAGCACTGAGCGTGTGTACCAAGCTGTCCAAGAACTACGTGCCGCTGAACAGATAGCCACCCGTGAGACCGTAGCAGCCCTGACTGGCCTCAAGCTGTCCATCGTTGACGACCGCCTGAGCACACTGGTGGACGACGACAGGCTCAAGCGCCTGATTCGCGGGGTGTACGAGCTGGTAGAGGCGTACCCGGCCCCGCGTGCCATCAGCAAGACGGTGCTACCCAATGGCTATGTGAAGTACGACATTGGAGACGATGTAATCACGCTGACCCCGAAGGAAGACCGGGTGTTGGCTAGTTTGCAGCGCGGCACGGCCACCGAAGTGGTTGAAACCGCATTCGAGGCGCTAATAACGCCCATGCTGGCCGAGATTGAGGATAGCTTGCGCGTGATGCGCGATGCCGTGGCTGAACCGCAAGCTGCACGCACAGATGCCTAGTTTCTGGAGTCCATAAAAAGGCTATCCCAGCCATTGCTTTGGAGCTGGCGCTGTGTCTGGTTTTACGACGAACCCGTAAAAGCCCAACCACCGACCCGGCCACTGCGCCGGGTTTCTTTTTGGTGCTGGCGCTGCTGGTATCCAGTGGCAAGGTATCCAACTTGGTATCCACGTAATCGGGCATTGCAGGATGGTTACACAGGCAATGGTTACGGGAAAGGTTACAAGCCAAAAGCGCATCTTTGGAGCTGTAACAGCCGAAGCCGAGTAAACAAGGCACTGGTAAACAGCGAGGTAAACACGGAAGGCGGGTGTTTCCAAACTGGGGGTTTCCAAGATGGTTTCCACGGAAACCTGCCATTGCGGTACGCAAGATGCACGCTTGGTACGCAAGGAATCCGGCATTTGAGCTTGCGTACCGACTTGGTTAGTGTGGGCCAGTTAGCGCCGTGGTTAGCGGGCTTAGCGCTATGGCGTATCGGTGCAGGCCGGGTGATACGGCTATCGGTGCTGGCTGATACAGCAAAGCCCCATGCTTTCACTGTGCGCTGCTGTAGCGGTACTGGTGCTGGGTGTATCGTTTGATACAGCATGGCAGCGAGGTGCAGGGGGTGAATTCAACTCACGCCCTTTGCATCGTGCCCAGCAAGGTATGTCCGTCATGGATATGGCCTAGCAGTTGGCTACCCCACCCGGCCTATGGGGCGCAGATTCAGCACCCCACCGCCCAACCCTACAAAACTTTTGTAGAGCTACCGCCTAGACCGGCCAAAACTTCGGCCAATGTTGATATGCGGGGAAATCCCGCATTAGCCCGATGCTGCTGGGTGTCTGAAATAAATCCGACACCCCCACACCGTAGAGCGGCTGGCGCTGCTGGTCAGTCTGGTGCAGCACCTAGACCGGCGGAAACTTCCGCCAATGTAGCGGGAAAATTTCCTGCACATCTTGGCCGTGGTGCATGGGCGCAGTTTTTGCACCCAGTCCGGTATTACGAAAGTTTCGTAGAACCGCTGGCGCTGCTGTGCTGGTTGTCGCTAAACTGCCACAGCCCCCATGCAGGGGGTCACTTTTCTTTTTGTTGGTACTTTTGTTGGTACTTTTTTGAAAAATGGCCGGTTTTCATTGGGGGATTGGATTCCCTCACGCCACTTGGGCGTTTCACCTTGGCGCAGGCACACCTATGCCATCAAGCCACCCGGCAAATTTTGAGCATATTGGTGCCGCCCGGTGCACCCATTGGCTCGCCGCAGGTAATGGCATAGACATCGCCACTTTGCACAATGCCGCGCTCTTTCAGGCTACGCTCGGCTTGAATCAAAGCGGTATCGCGGTCGGCACTGGTGTCCATCAGCAACGGAGTGACATTGCGAAACAGTGCCATGCGCCGCTGCGTGGCCACCTTGGGAGTGAGCGCATAAATGGGAATATGGATGCGATAACGGCTCATCCACAAGGCGGTAGAGCCGCTGTCGGTCATGGCCACAATGGCTTTAGCGCCCAAATGGTGCGCCGTGAACAAGGCTCCCATGGCAATCGATTGGTCAATGCCAGAGAAGGTGCGCCGAGAAAAATCCGCATCCAATTGCACGTCTTCTGCTGCCTCGGCAGCGGTGCAGATGGTGGCCATTTCTTGCACGGTTTGCAGCGGAAAGCGCCCGGCAGCAGTCTCGGCGCTGAGCATCACGGCATCGGTGCCATCGAGTACCGCATTGGCCACGTCACTGACCTCGGCACGGGTAGGCACCGGGTTGGTAATCATGCTCTCCATCATTTGCGTGGCGGTAATCACTACCTTGTCCATATCGCGCGCCATGCGAATCATTTTCTTTTGCAGCGCTGGCACGACGGCATTGCCCACCTCGACGGCCAAATCGCCGCGCGCTACCATGATGCCATCGCTGGCACGCAAAATTTCTTCCAACCGGGGGATGGCCTCGGCGCGTTCAATTTTGGCAATCAGATGGGGACGGTGGTTAAAACCGGCAGCGGCTACATGGCACAGCTGGCGCGCCATTTCCATGTCGGTAGCGTTTTTCGGAAAGCTCACGGCCACATAATCGGCTTGGAAGGACATCGCGGTTTTGATGTCGTCCATGTCTTTGGCGGTCAAGGCCGGGGCGGTTAAGCCGCCGCCTTTTTTGTTGATGCCTTTGTTGTTAGACAACTCGCCGCCCAATTGCACGGTGGTATGCACCTGCTCGCCGCGCACGGCATCGACGGTGAGCACAATCAGGCCATCGTTGAGCAGCAATAAATCACCGGGTTTGACATCGCGTGGTAGTTCTTTGTAATCGAGACCGACACCGTTGATGTCGCCCAACTCAGTGCGCGAGGCATCCAGCACAAAACTGGCCCCCGGCACCAATTCGACTTTACCCTCGGCAAATTTGCCCACGCGGATTTTGGGGCCTTGCAAATCAGCCATGATGGCTACTTCACGCCCAGCACGGCGAGCAGCTTCGCGCACGGCAGTGGCACGTTCAATATGGTCTTGGGCCTTGCCGTGGCTGAAATTAAGGCGCACAACATTCACCCCGGCAATAATCATGGCTTCTAGCAGGGCAATATCGCTAGAGGCGGGGCCAAGGGTGGCTACGATTTTGGTGGCACGGCGTAACATAGTAAAAATTCTCTAATCAATAGGATAAAAAAAGGCCGTCTTCAGACGGCCTGCTAAAAAATAGGGCCAACCTCTGAAAAATAGAGGATGGCTGCACCATAGGTTAGCGCGGCACTTGCAGCAGGCGCTGCACGTCGCGGTCATTGGGCAGGGCGTAGTCGTGGCCCCGGATGATGCGGCTGTCTTCGGTACGTACCAGCTTCAAGCTCACGTAAGTGAAGTTGGCCGCTGCCGAGTAGGTGCCTACTAACACCATCGAGGCATCGTGGCTGCGCGCAATGTCTTTAATTTCGCGCGAGAGCAACAATTCGCCAGCCCCTTCGCGCACAAACACATCGCCGCGCAGTTTGATTTCTTTGACGTTAAAGCCAAGCGCAGCCATGTGCGAAGCGTATTGCTCCGATAAGGTGCGCCCCAGCGGGGCCGAGCGGCTCAAATCGTTGACGTTGACCACGGTGGCCACCAACACCGGCCCTTGACCAATGCTGCTCAGGTCAAAACCAGCGGTCAGTTTGGCTATGGCATCGCGGTTGCTGTCTAAAAACTGGCTGGCCGCTGCTTCTTGGTAGGTAGGCCCAGCGCGCACCGGCACCGTGCCATTCATACAGCCAGTGAGCAGCACCGAAGCACCAGCCAGCGCCACAACGGAAGAAAGGCGAGAGAGCTTCATTGGGCCACCACCTTCATGTTGACGTTGCGGTAGGACGGACGCATAAACAACGGCGTATCCACGTTTTCGAGGTAATAGACATCGGTTTTGCGTACCAAAAATTGTCCGCCTTGGGTCACGGTAGTGGTCAAAACCATTTCGGTATGCGTGGGGCCACCCGAGTTAATGCTGGCACCGTAGTCTGCCGCTGCTGCTAGGCCCAAACCGGCCAACAATTGGGCATCAATATGTTCGTGGCGCAGGCCGTAGGCCGCCATCAGGCCACCGGCCAACATGGTGAACTGGCCCGGAATAAAGTGGGGCCGGTCGCTGTTGTGGCGCACCACTTGGGTGTGGTAGCTCACATCCAGCGCATTGCCAGGCGCTTGCATCACAGTTGCACCGCTTTGCACCAGCTCGGTAATTAAAAAGTCGCGGAAGGCCAAATCAAAGGCGCTGGCGTTGGCAGGCGCTGATACATACAAGGGCGTGGCAGGGGGCATCCCCAAGCGCTCTAAAGAGCCCAAGGTTTGCGCCACTACATCGCGCGAGAGCAAATCCCAATGCCCGGCAGAACGTACCTTGGGTTGCACCGTGAGTTCAAAATTTTCTGCCAAAGGGATTGGCGCTTTGGCCGCGCACCCCACTAAAGCAGCCACGACCCCTGCCACCAAGGCAGCGCCGATTGCTCTTGAAAATACCATCATTCTCTCCTGCGGATAGGCGGCAACGGAGCTAAGAACGTCCGGCACCTCCCTGATAAAAAAACGATTTTGGGCGTGAAGGCGGGTAAAAACAAGAACAATGTTGTTTTTAGCCCTGCCCCTTGGACGATTTAGCCCTGTGCAGCGCGCTGTTGCAAAATGTCAAAGGCGGGTAACAGCTTACCCTCTAGCACTTCTAAAAACGCGCCACCGCCGGTAGAGATGTAGCCCACCTGTTGCTCGATGCCGTATTTGGCAATCGCAGCCAAGGTATCGCCACCCCCCGCAATGCTAAAAGCTGGAGATTCGGCAATCGCTTGGGCGATGGTTTTGGTGCCGTTTTCAAAGGCAGCAAATTCAAACACACCCACCGGGCCGTTCCAAACAATGGTGCCCGCTGCTTTGAGCTGCGCGGCCAGCTTGGCTGCCGTTTCGGGGCCAATGTCTAAAATCAAATCGTCTTCGGCCACCTCGGTAGCGGCTTTGACGGTAGCGGGGGCATCGGCGGCAAAGGTTTTGGCCACCACCACGTCGGTGGGCACTGGCACCTCGGCACCACGGGCCTTCATGGCGGCCATCACGGCGCGGGCTTGCTCGACCAAATCTGGCTCAGCCAAGCTTTTGCCAATCGGCAGGCCAGCGGCCAACATAAAGGTGTTGGCAATGCCGCCACCCACAATCAGCTGGTCAACCTTGTCGGCCAAACTTTGCAAAATGGTGAGCTTGGTACTGACTTTGCTGCCGGCCACAATGGCGGCCAGTGGGCGCTGGGGTTGGGCCAAGGCTTTGGTCAAAGCATCAATTTCTGCCGATAGCAGGGGGCCAGCGCAGGCAATCGGGGCAAACTGGGCGATGCCGTAGGTGGTGCCTTCGGCGCGGTGCGCGGTGCCAAAAGCATCATTCACAAAGATGTCGCACAGCGCGGCCATTTTGCGTGCCAAATCTTCTTTGTTTTTCTTTTCGCCCACATTAAGACGGCAGTTTTCTAGCAGTACCACTTGGCCGGGCTGCACCTGCACGCCATCGACCCAATCGGACACCAGCGGCACCTCGCGGCCCAACAGTTCGGACAGGCGCGCGGCCACCGGGGCGAGCGAATCTTCGGGCTTGAAGGCCCCTTCGGTGGGGCGACCCAAGTGGCTAGTGACCATCACCGCAGCGCCAGCATCTAACGCTTGTTGGATGCAGGGCACCGAGGCGCGAATGCGCGTGTCTTCGGTGATGCGGCCTGTGTCATCTTGCGGCACGTTCAAATCGGCACGGATAAACACACGTTGGCCACGGGCTTTGCCTTGGGCGCACAGGTCAGAAAAGCGAAGAATGTTCATAACGGGACGGTAAGCGAGAAGAATCGGTTGTTAGCGGGGCACATTGTAGGCGTGGCCCTGCCGATTCTGGCGTTACCAACCCCGCAGAATATGCAACGGTAAGTACACGGCCATGCCCACGCTGATGGTGCCCAAAATGCCGCGCCGCCAAAAATAGTAAGCGCCAGCACACAGCACCGCAGGCAGGCGTGCATCTTGCCAAGTGCTAATCAGCTGGCCTTGGCTCATGATGATTTCGGGGGCAATCACTGCTGTCAGGGCGGCCAAGGGGGCGTATTTCAGGCCACGGCGCAACCAATGCGGCAGCGGCATTTCTTGTTGCGGAATCATAAAAAACGAGCGCGACACCATCGTAATGAGTGCCAGCCCGGCAATGGCCACCGCCCAATCGAACCATGTCCAGCCCATCAGGGGGCCTCTGGTGCAGCGCGCTGCATGGCTTCGGCTAGCAAGCCTGCGGCTACGGCAGCAGCAATGGCCACCAAGATATTGAGCTTGAGTGGCAAAGCAAACGCTGCTACTGCAGCTGTGGCGGCTACCCCAGTGGCCAACCAAGTGGCGCGGTCATTGAGCATAGAAAACAACACCCCCAGCAGCGCCAGCACCCCAGCAAAGCCCAAGCCCCAAGATAGGGGCACTTCATTAGCCAACAAAATACCCGCCACTGAGGGCACTTGCCACGCCAGCCAGTTGGTAGTGGCTGAACCCCAAAAGTAGGGTAGCTGCTCCGGCTGTGGTTTTTGTTCCGGGTAGCGCTTCATGAAAGCGACAAAAATCACATCGCCGCTAAAGTAGCCAATTTTTAAGCGCTGCGCCAAGGGTAAATGGACAAAATAACTGCGCCACAAGTTACTAAAAATCACAAAACGTAAATTAACGCAGGCAGCTGTCAGCCAAATTACCCACAGTGGCGCACCCACGGCCAGCAGCGGCAACACCGCCAATTGGGCGCTACCGGCATAAACTAAAAATGACACTGCCAGCGCCAACGGCACCGACAGCCCACCCTTGACCATTGCCACCCCGGTGACTAAGCCCCAAGCCCCCATGCCGACCCCGGCACTGAGTAAATCACGCACGCCTTGGCGGTAAGCCGGATGGCGCAGCGTCTCAAGTAAGGCCATTGCTAGCTTCTGCCCCCAGCACCATGCCCGGCTGCAAGGCAAAGCCGCGCAAAAAGTCGGCCACCGGCAAGCGTTTGCCGCCGGCACGTTGCAACACCGTCAGGCGCAAAGCGCCCTCACCACAGGCTACCAACACACCTTGCGCGTCTATTTGCAAAATTTGCCCCGGTGTGGCCCCAGCAGGCACGGGGGTATCGGCCAGCGTGCAACCCCAGAGTTTGATGGTTTCACCCTGCACTACGGTACTAGCACCGGGGAAAGGGTCAAAGGCGCGGATGCGTTGGTCAATGCGGCGCGCGGGCAGTTGCCAATCGATGCTGCTTTCGGCTTTCTCAATTTTGTGCGCGTAGCTGATGCCTTCTGCGGGTTGTGGCGTGCGCGCCAAGCTACCTACTGCGGCTTGTTGGAGCGCCTGCACGATGAAGCGCCCGCCCAGCATGGCCAGCTGGTCGTGCAAGCTGGCCGTGGTGGCTGTGGCGGTGATGGGCAGGCGCTCTAGCAACAGCATGTCGCCAGTGTCTAAGCCCGCGTCCATCTGCATGATGGTGATGCCCGTTTCTGCATCACCGGCCTCAATGGCGCGGTGAATGGGGGCGGCACCGCGCCAGCGTGGCAGCAAGCTGGCATGGATGTTGAGGCAACCCAGACGCGGCAAATCCAAAGTCCACTGCGGCAAAATCAGGCCATAGGCGGCCACCACCATCACATCGGCTTGTGCGGCTTGCAATGCAGCTTGCGCTTGCGCGGCTTCTTCTGGAAACTTGCCATCTAGGCGCAGGCTGTGCGGTTGTGCCACGGCAATGCCGTGCGCCAGCGCGCATTGCTTGACGGGCGAGGCTTGCAACTTCATGCCCCGGCCAGCAGGGCGGTCGGGTTGCGTCAGTACCAAGGGCACCTTGTAGCCCGCTTGTAGCAATTGCTCTAGTGCTACGCGCGCAAACTCGGGCGTACCGGCAAACACAACCTTCATGCGCGCTCCTCGCGTTGGCGTTTCAACATTTTCGATTTGATACGGTTGCGCTTGAGCGGTGATAGATACTCGACAAATACTTTGCCGCGCAGATGGTCTAGCTCGTGCTGAATGCACACCGCCAGCAGGCCCTCAGCCTCTAGTACCCGTGATACGCCATTGGCATCCAACGCTTGTACATGTACCGCCACCGAACGCGGCACCCCGTCGTAAATGCCGGGCACCGACAGGCAGCCCTCATCGCCCACCACGGTTTCGGGGCTGGCCCAGACAATTTCGGGGTTAATCAGCACTTGGGGCTGGTTGTGCTCTTCGGAGGTGTCTATCACCACCACGCGCTCATGCACGTTGATTTGCGTAGCCGCCAAACCAATGCCACGGGCATCGTACATGGTGTCGAGCATGTCGGCCACCAGTTGGCGGATGCGCTCATCGACCACTGCCACGGGCTTGGCCACGGTATGCAGCTGGGGGTCTGGA
Organism: uncultured Simplicispira sp.; assembly: GCA_964388325.1. Taxonomy (GTDB): domain Bacteria; phylum Pseudomonadota; class Gammaproteobacteria; order Burkholderiales; family Burkholderiaceae_C; genus Simplicispira. The sequence continues at coordinate 122,597 of CAYMAC010000005.1, read as the reverse complement.
AAGCAAAGAATCGGGAGAATAGCCATGGTGTCAGAAGAAATTAGTGCCCTATTTTCGCTACTTTCGATACAGCACAATGGCGCACCCACCAATAATCGTTGTCCAATGCAGGGCTTGGACAGACAATGCCATTCCATTTTCCGCGTCGGAGCCTATCGCCAATGCCTCACCAGAAACAAGATTTTGCCTCTTTTACCAACCCCCAGCGCACTGGTTTGGCACAGCCGTGGCGCATGGCTTGGGTGCTGGGCATTGCCCTAGCCGGGCTATCGGTACAGGCGCAACCCCTGCCAGAGATGGGCCAAGCCCCTACGACCAATCCACCCGGCAACGCCACCAGCCATGCGGTAGCAACACGCGGCGTGGCGGTGTCCGAGTTGGCTGCCAACGCCCCCGAAAGCTATGTGGTGCAGCGTGGCGATACCCTGTGGGCGATTGCTGGGCTGTATTTGCAAAAACCGTGGCACTGGCCGCAGCTGTGGGGCATGAACCGCGAACAAATCGCCAACCCGCACCTGATTTTTCCGGGGCAAACGCTGCACCTGGACATTGATGGCAACTTTGCCCGTTTACGTACTGGCAGCGCCCGCCACCGAGGAGAGCTTGAAACCGTGCGTATCTCGCCACGCACGCGCAGCGAAAGTTTGGCCGATTCGGCCCTGCCCACTTTGCAACCGCATCTGATTGAGCCCTTCTTGGTAGAGCCGCTGGTGGTAGAGGAAGACGAGCTACTGCAAGCAGCGCGCATTGTGGCCACCACCGAAGACCGGGTGTTGATGAGCACCGGCGACCGCGTTTATGCGCGCGGCGATGCGGCCAACCCGCTACGCACCGACAACGGCGAGCCGCGCCAATACCGGGTGTTTCGCAATGCCAAGCCGCTCAAACACCCCCTGAGTGGCGAGGTGCTAGGCTACGAAGCACACTACTTAGGCCAAGCCGAACTATTGCGTAGCGAAGGCCACGAAGGCAGCCTTGATGCCAAGGGCCAACACGTTGAAGAGTACATTCCGGCCACCTTGGGCATTACCTCCATCCGCGAAGAAATCCGCGCCGGTGACCGCTTGCTGCCCATGCCCGAGCGTGGGTTTGTCAGTTATACCCCCCATGCCCCAGAACAAGAAATTGATGCGCGCGTGGTATCGATTTACAACAGCTCCGCCTTGGTCAATGCGGCACAAAACCAAGTCGTTACCATCAGTGCGGGGGAATACGACGGCCTGCAAACGGGCCATATCCTCAAGCTACTCACCCAAGGCGCACGCATCCAAGACAAAACCGATGCCACCCGCCCCATCATCAAACTACCCAGCGAGAACAACGGCATGGCAATGGTGTTTCGCACTTTCGAGCGCGTCTCTTACGCCCTGATTTTGAACGTACAAACCACCGTGCGCGTGGGCGACCGCTTGGTCAATCCGCAGTAAACGCCCCAGCCGTGCGATGCAGTTAGTGTTAGAGCAAGAAGAATTGGCCGCTTGGTTGCGCCTGAGCCTCACGCCGGGGGTGGGCCACATCACGGCACGCAAACTGTTGCAGCGCTTTGGCACACCGGTGGATATTTTTGCCCAGCCGCTGGCAGCACTGCAAACCTGCGTCACGGCGCTGCAAAGCCAAGCCTTGCTGGCGGAACCGCCCGCACTGGGGCCACAGTTAGCACGCACTTGGCAATGGCTGCAAGCCTCCACCCCCGAGCAGCGCCAATTGGTGCTACCTTGGGGGCACCCGCTGTATCCGGCAGCGCTGCTCGATAGCGATGACCCACCGCCGCTGCTCTACCTGATGGGGCCGGGGCATTTACTGCCACCCCAAGCCCCAGCGCTCACGGTGCGCCATTGTTTGGCCATTGTGGGTAGCCGCAACCCCACCGCCCAAGGCGAAGAAAATGCCTTGGCCTTTGCCCGCAGCTTGCGCGCCAGTGGCTTGTGCATTGTGTCGGGCTTGGCAGTAGGCATTGATGCCGCCGCCCACGAAGGGGCTTTGCAAGCAGCGCACAGCGATGACTGCACCCCAGCCACCATTGCGGTAGTGGGCACCGGGCTAGACCGGGTCTATCCGGCGCGCCATCGCGCTTTGGCACACCGCATTGCCGCCCAAGGGCTGCTGCTGAGTGAATACCCCTTGGGCACCGCCCCCGTGGCGGCCAACTTTCCTCGGCGCAACCGCCTGATTGCCGGGCTATGCCAAGGCTTGCTGGTGGTCGAGGCCACCCCCGGCTCCGGCTCTTTGATTACCGCCCGGCTGGCTGCTGACCAAGGGCGCGAGGTGTTTGCCATTCCCGGCTCTATCCACGCACCGCAATCACGCGGCTGCCATGCCCTGATACGCCAAGGGGCCAAGCTGGTCGAGTCGGCCCAAGATGTTTTAGAAGACCTGCACCTGCCCCAACCCGCGCCCACAGCACCTGCCTCGATGCCAGAAGTAACGCCAGAAGCAGAAACCAGCGCCCCAAAACCCACCGAATCCGCCCTGCTACGCGCTTTGGGCTTTGACCCGGTGGGGCTCGATGCTTTGGTGGCACGCACCGGGCTAGACACTGCCAGCCTCTTGGTGCAATTGTTAGAACTGGAGCTAGAGGGCCAAGTGGCGCGCTTGCCCGGCGGTTTGTTTCAACGCATGGCCGTGGCCTGAGGGCTGGCCGGGCTCCAACGGGCCAAACAGCGCCACAGCATCAGGGCAAAGGCCAAGGTACACAGCGCCAAAGCGGCTGCACTGCTCATCCAAAAAGTAGCGGGCGTGGCTTGCGCGGGCCAAGGCCCCAAACCGTGGTAGCTTAGGGTGTAGCCACAACCCAAGCCAGCACCCCAAAGCAACAGGCTATACACCACCAAAGGGGCTACCGTCACGCCGTAGCAGCGCAACACAAACAAACAAAAGCATTGCAAGCCATCGACCAAGTGGTAAACCGCCACCCACCACAACAAGCCCGAGCCTAGCGCCACCACCGCCGGCTGCTCAGAATACAAACGGGCAATAGGTTCTCTAAACCCCCACAGCAGTGCTGCCAACAACGCCGCCATCAAGGCCACCACACCAAAGCCCAACAAGGCCGCTTGGCGCGCATGGGCCTCATTGCCAGCACCGCGCCAAAAACTGACACGCGCACTAGCCGCAATCGCCAGTGACAAGGGCACCATATACAGCACCGCTGCCAAATTGGAAGCTATTTGATGCGCCCCCGACGCAGTGGTGCCTTGGCGTGCAATAAACAGCGCCATCAAAGTAAAAGAGGTGACTTCTACCAGCACCGTTAGCCCGGCAGGCACGCCCAAACGCAAAAATTGCGCTAATTGCTGCCAATCGGGGCGCTCTAAGGGCTGCCACAGTTGTAAAGGTTGGTAAATATCTTGCGTACGCGACAGCCAAATCCCCAAGCCCAGCATGCTGGCATACACCGCCAAAGTGGCCCAGGCACAACCCACTGCACCCAAGGCGGGCACACCCAGTCCGCCAAACGTCCACCACACCGACAGCAACACCTTGAGCGGCAACGCCAGCACCTGTATCCAAGTAATCAGCCGAGGGTGGCCCATCGATTGGTTCAAAATGCTAAACAGCCGAAACAAAAAGGTAGCGGGCAAAGCCAAGGCCAGCACGCGCAAATAATCGCTTATCAACGGGTGCAAATCAACTGGCACTTCAGCCGCTACCAATATCGGGCCGGGGTGTTGCAACAGCAGCGCTCCCAACGCCGAAGCCGACAGCCCTAAATACAAGGATTGCCGAAACGATTCGCCCATGCGCTGGTGCCGATTAGCCCCGCGCAGTTCAGCCCACACCGGCAGCAAAGCCTGCAACACCCCCACCAGCCCCACCGATACGGTGATAAAAATGGCCGAGGCCACCGACAACGCCGCCAAAGAAGCCTCGGCATGGCGGCCCGCCACAATGGTGTCGGTAATGCCAAACGCCATTACCGCCAATTGGCCGACCAACACCGTGCCAGCATGGCGCAAAATGGTGGCCAAATCAAACCAGCGCGTGGCTGGAGCCGCAACAACCATCGCGTCGTCTTTAAGTCCCACCCACGTAAGGATTGCTGCGGCGCTCGCGGCCAAAGGTGCTTTCGGGGCCGTGGCCCGGAATAAACACCGTTGCATCACCCATCGGCCACAGGCGCTGGGTAATGCTGTCAATCAGCTGCTCGTGGTTGCCTTGCGGAAAATCCGTGCGCCCAATGCTGCCAGCAAACAGCACATCGCCCACAAAGGCGCGCTCTATTTGCGGCGCATAAAACACCACATGGCCCGGCGTGTGGCCGGGGCAGTGGCGCACCTGCACCGTTTCGTTGCCCACCGTCACGGTATCGCCATCAGCCAACCAACGTGTGGGCGTAAAGTGCTGCGCTGGCGGAAAACCAAAGCGCTGGCTCTGCATGGGCAGGCCGTCAATCCAAAACTGGTCGCCGGGGTGTGGGCCAATGATGGGCAAATGCAAACGCTCAGCCAATTCACCCGTGCCACCGGCGTGGTCGATATGGGCGTGGGTCAGCCACAGCTGGGTCAATTTCAGGCCCAAGCCTTGCACTTGGGCCAATAGGCGCTCAATATCGCCACCGGGGTCAATCAGGGCGGCTTCGTGGGTGGCATCGCACCACACAATAGAGCAATTTTGCTCAAACGGTGTTACAGGAACAGTAAGGTATTGAAGCATCGATGAAAACGCCAAAAGCTGGCGCAGGGTGCAGCCAAATAAGAAAGAAGGCGCAAGCTTGCCACAGTTCTTATGGCCGCGCTTTGGCCGTGCATGGGACAATAACGCCATGCATGTATTGTTTGAAGATTCCGGCAAATTCCTGGCCGGGCGCATCCTCTCAGAAGCCGAGGCCTCGGCACAGGTAGAACTGGAGTCTGGCAAGCGGGTCAAGGTGAAAACCGCCCACATGCTGCTCAAATTTGACAAACCCAGCCCACCAGAGCTGCTGATGCAGGCGCAAGCCATCGCCAGCCAGATTGAACTGGATTTGGCCTGGGAGTTCGCCCCAGACGAAGAATTTAGCTTCGTCGATTTGGCCAAAGACTACTTCTCTGAGCAAGCCACGCTGGCCCAACAGGCTGGCGCTTTGTTCTGTATGCACGACTCTCCGCACTACTTTCGCCGTGCGGGCAAAGGGCGCTTCAAAAAAGCCTCGGCAGAAGTCTTGCAACAAGCCTTGGCCGCCCTTGAGAAGAAAAAAGCCCTCCTGCAACAGGTGGCAGATTGGGCGCAAGCCTTGGGCCAAGGCCAGTGCCCACCCCAAATTCGGGAGCAGTTGTACAAAATTTTGTTCAAGCCCGACAAAAACGCGCCCGAATACAAAGCCGTGGTCGAAGCCAGCCGCGCCACGCACACTGCGCCCTTGGCCTTGTTGCAAAAAGCCGGGGCTATTGATTCGGCCTACCAATTCCATTGGCAGCGCTTTTTGTTTGATAACTTTCCCAAAGGCACGGGCTTTCCCAACTTGGAAGCGCCCCAGCCACCGACAGATTTGCCGCTGGCCCCAGTGCAAGCCTACTCCATTGACGACTCGCACACCACCGAGATTGACGACGCCCTATCGCTGCAAGGCTTGGGCACCGGCACCGTGATGCTGGGCATCCACATTGCCGCCCCCGGTTTGGCAATGGTGCCCGGCACACCGCTAGACCAATTAGGGCGCAACCGGCTCTCTACCGTCTATATGCCGGGCTACAAAATTACCATGCTGCCCGATGCCGTGGTGCAAATTTATACCTTGGACGAAGGCCGCGCCAACCCGGCGGTGTCGCTCTACGTCACCATCAACGAAGCCACGCTAGAAATCACCAGCACCCAAACCAAATTAGAGCGCGTGCCCGTGGCCGCCAACTTGCGCCACGACAAGCTAGACCATATCGTTACCGAAAACTGGCTGCAAGATGCGTGCGTCCAAGTGCCCGACACCCCCCAAGTGGTCACTGAACTGCGGCCCCAACTGGCCTTTTTGTACCGACTAGCGCAGCACCTCAAAGCCCAGCGCGAAGTGGTGCGCGGCAAACCAGAAAACTTTAACCGCCCCGATTACAACTTCCGCCTGCAAGGTAACCAAGGGGCCGAGCCCAATGGCACTGAAACGGTAGAAATTAGCCTGCGCCAACGCGGTGCGCCGCTCGATTTGATTGTGGCCGAGGCCGCCATTGTGGCCAACAGCACTTGGGGCAGTTGGTTGGCCGAGTTGGGCGTGCCCGGCATTTACCGCAGCCAAGCCAGCATGGCCCCCGGCGTTAAAGTGCGTATGGGCACCAAAGCCCTGCCCCATGCGGGCATTGGCGTTAAAAGCTACGCTTGGGCCACCTCGCCCTTGCGCCGCTATGTCGATTTGGTCAATCAGTGGCAAATTATTGCCTGTGTGCGCCACGGCAACACCGCCGCGCTGGCCGCGCCGTTCAAGCCCAAAGATGCCGAATTGTTCTCCATCATCAGCAGCTTTGAGGCCACTTACAGCGCCTACAACGGCTACCAATCGAGTATGGAGCGCTTCTGGACGCTCAAATACTTGCAACAAAATGCTATTGCCGAGTTAGAAGCCACGGTACTGAAAGAGATGCCCGGCGGCGATTGCCTGGTGCGCGCCGACACCCTGCCGCTGGTGTTTGCAGTGCTGGGGGCGCAAAACCTGCCGCGTGGTGTGCGCTTGCGCGTCAAACTAGGAGAGGTAGATGAAATGGCCTTGGATGTGCATGGCACGGTACTAGAACGCCTAGACAGCGCCATCGATGCAGCCACCACCGATGCCACCGACACCGAGGACGAAGAAGACCTTGCTGCTGGCCCCATCGCCATCGCCGTTGATTTGACCGACACCGACACCGATACAGAAAACAACAAGCCCAACGCCCCTAGCGTCGGATAATCTGGCCCCGTGAAACCAGCCACCACTACCTTCTTTTCTTCGCTCAACACGCTGCAATGGACTTTGGCGCTTTCTATCGCCCTCCATGCAGCTTTGTTGACGGTGCGTTTTGTCCATCCAGAAGCCTTCCATAAGGTTTTTCAAGACACACCGCTGGAGGTGATTTTGGTCAATGCGCGCTCTGATGAGCGCCCTGAGCAAGCCCAAGCCATCGCCCAAAATGCGCTGGCCGGTGGTGGCGAAGCTGCCCAAGGCCGCGCCACCAGCCCGCTGCCCTATTCGGCCTTAACCAAAGTGGGCGACGATTACGAAGAATCGCAACGCCAACTCGATGCACTGCACATGCAGCAAATGCGCTTGCTGGCGCATTTGCGCCAACAATTGGCCAACTTGCCCCCCCCCAACCCCAACACCAACACCGCCAACAAAGCCATCCAAGAACAAGAAGAAAAGCGCCGCCAATTGCTGCGCTTGCTGGCCGAAATTGAAAAACGCATCAACGACGAAAACGCCCGCCCCAAAAAGCGCTATATCAGCCCGGCCACACGCGATGAGGTCTATGCCATCTACTACGACACCATGCGCCGCAAGGTAGAAGACAAAGGCACCACCAATTTTCCTGAACAAAACGGCCAAAAAATCTACGGCGAGTTGACGATGATTGTTACCGTCAACCACGACGGCCAAGTGCTAGAAACCGAAGTGGTACAAAGCTCGGGCAACCGGCTGCTAGACCGCCGCGCCGAAGCCATTGCCCGCGCTGCCGGGCCATTTGAGGCATTCAACACCGCCATGCGCCGCCAAGCCGACCAAATCGCCGTGGTATCGCGTTTCAAATTTACCCGCGACCAAACTTTAGAGACCGCCGTGCAATGAGCGATAGCACTGATTTTTATGGTGTCATGGGCAACCCGGTAGCGCATAGCCGCTCGCCGTGGATACATGCCCGCTTTGCCCAACTCACTGGCGAGAAGCTACGCTACGAGCGCCACTTGGTAGCCTTAGATGGCTTTGCCCAAGCGGTGCATGATTTTGCCGCCAGTGGTGGGCGCGGCTGCAATGTCACCGTGCCCTTCAAACTAGAAGCTGCCGCCTTGGCCAGCCAATGCAGCCAGCGCGTACGGCTGGCCGGTGCCGCCAACACCCTCAGTTTTAACGACGGTGCCATCATCGCTGACAACACCGATGGCTTGGGTTTGGTGGCAGACATCACGCGCAACGCCCATTTTGATTTGGCCGGGCGCGATATTTTGCTGCTTGGTGCCGGTGGCGCTGGCGCTGGCGCACTCGGGCCTTTGTTGGCCTGCCGTCCACGGCAGGTAGTGGTGGCCAATCGCACCTTGGCTAAAGCCCAAACCTTGGTGGCGGCCCATGCCCCGCTGGCAGCGCAACATGGTTGCCAACTGCTGGCCACTACGCCAGAAGCCATCCACAGCGATTTTGACCTGCTGATTAACGCCAGCGCCAGCAGTCTGGCCGGCGTTGCTGTGCCCGTGGCCGCCAGCGTGTTGCGCCCCGGCGCTTTGGCCTACGACATGATGTATGGCGCAGCCGCGCAAGGCTTTTTAGACTGGGCCAGCGCCCACGGTGCCCAAGGCCGCGATGGCTTGGGCATGTTGGTAGAGCAAGCTGCCGAAGCGTTTGCTATTTGGCGCGGCGTGCGCCCACCCAGCGCCCCGGTGCTGGCCGAACTGCGCGCCCTGCTGGTTGCCACGCCCTAAATCTCCCTCAGTTAATGCGTATTTTGGGCATAGACCCCGGCTTACAAACCACCGGCTTTGGCCTGATTGATGTGCAGGGCCAGCACTCTAGCTATGTGGCCAGCGGCACCATCCGCACCACCGGCTTGGCCTTGGGTGATTTGCCGGGGCGGCTCAAAGTGCTGTTTGATGGCATTGGCGAAGTGATAGCGCGCTACCAACCCGATGCCGCAGCGGTAGAAATTGTGTTTGTTAATGTGAACCCGCAATCGACGCTGTTGCTGGGCCAGGCGCGTGGTGCTTGCCTCACGGCCTTGGTAGCGCGCGATTTGCCCGTGGCCGAATACACCGCGCTGCAAATGAAAAAAGCCATTGTCGGGCATGGCCGCGCGGCCAAATCGCAAGTGCAAGCAATGGTGCAACGCCTGTTGCAATTGCCGGGCTTGCCCGGCCCCGATGCCGCCGATGCCTTGGGTATTGCCATTACCCACGCCCATGCCGGTGGCGCAATGGCCAAGCTAGAAGCCGCCAGTCCCTTGCAACGGCGGCAACATGCACTGTTTAAGGCCGGGCGCAGTTACTAAAGGTTAAATAAGCCCCATGAGCCTTACTTTTGATACCATCATCCTTGGAGCCGGCGCCGCCGGTCTGTTTTGTGCCGCACAAGCGGGTCAGCGCGGCCTGAAGGTGCTGTTGATTGACCATGCCGAGCGCGTAGCAGAAAAAATCCGTATCTCTGGCGGCGGGCGCTGCAACTTTACCAACCGCGATTTGGATGTGCGCGCGCCACACAAGCATTTTGTCGGCCAGAACCCGCAGTTTTGCCGCTCGGCGTTGTCACGTTACACACCGCAAGACTTTATCGCGCTGTTGCACAAGCACAGTATCCCGTTCCATGAGAAGCACAAGGGCCAACTGTTTTGCGACCGCTCGGCGGAAGACATCATCCAGATGCTGCTGGCCGAATGTGCTGCCGGGCAGGTGCAGCGCTGGCAACCGTGCCGGGTGCAAAAAATCGGTTTTGTCGCTACAGCATCTGGCGGCAGCTACCAACTCGACACCAGCCAAGGCTTGGTACAGGCACCCAGCTTGGTGGTGGCTACGGGCGGGCTGTCCATCCCCAAAATTGGGGCCACCGATATAGGCTACCGGCTGGCGCAGCAATTCAATATTCCACTGGTCGAGCGCCGCCCCGGCTTAGTGCCACTCACTTTTGATGGCGCAGACTGGGCACCCTACGCCCAATTGTCCGGGCTGGCCTTGCCCGTGACCATCAGCACCGGCAGCAAAAAAGCCCAGATGGCCTTTGATGAAGATTTGCTGTTTACCCACCGGGGCTTGTCTGGCCCAGCGGTGTTGCAAATTTCTAGCTACTGGCAAGAAGGCACGCCGCTGTCGCTCAATTTAGCGCCCACCGTGGATTTGCCCACGGCGCTGGCACAGGCCAAGCTGCGCTCACGCAAACTGATTGCCAATGAACTGGCCACGCTGGTGCCCAGCCGCTTGGCCGATGCCTGGGCCAGCCAAGAGGCCGATTGGCAGCGCCCGATAGCCGAAGCCTCCGACAAAGCCTTGGCCCGGCTGGCCGAGCGCCTGAGCCGCTGGCAACTCACACCCACCGGCACCGAAGGCTATAAAAAGGCCGAAGTCACGCTGGGCGGCATTGACACCAAGGCGCTGTCGCAACAAACGATGGAGGCCAAAGCCCAGCCGGGGCTGTATTTTGTCGGCGAGGTGGTGGACATTACCGGCTGGCTGGGCGGCTACAACTTTCAGTGGGCTTGGGCCAGCGCGGCCGCCTGCGCGCAGGGGCTGGCGGAGCGGGCGCAAGCCTTGGCGCGGTTTTAGGAGCGCGCCAGCACCGGGGCCAATGCCTGCCCAGTGTGTGTGCCCGCCTGCACTAAGGCCTCTGGGGTGCCCACAGCCACCATACGACCCCCGGCATCGCCGCCTTCTGGCCCCAAGTCCAGCACCCAGTCGGCTTCGGCAATCACATCCAAGTCGTGTTCAATCACTACTACGCTGTGGCCGCCATCCACCAGCCGGTGCAGCACCCGAATCAGCCTATCCACGTCGGCCATGTGCAAGCCCACGGTCGGCTCGTCCAGCACATACAGCGTGTGCGGCGCTTTTTGGCCCCGGCGGGTGATGTCGTCGCGCACCTTGGTCAGCTCGGTAACCAGCTTGATGCGCTGGGCTTCGCCGCCACTCAGGGTGGGCGAGGGCTGGCCCAAGGTCAGGTAGCCCAAGCCCACGTCTTGCAGCAGTTGCAGCGGGTGGGCAATGGCGGGCATGGAGGCAAAAAAGCCTACCGCTTCGTCCACTTCCATACGCAACACTTCGCCAATGTGCTTGCCGCGCCATGTGACGGCCAGCGTTTCGGGGTTAAAACGGGCACCGTGGCACACCTCGCACGGCACTTTCACATCGGGCAGAAAGCTCATGGCAATGGTGCGGATGCCTGCCCCTTCGCAACTGGGGCAGCGGCCCGCGCCGGTGTTAAAGCTAAAGCGACCAGCACTGTAGCCACGCGCTTGGGCCTCTAGCGTCTGGGCAAACAGTTTGCGGATGCTGTCCCAAAAACCAATATAGGTGGCTGGGCAAGAACGCGGCGTTTTGCCAATCGGCGTTTGGTCGACTTCCAGCACGCGGCTGATGCTGTCAAAGCCTTGCAGGCCGGTACAGCCGTGCAGCGGTGGCGCTTGGCCTGCATCCATCGCTTGCCTGCCCGCATGGGTGCTGCGCTGTTGTACCCATGCGGCTACATTGGTCAGTAGCACATCACGCGCCAGCGTCGATTTGCCCGAACCGCTCACCCCGGTGACGGCCACCAGCCGGTGCAGGGGCACGCGGGCGGTGATTTGCTGCAAATTGTGCAGATGCGCGCCGTGCACGGTAAGCCAAGTGGTGTCTGGGGTGTCGTCAATAGCGCGGCGTGCTTGCAGCGGGTGGCGCATGGCGTGCAACAAGTAGCGACCGGTTTGCGAGTCGGGCGCGGCGGTCAGGTCGGCCACACTGCCTTGGGCCACCAGCTGCCCGCCGCGCTGGCCTGCGCCGGGGCCAATGTCAATCAGATGCTCGGCACGGCGGATGGTGTCTTCGTCGTGCTCCACCACCACCAGCGTATTGCCCTTGTCGCCCAATTTTTGCAGGGCATTGAGCAGGATGTGGTTGTCGCGGGGGTGCAGGCCAATGGTCGGCTCGTCCAGCACATAGCACACGCCTTGCAGGTTGCTGCCCAGTTGCGACGCCAGCCGAATACGCTGCGCCTCACCGCCTGAGAGCGTGGGCGCGCCCCGGTCTAGCGTCAGGTAGCCCAAACCCACTTCTTGCAGAAATTGCAAACGGCTGCGGATTTCGGGGATTAAATCGCATGCAATGCCCCCTTCGCGCTCACTCAAGCTCAGCTGGTCTAGCCAGTGCTGGATGTGTCCTATCGGCCAGCGTGCCACTTCAGTGATGCTGTGACCACCAAAGCGCACGGCGCGTGCGGTGGTGTTCAGGCGCGTGCCTTCGCAATGCGGGCAAGGGGTATCGGCCACATCGTCTATGTCGGGTTCGGCAAAGGTTTGCTCGCGGCCTTTGTCTTTATCGTCCGGCACCGAGTCGTCTAGCGCCTTGCGCTGGGCCGCCGTCAATTGCACGCCGGTGCCGACACAATGCGGGCACCAGCCATGCTTGCTGTTGTAGCTGAACAGAGATGGCTGTAATTCGGCATAACTGGTGGCACACACTGGGCAAGCGCGCAAGGTTGAATAGCTCTGCAAGCGCCCAATGCCTGCCGTGCTGCTGCCGGTTTGCATGGCCTCGCGCAGGCCGTGTAAATCGCTCAACACCTGCACCACGCCCTTGCCGTGCTCCAGCGCTCGTGCCAAACCGGCGCGTAACAGTGCCTCTTGCTCTGGGGCCACATCCAAACTGAGTATCGGCAATTCAATGGAATGCTCTTTAAAGCGGTCTAGGCGCGGAAAGCCCGTGGTCGGCAAAAATTCCCCATCCACGCGCAAATGGGTGTAGCCGCGCTGGCGCGCCCAATCGGCCAACTCGGTATAAACGCCCTTGCGGTTGACCACCAACGGGGCCAGCAGGCCAATATGCTGGCCGCGAAACTCCGTCAGCCATTGCGCTGCGATGCGGGCTATGGTTTGCGGCTGCACCGGGGTAGCGTCGTGGACGCAGTGCTGCACCCCCAGCTTGACATAGAGCAGGCGCAGAAAATGCCAGACCTCGGTAGCAGTGCCCACGGTCGATTTGCGCCCGCCCCGCGACAAGCGCTGCTCAATCGCTACCGTGGGCGCAATGCCATACACGGCATCCACTTCGGGCCGCCCAGCAGGCTGCACGATACTGCGCGCATAGGCATTGAGCGACTCCAAATAACGGCGTTGGCCCTCGTTGAACAAAATATCAAATGCCAGCGTCGATTTGCCCGAACCACTAACGCCGGTAATCACATTGAAGCGCCCGCGAGGAATATCTACCGACAAGCCCTTGAGGTTGTGTTCTTTGGCATTGACAATCTGGATGCACTCCGGGGCCGAGGGCTGGCGGCTGGCGCTGGCGGACTGGCCCCAGCGGGGTTGGGACTCTTGCGCGCTCAAAGGCAGCACACCCAGTGCCAGCGCGTAGTCGCGCAGCGCCGCACCGGTGTGGGAGGTGGGGTGCTGGCGCAGCTCGTGCGGGGTGCCTTCGGCCACAATCTGGCCGCCACCATCACCGCCTTCTGGGCCAAGGTCAATCAGCCAATCGCTGGCGCGGATCACGTCCAAATTGTGTTCAATCACCACCAACGAATGCCCCACATCCACCAACTGGCGCAGCGCCCGCATCAGCTTGGCGATGTCGTCAAAATGCAGGCCGGTGGTGGGTTCATCCAATAAAAACAGCGTGCCTTTGCGTGCCAGCGGCTGGCGTGATTTGCTGGCCGTGCGCCCGGCTTCGGCCAGATGGCCTGCCAGTTTGAGCCGCTGCGCCTCACCGCCCGACAAGGTGGGCACCGGCTGGCCCAAGCGGATGTATTCCAGCCCGACATCCAACAGCGGGCGCAGCCCCGCCATCACGGCATGGTCTTGGGCAAACAGCACGGCGGCCTCGCTGACCGTCAGCGCCAGCACATCGGCCACGTTCATCACCACGGTTTCCAAAGCATCGGGGGCAGACCCTGATGGCATGGGGCGGGTGCGCTCTAGCGTGACTTCCAAAATTTCGGGGCGATAGCGCTGGCCGTGGCAATCGGGGCAGCGCAAATAGACATCGCTGAGAAACTGCATCTCTACATGCTCAAAGCCCGAGCCGCCACAGGTAGGGCAGCGCCCATCCCCACTGTTAAAACTGAACTTGGCAGCGGTATAACCGCGCTGGCGCGACACCGGCGTGGTGGCGAACAATTCGCGCACTGCATCCCAAGCCCCGACATAACTGACCGGATTGGAGCGCGCCGTTTTGCCCATCGGCGATTGGTCTACAAACACCACGCTACTGAGGTGCTCTGCGCCCAAGAGCCGGTCGTGGGTACCGGGGGCCTCAGTGGCAAGGCCAAAGTGGCGCAGCAAGGCTGGGGCCAGCACATTTTGAATCAGCGTCGATTTGCCGGAGCCGCTCACCCCGGTGATGGTCACCAAGCGTTGCAGCGGAAAACCCACCGTGAGGTTTTGCAGATTGTGGGCGCGCACGCCTTCTAGCAGCAGGCGCGGCGTAGCATCGTTCACTGGGCGCACAAAACCCATACCAATGTGCTTGCGCCCGCCCAAATACTGGCCGGTCAGGGTGTCGGCATGGCGCAAGGCATCGGTGCTACCATCAAACACGATTTGGCCGCCGCGCTCGCCGGGGCCTGGCCCCATGTCAATGATGCGGTCGGCGGCCAGCATCACCGCCGGGTCGTGCTCTACCACCACCAGCGTATTGCCCGCATCGCGCAGGCGCAGCATGGCTTCGGTGATGCGGTGCATATCACGCGGATGCAGGCCAATGCTAGGCTCATCCAGCACAAACAGGGTATTGACCAGCGAGGTGCCCAGCGCCGTGGTCAGGTTGATGCGCTGCACCTCGCCGCCGCTTAAAGTACGGCTTTGCCGGTCTAGCGTCAGGTAGCCAATACCCACATCGCACAGGTACTTCAGCCGGGTGCTGATTTCCGTGTGTAGCAAGCGCAGGGCTTGGGCCTCACCGCCTTGGCCGGTGGTATCTAAACGCTCAAAAAATTGCCGCAAGCGCGCAATGGGCAACCGCATCAAGTCATGCAGGCACAGCCCCGGCAATGCTTCGAGTTGGGCACGGCTCCACGCCACGCCCACCGGCATAAAGCGCTGTGCTGGTGGCAGCACGGCATCGGCATCTTCTTGGCTGCCAATGCGCCAGAGCAGGCTCTCGGTTTTGAGGCGCGCACCGGCGCAGTGCGGGCATTCGGTGTAGCTGCGGTATTTGGACAGCAGCACCCGGATGTGCATTTTGTAGGCTTTGCTCTCCAGATAGACAAAGAAGCGCTGAATGCCGTACCACTGTTGCTGCCATTTGCCGTTCCAGCGCGGCGAGCCTTGCAACACCCAATGCTGTTGTTCTGGCGTGAGCAGATTCCAAGGCGTATCGCGCGGGATGCCTTCGGCTTCGGCATGGCGCATCAGGTCGTCTTGGGCTTCTTTCCACGCAGGTGTTTGAATAACTTTGATGCAGCCTTCGCGCAGAGTGCGCTTGCCATCGGGAATCACCAGCCCCCAATCGACACCAATCACCCGGCCAAAACCCCGACAGGGTTCACAGGCCCCCACCGCCGAATTGAACGAGAACGCCGAGGGCAGCGGCTCGCTGTAGCGCAAGTCACTGTCGGGGCAATGCAGGCCAGTAGAAAAACGCCATGTTTCGGCTTGCTCTTGTCCTTGTCCTTCGTGCAGCACCGCCACCTGCAAGCGCCCGCCGCCGCGTTGCAAGGCCAGTTCAATCGCTTCGATGGCGCGCGCTTTTTCTACCTTGCCGATACGAAACCGGTCTGCCACTACATCCAGCACTTGGCGTGGCCCGTTGGGGGTTTCGACACTGCGCTGTGCCTGTACCTTGGTAAAGCCGCTGGCCAGCAACCACTGCTGCACCTGCTCGGCGCTGGTGTCTAGCGGCAGTTCTACCGCAAAGGTGAGTACCAAACGCGGGTCAGTGGCCGTACAACGGTGCTGCAATTGGGCATAGATGCTCTCGGGGCTATCGTGGCGCACTGGCTGCGCCGTTTGACGGTCAAACAATTGACCAGCGCGCGCCAACAGCAGTTTGAGGTGGTCGTTCAGCTCGGTCATCGTGCCCACGGTAGAGCGCGAACTGCGTACCGGGTTGGTCTGGTCGATAGCAATGGCCGGAGGCACGCCCTCGATGGAGTCCACCGCAGGCTTATCCATGCGCTCCAAAAACTGGCGCGCATAGGCGCTAAAAGTTTCGACATAGCGGCGTTGGCCCTCGGCATAGAGGGTATCGAACACCAAACTGGACTTGCCCGAGCCGCTGGGGCCAGTGACTACGGTCAACTCACCGGTGCGAATATCCAAGTCCAAATTTTGCAGATTGTGCTGGCGTGCACCCCGAATGCGGATTAGACCGTCTTGCATGAAACACTTTCTTTAGCAAACCAAAAGCAGGCAAAAACAGCTTGATGGTGCCTGAAGTTAGAAAAAACGACAGCTGCCTCACTCTTGGCAGGGCAAAACCTAGGGTAATTACTAACGGGTTTCCCCCAAGTAAATCAAATACTTAAATGACAGTTTTGGGTGATTTTCGTAAGGAGTTGGTCAGACGGCGTTTGCAGAATGGGCCAGCCTCGTAAAGCCGGTGTTTTTTGCGGCTTTGCCTTTCATCCATTCCTGAGGAGACGACGCCATGAGCGATTCGGTGGTAGATAAGATACAGCGCCATCCCAAATACTTAGAGTTGCAATCCAAGCGCAACGGTCTAGGTGTTACCCTGACCATTTTGATGATGATCGTCTATTACGGCTTCATCGCTTTGGTGGCTTTTAATAAGCCCTTTTTGGCACAGCCCATCGGCGCTGGTGTCACGTCGATTGGTATCCCCATCGGCATGGGTGTGATTATTTTCACCATTGCCATCACTGGTTACTATGTCAATCGCGCCAACGGCGAGTTTGACCGCCTGACCCAAGAAATCCTGAAGGATGCGTCCAAATGAAGTCTCGTGTGCAATTTTTGGGCGCCCTGCTGGCGCTGCTGGCTGCCGGGGGCGCTTACGCCGCCGGGGGCGACGTAGGCCAAGCGGCCAAACAGGCCACCAACTGGACGGCCATCGTCATGTTCGGCGCGTTTGTGGCTGGCACGCTGTACATCACCAAGTGGGCTGCTTCCAAGACCAAATCAGCCGCTGACTTCTACACCGGCGGCGGTGGCATTACTGGCTTTCAAAACGGTTTGGCTATTGCGGGTGACTATATGTCGGCCGCTTCGTTCTTGGGTATTTCAGCTGCGGTAATGGCCTCCGGTTTTGACGGCCTGATTTACTCGCTGGGCTTTTTGGTGGGCTGGCCCATCATCACCTTCTTGATGGCCGAGCGCCTGCGTAACTTGGGCAAGTTCACTTTTGCCGACGTGGCCGGTTATCGCTTCCAACAAACTCCTATCCGCGCTTTTGCTGCCTCTGGCACGCTGGTGGTGGTGGCCTTCTACCTCATCGCCCAAATGGTGGGTGCAGGTCAGCTGATTAAGCTGCTGTTTGGTCTGGAATACTGGATGGCTGTGGTCATCGTTGGTGTGCTGATGATGGTCTATGTGCTGTTTGGCGGTATGACGGCTACCACTTGGGTGCAAATTATCAAGGCCGTGCTGCTGCTCTCGGGTGTTACCTTTATGGCCATCATGGTGCTGGCACAGTTTGGCTTTAGCCCCGAAGCGCTGTTTGCCAAGGGCGTTGAAGTGCGCGCTGGCATTGCTGCCAACTCTGGCAAATCGCCTGAAGAAGCTGCTGCTGCTGGTTTGGCCATCATGGGCCCCGGTGGCTTCATCAAAGACCCCATCTCTGCCATCTCCTTCGGTATGGCCCTGATGTTCGGTACTGCTGGTCTGCCCCACATCCTGATGCGCTTCTTTACCGTACCTGATGCCAAAGAAGCCCGTAAATCCGTGCTGTGGGCCACCACCTGGATTGGCTACTTCTACATCCTGATTTTCATCATCGGTTTTGGTGCCATCACTTTGGTGCTGACCAACCCCGAGTACGCTGATACCGCCAAGGGCATCATCCACGGCGGTGCTGGTACGGCCAACATGGCTGCGGTGCTGGTAGCCAAGTCGGTCGGTGGTAACGTGTTCTACGGCTTTATCTCTGCCGTGGCCTTCGCTACCATTCTGGCTGTGGTGGCTGGTTTGACCTTGTCTGGCGCTTCTGCTGTATCGCACGACCTGTACGCTACCGTCATCAAAAAGGGCAATGCCGACAGCGCTGCTGAGCTGAAAGTGTCGCGTATCACTACCCTGACTTTGGGTGTGGTGGCTGTGGTGTTGGGTATTGCCTTTGAAAAGCAAAACATCGCCTTCATGGTGTCGCTGGCTTTCGCGATTGCTGCCTCGGCCAACTTCCCCGTGCTGTTTATGGCTGTATTGTGGAAAGACTGTACCACCCGTGGTGCCGTGATTGGTGGTTTCTTGGGTCTGATTTCTTCGGTTGGCCTGACCATCGTGTCGCCCTCGGTGTGGGAAGCCACGCTGGGTAATCCTGCCGGTTCGGCTTGGTTCCCCTACAGCTCGCCAGCGCTGTTCTCCATGACCATCGGCTTTGTGGGTGTCTGGTTCTTCTCTATCACCGACAAGAGCGCCAACGCTGCCCGCGAACGTGCCGAATATCCTGCACAGCGCGTGCGTTCGGAAACTGGTCTGGGTGCTTCTGGAGCGTCGGGCCACTAAATCGGCCTGCTTTGGGCACCATCCGTTCTGCGGTGGTGCCTGCTGTTTGCAAAAACCGGGCCTTCATGGCTCGGTTTTTTTTCGCCTACCTGCGCGGCACACTGCACAGTTTTGCAGCCTTGTCTGCCCTTGTTCAACAAAAGATTGGATTGTGATAATGCTTGTGCGTATTCCTGCCATTTTGCTGTGTGCTGCTACGTGGCTGGCCGCTGCTACTACTGCCAGCCACGCCGGAACCACGCCTGCGGCCCTGTTGTATGCCGGCACTTGGAAGGGCAGCATTGGCCCCCATGCGGTAATGGTGTGCCTGTCTGTACAAGGCGCGCAGTATTACCACCTGGCGCAGCGCCGGGGTTTATGGCTAGAGGCCAACGCCCCCCACCACAACAGTGACGAGGCTTTGGCCTTGGCCTTACGTACCGGACACTTCAACCTGACCGAACAGGTACGCAATGCAGGCAGCGTAGAACTGCGCCCACTGGCCCATTGGCAGCTGGCTCCTCAAGCCGAAGGGAGCTTGCAAGGCACTTGGCAGGCCCTCAACGGAGCCGAAAAATGGCCGGTGCAGTTAAGTCGTATCTCAACGCCAGCAGCAGTGGATGCAGACGATGGAGCCTGCGCTGCCGATTTTTATGCCCCCATTCAAGCGGCCCATGCTGTGCAATCACGCCCCCGGCAACACCAAGGGCACACTTACCAAGAATTATTCACCCCCATTGCCCGCTCTTTGGCTTTGCACGGCCAAAGTGCAGGAATTGCGGCCTTTAATAGCTATGCGCGCCAATGGTTAGGCGAGCAAGCGGTGCAAGATTACGAATGCACGCGCATGGGTGGCAGCACTTGGGAGAGTGCGCTAGAACCCGTGCTGTGGAGCGACACCATGTTGGTGCTACGCGATATAACTCCAGAGCTGTATTGTGGCGGCGCACACGGTTTTTCTTCGGTGTCTTACCTGACGTGGAATTTGCAAACTGGCACCCCGGTGGCGGTGTGGGAGTGGCTGCAAGGCGGTGCAAAGTCTGCTGCACCCCAGCACAATCCGTCAGGCGAAGCAGTACGTACCCCTTTGCGCGCACTGCTAGAAAAACACGACCCGCGCAATACCCCCGGCGATGATTGCGCCGAAGACACTGAATACATGGAGATTGCCCAGCCCTATCCTAGCCCGCAAGGCTTGGTATTTGAAACCCTGCACAGCCACGCCATGCGCGCCTGCAATGACAGTATTCGCCTAGGCTGGAGACAACTGCAAGCGCTGCTCACGCCAGCGGGCAAGGCGGCGATGCAGCAGTGGCGCAAGAGCAGGCGCTAGGCTGGGGCCAGCTGGCGCAGCTTGATAAACGCCAGCGCCGCCATGACTGCATCATTGAGGGCATCATGGGCATCACGCCGGGGCAACTTCAAATCGGTCATGAGAGTGTCAAAGCGCAAATCAATATCGGCGTTTTCTTGCTGCTGGTAGGCTGGTAATTGCCTAAATTTGTAGTCGTAATACAGCGCCGAGACCTCTATTTGCGGCTGTGGCAAACCGGTACCCAACAACGGGCGCACCGCGCGGTTGAGCATGGCTACATCAAACTCTAAAAAATAACCTACCAGTGGGCGGCTGCCAATAAAGTGCAGCAGCATGTGCATGGCCTCCGCCAAAGGCAGCCCTTGGGCTACGTCTTGCTCGCGCAGGCGGTGGATGCGAACGCTCTCGGCAGACACCCCCTTGTCGGGGCGCACCAGCAGCTCTAGACGCTGGCTGGTGAGGATGCGCTGGCCCACAATACGCACCGCACCGATGGAGATAATTTCATCGCTACGTACATTCAGGCCGGTGGTTTCGCAGTCTAAGGACACCCATTCATCGGGCGGGGCTGGCTCCCACAAAAAACGGTACTCTGGGTTGCTAAGTTGGCGCAGCTGCCATTGGCGCTGCCATTGTTGTAACCAGCGGCGCGGCGCAAAGGTTTGGCTCATAGCGCATCCAAATGAAAACGCTGGTGCAGCAGCGCCTTAAAGCGCTTGACCACGGCCAGGGTATCTTTGAGCAAATCGCGCTCTAGGCTGCTTAAATGCTCGGGATTCACATCGCCACTGACGACGCGGCCCATGTCTAGCTCGGCCAACCCGGCTTTGAGGCGCAGGCCCATCAAAAAGAACAGGCTTTCGGTCAGTTCGGCGCCTTGGTTGTCACTGAGCGCACCTTCGGCCACCAAGGCGCTAATGCGCTCTGCGGTGCTGGTTTGCACCAAGCGACGCGCCAAGGCCAAACTACGCACCCCATGCACGATGGGGAAGATGCCTTCCTTTTTCAGGTTCAGGCCGCGTGCGTCGTGGGGCTTGCCCAACAAGCGCGACCACCAACTGGCATGTTGGCCAAACGATTCCACCACCGAAGCAAAGCGGCCCAGCAGGGCATCGTTGTCGGTGGCCAGCTCCATCAGCCGGGTGCGTACTTGGCCCAGCAAACTGGCATCACCGGCTACGGTATGGGCATCCATAAAAATGGCCAAGTGCATGGGGCTATCGACATCGGGCAATAACAGCCATTGGCGCACCTTTTGCGCCCACGCACTGACGCAATCGCGCCAAGCCGAATTGCTCACCATGATGTAGCCGGGGCACTCAGGGTAACCAAAACGAATCAGGGCTTGGGAGAAGCGTTGACAAATGGCATCTAAGTCTTCGGGTGGTGTGTAGCCATCGCGCAAAATAAGGCCGTTGTCTTGGTCGGTTTTGAGCAGTTGCTCGCCCCGGCCCTCGCTGCCCATGACAAACAAGCAACTGTTGGCCACTAAATCGGCTGGGGCCAGCATCTGCCAAGCACGCTCAAACAAACGCGCATTGAGCTGCTGCACCAAGGTGGCCATGAGGCGGATGCGCGTGCCACCCCGGTAGAGCAAAGTAACCAAGCGGGTGATTTGCGCGGCAGCTTGCTCTAGTGCGGCCAAGTCGGGGGCTTGCTCAATTTGTACGGTAATCAGGTGCGAGTGGTTGGCCAAGAAGCTGAACATGTCCAGTGCTTCTAGGATGCCGTGGATTTTTTGCTGCTCATCTACCACCACCAGCCGATGCACCCGGCTACGCAATAGCAGGGCCATTGCATCGCCCAACTGGTCGCCGGGACGCACCGTGACCACCGGGCTGCTGGCAAACTCGCCCACCGTCAGTTGGTGCAGCGGGCGGCCATCTAGCACGGCACGCTGCAAGGTAGTATTGCTAAAAATGCCCAGCTCGCCGCCGGGCAAGCCCGTTACCAGTACGCTGTTGGTGCGCTGCTCTTGGAACAGACGCACCACGGAGATGATGTCGGTGTTGGCAGCTACTGCATGGGCCGGGCGCAGGTAGGTAGCATCGACGCGCGCCAACGTGAGCGATTGCAACTCGTGCTCATCGCCGCGCTGCGCCAAGGTGTTAAGTTTGTGCCCAATGTCTGAAAACAGCAAAGCGCCAAAAGTGGCATTGCGTGCAATTAGCTCATTGACGGCCTCGTGGGTAAGTTGGTAGGCCAGTACCTCTTCAGCGGCCACAAAGCGGCTGCTGACGCGCCCAGCCACCAAACCCCGACCGTCAAAGGTGTCGTCGGGGCCGTAGGTGGCTAGTACCTCTTCGCCCTCGGTTTGTGTGACATAGCCCTTGATGATGATGAACAGGTGCGTAGGCACGGCACCCACATCCAGCACCACTTTTCCCTCGGGAAAGTAGGCAATATCGACACTCTTGCGTACCAGCCCCTGCTCTTCGGGGTTGAGACAATCAAAGGGCGAAGCGGCAAAGTTAAAAGCATTGGGCATGGAGCCCATTCAACCCGGTGGGGCTTGCAAAAGGCTTGCAGGGGCTATCAGGGTTTTCCTGTGGTGCCGGGCTGGCGCAGCAGCGCCAGCAGCGGCCATGCAAACACCGCTGCCAACGCCCCCAAGCCCAATGCTATCGCCAACAAATTGGCCCAATCTACCCAATAGCCCATATTGGACAAAGACGATTGCGTCAGGCTAGGCACCAGCAAAAACAGCAACACCGCCACCGCAGCCCCGACAGCCAACGCCAGCGGCACTTGCCGCCAGCCCACGCGCTGGCGTGCCAATACCAGTAGCACCAACCAAACCGCCAGCGCCAATGCCACCACTGGCCAAATGCTGAGGGCGATTTCGTAAACAATGTTCATCACCAGCCAAATTTCGTACATGGTTTTGCTCCTGTGCTGGGGGTTAAACGCGACCTTTGAGTACCGCCAGATAGGCGGGCTTGAGCATCCGCACCTTCATCAGCCAAGCAAAGTAGCTTTCTTGCAGTGGCTCAATCATGGGCAGTGAGGGCACTAAGCGCCCTTCGTAATCAAACTCAATGAGCATGGCCGAGCCTTCGCGCACAATCATGGGGCAAGAGGTGTAGCCATCAAACTTCTGGCTGGGGCTTTGGCCCGCTATGACTTGCACCAAATGTTGGGCGACGATGGGAGCGCTTTTTTTCACGGTGGCGGCTGTTTTGCCGCGTGGAGTGCCGTTGATGTCGCCCAAGCCAAACACGTTTTTGTAGCGCCGGTGCTGCAAGGTGTCTTTGTCCACCTCTAACCAGCCGCCCGCAGCCATCGGGCCTTCTTTCCAAGCCAAATCCGAATTTTTGACCGCATCGGGGGCGCGCATGGGCGGCACGACGTGGATGAAGTCGTAGGGCACCTCGGTGGCCGCACCCTCTGGGTTGACGAAGGTGGCACGGCGTGCGCCAATGTCGATGGCCTTGAGCTTTTGCGTGAACTGCACGTTCACGCCCAGCGCCTGCCAGCGCTCTAATACGTTGTCATTGACAGTTTTGACACCAAAGATATTGCCCAAAGCAGAATAGAACGTGACCTGCGATTGAGGCAGGGTGCCTGCTTGGGCCAGCCGGTCGCGCAACATGAAGGTCATTTTGAGCGGCGCACCGGCGCATTTAAGCGGCGTGCTGGGCAGCGTCATGACGGCCTGTCCGCCCTTTTGGCGGAAGGTGTCCATCGCCGCCCAAGTGGCTGCAGCAGCCTCGGGGCTGGGATAGACGCTGGTCAGGCCGTTTTGGCCGATGGCGCGCACATCCATGCCCTCAATTTGTTGCCAGTCTTGGTGTGTGCCTACGGCCACCACCAGATAGTCGTAGCGCACACGCTGGCCGCCGCTGGTAACTACGGTTTGCGCTGCCGGGTCAAATTCGGCCACCATTTCTTTTATCCAACGCACGCCAGCGGGCATGAAGTCGGCATTGCGGTCTATGACTTTGCTCACCGGCCAGACCCCACTGGCCACTAAGGTGTAACCGGGCTGGTAGTTGTGTGCCTCTTTGGCATCAATGATGGTGATTTGGGCACCGTCGAGCAAGTCTAATAAGCGATGGGCCAAGGCCAGCCCACCTAGACCACTGCCCGCAATCACGATATGGGCTTTGGTGCTTTGCTTGGCCTGTGCAGCCGTGTTATGGCCTAGCCCCAAAGTCAGGGCAGCACCCGCACTGGCGGTGCCTGCCAACCAGCGGCGCCGCGAGGGCACAGGAACGACAGCAGAAGAGGGGATGTGGTGCTGCATGTTTTTGTCTCCAGTAAGGGGGCCACCCACTAACCTTCACCTGCACAGGGCCGCCCATTTTTTTGAATATGCAGGTTGCTTCAGATACCAGCAGCTACGCTGCACCCCAGTATCCGCCCAGTGCGGAAAAATAGCCAGCAGCACAGACTGCGGCAAGGGCAGATTAGGCTGCTGCGGCAGCGCTAAATTCATCAAAAGCTGCCGAAGCCTTGGCGGCATACATCAGCGACGGGCCGCCGCCCATATAGACAGCCATCGCCAGCACATCGGCCAGCTCGGCACGGGTGGCACCCAGCTTGACCAGCGCCTGCAAGTGAAAGCCAACGCAAGGGTCGCAGCGCGCAGCCACCGACAACGCCACGGCAATCAGCTCTTTGGTTTTTTTGTCCAGTGCGCCCTCGGCAGAAGCTGCTTTGCCCAGCGCATGGAAAGCTTGCAGGGTGTCGGGCATTTCGCCACGCAGTTTGCCTAATTCGGCGGAAATATCACGGGTCAGGTCATGGTAAGAAGTGCTCATACTCTCAAACTCCAGGGGGTGAAAAAACAGGTTCAGGGGGCTGGGCGCAGTGCCTGCAGCCGGTGGCGATAAGCCACATAGTACAAAACAGGAATGACCACCAGCGTCAACACGGTAGAGACGGCAATGCCAAAAATCAAGGAGATGGCCAGGCCGTTAAAAATCGGGTCGTCCAGAATAAAGAATGCACCCAGCATGGCCGCCAGCCCGGTCAGCACAATGGGTTGGGCACGGGTGATGGCCGATTGCACAATGGCCTGCTCAAACGGCACGCCGCTACGCACTTGCAGGTTGATAAAGTCCACCAGCAAGATGGAGTTACGCACGATGATGCCGGCCAGCGCAATCATGCCAATCATGCTGGTGGCGGTGTATTGCGCCCCCAGCAGTGCATGGCCGGGCATGACCCCAATAATGGTGAGTGGAATCGGTGCCATGATGATGAGCGGCGTGAGGTAAGAGCCAAACTGCGCCACCACCAGCAGGTAAATCAAAATCAGGCCCACGCCATAGGCTGCACCCATGTCGCGGAAGGTTTCGTAGGTAATTTGCCACTCGCCATCCCACTTGAGGGCATAGCCGCGCCAAGCGTCTTGGGGCTGGTGGATAAAGTATTCAGCCAGCGGGCCGCCATCGGGCATGGGCAGCTTGGCAATCTCGGCGCGCATGGCAAACATGCCATAGAGCGGGCTATCAATCTTGCCCGCCATATCGGCCACCACAAAATTCACGGGCAGCAAGTCTTTGTGATAAATGGGTTGCTCGCGCAGGGTGTCGCTCACCGTGACCAATTCACGAATCGGCACCAAAGCCCCCGAGGCACTGCGTACCGTCAGTTGCAGCAGGGCGCTCAAATCGCCATGCTGCTCGGCGGGCAGTTGCAATACGGCAGCGGCAGGGTATTTGCTTTCGTCGTGCAGGTAGGTGGCGGCTTCACCGGCCAGCCCAGCGCGCAAGGTGGTCACAATGGCTTGCTGCGGCACGCCCAGCAGCGCCGCTTTGCGCCTATCGACCAGCAACAGGGTGCGCGGCGCTGGGGCAATGCTGCTATCGTCCACATCAACTACGCCGGGGGTTTTTTCTAATACAGCGCGCACGGCCTTGGCCACTTGGCGGCGGCCTGCTTCTTCGGGGCCGTAAATTTCTGCCACGATGGGGGCCAATACCGGTGGGCCGGGTGGCACTTCAACCACTTTGACGTTGGCACCAAAGCGCTGGCCGATTTTTTGCAATGCGGGGCGCACACGGGTAGCAATGGCATGGCTTTGGTCTTTGCGCTGGTGCTTATCGACCAAATTGACTTGGATATCGCCCACCTCGCCGCCAGCACGCAGGTAATACTGGCGCACCAGCCCATTGAAGTTGATGGGCGCAGCGGTGCCCGCGTAGGCTTGGTAGTGGGTTACTTCGGGCACGGTGGCCAAATAAGCCCCCAGCTCGTGCAGCACAGCGGCGGTTTGCTCTACCGGCGTACCGGCGGGCATATCGACCACCACCTGAAACTCGGACTTGTTATCAAACGGCAGCATCTTGAGCAGCACCAGCCCAGCCACTGGCAGCGCCACCGAGATAGCAATCAAGCCTGCCACGCCCAAGCCCAACAGGGTGCGGTTGCGCGCACCGCGTTTTTCATCGAGCAGGGGCGTAAAAATGCGTGTAAACAGCGGGGTAATTTTGCCCGCCATACCATGCGGGTGCGTGGCGTGGTGCGCCGCATCGGCCACCGAGACCGGCTTCATCCACAGCCGCGCCAGCCAAGGCGTAACCACAAAGGCAATCGCCAGCGACAGCAACATGCCCATGCTGGCATTGATGGGGATGGGACTCATGTACGGCCCCATCAGCCCAGAGACAAAGGCCATTGGCAGCAGTGCGGCAATCACCGTCAGGGTGGCCAAAATGGTCGGGCCGCCCACTTCATCCACGGCACCGGGAATGATTTGTGCCAGCGTTTTGCCGGGGTAAAGTTGCTGGTGGCGGTGAATGTTTTCTACCACCACGATGGCATCGTCCACCAAAATACCAATCGAGAAAATCAGCGCAAACAACGATACCCGGTTGAGCGTAAAGCCCCAAGCCCAAGAGGCAAACAGCGTCACGGTAAGCGTTAGCACCACGGCGGTACCCACAATGGCCGCCTCGCGTTTGCCCAGCGCGATAAACACCAAGGCGACAACTGAGGCGGTGGCAAACAGCAGTTTTTGAATCAGCTTTTGCGCCTTGTCGTTGGCCGTGGCACCATAGTTGCGCGTTTCGATGATTTCCACATCTGCCGGAATGACGGTGTTTTTCAGCACCGCTACGCGCTCCAATACGGCGTTGGCCACGTCGATGGCGTTCTCGCCGGGCTTTTTGGTGATGCTGATGGTCACGGCGGGAGATTCGCGGGCCTCTTGGCCTGCCGTGCCGTGCCACACATAGCGGCTGGGCGGCAAAGGGCCATCGCGTACATTGGCCACATCGCGCAAAAACACCGGCTTGCCAGCGCGCACGCCCACCACCAGTTCGGCCACCTCGTCGGCACTGCGTAAGAAGGGGCCAGACTCGATAGCCACGGCCCGGTTGCCGCCCAGCAGCTCGCCCACGGGCAGGCCCCAGTTGGCCGATTGCAGGGCGCGGCGCAGGTCATCTACCGTCACGCCGCTGCTGGCCATGCGGCCTGTGTCTAAGGCTACCAACACGGCACGGCCGGGGCCACCCACGGTGCTCACTTCGCGCGTGCCGGGCACACGCTTGAGGTCAGCCTCCATGCTGTGGGCCACGCGCTCTAAATCAAATGCACCGCTATCGGTGCGCGGGCTGTGCAGCGTTAGGGTGACGATGGGCACATCGTCAATGCCCTTGGGTTTGATGATGGGCGGCAAGACCCCCAAGCCTTGGGGCAGCCAATCCGCATGAGAATGGATGGTGTCGTACAGGCGCACCAGCGCCTCGGTGCGCGGCACACCCACCTTAAACTGCACCGTCAAAATGGCCAGTCCGGGGCGCGACAGCGACATCACATGCTCGGTGCCGCTGATTTGCGACAGTACCTGCTCGGCAGGGATGGCTACCATTTGCTGCACATCGCGCACGCTGGCCCCCGGAAAGGGCACCAGCACATTGGCCATCGTGACGTTGATTTGGGGTTCTTCTTCGCGCGGCGTGACCAGTACGGCAAACACGCCCAACAAGAAAGCCAACAAGGCCAGTAGTGGCGTGATATGGGCGCTTTGGAAAAAACCGGCAATGCGGCCCGAAATGCCCAAGGTCATTTGCTCAGTGGACTGGCTCATGCGGGCGGCCTTAGGGGGCTGGTGCCGGTGCGCGGCTGGCCGCTGCCGGGTTGGTGATGACGTTCTCGCCCGCTGCAAGGCCGCTCAACACCTCGATGTGGTTACCCATAGTTCGGCCTAAACGCACTTGGCGCAAGCGCGGTTGGCCGCCTTGGGCTTGCACATAAACGCCGGTCATTTCGGCGCGGCGCACCACGGCTTGCACTGGCACCGAGACGGTCCCGATGCGCGCAGCAGTATCGGCGGCGCTATGGCTTGCCACTGGCAACCACAGACGGGCAAACTGACCCGGAACTGCACCCGGCAGGCCCACAGGCAAATCAGCCCGAATTTGTACGGTATGCGTGGCGGCATCTGCTGTGGGCAACACCTGCACGCGCTGCGGCAGCGGCCATTGGGCCGCGCCCAGCAAACCAGGCAGTTCTACCTGCACGGCATCCATGGCCAGCTCTGGCTGCAATACCGATTGCGGCACAGCAGCTGTGACGCGCAGGGCGCTGGGGTCATACAAGGTGAGCAAGGGTTTGCCGGGCATGGCCATATCGCCCAACACCACTGCTACCTCGGCAATCAGGCCCGCATAAGGGGCGTGCACGGTGTGTAAGCTCGTTTGGGTGCGGGCAGCACCGGCTTGGGCTATTTGTGCGGTTAATTGGGCTTGGCTGGCCTGGAACTGCGCTTGGGCCTGCTCTAAAGCGGCTTGGCTGATGTATTTTTGTTGGTGCAGTTGCTGCTGGCGTTGGTAGGCGCGCGCGGCTACATCCAGTGCTGCTTGGGCTGCCTGCACTTGGGCTTGCACGGCGGCAGCGCTTTGGTCGGCCGTGCGGGCATCTAAGCGCAACAGCAATTGCCCGGCCTGCACCCGGTCGCCGGCTTTGACGGCCAGCTCTACCACGGCACCGGGTACCTGTGCTGCCACTGCTGTATGGCGCACCGCCTCTACCGTGCCGTCAAAACTGCTGCGGCTGGTGCTGCTCACGGCTTGGGCAGGTACCGATGCTAAATTGGCAGCAAAAACAGCACTGACCCCACCAGACAGCAGCACAGTCAAGGACAGCGCAAGGGGACGGATTTTCAGCATGGGTAAACCAATAAGCAGGGCAGAAATAGCAGCTATTATTTGCATAAGTAGTTAAATAGTCAAATAGTTAACAAAGAAATTTTCATGAACCGTAATCTCTGGTTGTTGGCCCTGTGCCAAGGCTTGTTCCTGACCAACAATGTGGTCTTTATTGCCATCAACGGCTTGGTCGGCCTGCAATTGGCCCCCTATGGCTGGATGGCTACCCTGCCCGTGATGGGCTATGTGGTGGGTGGAGCGTTATCGACGGGGCTGGTGGCGCGCAGCCAGCGGCGCTGGGGACGGCAGGTGTCGTTCCAGATAGGCTTGGCCGTGGCGCTGGTTTGCGCGCTGTGGTGCGCTTGGGCGGTGCATAGCGGCCAATTTTGGGGGCTGTGCTTGGGTACGATGGTGGCAGGTTATTACAGCGCCAACGGCCAGCTATACCGCTTTGCGGCGGCGGAGTTGGCGGCACCTAGCTTTCGGGAAAAAGCCGTTTCTTTGGTGCTGGCGGGTGGCTTGATTGGTGCGGTGGCTGGGCCTTATCTGGCCAACCACAGCCGCGATGGCTTGCAGGTGCCGTTTGTGGCTACCTATTTGGCTTTGGTGGGGGTGGCACTGCTGTCTATGGCCTGCATGGCGGCCATTCGGTTTGAACGCATCAGCCCTGCTGGCACCAGTAGCACGACTGGGGCCGGGCGGCCTCTGGCTGAACTGTTGCGCCAGCCAGCGTTTATCGTGGCGATACTGGCCTCTGCACTGGGCTATGGTGTTATGAACTTGCTGATGGCAGCTACCCCACTGGCCATGCAGGTGTGTGGCTACGCCTTTGAAGAAGCGGCCTTTGTCTTGCAATGGCATGTAGTGGGCATGTTTGCCCCCGGCTTTTTTACCGGTCACCTCATCAAGCGCTGGGGGGTGTTGCCGGTGATGGGGGTAGGGGTATTGCTCAATTTGCTGTGCGTGCTGGTGGCGTTGTCGGGGCAAGAAGTGGCGCAATTTACCGTGGCCTTGTTCTTTT
The DNA here is from genome assembly GCA_964388325.1 of uncultured Simplicispira sp. Lineage (GTDB taxonomy): Bacteria > Pseudomonadota > Gammaproteobacteria > Burkholderiales > Burkholderiaceae_C > Simplicispira. Next base: position 92,744 of record CAYMAC010000005.1, on the reverse strand, counting down.
TGGGCGTGGGTTGGAATTTCTTGTTTACCGGCGGCACCACCTTGGCCTTGCAAGCCTACCGCCCCGAAGAAAAAGACCGCGCCCAAGCGGGTATTAATTTTGCGGTGTTTGCCACCATGGCCCTGACTTCTTTTGCCTCCGGTGCTTTAGTGACTACGCAAGGCTGGTGGTGGTTGAATGTAGGTTCTTTGTTACCGCTGGCCCTGACGGGGGGCGCTTTACTGTGGCTGGCGTTACGCCAGCGCAAAATGGCGTAAGCCAAGCGCGCTATATTGCGCCCATGTCCGCCCCGCTACCAGACACCGCTATGGCACCAGCCAAGGCCGACCCCGCCGCCACGCCCTTGCCGTGGTGGCCGGTGCGTGCAGTGCAGCTATGGCTAGAGGCCGACGGCCCGCGCATGAGTGCCGCCATGTCGTTTTACGGCATGTTAAGTCTGGCTCCCTTGTTGGTGGTGGTGGTAGCCAGCTTAGGCTGGTGGCTAGACCGCACAGTGGTAGAGCTGAACTTATTGGCACAAATTCGCACCTTCACTAGCGAACGCACCGCCGAAGTGGTGCGCCAAGCCTTGGCCAGTGCCCAAGCACCAACCGAAGGGCTGCTGGCTTCGGTGGTGGCGTTGTTGCTGCTACTATGGGGTGCTACCGGGGTGTTTGCCGAGTTGCAGGCTTCTTTTGCGCGCATTTGGCACAGCCAAGCACCCGCGCTAGGGGGTGGCTGGCGGGTTACGGCGGCGCTGCGTGTGCGTGGGCTGGCCTATTTGTTGGCGCTAGGCTTTTTGCTGCTGCTGTCGCTGTTGATGTCGGCAGCGCTGGCGCTGGCCACTGCATGGCTAGGGGCGTATTTTCCGTACCGTTTGCCGCTGCTGATTTTGAGCGAGGGAGCATCGTTTTTGTTTGCCACCGCGCTATTTTTAGGTTTGATGCGTATCAGTGCCAGCCCCAAGCCGCGCTTGCGCTTTTTGGCTTGGGGGGCTTTGCTCGGGGCAGGCTTATTTACCGTGGGCCGCCACGGGCTGGCCAGCTACTTGTCGGGGGCGGCTGTGGTGTCGGCCTATGGAGCGGCAGGCTCTTTGGTGGCGCTGCTAGTGTGGATTTATTTCTCTTCGGCAGCGCTGCTATTGGCCGCCGCATGTGCGCGCGCCTTAGAAGAGCGTGCCGCTGTGCCTGGCATTTCTGTCTCTTAGTTGGGTAGCCGATACCCCTGCTCTCGAAACAGGCACACGCACGCATCTACCACCTCGGCCTCGTAAAAGGTGCCCCGGTGTTTTTCAATTTCTTGTAGCGCCACTTCTGGCCCCAAGCTGGCCCGGTAGGGGCGATGCGACATCATGGCTTCGACCACATCGGCCACGGCCAGCACTTTGGCCTCGGGCAAGATGTCGGGGCCGTGCAACCCTTGTGGATAGCCTGAGCCATCTAAACGCTCATGGTGCTGATAGACGGTTTGGGCAATCGGCCACGGAAAGGCAATCGATTGCAAAATGTCATAGCCGGTTTTAGAGTGCTCTTGCACCAGTCGAAACTCTAAATCTTTGAGTTTGCCCGGTTTGCACAAAATTTCGGTGGGCACCCTGATTTTGCCAAAATCATGCACCACACTGGCCAGATACAAGCCCTCTATTTGCTCTTGTGGCCATTGCAATTGCCGGGCAATGGCACTCGCCAAGTCTGCCACCCGGCGCTGGTGGCCAGCGGTGTAGGGGTCGCGCAACTCCACCGTAGCCCCCAAGGTGGCCACAAAATCAACCAGCGTTTTGCGCTGGTATTCTTGGCTTTCTTGCAACTTGCGTGTGCGCTCTTGCACTGCTTCTTCTAGGTGATTGCGTAGGCGGTCCACTTCTAAATGCACCCGCACCCGTGCCAACAGTTCCTCGCGCTGAAACGGCTTGGTCACAAAATCTACCGCCCCCAGTTCAAAGCCATGTAGCTTTTCATCGGTATCGGTCAGGGCGCTGACAAAAATCACTGGCACCTGCGCGGTGATAGGGTCTGCTTTGAGGCGGCGGCAGACTTCAAAGCCGTCCATTTCGGGCATCCGAATATCGAGCAGCACCAACTCGGGCGGATTGATGGCTGCTGAGCGCAGCGCCAACTCGCCATTGATGGCCGAGCGCACATCGTAGCCCTCGTTACGCAACAAATCGGACAGCAATTTGAGCGAGGCCGCAGTGTCATCGACGGCCAGAATTCTTCCTTTATGCGACATGGAGGCGCGCTTGTAGGATGTTGAGGATGGCCGGATAGTCAAAATTGTTCACTAAACGGCGCAAATTTTTGCCCAAAACTGCATCGTGCCCAGCTACGGCCCGCAACGCAAGGTCAATGGCCTCGTTTTCTAAACTTTCTAGGGCTTGTTGTAATTGTTGGCACAGGGCATCGGGCAGCGCAGTAAACATCTCCACGCTCAGGGCGGTGGCCGCGCCATCATCGGCCTCGGGTAGGCCCTCGTAGGTATAACGCACCCCCAAATGTTTGGCCATGGTGTCAAAAATCTCGCTGGAGCGGTACGGTTTACGCACAAAATCATCCATACCAGCGGCCAAGAGTTCGGCCTTTTGCTCTTGCAAGGCCGAGGCCGTGACGGCGACGATTTTGACCTCTTGGCCGCCGGGCAATTGCCGAATGTGCCGCGTGGCTTCTACGCCATCCATTACGGGCATCCGGTGGTCCATCCAGATAAAGTCAGGGTGCCATTCTTGGAACATTTGCACACCTTTAGCACCGTTTTCAGAAATACGCCACTCAAAACCTACCGTACCCAACAATTGCGACAGCAGCACTTGGTTGTCGCGTTGGTCTTCGACAATCAAAATGCGCCAAGGTTGCTGGCCTGGGGCCAAACCTACCACTTCGCCATGTTGGATGGCCTCGGGGCGTTGGATGTCGGACTCTAACGCTGCTTGCAAGGGCAACTCTATGCGAAACACCGAACCCACACCCACAGTGCTGTGCAGGGTGATGGTGCCGTGCATCAGTTGCACAAACTGGCGTGTGATGGTCAGGCCCAAGCCGGTGCCTTTGTTAATGCCTTGCTCGCCAATTTGGGTAAAGGGCAAAAAGATGCCTTCTTGGTGTTGGGGGGCAATGCCGGGGCCAGAATCTTCCACTTCAATCACCAAATGCGATTGTTGGTTTTGTCGCGTGCCCAAGCGTATCGACACCCCGCCTTGCTCGGTAAATTTAATGGCATTGCCCAACAAGTTGATGAACACTTGGCGCAAGCGGGCCTCGTCACCCACGATGTAGCGTGGAAACTCTGAGTCTTGGTCAATCAATAAATGCAGCCCCTTTTCTTGCGCCCGGATTTGCATCATGTCGGTCACATCGCGCACCAACGCACCCAAGTCAAATGGCACTTGCTGCAACTGCACGCGCCCGGCCTCAATTTTGGCCATGTCTAACACGTCGTTGATGAGGGTGAGTAGGTGTTCGCCGCTGCGGTTAATGATGTCAAGGTTTTGGCGCAGGCGTTCGGGCAACTGCGGGTCACGGCGCACCATGTTAGAAAAGCCCAGCACCGCATTGAGCGGCGTGCGTAGCTCGTGGCTCATATTGGCCAAAAAGGCACTTTTGGCTTGGTTGGCTGCCTCAGCGGCATTGCGTGCCAGTACCAAATCGGCGGTACGTTGCTGCACTTCGGCTTCTAGGCGGTCTTTGTAGCGGCGCATTTCTTCGTCGAGGCGCTGGCGCTCGGTGATGTCACGGGCGGCGGCCAGCACGCCCAGCACTTCGCCCAAAGCGTTACGGAAGATACCAGCGTTATACAGCACATGGGTGACATGGCCATCAAGGTGGCGAATGGACAGGGCGCGGTCTGTGACTTGTTCGCTGGCCAGTGCTTGCACAAACAGCGCATGGGCTTGTTCTGGCTCGGTGCAATGCTCGGCAAAATCAGTGCCTAATAAAGCTTGGCGGCTACGTCCAGTGATGGTTTCAGCCGCGTGGTTGAGGTCGGTAATTTTGCCAGCGCTGCTAACTACCAGCAGGGGGTCTAGGTGGGCTTCTATCAGGCTGCGGCTGTAACGCGAGGCGGTGCGTAGCGCCTGTTGGTTTTGCTCTAAGGCATCCAACATGCGGTTAAAACTTTCGGCCAGCAGTGTGACTTCATCGACGGCACCACGGAGGTCGGCGCGTACACTGCTATCGCCGTTGCGTACCTTGTCGGCCACGCCCACCAAAGCGGCAATGCGCCGCGCCAAACGGTTGGCAATCAGGGCCGATGCCAGCAAGGCCAAAGCAGTGGCCAAGCCAATGAACACCATACTGCGGACAATGACAGCGCGCAAATCGGCTTGAATAGTCTCGCGCCCCAGTGCCACGCGCGCCCAACCAAGGTGGCGCTCGCCCAAGGCAATGGGTACCGCAATGTCAATCAGTTGAGCATCATCGGCCAGCCTTTGGTGTGGGCCATTGGGCGGTTGTAGCAAAATTTTGCTGGTCTCGTCGTGGATGAACAGGCCCATTTTGCTGGGGTCGGTATGCGCCAGCACCCGTCCTGTGGGCGACAGCACCATCGCATAGTGCAGGCCGGGATAAGAGGCAAACGAGACAATCACCTCTTCTAGCCCCATTAAATCGTGGGCCAGCACCCAAGAGCGCGAACTCACCGCCAGCGATTGCGCCAAGCCTTGGGCAGCGTTGTGGTTTTCTTCATACAAATTTTGGCTTTGTGCGCGCACCAAATAAGCTACTAGAGCACTAAACAGGCACAAAAATCCCAGTGCAAACACCAGCACAATTTGGCGCTTAAAGGCACCACCCATTACGCTGTTTGTGACCCGTTGCCATGCAGCAGCCGTCATGGTTGCTCCTGGGGCAGGGGGCGCACTTTTTGCTGAAAGCGCCGTAAAAAATCTTCAATCACTTGGTAGCGTTGGTTGTCAGCGCGCTCAAACTGCGATAGCTCTAGCCGTTTGAGCAGTGCTTCTCCTGCGGGGGTAGTGTGCAGGGTTTCTAGCAGCACGGTGATTTTTTCGGCCAGCTCTGGCGGTACATCATCGCGTGCCACTACGCCGTTGTTAATCAGGGGTTCGGTTTGCCATTTCACTTCTAATTCGGCGGCTTTGTCGGGTTGCTCTTTTTGGAACTCGCGCCACGGCAGTGGCCATGTAGCAGCTGCAGCGGTGTGACCATAGTAGACGTTCAGGATAGAAGACTCTTGCGAGCCTACATACAGGTTATCTACATCACGTTGCACATCCAAGCCGTGGGTTTGTAAGTAGTATTGCGGCATCATGGTAGCAGCCAGCGCTGTGGCAGCTGGATAGGCCACTTTTTTACCTTTGAGGTCAATTACTTGCTGGATGTCGCTATCGCGGCGCACCAAAATCAGCCCGGTAAACAGCTCATCATTGCCCATTTTGGCAATGACCCGATAACCATAACGTAAGGAATTGCGGGTTTGATAGGGGTTGGGCAAGGCAAAGTCTAATTGGCGGCCATACAGTTTTTTTTCAAACTCTTCGTAATTGCGCGAAGCCTCTAGCCGCAGTGGCGTGTCGGGCAAATGCTGGTTCAGGTAGTCAATCAGTGGCCCATACAAGGCAAACAAGCGTGCCGGATTGTGCAGCGGATGGATGGCAAACACATACTGGCGCACCCCCTCGGGGGCTTGCGTGCTGTATTGTGGTGCTGTGCGCGCAGTATCGGGCTGTGGACCACAGGCCACCAATGCTAGGCACCAAGCAGCTGCTGCCCACGCTTTTGTTGCCATGTTGTCTCCTGTTGTTGCAGTTGGGGGAGGCCATCCATCTTAACGCTGTAGCGTTCATCTACTGCCAAAATTGCCGCCAAGGCCATGTCTTTGGGCAGCAGCAAAAGCGAATAGGCAAAATGGTCTTTTTTCCTGTTTTGCACACCTAGCACAGCAACGCTACATTTGAGGCATGAAACCGGCTTTGAAAAACCCCACCTCTCTTGGCTCCTCACAGGCGGATGCCCCCCCGGTTGGCGGGGATGCCGCAGCGGCAGCCGCCAATGCAGCAGCGGCTAGTTTTGCCGCCCTGACCGACAATTTAGACTACCTTGACCCAGCCAGCATTGAGCTGGTGCGCCAAGCCTACCGCTATGCCGACGCGGCCCACTTGGGCCAGCTACGCAACAGCGGTGAACCCTACATCACCCACCCGATTGCAGTGGCCGCACAATGCGCTACTTGGAAGTTGGATGCCCAAGCGCTGATGGCCGCCCTGCTGCACGATGCCATGGAAGACTGTGGCATCACCAAAGCCGATTTAATCGAGCGCTTTGGTGTGCCAGTGGCCGAGTTGGTCGATGGGCTGACCAAACTCGACAAACTGCAATTTGACACGCGCGAAGAAAACCAAGCCGAGTCTTTTCGCAAAATGCTGCTGGCGATGGCGCGTGATGTGCGCGTCATTCTTATCAAACTGGCCGACCGTACGCACAACATGCGAACCTTGTCGGACATGCCGCGCAGCAAATGGAAGCGCATATCGTCCGAAACGATTGAAATTTACGCCCCAATTGCCCACCGTTTGGGCCTGAACCAAACCTTCCGCGAGCTGCAAGACCTGTCTTTTCGCCACCTGCACCCGTGGCGTTATGCCACCCTGAGCAAGGCCATCCAAAAAGCGCGCAGCCGCCGCCGTGACCTGATTCAAAAAGTGCAGGCCGATGTCGATACCGTGTTTGCCAAAGCGGGCATGAAGGTGCGCTTGGCCGGGCGCGAAAAAACCCTCTACGCCATTTACCAAAAAATGATGCTCAAGCACCTGAGTTTTGCCCAGGTGACGGATTTGTATGGCTTTCGCGTGATTGTGCCCAGCATCATTGATTGCTACACCGGCTTGGGTCTGCTGCACCAACTGTACAAACCAGTGCCCAGCAAGTTCAAAGACCATATCGCCATTGCCAAGCTCAATGGTTACCAGTCTTTGCACACCACATTGGTAGGGCCATCGGGCATCAACATAGAGTTTCAGTTACGCACCGAAGAGATGCACATCATTGCCGAAGCTGGCGTGGCAGCGCATTGGTTGTATAAAGCACAAGAGCACGATAGCACCGCCGCCGAGCGCCTAGGCACCCAATGGCTGCAATCCTTGCTCGACATCCAAAACGAAACCCGCGATGCCGCCGAGTTTTGGGACCACGTTAAAGTTGATTTGTTCCCCGATGCGGTGTATGTGTTCACCCCCAAAAGCCAAATTATGGCCATGCCGCAAGGGGCCACGGTGGTTGATTTTGCCTATGCTATCCACAGCAACGTTGGCAACCGCACCTCGGCGGCCAAAATCAACAACGAGCAGGTGCCGCTACGCACCGAACTGAAAAATGGCGATGTGGTAGAAATTATCACCACTGCCGAGGCCACCCCTAACCCCGCTTGGCTAGGCTTTGTGCGTACTGGGCGCGCGCGCTCCAAAATTCGCCATTACCTGAAAACTTTGGCCCATTCTGAGTCCGAAGGCTTGGGCGAAAAGCTACTGACCCAAGCCCTGCGCGCCGAAGGCATTGAAGGCTTGCCGCCCGAAGATGGCAACACCAAAGTCATTTGGGACAAGCTACTGCGCTTTACCGGCAGCCACAGCCGCGACGAACTCATGACCGACATTGGCTTGGGCAAACGGGTAGCCAGCATTGTGGCCAAACGCCTCACTGTGCTAATGAGTGAACATGGCCACCGCCCCGATGCCCTGCTCATGACGCGCGAGCGCTACACCTCGCACGAAACTGTCTCGCAAGGTGGCCTGAGCCTCGATGGCAGCGAAAACGCCTCGGTGCAATATGCGCGCTGTTGCCGCCCGATTCCGGGGGATAACATCATTGGCTACTTAGGGCGCGGTGAGGGCTTGGTGGTACATACCGCCCAATGTGCCACGGCGCAAAAATTGCAGCACCGCGACAGCGAACGCTTTATTACCGTCGATTGGGCCGAAGAGCCTACGCGCCTGTTTGAGGCTGGCATTGTCGTCACCATCAGCAACGGTAAAGGCGTGCTGGCGCGCATTGCCTCGGAGTTGGCCAGTACCGAGGTGGACATCATCCATGTGGATATGGACGACGAAGTAGCGCTAGACACGATTGATTTGCGTTTTGTGGTGGCCGTGCGCGACCAAATTCATTTAGAAACTGCCCTGCGTAACCTGCACCGAGTACCCGCCGTGTTGCGCGCCTCGCGCCGCTAAGACCCCGGCTACAGCACTACTGAAAAAGCCGTGCTGTAGCACACTTGCAAAATCTCTAGGGTGCGTAGCCCTGCCGGGGTGGGCAAGTCTATTTGGTCACCCACACGCGCCTTGAGCAAGGCGCGCGCTACCGGCGCAACCCAACTGATTTGGCCTTGCGCGCTATCGGCCTCGTCAATGCCCAAAATAGTGATGCTGCGCTGGCAGTCCAAATCGTCCACATAAGTGACTGTGGCCCCAAAAAACACTTGGTCTTTGCCCCTGTGCAGCGCCGGGTCCACCACTTCGGCCAGCTCTAGGCGCTTGGTGAGAAAGCGGATGCGGCGGTCAATTTCGCGCAGGCGTTTTTTGCCGTACAGGTAGTCACCGTTTTCGGAGCGGTCGCCATTGCTGGCGGCCCAATGCACAATCTCTACGATGCGCGGACGCTCTATATCAATCAGCGCCAGCAGCTCGGCCTTGAGGCGGCCATAACCCAGCGGGGTAATGTAATTTTTGCTACCAGCGGGCAGGGGTGGCAGGCTGATGTCGTCGTCATCGTCTGCGCCAGCGGATGGTTTAGTGGATGCTTTGCTCATGGCAAGAAAGCCTTGGATAAAAAGGAAAAAGCCCTGAAACTTTGCAGTTTCAGGGCTTACCTTATTGGTGCGGCTGGCAGGAATCGAACCCACGACCCCTTGGTTCGTAGCCAAGTACTCTATCCAGCTGAGCTACAGCCGCTAAGCTTTGAATTATAGCACTAAAATTTGACTTGCTTAAACCGTCTGAAATTTTAGTGTTTGCTGGGCTTTTTTGAAGCGTTTGCAAATTCAAGCCGCTATTGTAGCGCAGTTTTTGCTGCTGCACGGATAATTGCGTCCTATGGGAATCACTTTTGAGCGGCCTTCACTGCTGCAACGTTTACAGCCTTTTTTTCGTGGCTTTGATGGCTGGCTGCTGCTGGCGTTGGTACTGCTGGCCAGTTTGGGGCTGGTGGCCATGTATTCATCAGGCTACGACCACGGCACCCGTTTTAGAGACCACAGCCGCAACATGGCGCTGGCAGCAGGCATTTTGTTTGTGGTGGCACAGGTGCCGCCGCAACGGTTGCTGATGCTGGCGGTGCCCTTGTATAGCGCAGGCGTGGCGTTGTTGGTGGCGGTGGCCCTGTTTGGCATTACCAAAAAAGGCTCACAGCGCTGGATTAACTTGGGCATCGTCATCCAACCTAGCGAATTGCTCAAAATTGCCATGCCGCTGATGCTGGCGTGGTGGTTTCAAAAGCGTGAGGGCCAATTGCGCCCCCTGGACTTTTTGGTGGCCGGGGCGCTGCTGGCGGTGCCGGTGGGTCTCATCATGAAGCAGCCCGATTTGGGCACCTCGCTGCTAGTGCTGGCAGCAGGCTTGTCAGTCATCTTTTTTGCTGGCTTGCCTTGGAAGCTAGTGGTTCCTCCGGTGCTGCTAGGGCTGCTAGGCATTGGCTTGATAGTTTGGTTTGGTGATGATTTGTGTGCGCCGGGGGTACGCTGGCCCTTGCTGCATGAATACCAACAGCAGCGCGTGTGTACCCTGCTAGACCCCACGCGCGACCCGCTGGGCAAGGGCTTTCACATCATCCAAGGCATGATTGCTATAGGCTCGGGGGGCATCTGGGGCAAGGGCTTTATGGCGGGCACGCAAACGCATTTAGAGTTCATCCCAGAGCGCACCACGGACTTTATTTTTGCCGCCTACTCAGAAGAGTTTGGCCTGCTGGGCAATCTGATGCTGGTGGTTTGCTTCTTGTTTTTAATTTGGCGCGGTTTGGCCATTGCCTTGGGTGCGGGCACCTTGTTTGGCCGCCTGATGGCCGGTGCGGTGTCGATGATTTTTTTCACCTACGCTTTTGTCAACATGGGCATGGTCAGCGGCATGTTGCCAGTGGTGGGCGTGCCGTTGCCGTTTATCAGCTATGGCGGCACCGCGATGGTCACGCTGGGACTGGCGCTGGGCATTTTGATGTCTATTGCCCGCGCGCAGCGTATGCCAGTAGCACACAACCATCCAGTCGATGTTACGGGCATCCCGATGGGTGATGCGCCAGCAGCATCCCCCCAAGCACAACCCGAGGCTGCCCCCCCTAAAATGGCCGCATGACCTCCCGTACCTCCTCTGCCGCGCCACGGCGCGCGCCCACCCTTGAACGTATCGACATTGCCCGCCAGTTGCTACTGACCCCGTTTGGCTTAGACGAGGGCCATTTGGCACAGGCACTGGCAAAAATCCGCGCCCATCAGGTTGATGATGCCGACCTGTATTTTCAGTACACCCGCAGCGAAGGCTGGAGCCTCGAAGAAGGCATTGTCAAAACCGGCTCGTTCAGCATTGACCAAGGGGTAGGAGTGCGCGCTGTCAGTGGCGAAAAAACTGCCTTTGCCTACTCGGACGATATTTCTTTGGCCTCGCTGCTGGATGCGGCGCGCACGGTGCGCTCGATTGGTGCCGCAGCCCAAGCGGGCAAGGTCAAGGTAGGCCGTCCCAAGGTAGCCACCAGCCGCAGCTTATACCCCGGCACTGACCCTATCGCCAGCCTCGATAGCACGGCCAAAGTAGCCTTGCTAGAGCGCGTAGAACAACGCGCCCGCGCCAAAGACCCGCGCGTGGCACAGGTGATGGCCGGGCTGGCCGCAGAATACGATGTGGTACTGGTAGCCCGTGCCGATGGCACTTTGGCCGCCGATGTGCGCCCCTTGGTGCGCCTGTCCGTGACGGTGATTGCTGAGCAAGGTGGGCGGCGTGAAGTAGGCTCGGCAGGCGGCGGTGGCCGTTTTGGTTTGGCCTATTTTGACGATGCCTTGATTACGCAATATGTGGATGAGGCCGTTCATGCCGCGCTGGTCAATTTGGAATCGCGCCCGGCACCCGCCGGTGAGATGAACGTGGTGCTTGGCCCCGGTTGGCCCGGCGTGCTGCTGCACGAAGCCGTAGGCCACGGGCTAGAGGGCGACTTCAACCGCAAAGGCTCTAGCGCCTTCAGTGGCCGCATTGGCCAGCGTGTGGCCGCCAAGGGCGTAACCGTGCTAGACGATGGCACCTTGGCCGACCGGCGTGGCTCGCTCAATGTGGACGACGAAGGCCACGCCAGCCAGCGCAATGTGCTGATTGAAGATGGCATCCTCAAGGGCTACATCCAAGATGCCCTCAATGCCCGCCTAACCGGCGTGGCCCCCACCGGCAATGGCCGCCGTGAAAGCTATGCCCACATCCCCATGCCGCGCATGACCAACACCTACATGCTGGGCGGCGACAAAGACCCGCAAGAAATCATTGCCAGCATCAAAAAAGGCTTGTACGCCAGCAATTTTGGCGGTGGGCAAGTGGACATCACCTCGGGCAAGTTTGTTTTTAGCGCCAGCGAGGCCTATTGGGTAGAAAACGGTAAAATTTTGTATCCTGTCAAAGGGGCCACCATCATTGGCAGCGGCCCCGAATCTTTGAAAAAAATCCGCATGATTGGCAACGATATGCGCCTTGATAGTGGCGTGGGCACCTGTGGCAAAGAGGGCCAAAGCGTGCCCGTGGGCGTGGGCCAGCCTACCCTGCGTATTGATGGCCTGACCGTGGGGGGGACAGCCTGAGCTGCTGGCTTAGTTGGCGGCTTGGCAGCATCCACAGGACTGGATAACGATGGCCGGGCCACTAACGCAAGCCTCGCAAACGGCACACTCGTTTGCGGACATTAGCCTGTTGCTGCTGCACGAATGTGTGGCCGATGAGGAATTGCGCCGCCTGCGCGAAAACGTCAGCCGCTTGGCTAAAGCACTAGATAGTGCCGTAGGAGCGCGGCGGCAACGGCGCGAAACCACCACCATTGCCCGCCGTGCTGCCACCTTGGCACAAGAACTGCGCCAGCATCAGGCTTTGGTCGGTCATCTTAGTGCTGCCTGGAAATCCATGTACGAATGGCACAGCTACCAACGTGACCTGCGCGAGCTGGCCCAAGCCGTACAACACTGGCGCGAAGCCTTGGCCCAGCGCAGCCGCCAAGAAGGGGCCGTTTTTGACCGCATGGAACGCCTAGCATGGCGCACCTTGGGCGAAGGCTTGTTGCTGCTAGATATGTACCAGCAAGGCTTGGGGCTGCTCATGGAGGCCGCCTCCGAGCCGGCCCCACCTGCACCACCGCCCCCGGTGCCGTGGTGGCAGGCGCTGTTAAAGCGTTGGCAGCACTGGAGGCGGGGTGAGCAGGTGCGCGATTGATGCCTCTCCACCACCCCGAAGTAGATTTTTTCCTGCTCAGGATGCAATCAATACGTTGGCCTGGATGTTGTAGTTCGATGAAATCGGACACAGCGACCTTGGCTGTCCGCGTGCATTGAACTTTTAGGACTGAAACCCAAAGGACAGCGCCTTGGGGTGCATAAACGCCCCTAGCACCCCAGACTGTGCTACATTGTTTGCCCATGTCGATAACATGCGCTTTTTATTTTTGGTCCTATTTCTCTGTCCTTGGCGGATGAGAGAGGCCAGCGCGCAAGCACCTAGACCCTTTTCAGACACCGCCGCTGCTGCAAAGCCCGGCGGTTTTTTGTTTTCAAAACCCCACTTTGACTTACCCAAAGGACGAAAAACATGAGCCCCCAAGCCTCCCCCGCCACTGAACCTTGGTACCAACACGTCGAGAAAACCAGCCAAACCGACGACGAACGCATCAAGGACATTACCGTGCTACCCCCTCCCGAACACCTGATTCGCTTCTTCCCCATTCGGGGCACCAGCATAGAGACGCTGGTGGCGCAAACGCGCCAAACCATTCGCAACATCATCGCTGGCACCGATGACCGCCTGTTGGTCATCATTGGCCCCTGCTCCATCCACGACCCCGCCGCTGCGCTGGACTACGCGCGCCGCCTGCAAGCCGTGCGCGAGCAATACAAAGACACCCTAGAAATCGTGATGCGCGTCTATTTTGAAAAACCGCGCACCACCGTAGGCTGGAAGGGTCTCATCAATGACCCGTACTTAGACGACAGCTACCGCATTGACGAAGGTCTGCGTATGGCGCGCCAATTGCTGATTGACATCAACCGCTTGGGCGTGCCCGCTGGCAGCGAGTTTTTGGATGTCATCTCGCCCCAATACATTGGCGATTTGATTAGCTGGGGGGCCATTGGCGCACGCACCACCGAAAGCCAAGTGCACCGTGAGCTGGCTTCGGGCTTGTCAGCACCCATTGGCTTCAAAAATGGCACCGATGGCAACATCCGCATTGCCACCGATGCCATCCAGTCGGCCAGCCGCAGCCACCATTTCTTGTCGGTACACAAAAACGGCCAAGTGGCGATTGTCGATACCACTGGCAACCCCGACTGCCACGTCATTTTGCGCGGCGGTAAAGCCCCCAACTACGATGCCACCAGCGTGGCCGCCGCCTGTAAAGACTTAGAAGCAGCCAAACTGCCCGCTACGCTGATGGTCGATTGCAGCCATGCCAACAGCAGCAAGCAGCACGAAAAGCAGCGCGAGGTGGTGCGCGATATTGGCGCGCAGCTGGCCGCCGGTTCGCGCAGTGTGTTTGGCGTGATGATTGAAAGTCACATCAACCCCGGCGCGCAAAAATTTACCCCCGGCAAAGACGACCCCTGCGCCCTGGAATACGGCAAGAGCATCACCGATGCCTGCTTGGGTTGGGATGACTCGGTGCAATCTTTGGCCGACTTGGCTGCTGCCGTTCAAGCACGCCGCACCCGCTGATAGATGGGCTAAACGGGTGTAAGCTGGTGTAAGCTAGCGGTGGCGCAAACAGCGCCACCGGGCTGCCGAGACACTGCCCGTTCTCCTCTTGATTAGAAAGATAGATTCATGCACAGAGAAGTTACCGTCACCCTAGAGCAAAACCAAGAGTTTCGCTTCGACTTAGAACACGCCGAGCCGATGAGCAACGAAGAAGCCCGCCGCTGGCTGGATGATGAGTTCATCCGCCTAGAGTGCGAGCCTCTGCGTGCCAGCGGCAAAGTATTGTTGGCCGACAAGGTGCTGACGGTAGCCGCAGCAGCTGGTGCGCCCTTGCTGTCTGATGCCGCATGGCTAACCCAGTTTGCCCGTGCTACCTACGCGGTGTTGGTCAAACCCATCATCCATGTGGATGTGCCCTCCATGACCATCAGCTACTAAGCGCCATCTGCCAAGGCTTGCAGTAGCAGGCTGTGGATGCCGCCAAACGCCCCGTTGCTCATGCACAAGATGTAATCGCCCGGCTGTGCCGCTTGGGTGATTTGCGCCACCAGTGTGGCAATGTCGGGGGCCGTGTGCGCTTGTGCCCCCAAAGGGGCCAGCGCAGCAGCGGTGTCCCAGTCTAGCCCAGCGGTGTGGCAAAACACCTGATTGGCGTTTTCTAGCGCCCAAGGCAATTGGGCCTTCATGGTGCCCAGTTTCATGGTGTTGCTACGTGGCTCAAAGGCCACCAAGATGCGCGCCTGTGGGCCGACACGCTGGCGCAGGCCGTCTAGCGTGGTTCGCATGGCGGTGGGGTGGTGGGCAAAATCATCGTAAACGGTGATGCCACGCACCACACCGCGCAACTCCATGCGGCGGCGCACATTTTGAAAGCTACCCAAAGCCGCCGCTGCCACCGCTGGGGCCACGCCCACATGCGCGGCTGCAGCAATGGCGGCCAAGGCATTAAGCTGGTTGTGTACGCCGCTGAGCGCCCACTCCACCCGCGCCACGCACTGGCCCCGCTGCAAGACATCAAAGGCATCGGGTGGGCCTTCTGCCGTGAAATCGCTCACGGCTGCGCCAAAACTACTCGTTTCACTCCAGCAGCCGGTGTGCAAGACCCGCGCCAAACTCTCTTCTAAGCCATTGACCACCACCCGCCCCGACGGCGGCACGGTACGCACCAGATGGTGAAATTGGCGCTCAATCGCAGCTAAATCATCAAAGATGTCGGCATGGTCGAACTCTAGGTTGTTCAAAATGGCCGTGCGCGGACGGTAATGCACAAATTTGCTGCGCTTGTCAAAAAAAGCCGTATCGTATTCATCGGCCTCAATCACAAACAAGGGTGCGCTGCCTACCGGGCCAGCGCCAGCAGTAGGTCGGGTGCCCGCACCCAAGCGCGCTGACACACCAAAATTGAGCGGCACGCCGCCCACCAAAAAGCCCGGCTGTAAGCCAGCGCACTCCAGCACCCAAGCCAGCATCGAGGTGGTGGTGGTTTTGCCATGCGTACCGGCCACGGCCAGCACATGGCGGCCTTGCAACACATTTTCGGCCAACCACTGTGGGCCACTGGTGTAGGGCAACCCGGCCTCCAAAATGGCCTCCATCAGCGGAAACTTGGGGCTGCCATCGGCCAGACGGGCGCGGCTGATGACGTTGCCAACCACAAACATATCGGGTTTTAAGGCCAATTGCTCAGTGCCAAAGCCCTCTATCAGCTCAATGCCCAAAGCGCGCAACTGGTCGCTCATGGGGGGGTAAACGCCAGCATCGCAGCCGGTAACGCGGTGTCCGGCCTCGCGGGCCAATGCGGCTACGCCGCCCATAAAAGTGCCGCAAATGCCTAGGATGTGTATGTGCATGGGCGCAGATTCTACGGTTGCAGGCCACAATACCAACTTGGAACTATACCGATGCAAAACACCCACCTTGCCACTGAAATTGCCCAAACTGCCGCCCGTCTGGTGGTAGATGAAGGGCTGGACTACGGCCCGGCCAAACGCCGCGCTGTACGCGACTTGGGCCTACCTGCACGCACTGCCCTGCCCGACAATGACCTGCTAGAGGCCGCGGTGGCCGAGCATATCGCGCTGTTCTGCGCCGATACCCAGCCGCAAGAACTACGCGCCTTGCGCGAGTTGGCCCTGCTGTGGATGGAGCGGCTGGCCGATTTTCGGCCCCACTTGGCTGGTGCAGTGTGGCACGGTACGGCCACACGGCTGTCTGATATTTACCTGTCTTTGTTTTGCGATGATTCCAAATCAGCAGAAATTCTGTTGATTAACCGGGGCGTGGACTACGATGCCCAAATGGTCAACGGCCTGCACGACCAGCCGGTAGAGGCACTCACCATCGGCCATCCGCTACCGCAATGGGATACCGTGGTGGGCGTGCATTTACTGATTTACGACTTGGATGACCTGCGCGGCGCCCTGCGCCCCGACAGCCAAGGACGCACGCCACGCGGCCACACCGAAGCTGTGCGCCAGTTGCTGGCCGCTACCGATACAGCGCCATGAACACGCCCACCACGCCCAACGCCCCCGCTCCTGGCCAGTCGCGCCGCCTGCTGTTGGCTGGAGCCACTGCCACCGTAGCAATAGCCGCTGGCGCTGGTTGGAACTGGTGGCAAAGCCAGCGCCCCGCCCCCGTGCCCGGTGCCCCAGATGGCGTGCCAGATTTTTGGGATAAAACCTTTACCAGCCCAATGGAGGGCCAGCCCGTGGCGCTGCGCCAGTTTCAGCACCAGCCGCTGCTGCTCAATTTTTGGGCCACTTGGTGCCCGCCTTGTGTGGCCGAAATGCCGCTATTGAATGCTTTTTTTCAGCAACAGCACGCTAATGGTTGGCAAGTGCTGGGCCTAGCCATCGACAAACCAGCGGCGGTGCAGCAATTTTTAGCCCGCCAGCCGGTAGATTTTCCGGTAGCACTGGCCAGCACAGCAGGGCGCGATTTGGCACGCGCGCTGGGCAATTTGGGCGGTGGCCTGCCCTTTACGGTGCTATTAGATGCCAATGGTCAAGTGCGACAACGTAAAATCGGCCAAGTGACGGCGCAATTGTTACAAAGTTGGAGCAAGTTGCACTAACGTCCGACATTGGGGCACTCCGAAGATTGCCTCTATTTACCTCAGATATACCTAAAAGACCGCAGTAGCGTGAAATTAGGGTAAATTCGCGCCCTGTTCAGTTTTTAGCTCTTGGAGCCTTGCATGGATTTGCGTAAACTCAAAACCCTGATTGACCTCGTTTCCGAGTCAAACGTATCGGAACTGGAAATCACCGAGGCCGAAGGCAAAGTCCGCATCGTCAAAGGTGGCGGTGCTGTGGTGCAGCAGTTTGTGGCCGCCCCCATGCAGGCGGCTGCCGCTGCCCCAGTGCAGCCTGCTGCCGTGGCCGAATTGCCCGCCCCCACCGAGCCTAGCGGCCACATCGTTAAATCGCCCATGGTAGGCACGTTTTACCGCTCCTCCAGCCCCGGTGCCAAGCCGTTTGTCGAGCTGGGCAGCCAAATCAAAGAGGGCGATACCGTCTGCATCATCGAGGCCATGAAAATCCTCAATGAGATTGAGGCCGATAAATCTGGCACGGTCACGCGCATTTTGGGTGAAAACGGTCAGGCGGTAGAGTACGGCCAGCCCTTGTTCGTCATTGAATAAAGCACTGCGATGCTCTCCCCCTTCGAGTCATCCGCTCCCAGAACACCCATGTTCAAAAAAATTCTGATCGCCAACCGTGGCGAAATCGCTCTGCGTATCCAGCGTGCCTGCCAAGAGCTGGGTGTCAAAGCGGTAATGGTCTATTCTGAAGCCGATCGCGATGCCAAATACATCAAGCTGGCCGAAGAAGCCGTTTGCATTGGCCCAGCCCCCTCGCCGCTCAGTTACCTGAATATGCCGGCCATTATTTCGGCGGCAGAAGTCACCGACTCCGAGGCCATTCACCCCGGCTACGGCTTTTTGTCCGAAAACGCCGATTTTGCCGAACGGGTAGAAAAAAGCGGCTTCCAGTTTATTGGCCCCACGCCCGAGAACATCCGCACCATGGGCGATAAGGTCTCGGCCAAGCAGGCCATGATTCGCGCTGGCGTGCCCTGTGTGCCCGGCTCCGAGGGCGAACTGCCCGACGACCCGGTGCAAATCAAGCGCATTGCCAAGGCCATCGGCTACCCGGTGATTATCAAAGCCGCCGGTGGTGGTGGTGGGCGCGGAATGCGCGTGGTACACACCGAGGCTGCGCTGGTCAATGCCGTGCAGATGACCAAGGCCGAAGCCGGAGCTGCCTTTGGCAATCCGGCGGTGTATATGGAAAAGTTTCTGCAAAACCCGCGCCATATTGAAATCCAAGTCATGGCCGACAAGCACCGCAACGCCGTTTATTTGGGCGAACGCGATTGCTCCATGCAGCGGCGCCACCAAAAGGTGATTGAAGAGGCACCTGCTCCCGACATTTCGCGCCGCCTGATTGACCGCATTGGCGACCGCTGCGTAGCCGCCTGCAAAAAAATTGGCTACCGGGGCGCAGGTACGTTTGAATTTTTGTACGAAGATGGCGAGTTCTACTTTATCGAGATGAACACGCGCGTACAGGTAGAGCATCCCGTCACCGAGATGATTACCGGCGTGGACATTGTGCGTACCCAAATCATGGTGGCAGCGGGTGAGAAGTTGCCCTTTACGCAGCGCCAAATCAACGCCCAGTTGCGCGGTCATGCCATTGAGTGCCGTATCAACGCCGAAGATGCGTACAAATTCACGCCGTCGCCGGGACGCATCACCACTTGGCACGCGCCGGGTGGGCCGGGGGTGCGGGTGGATTCACACGTCTATACCAACTACTATGTGCCGCCCAATTACGACTCGATGATTGGCAAACTCATTGTGCATGGCGACACGCGCGAGCAAGCCTTGGCGCGGATGCGTACCGCACTGGCCGAAACGGTGATTGAAGGCATTAACACCAACATCGCTCTGCACCGCGAGCTGATGGTCGATGCCAAGTTTATGGCTGGTGGCACCAACATCCACTACCTAGAAGAGTGGCTGTCGCAGCGCCAGCGTTGAGCCTCTTGCCCTGATAGGGGCCTGCGCCAAGCACCGGGCGCGGGCCTGTTTTTTTTCATTGCTGTGCCAAAGGCCCCCACCAGCCATGTATGAATTGAGTCTGATGAGCCCGCAAGACCGGGTCGAATCTTTGAGCGATGCGCTGGACGCACTGGATGCCCTGAGCGTCTCGGTAGAAGATGCCGATGCCCAGACCGATGCCGAGCAAGCCCTGTTTGGTGAACCCGGTATGCCGCCCCCGCAAGATGGCTGGCAACGCAGCCGCATCGTCGCCCTGTTTGCCAACCAAGCCTTGGCCGAAGAAGCGCGCAATCTGTTGCAAGCGCAAGAGTTTTTTGACGGTTGTAGCGTGCTGGGCATCAGCCCCTTAGAAGACCAAGACTGGGTGCGCCTGACGCAATCGCAATTTACCCCGGTGGACATCACCCCCGATTTTTGGATTGTGCCCACTTGGCACGAACCACCAGCGCAAGCCACGCGCACCATTCGGCTAGACCCCGGCTTGGCCTTTGGCACCGGCACGCATCCCACCACGCGCATGTGCTTGCGCTGGATTGCCCGCCAGCCCGAGGGCAGCTTGGGCCGGGTGTTGGACTATGGCTGTGGCTCGGGCATTTTGGCCATTGGCGCGGCCAAGTTTGGCGCGCAAGACATTGACGCGGTGGATATTGACCCGGCTGCCGTTGAATCTAGCCAGCAAAACGCCCACGCCAATGGCGTGCAGATGCGCTCGGGCCTGCCAGAATTGGCCCAAGGCAGTTACCAAACTGTGCTGGCCAACATTTTGGCCACGCCATTGCGCGTGCTGGCGCCGCTGCTGTGCGCCCATGTAGCCGCTGGCGGCCATCTGGTGCTGGCTGGCATCCTAGAGCGCCAAGCCGACGAGCTGAAAGAAGCCTACGCCCCCTATCTGCCACTGCAAGTGGCCGATGCCCAAGAGGGCTGGATTTTAATGACCGCACAACGCTAAGCGCCAGCCACACCCGCCTACCCGCCACCGCCGATGAGCCAAATCACCCGTTGCCCATCTTGCACGACGCTGTTCAAAGTCGTGGCAGACCAACTTCGCATTTCCGAGGGCTGGGTGCGCTGTGGCCATTGCCAGCATGTGTTTGATGCCACACTGCATCTGCAATCTGTACCGCCACCATCTGCCACCAGCTCTGCCCCCGACGCATCTGGCACTGCCATAGAAGAGGCACCAACAGCAGCCGCTGTAAGCCCGGCATCTTCTGCCGTAGCCAATAGTGCTGACGACCCTTGGGAAATACCGCTGCCGCCGCCGCCAGCAGCGGCAACACCAGAAGATACGGCCAGTGCCGCGCCCGAGGTACTCGATTTTGCGGCCCCTGAATTAGCGCTGGAACTGGACTTGCCAGCAGCAGCCAACCCAACACCTGCGGCTATCCCAGCCAGCTTGGCCGTGCCAGCGCCGCCAGCCAGCCCCAATAGCGCGGCCAGCGTAGAACTCGATTGGCCCGAGGAAGCACCTCCCGCTCCCCCACCCGCACCCACTGCCGTGCCCGCAGTGGCTCCAGCCATGCCAGCAGCGCCCCCGGCTGTGCCTGCCCCTGCGCCGATTCCAGCTTGTAGCATTCCTACGGATATCGATTGGCCTGAACCCGCCTTAGAGCCAGAACCCGACCCAGCAGCCAGCACAGAACTGGCCAACGCCAGCGCCACCGAGGCCCCCACAGAGCCGGTGATGCCCGAGTTGGACTTAACCCCCAGTTTGGCTCCTTTGCCAAAACATGGGCTGGCAACGCCCACTCCAACCGCCAGCGTCGATGGCCGCATTGAGCCTAGTTGGTCTGCCCCCGCCGCGGCCAGCCCACCTACCGCCACCACAGCCACCTTCGATGATGATGTGCCCACGCAGGCAGCAGGGCCAGCCGCCCCCGTCATGGCAGCAGCAGCTACTGCTGCGGCAGCAACCGCTGCTGCTACTGAGCGCAAGCATCCCGATGAGCCTTCTTTTGTGCGCGCTGCACGGCGCCAAGCGCTATGGCGTCAACCAGCGGTGCGCCTCAGCTTGGCCCTGTTGGCTTTGCTGTTGTTACTAACGCTCATCGGGCAAATTTTGCTGCACGACCGCCACCGCTTGGCGGCAGCGCATCCCTCTTGGCGGCCCATGCTAGAGCTACTGTGCGCCCCCTTCGATTGCAAGGTACAGCTACACCGGCAAATTAGCTCGGTGGTGGTAGAAAGCTCGTCGTTCAATCGGGTAGATGGCGGTGTCTATCATTTTGCCGTCACGCTCAAAAATCGCTCAGACTTGGTGCTAGAGATGCCCGCCGTTGAGCTGACCCTGACCGATGCCAATGAGCAGCCGGTACTGCGGCGCGTGTTCACCCCGCAACAGTTAGGCGCAAGCAACACGCTGGCCGCCCATGCCGAATCCAGCTCTACCGTGCTGGTACGTATTACCGCCACCGGCAATGCGCCGATGGCGGGCTATCGGGTGCTGGCGTTTTACCCTTGATGGGCCAAACGCACCAGCTATCGGCTTAAACGTTGAACAAAAAGTTCAGTACGTCGCCGTCTTTGACCACGTACTCTTTGCCTTCGGCGCGCATCTTGCCCGCATCTTTGGCGCCCTGCTCGCCTTTGTATTGGATGAAGTCATCAAAGGCGATGGTTTGGGCGCGGATAAAGCCGCGCTCAAAGTCACCGTGAATCACGCCAGCGGCTTGGGGGGCGGTATCGCCAATGCGAATCGTCCAAGCGCGCACTTCTTTGACGCCAGCGGTAAAGTAAGTTTGCAAGCCCAATAGCTTAAAACCGGCACGAATCAGACGATTGAGGCCCGGTTCGGTTTGGCCCATTTCGGCCAAGAACATATCGCGGTCTTCGTCGCTCATTTCGGCCATTTCGGCTTCCATTTTGGCGCAAATAGCCACTACTGGCGCATTTTGGCTGGCAGCGTATTCTTGCAGGCGCTCTAGGTAGGGGTTGTTCTCAAAGCCATCTTCGGCCACGTTGCCGACAAACATGGCCGGCTTGGCGGTAATCAGGCAAAAGGACTTGAGCAACGGCTGGTCTTCTTTGCTCACTTCTACCGTGCGTGCGGGCTTGCCTTGGTCTAGCGCGGCCTGAATGCGTGTGAGCAGGGCCACCAGTTTGGCAGCTTCTTTGTCATTGCCCGATTTGGCCGCCTTGCTGTAGCGATTCAGGGCTTTTTCTACCGTGCCCAAGTCGGCCAAACACAGCTCGGTTTGGATGACTTCAATGTCGGCAATGGGGTCCACCCGGTTGGCAACGTGAATCACGTTGTCGTCGTCAAAGCAGCGCACCACGTTCACAATGGCATCGGTCTCGCGGATGTGGGCCAAAAATTGGTTGCCCAAGCCTTCGCCTTTGGAGGCACCGGCTACCAGGCCCGCAATATCAACAAACTCCACAATGGCGGGTACGATGCGCTCAGGCTCAATAATTTGGGCCAGTTGCTGCAAACGCGGGTCGGGCACTTCAACCACGCCGGTATTGGGCTCGATGGTGCAGAAGGGGTAGTTTTCGGCAGCAATGCCCGCTTTGGTCAGGGCGTTAAACAGGGTGGACTTGCCCACGTTAGGCAGGCCAACGATGCCACATTTGAGGCTCATGGAAATTCCTTATAAATCAGCAAACTGGCTGCGCGATTGCGCCCGCTGCCAAGGTGCCAGATTGTAGGTAATACGGCTAGGCGTGCTGTGGTTGCTTAAAAACCGCGCATGGTGGCCCACTCATCAAACGCAGCACGGCCAGCGACCAAGCTGTTGATGGGCGCGTTTTGGTCTTCATAGCCCAAAGCGATGCCGCAAGCGATGGTGTAAGGTTGGGGCAGGCCCAAAGGCTGGCGCAGCACCTCGGTGTATTTGCGCCAAAAGCCTTGGGCGCAGGTGGCTAAACCTTGCTCAGTGGCTTGCAACATCAAAGATTGCATGTAGATGCCCACGTCCATCCACTGTGGCTCACCCATGCGCTCGTCAATGCAAATAAAAATGCCCACTGGCGCACCAAAGAATTGGGCATTTTTAGCCAACTGGCGCAAGCGCCCGGCTTTGTCTTCGCGTGGGATGTTCAGGGTGCGGTACAAGGCTTCGCCATTGGCAAAACGGCGGCTACGGTAAGGCTCCCATAAATTGGGCGGGTAGGCCATGCTGTTGGCGTATTCTTCGGGGTTCGATTCATTCGCGGCTTGCAGCACCTGGGCCAAGGGTTCGCCGGTCAGGGCAATGACGCGCCAAGGTTGTAGGTTGCCCCCCGAAGCGGCGCAGGCGGCACGCTCTACTATCTCACGCACCACCGTGGTGCTGGGGGCTTGGGGCAAAAAGGCGCGCACCGAGCGGCGCTGTTGCAAGGCTTGGGATACGTCCATAGCTTCAATCTCCTAAAACAAAAAACGGGCTGGCACTGGTGGCTTATTTGCCCACCAGCGCATTGAGCTTGTCGGCCTCAAAATGCTCTTGGCGTGCGGCATCGGCGGGCACGCAATCCGTGCTTTGGCTGCTGGCTGGGGTAGCCGCCAGTTTTTCTATGGCTTGCCAAAGCAGGGTGATTTGGTGTTCTTGTGCGCTGGCGCTGTCAATCAGGCCGCGCATGGCTTGCGAGAGTGGGTCATCGCTTTGCGTGACACCGTAGGCAGAAAAACCCATTTTGGAAGCGGCCTCTTCGCGGCGCACATCGGCTTGGGCCTCAATGATGCGCGCCGGGTTGCCCACGGCGGTGGCCCCGGCGGGCACCGGCTTGGTGACGACGGCATTGCTGCCAATTTTGGCCCCATCGCCCACAGTAAAACCACCCAATACTTTGGCCCCCGCCCCCACCACCACATTCGCCCCCAAGGTGGGATGGCGCTTGGCACCTTTGTACAAAGACGTGCCGCCCAGCGTAACCCCGTGGTAAATGGTGCAACCGGGGCCGATTTCGGCGGTTTCGCCAATCACCACGCCCATACCGTGGTCAATAAACACACAGGGGGCAATTTGCGCGCCGGGGTGGATTTCAATGCCCGTGAGCCAGCGGGCGGTGTGCGAAATAAAACGCCCCAGCCATTTCAGGCCATGCGTCCAGCACCAATGGGCGCGCCGGTGCAATACCAAGGCGTGTAGGCCGGGGTAGCAGGTGAGTACCTCCCAGCGGCTGCGCGCGGCGGGGTCGCGCTCTAGGATGCACTGGATGTCGGAGCGCAGGCGGGTAAACATGGGCAGATGGTGGCAGCAGTGCAAATGAAAGAGCAAGCAAGTTTAGTCTTTTGCCCGCGCTGCTTCGAGCATGGCTTTGGCAACACCACGCAGGATGTGGATTTCTTCGGTCTGCAATTGCGCCCGATTGAACAATTGGTTCAGCCGAGGCATGAGCTTTTTCGGTGAAGCCGGGTCTAAAAAGCCAACGGCCACCAGTGCTTGCTCCCAATGTGCCAACATACCTGCTACTTGTGCAGCATCGGCACGCTGGAGCACGGCAGCAGTGGGGGGCGGTGCGTGTTCAGTAAATCCGCCCAAGGCTTGGCGCCATTCGTAAGCAATCACTTGGATGGCTGAGGCCAAATTGAGCGAGCCAAACTGCGGGTTGGTCGGAATCTGCAAGGCTACGTCACAGCGATAGACATCTTCATTGGCCATGCCAAAGCGCTCGCAGCCAAACAAGAAGCCGATGCCGGTTTCTCGGCTGGCCAAGGGCGGTAATTCGGGTTGCAGCAGTTGCTCAAAATGTTGGCGCGGAAAGCGGCTGGGCGGGCCAAAATCACGCGGGGTCATGGCCGTGGCGCACAGGTGGCTCAGGCCGTCTAGCGCCTCGTCTAAGGTTTCGACGATGCGGGCATTTTTCAGCACATCCAAGGCACCGCTGGCGCGCTGGATGGTTTCTTCGCGGCGCAACACATTGGGCCAACGCGGGGCCACTAGCACCAAATCATCAAAGCCCATCGTTTTCAGGGCGCGGGCAGCGGCGCCGACATTGCCAGCGTGGCTGGTTTGGATGAGGATGAAGCGGGTTTTCATGGATTGACGTGGGTGAGGGCTGCACAGAAAGCAGGCAGCAAGGCTAAAATCGGGGGTCTTATTGTCGCCGCGCGCATCGCCGGGCTGCGCTCTTCTTGTTCTTGGCCTGTGCGTTGCGGTCTTGTTGCCCGGCGCACCTACTCCCACAATTTATGTCGTCTAATTTGCACCCCATGCTCAACGTGGCCATTAAGGCTGCCCGCGCCGCCGGCGCCCTCATCAACCGCGCGGCTTTAGACGTGGAGGCGGTGCGTATTTCGCAAAAGCAGATTAACGACTTTGTGACTGAAGTAGACCACGCCAGCGAGCAGGTGATTATCGAAACCCTGCTCACTGCCTACCCCGGCCACGGCATTCGAGCCGAAGAATCGGGCAGCGAGCATGGGGCCAAAGATTCAGAGTTTGTCTGGATTATTGACCCACTAGACGGCACCACCAACTTCATCCACGGCTTTCCAGTATATGCCGTGAGCATTGCACTATCGGTGCGCGGCAAAATTGAGCAGGCGGTGGTTTATGACCCTTCGCGCAACGATTTGTTCACCGCCACCAAAGGCCGGGGCGCTTACCTCAATGACCGGCGCCTTCGCGTGAGCAAGCGTACCCAGCTCAAAGACAGCCTGATTTCTACTGGCTTTCCATTCCGCCCCGGCGACAACTTCCAAAACTACATGCGGATGATGGCCGACATCATGCCGCGCACCGCTGGTTTGCGCCGCCCCGGTGCAGCAGCACTCGATTTGGCCTATATCGCCGCTGGTTATTGCGATGGCTTTTTTGAAACCGGCCTGAGCATTTGGGATGTAGCCGCTGGCTCTTTGTTGGTGACCGAAGCCGGTGGCTTGGTGGGCAACTTTACCGGCGAGGCCGATTTTTTAGAACAGGGCGAATGTTTGGCGGGCAACCCACGCATTTATGGTCAGTTGGTGGGTATTTTGGGCAAATACAGCCAATTTGCCAGCGCCGGAGAAAAAGCCGGCCTGCGCCAAGCCGATGCCACTGACAATGCAGACACGCCAGCAGCAACCAGCGACATCTCCGACGCCCCGTTTTAATTAAGCGCGCCCATCCTCATCGGCATCGGCCAACCAACAGCGTGCTTTTGGGTTGGGCCGTGCTGGTTTGGGTTGTCCAATTTGGGCCACAGGGCTGCAGTCGCCATCGGGGTAATTGCGCGCAATGCGCTGAAAATCATCGGCAATGTCGATGAAAGCGTCTATCACTTTCGGGTCAAACTGGGTGCCCCGGCCCCGTATGAGCATGGTGCAGGCTTGCTCATGGGTAAAGGGCTGGGGACGGTAGATGCGTGGATGCACCAAGGCATCATAGACATCGGCCAGCGCCATCAGGCGGCCCGGCAGCGGAATTTCTTCGCCCACCAAACCTTCGGGGTAGCCACTGCCGTCCCAATGCTCGTGGTGGCTATAGGCCATGTCTTTGGCAATGCGTAAAAACGGCACGCGCATCCCTAAGCGGCGCTCGGCCCCCTCGATGGCTTTGCGCCCCAAACCCGGATGGCGCTGCATGGCAACAAACTCTTCTGGGGTGAGCTTACCCGGCTTGAGCAAGATGGCATCTGAGATACCAATTTTGCCAATATCGTGTAGCGGTGCTGATTTGTAAATCAGCTCAATCATGCGCTCGTTCAGTTGGGCCTCAAAACGCGGCTGCAGGCGCAGGCGCTCGGCCAAGGCTTTAACGTACAACTGGGTGCGCCGGATATGGTTGCCGGTTTCGTCGTCGCGCGTTTCGGCCAAAGAGGTCATGGCCATGATGGTGACATCTTGAATGGCTTGTACCTCTAGGGTACGCAGGGCCACTTCGCGCTCTAGGTAGGCGCTTTTGTCGCGCAAAAAGTCTGCTGTGGCTTTCAGGGCCAAATGGGTTTGCACCCGTGCCAGCAAAATGGGCGGACTGACGGGTTTGGTGATGTAGTCCACCGCCCCCAAGGCCAAGCCTTGGCGCTCGTCTTCGGTGTCGGTACGTGCGGTTAAAAAAATCACCGGGATGTCTTTGGTGCTTTCTTGCGCCTTGAGCTGGCGGCAGACTTCATAACCATCCATGCCCGGCATCATGATGTCGAGTAGGACTAAATCGGGCTGGGGTTGGGTTTGGGCGATTTTGAGGGCGCGTTCGCCATTGGCCGCTACCTTGACGCTGTAGCGCTCTTTGAGCAATTCGGCCATCAGGGCCAAGTTGTCTGGCGTGTCGTCCACCACCAGCACCACGGGCAAGGGCCGCTCGGGCCATTGCGTTGGCGGCAAAGAGGGAGTGGTAGAGGCGGCGGCTTCCATGCTTTCTCCTAGGGTGCGGGCGGCGGGTGTAATCACAATGGTGGCGTCTGTGGTGGCTGGGCAATGCCCGGTGCAGCAGGGGCTTGCGCCGTTTGTTCTGGGTTTTGCGCTGGCGCGGGGTGCTGCTCCAGCAAGGTTTGCGCTTTGGCAAAGTCAAATTGGCGCACGGCGCTTTGCAAGGCGGGCCAAGCCTTAGCCAAACCAGCAGCTAGCGTGTGGGCATGGCGTTCTAGGCAGGCTACAGCGGCGGGGTCATCTTGGTGGAGCAGGGTGTAAAGCTGCTGCCAAGCGCTGCTCAGGTCATCGTCGGTAGGGCGGGCATTTTTTGGCATCGCTGGCTGCGTAGAGGCAGCTGATTGCGCCTGCCAACGTTGTAGTGGCTCTAATACGTCTTGCAATTGCTGGCACAGCTTATCGATGAAGTCTGCGGGCACGCAGGCGACAGTGCGGGTGTTAGCGTGGTTGTCACTGTTCAAGGGCGATGGTTCTAAGGCTTTGTCCAAGGCTTGCTCTAGGGCGGCAGCACTGGCACTGAGGGCGCTGGCGCCCAAGGTAGCGGCCAAGCCGTGCAGGTTGTGCGCCAAATGGCGCGCGCTGTGGTGGTCATTTTGGGCCAAGCTGGCACGCAGGACGCTGGCGCTATCGGCATGTTGGCTGGCGAAGCGTTGCAACAAATGAGCATACAAAGCTTGCTTGCCCGATGCATGGTGCAAACCCAAGGCCATATCCAGCCCGTCGATGGGCGGGGGCAAAGCTACTGGTGGTGCAGTGGGTGCAAGGGTGCTAGAAACTGCTGCGGATAGGCCAGTGCCATTGGGGTAGCGTGGGGCAATCCAATGTTGCAATACTTGCCACAGGCGTTCAGGCTCCATTGGCTTGGCCAAGTGTTCGTTCATGCCCGCTTGCAGGCAGCGCTGGCGGTCGGCCTCTAGGGCATTGGCGGTCATGGCGATGATGGGCAAGGTGGCAAAGCGTGGGTCTGCGCGCAGGCAGCGGGTGGCGTGCAAGCCGTCCATGATGGGCATTTGCATGTCCATGAGCACCAAATCGTAATGCGGGTGTTGGTTTTGTAGCAGCTCCACGGCTATTTGGCCATTAGCGGCCACATCTACCTGTATGCCGGTTTCTTCTAGCAAGGCGCACGCTACTTCTTGGTTGAGCAGGTTGTCTTCTACCAGCAGCACACGGGCACCGTGCAAGGCCGGAGGTATCAAGTGGGTATCGGGCGCTGACTGGGGGTGGTCTGTTTGGCCCTTGGGGCAGGCCAGCACCTCCACAATGGTGTCGAGCAACATGGAGGCATTGACCGGCTTGAGTAGCACTTGGACAATGCCGCAACTGCTGGCCGAGCGCAGCACGTCTTCGCGGCCAAAGGCCGTCACCATCGCGATGCGCGGGGGCTGGGCCAAGTCCATCTCGCCCATGCGCCGGGCCAGTTCTAGCCCGTCCATGCCGGGCATTTGCCAATCTAACAGTACCAGCGTAAAGGCTTGCGCTTGCGTGCTGGCTTGCCACAGCGCGGCCAAGGCTTCGGGGCCAGAATGGGTTTGTTGCACCACAAAACCCATAGATTGCAACATCTCGGCCAGCACCGCAGCGGCAGAGGGGTTGTCATCAACCACCAAAACCCGGCTGCCGCGCAGTTGGGATGGCGGTTGCAGCATTTTGGTCGGGCCACTGCGCTGCACGGGCACGGTAAACCAAAAGGTAGAACCGACACCGCGCTGGCTGTGTACGCCTACCGCGCCGCCCATCAGCTCGGCTAAATTTTTGCTGATAGCCAAGCCTAAGCCGGTGCCACCATACTTGCGTGTGGTGGAGGTATCGGCCTGCTGAAAACTTTGAAACAGTTGCGACAACTGTTCTGCATCTAGCCCAATGCCGGTGTCGCGCACCTCAAAACGTAGCAACAGGCCCGATGCGTTTTCTTGCTGCACGCGCACGGCCACGCCAATCTCGCCATGCTCGGTAAATTTAACGGCATTGTTGGCATAGTTGATGAGGATTTGGCCTATACGCAAGGCATCGCCTACCAAATGGCTGGGCACGTTGGGGGCGACATCGTAAATCAGTTCTAGCCCTTGGGCGGCGGCTTTTTCGCCAATCACGTCCACCACCCCGGCCAGCACTTGGTCCAACACAAAGGGGCGCGGGTCAATGCGTAGTTTGCCCGCCTCGATGCGCGAAAAATCCAAAATATCGTTCAGGATGCCCATCAGGTGGCGGCTGGCTTGCTCTATTTTGCAGATGTAGTCATGCTGGCGCTGGTTGAGGCCGGTTTGCAGTGCCAAATGGGCCATGCCAATGATGGCATTCATGGGGGTACGAATTTCGTGGCTCATGTTGGCCAAAAAATGGGCTTTGAGCGCCGCCGATTGCTCGGCGCGTTCTTTGGCTTGCTGCAAGGCTTGCGCGGCGCGTTGGCGCTCACTAATGTCTTCTAGCATCCACAACGAGGCATCAGGGCAGTCTTCTAACTCTACCCGGCGCCCCGATAAGCGGGCTTCAAAATGGCTGCCATCGTGGCGGTACAGTCGCCAATCGACTTGCACGGCTTGCCCACTGAGCAGCGCCGCCCCCACGCGCGCCGAAAACGCCGCCTGCTGCTCTAAGCTGCCAAAGAATACATTGGCGCGCTGGCCTACCTCCACCGGCCCCAGCAAGGCTTGCAATGCCGGGTTAAATTTACGCACCACTCCATTGCCCACCAACAGCACCGGCGGGGCGTGGTCAAAAATAGCGTTTTGCTCTTGCAGTAGCTCGCGCAAGCGGGCTTCTTGCTGGCGTTTGGCTTGCTGCTCGTCTAGGCGAAAAGTTACATCTTGTTGCAAACCAATCAAGGCGATACATTGGCCTTGGGCATTCAAAACCGGCGAAATGGTGACATCGTCATAGTAGGGACTGCCATCGCGGCGGCAGTTGATAAATTGCCCCTGCCAGATGTGGCCAGCCATTACGGTGTTCCACATGTCGTGGTAGGTTTGTCCGGGGGTGCGGCCACTGGCCAACATAGCAGGCTTGCGCCCACGTACCTCGGCCAAAGAGTAGCCGGTGTTGCGCTCAAATTGTGGGTTGACCCACTCGATGATGCCGTTGGCATCGGTCACAATCACAGCCAATGGGTTGTGCTCTAGGGCAGTGCTTAACACCCGTACCCGTTCTAGGGTAGCTGCCATGCGCGCACGACTGCGTAGCAGCGCCAGCCCCAACAAACCGGGCAACACCAACAATAGCCCTATCCACAGGCCATAGCGCAAGCTATCGGCCAATGACATCAAGGCACTGATGTCATCCAGCATGACCAACTGCCAATGCCCTTGCGGGTCGCCCCAATCCATGCGGTGTTGCTGTACGGCGTGGGTTTGGCCGTCCATCATTATTTGGGTGGCGCTGGGCAAAAACGGCAAGGCCGAGGCCACGCCGTTGTCAAAATGCTGGCCAAACTGGCCCAAAGCGGCCAAGCTGTCAATGCGCTGCTGCGTCAGCGGTGGGGCCACGGCATAAACCCACTCGGGCCGGGTAGCGGCAAACACCACCCCTTGGGGGGCCAATAGCAACATGGGCGTAACTGCACGGGCCAGCAAGGCATCTAAGGGGGCAAAGGGCCATTGCACCACCAGCGTAGCGCTGCTAATTGCAGCAGGCGCTGGGCAATAGTCTGATAAACGCGCCAACACATAAAGCTGGCGCTCGTGGCTGGCTGCATCGACGACAGCACGCACTTGGATGCTTGGCCCTTGGCTAGGAAGTAGCTGCTGGCGTAAACGCGCACTGGCGCTGTGGAGCAGGGGGGCAGCATCACTGCTACTGGCCGCTTGTTGGGCGCGCACCCGCCCTTGGGTATCGAGCAGATAGACGGCCTGTGCAGACAGACTGCGGCGCATTTTGTCTAGCCAAGGGCTT
This sequence comes from uncultured Simplicispira sp., assembly GCA_964388325.1. Classification (GTDB taxonomy): domain Bacteria; phylum Pseudomonadota; class Gammaproteobacteria; order Burkholderiales; family Burkholderiaceae_C; genus Simplicispira. The sequence goes on along the minus strand of CAYMAC010000005.1, from coordinate 61,670 downwards.
AGCGCCGCTTCGGGGCTGCTGCACAGCTGGGGGCCTTTTTGCTGCAATTGTTGGCGCAGTAGCACTTGACCTGCTTGACCATCGAGCGCTTGCGCCATCAGCACCAACACCTGCGCTTGGGTGGTTTGGCGCTCTTGCAGGCGCTGCCCGCGCAACCACTGCACGGCCAACCATGCGCCCAACAAGGCCAGTAGCAACACAACCAGCACCCCACGCCAGCCATACCAAGGGCGTTGTGGCGTAGGATGCTCAAACATAGGGCGCTGGCCAGTGGCTAAAAATCAGGGCTGGGCATGAATCAAGGACTGCAAAGCCTGCGCCGAACCCGGACGACCAAACAAATAGCCCTGAAACTGCTCGCAGCCATGCAGGCGCAAAAAGCCCATCTGTCCGGTGGTTTCTACCCCTTCGGCCACGGCCACCAAATCAAGGCTTTGTGCCAAGGCCAAAATGGTACGCACAATGGCCGCATCGTTGGGGTCGGTTAACACATCGCGTACAAAGCTTTGGTCAATTTTGACTTGGTCTAGCGGCAGGCGCTTGAGGTAACTGAGGCTAGAGTAACCGGTGCCAAAATCATCTAAGGCAAAGCCTACGCCTTGGCGCTTGAGCAGCTCCATGCGCTCGATGGTGGCATCTAAATCGCCCAACAGCATACTTTCAGTCAGTTCAATTTTCAGGCGCTGTGGGTTGGCTCCGGTTTGCGCTAGGATGTCTAGCACCTCAGAGACAAAACTGGGCTGGCGAAACTGGCGCGCACTGACGTTGACCGCTACGCTAAGGTGGGCGGTTTGTGGGTCTGCGGCCCACTCTACCAATTGGGTGCAGGCCAAATGCAGTATGTGGCGGCCCAAGGGCAAAATCAGGCCGGTTTGCTCGGCCAGCGGGATAAAGTCTGCCGGGCTAATCATGCCGCGCTCGGGGTGGCGCCAGCGTGCCAGTGCTTCGGCCCCCAAAATTTGTCCCCGGTGGTTGACCACGGGTTGGTACAGGGCAAACAACTCGCTGCGCTCTAAGCCCAAGCGCAAATCGGCCTCTAGGCTAGAGCGCGCCAGCAGGGCCGCCTGCATCGCTGGGTCAAACAGGCGCTGGGTGTTGCGCCCGGCGGCTTTGGCTTGGTACATGGCCAAATCGGCACGTTTGAGCAGCTCATCGACGCTGTGGCGCTCATCGCCAAACAATGTTACGCCAATGCTGGGGGTGCTGTAATGCGGCGCACCAGCCAAGGTGTAAGGGGTATTGAGGGCGCGTAGCAGCTTTTCGGCCACGGTTTCGGCCTGCGAGGTGGCAGTGAATAATTCTGCCGACAAGCCATCGAGCATCACCACAAACTCATCGCCGCCAAAGCGGGCCACGGTGTCGGCATCGCGCACCACGGCCACCAAGCGCTGTGCCACTTGCGTTAGTAGCAAATCGCCCACATCATGGCCTTGGGTGTCGTTAAGGTCTTTAAAGTTGTCTAAATCAATGAACAACAAAGCACCGCGCTGCTGTTTGCGTAGGCACACCGCAATACTGTGCTCTAGGCGGTTGAGCAACAAGCGCCGATTGGGCAGGCCGGTCAGGGCATCGTAAAAGGCCAGGCGCTCAATTTCTTCTTCGGCGCGTTTGCGCTCGGTCATGTCTAGCGTGTAACCGTGCAGTAGCACGCTGCCATCGGGTTCTTTTTGCGGCACGGCGTTGCTCATGTGCCAGCGTACGCTGCCATCTTCAGCATGAACGCGGTATTCGCACTGCCAAGGCTGCAAGTCGCGCGCCGCGCGGGCCATCAGTAGGCGCATTCTTTGTAAATCGCTGGCATCCACTTTGGCCTCTAGGTGGGCCAAGTCTTGCATAGCCGCTTGCGGCGAGACCCCCAACAGGTCTTGCACCGCGTCGCTAATATAGGGCACACAGGCCGAGCCATCCGGGCGAATACGGTACTGGTAGATAAAGCCGGGAATTCTGCTGGCAATGCGCTGGATAAAGTCCAACTGCTCGCGCAGTTGGGCGGCTACTTGGTGGCTGTCGGTCACATCAAGTACCACGCCCAACTCCATCACGCTGCCATCGGGGCTGTGGTGCAGGCACATGCGAATACGCAAGCGACGCACTTGGCCATCGGGGCGCTGCCAGCGGTATTCCAAGTCTTGGCCATCCATGCGCCTGAGGGCTTTTTCAAAGGCGACCTCATCATCGGCCAAGATGCCACTACGTCCCTGCGCGCAACTGACCCACTCTTGCGGGGCAAAGCCTGCTAAATGGCACAAACCGGGCGACCAGTAAGCGCCACCCCGGCTATCGCCGCGCATACGCCACCAATAACCGGCACGGGCCAAATCCTCCATCGCCTGAAACACCTGCGCCTGTTCGCGCAGCTGGCGCTGGGCGCGCTCTAGCTCTTGGCGGGTTTGCGCTAGTGCGGCACGCAAGGCGGCCACGTCGGCCTCGGAGTCGTGCAAAGGTGCGGCCAGCGGCGATGCTGGCAGGGCTGGCGCGTCACCTTCGGTGGGGGCAGAAAATACGGCTCTGGCGTTCAGAAAATTCACGGCGGCGTTGCGATGAAGGAAAAAATCAACATGGTACGCTGCAATGGCCAAACAAAAGTAACAGAGATTTGCTTACTCGACCGTCACACTTTTGGCCAAATTGCGCGGTTTATCTACATCGGTGCCGCGCGCACAAGCCGTGTGGTAGGCCAGCAGTTGCAGCGCAACGACATGCAAAATAGGCGACAAGGCACCGTAATGCCCTGGCATCCGAATGACGTGGATGCCTTCGCTGCTTTCAATGCGCGTGTCGGCATCGGCCAGCACATACAGCACCCCACCGCGCGCGCGCACTTCCTGCATATTGCTTTTGAGCTTCTCTAGCAGCGCATCGTTGGGCGCTACCGTAACCACGGGCATGGCACTGGTCACCAGCGCCAGCGGGCCGTGTTTCAGCTCTCCGGCGGGGTAGGCTTCGGCGTGGATATAGCTGATTTCTTTCAGCTTGAGCGCCCCCTCTAGTGCAATCGGGTAGTGCAGGCCCCGGCCCAAAAAGAGTGCGTTTTCCATGCGGGCAAAGTCTTCAGCCCAACCGATGAGCTGTGGCTCTAGCGCCAACACGGCTTGCAATGCCACGGGCAGATGGCGCATGGCTTGCAGATGCGCGGCTTCTTGCGCGGCACTCAGGCGGCCTTGGGTTTGGGCCAACACCAAAGTGAGCAAAAACAGCCCGGCCAGCTGCGTGGTAAAGGCCTTGGTGCTGGCTACGCCAATTTCTACCCCGGCACGGGTGATATAGGCCAAAGCGCACTCGCGCACCATCGCGCTAGTGGCCACATTGCAGATGGTTAAAGTGTGCGTATGGCCTAGGCTTTGGGCGTGGCGCAGCGCGGCCAGCGTGTCTGCCGTCTCGCCAGACTGGCTAATGGTCACAATCAGTTGGCGCGGGTTGGGCACCGAGTCGCGGTAGCGGTATTCGCTGGCCACTTCCACTTGGGTAGGGATGCGGGCGATGGATTCAAGCCAGTATTTGGCCGTGCAGCCGCTGTAATAACTGGTACCACAGGCCAAAATCAGCACCGAGTCCATCTGGCTGAACACCTGCGCCGCGCCTTCACCAAACAATTCGGGCACGATAGCATTAATGCCATCCAAGGTATCGGCAATGGCGCGCGGCTGCTCAAAAATTTCTTTTTGCATGTAGTGGCGGTACGGCCCCAACTCTGCGGCCCCACTGTGGGCGTGGACGGTACGCACCGGGCGCTGCTCTGGCGTGAGCGGCTGGCCGTCGCGGCTGCTGATGCGGTAGCCGCCCAATTGCAAATCGACCACATCGCCCTCTTGCAAATAGACGATTTGGTCGGTCACGCCCGCCAAGGCCATCGCATCGCTGGCCACAAAATGTTCTTTCCCGTCTTGCCCCACACCCAGCACCAAGGGCGAACCAGCGCGCGCGGCCACCATGCGCTGTGGCTCTTGCTGGTGCAGCACCGCAATGGCAAAAGCGCCATGCAACTGCGCCACGGCACTTTGCACGGCGGCCAACAAATTGCCCGCATACAGGCTGTCAATCAGGTGGGCGATGACTTCGGTATCGGTTTGGCTGGCAAAAACGTAGCCTTGTGCCTGTAAGGCGGCGCGCAGGGCCTCATGGTTTTCGATGATGCCGTTGTGTACCAAGGCCACCCGGCCCACGGCATCGGGCTGGCTACTGGCATCTACCCTGGGGCCATAGCTGAAATGCGGGTGGGCATTGCTTTGCACTGGCGCGCCATGCGTGGCCCAGCGGGTGTGGGCAATGCCGGTGCTGCCTTGCACCGGCACCTGTTGCACTTGTTCTAACAATTCGGCCACCCGTGCCGTGCTGCGCGCACGCTGCAAACCACTGGCCGCATGTACCGCCACGCCGCAAGAATCGTAACCTCGGTATTCCAACCGTTGCAAACCCTGCACCAGCACAGGAACGATATTGCGCGAGGAAACCGCACCAACAATGCCACACATAAGAGAAATTCCGCTGAAAAAGTGCTTCGATTGTGCGTTAAATTGCCAACTTTGCAGCCCCTTTCACAGGAGTAGTCTATGAGCACCTTCACCCTCAGCAGCCCCGACATCCCCAGCGGCGGCAGCGTGCCACCCCAGTTTGAGTTTGACGGCTTTGGCTGCTCAGGCCAAAACCAGTCGCCCGTGTTGCAATGGAGCGGCGCTCCGGTGGGCACGCAAAGTTTTGCCCTGACGGTGTATGACCCCGATGCCCCCACCGGCTCTGGTTGGTGGCATTGGTTGGTGGTCGATTTGCCTGCTGGCACCACAACGCTGGCCGCCCATGCCGGTGCCCAAGGCGGTGCCCACTTGCCCGCGCCAGCGCGGCAAATTCGCAACGATTACGGCGCCTACGCTTGGGGTGGCATGTGCCCGCCACCGGGCGATAAGCCACACCGCTATATCTTTAGCCTCCACGCCCTGAGCGTGCCGCGTTTGGATATTCCCGATGATGCCTCTGCCGCCTTGGCGGGCTTCATGATAAACGCCCACACCCTAGAAAAAGCCAGCTTCACCGCCACCTATGGCCGTCCGGCCTGAACCTTAGGCCGGTTGGGGTATGGCAGCGGCTACCATGCACGGCTTCATACCGTGCTGTTCGACTGCTGCCTATGCCCGCTTTTTCTTTTGAAGCCCTCGATGCCCAGGGCCAAACCCGCAACGGTGTCGTAGAGGCCGATAGCGCCAAAGCGGCGCGCAGCCAGTTGCGCGCCCAAGCCTTGGTGCCCTTGCTGGTGGCCCCAGTGGAGGCGGGTGGCAGTGCTGGCGCGGCGTTGTCGTGGAGCCAGCGCTTGCTCACCCGTCCGGTGTTCGATGCCACCGGCTTGGCCGTCTGGACGCGCCAATTGGCCGGTTTGGTGGTCTCTGGCTTGCCCTTAGAGCGCGCCCTGACCGCCTTGGCCGATGAGGCCGAAGACGAGCGCCAGCACCATCTGTTGGCCGCCTTGCGCGCCGAAGTGAATGCAGGTTCTAGCTTTGCCCGCGCCCTGCAACAACACCCACGCGAGTTTTCTGACATTTATTGCGCCGTGATTGGCGCGGGCGAGGCCAGCGGCAGCTTGGGGCTGGTATTAGAGCGCTTGGCCGATGATTTGGAAGAGCGCCAAGCCCTGCGCGCCAAACTGATGGGCGCGGCACTCTATCCAGCGATTGTCAGTTTGCTGGCCCTCATCATTGTGCTGTTTTTGGTCACTTATGTGGTGCCACAAGTGGCCAGCGTGTTTACCGGCAGCAAGCGTGCCTTGCCCTTCCTGACGGTGGCGATGTTGGCCTTGAGCAGTGCCGTGCGCCAATATGGCTGGGTGGCCTTGCTGCTGCTGCTGTTGGGCGGCATAGTCTGGCGCTGGCTGCTCCAAGGCGAGGCTTTTCGGCAAAAAGTAGATGCCGCTTGGCTGCAATTGCCCTTGTTGGGACGCTTGGCACGCAGCTACAACGCGGCCCGCTTTGCCAGCACCTTGGCCATGCTGGCCGGTGCTGGGGTGCCCATCCTTAAAGCCTTGCAAGCCGCCGCAGAAACCCTGCACAACCGGGCCATGCGCGCCGATGCCCTAGAGGCGCTGGTACAAGTGCGCGAGGGCGCGCCGTTGGCCTCGGCCTTGGCGCAGAAAAAACGCTTTCCGGGCTTGCTGGCCATGTTTGCCCGGCTGGGCGAACAAACCGGCCAGTTGCCGCTGATGCTGGAACGTGCCGCACAGCAACTGTCTGCCGAGGTGCAACGGCGCTCCATGCAGCTGGCCACCATTTTGGAGCCCTTGTTGATTGTCACAATGGGGCTGGTGGTGATGCTGATTGTGCTGGCGGTGTTGTTGCCTATCATTCAAATGAATCAGTTTATTAAATGACCCCAGAAGCCAAAGCCCGTCAGTACATTGACCAAAAGCTCGAACAAGCTGGTTGGACGCTGCAAGACATGCGCCAGCTCAACCTCTCCGCAGCGCATGGTGTGGCGGTGCGCGAGTTCCCCACCGATACCGGCCCAGCAGACTATGTGCTGTTTGTCCAGCGCCAAGCCGTGGGTGTGATTGAAGCCAAAAAAGACGAGGCAGGCGTGCATCTCACAGTCACAGAGGGCCAAACCCAACGCTATGCCGCCGCCAATTTGAAATGGCGCAAAGACAGCACGCCCCTGCGCTTTTTGTTCGAGGCCACCGGCCAAATCATTCGCTTTACCGACAACGCCGACCCGGCCCCGCGCTCGCGCGAGATTTTCCATTTCTTCAAGCCAGAAACCTTGGCCCAATGGCAACAGCAGCCCGACACACTACGCCGCAGCTTGGGCGCAGCGATGCCATCACTGCCCACACAAAATTTACGCGATTGCCAAGTCAGTGCCATCACGGGGTTAGAAAAATCTTTGGCTTGCAACCGGCCCCGTGCTTTGGTACACATGGCCACCGGAGCCGGCAAGACCTTTACCGCCATCACAGCGGTGTATCGCTTGCTCAAATTTGGTGGAGCCAAACGCATTTTGTTTTTGGTGGATACGCGCAACCTTGGCAAGCAAGCGCACCAAGAATTTATGGCTTACACGCCACCAGACGATGCACGAAAATTCACCGAGCTGTACAACGTACAGCGCCTCGCCTCTAGCCACATCGACCCCCATGCACAGGTGTGCATCAGCACCATCCAGCGCATGTATTCCATTTTGTCGGGCGAACCCATCGATGAATCAGCCGAAGACATCTCGCTCAATGAAGTGCAGCAAACGCTTAAACAAACCAAGCAAGTCAGTTACAACCCCAGCACCCCGGTAGAAACCTTCGATTTCATCATCATCGACGAGTGCCATCGCAGCATCTACAACCTGTGGAAACAGGTGCTGGATTATTTCGATGCCTTTCTGATTGGCCTGACCGCCACGCCCGACAAACGCACCTATGGCTTTTTCAATGAAAACATTGTGGCCGAATACACCTACCAACAATCGGTGGCCGATGGTGTCAATGTGGGTTACGACGTTTATGAAATTGAAACCGAACTCAGCCAAAAAGGCAGTGTGGTGCGGCAAGGTTGGTGGATAGACCACCGCGACCGCGCCACGCGCAAAAAACGCTGGGCCGAGGCCGAAGAAAGCACCGCATACACCGGCAAAGACCTAGACCGTTCCGTAGTCAACCCCAGCCAAATCCGCAACGTCATTCAAGCCATGAAAACAGCGGTAGAAGACGTGATTTTTCCGCAGCGCAAAGAAACGCCTAAAACGCTGATTTTTGCCAAAACCGACAGCCACGCCGACGACATCATCCAAACCGTGCGCGAAGTTTATGGCCAAGGCAACGCCTTTTGCCGCAAAGTAACCTACAACGAGAAAGATGCCGAAGGCGTGTTGGCCAGCTTCCGCAACGATTACCACCCACGCATTGCCGTCACCGTGGACATGATTGCCACCGGCACGGATGTGAAGCCCTTAGAAGTCTTGCTGTTTATGCGCGATGTACGCAGCAAGGGCTACTACGAGCAAATGAAAGGTCGGGGTGTACGCAGTTTGAACGCAGCGGGCCTGCAACGGGTGAGCAATAGCGCCGACAGTGCCAAAACCCGCTTTGTGTTGATAGATGCCGTAGGGGTAGAAAAATCGCTCAAAACCGAAAGCTGCCCACTGGAAAAAAAGCCCAGCACCTCGCTCAAAGACTTGTTGCAAGGCATCGCCATTGGCAGCCGTGACGATGACACCCTACTGAGCTTGGCCAATCGGCTGGTGCGTTTGGCCAAACAATTGGACGACAAAGCCCAAACCCGCATTGAGCAGGCATCGGGCGGCATGGCGGTAGCCGCCTTGGGCAAAGCCCTGATAGAAGCCTTAGACCCCGATGCCGTGGTGCAAACCGCGCTCCAATCGGCCCAAGCGCAAGGCATCACACGCACCGAAGACACTTTGTTGCCTGCCGAACTGGAGGCCGCCCGCGCCCAGCGCGTGGCCGCTGCCTGCGCCCCGTTTGACAACCCCGCACTGCGCGAGGCTTTAGAAAATGCCCGGCGTGAACACGAGCAAATCATCGACCATATCAATTTAGACCAAGTCACTTTTGCTGGCTTTTCGCAACAGGCCGAAACGCAGGCCAAGGCGGTGCTGCAAACTTTTGCCGACTACCTAGCGCAGCACAAAGACGAAATAGCCGCACTGCAATTTTTTTACCAGCAGCCCTACCAGCGCCGGGCGTTGACCTTCGACATGATTGAGGCGCTGCACGAGCACCTAAGCCAACCGCCGCTGATGTTGACCACAGAAAGGCTGTGGAGCGCCTATGCCCGTGTGCAAACCAGCCAAGTAAAAGGCGCAGACCGCAAACGCCAGTTGACCGATGTGGTCAGCTTGGTGCGCTTTGCTTTGGGCTTAGACGCAGAGCTAAAACCCTTTGCCGACGAAGTGGACAAGCGCTTTCAGGCTTGGATCTTTCGGCACAACGCCCAGCGCAGCACCGCCTTTACGCCAGAACAAACCGCATGGCTACGCCTGATGAAAGACCATATTGCCAGCAGTTGTAGCATCCAGCGCGATGATTTTGATTATGCCGAATTGGCCGACCAAGGCGGGCTGCAAAAAGTATGGCAATTGTTTGGCAAAGAATTGGATGGATTAATGGATGAAATGAATTGGGAGTTGGTGGCATGAGTAGATTAATTAACTTACCAAATTCTTGGGTTCTTACGAATATAGATAAAGTTTGTGAATTTCATGCAGGCTCTGGTTTTCCAACTGAAATGCAAGGTGTTGCAGGTCAAGCGCTGCCTTTTTATAAAGTAAAAGATGTTTCGATTGCATGGCTCGCTCATTCATCTATTCTCCTAGGAACAGAAAACTCCATTTCATATAAAGATGCAGAGCTGATTAAGGCAAAACCAGTTCCAGAGGGTTGCATAGTCTTTGCAAAAATTGGAGAAGCACTTCGGTTAAACCGTAGAGCGATAGCTTCACAACCATCTTTGATTGATAATAATCTGATGGGTATTAGTGCGCCAACAACACGACTGGCCACTCGGTATCTTTACTGGTTTTCGGTAGCGACAAGATTTGATGTGGACGCAAGGTCATCAGTCGTTCCTTCAATTCGTAAATCGGATGTTGGAAATTTATCAATTCCATTGCCACCACTACAAGAACAAACCCGCATTGTCGCCAAACTGGAAGAACTGCTCTCCGATTTAGATGCTGGCGTGGCCGAACTCAAAGCCGCACAAAAAAAGCTGGCCCAATACCGCCAATCACTGCTCAAAGCTGCTGTATCCGGCACACTCACCGCCGCTTGGCGTGCTGCCCAGCAGCCCACCACCGAAACCGGCGCACAACTGCTAGAACGCATCCTGCAACAACGCCGCGCCCGCTGGGAAGCCAAGCAACTGGCCAAATTCCAAGAACAAGGCAAAAACCCACCCAAAGACTGGGAAAAAAAATACCCCGAACCAGTGCAACCCGATACCGCTGGTTTACCAGCATTGCCGCCGGGGTGGGTGTGGGCGAGTGGTGAACAGCTATGCGAGTTCATCACTAAAGGAACGACTCCACCAAAAGAATCGGCTTCTAGTGTGCAGAAGACAATTCCATTTCTGCGTGTGACCAATCTAACAGACCGTGGTGAACTTGATTTAGCAGATAAAGTATTTATATCTGCGGAGATACATCGGGGTTTCTTGGCTCGCTCAGTTGTCTATCCAAATGATGTGCTGATGAATATCGTTGGCCCTCCACTTGGGCAGGTCGCTGTCGTGCCATCAAAATTTTCTGAATGGAATATCAATCAGGCTATTGCCATATTTCGTGCAGTTGATGGGGTATTTCCTTGGTTTATCTGCCATTATTTACTATCGCCTCTGGCACAACAATGGCTGAAGGCTCGATCCAAAACAACAGCGGGGCAGACCAATTTGACGTTAGAAGTTTGTCGCAGTTTGCCGTTTCCGTTGCCCCCTCAAGATGAGCAGGAAGCGTTACTGCTTCATATTGATATGGCACTGAGTTCAATAGTAAATCAGCAGCAATCGATTGCACTCGCCCTCCAACAATCCACCGCCCAATGCCAAAATATCCTACGCGCCGCCTTTTCCGGCCAGTTAGTGCCCCAAGACCCCAACGATGAACCGGCCAGCGTGCTGCTAGAACGCATCCGCGCCGAACGGGCCGCGCAAACTGCCGTCAAAAAACCGCGTGGCCGCAAAGCCCAAACTGCCAAAGAGGCTTGCGATGAAAATTGAATCTATCCGCCTGCAAAACTTCAAGGCTTTCCGCAATGTCCATTTGAAAGACATTCCGCCTTTTTTGGTGGTGGTGGGGGCCAATGGCTCGGGTAAGTCCACACTGTTCGATGTGTTTGGTTTTTTGCACGACTGCCTGCGCGGCAATGTGCGCCAAGCCTTGGACAAACGGGGGCGCTTTGCCGAGGTACTCAGCCGGGGCTGTGATCCGCAAAAAGACTCCATCTTGATCGAGCTGCAATACCGCATGGAAATTGCTGGGGCAAAGCGCTTAGTCACCTACTCGCTAGAGATTGGCGAGCGCCAAGGCCAGCCCGTGGTGCTGAAAGAATTGCTGCGCTACAAACGTGGCCGCCACGGTAGCCCGTACCATTTTCTGAGCTTTGCCAATGGTGAGGGCTATGCCATCACCAATGAAGAAGACTTCAAAAAACCCGACGAAGAGCTAGACCGTGAGACGCAAAAAGTCTCCCCCGACACCTTGGCTATCAAAGGGCTGGGGCAGTTTGAGCGCTTCAAAGCTGCCAACGCCTTCCGCAGCCTGATTGAAAATTGGCATGTGTCCGACTTTCATATCAGCGCCGCACGCGGGCGCAAAGATGCCTCGGGTGAAACTGAGCATCTCTCTCAAACCGGCGAAAACCTCCCGCTGGTAGCCCGCTACCTGCATGAACAACACCCGGCACTATTCGCCAACATCCTCGCCAGCATGGCACGGCGCGTGCCGGGTATCAGTGCCGTAGAACCCAAGCTGATGGACGATGGCTACCTGACGCTAAAGTTTCAAGACGGCTCGTTCAAAACCCCATTTTTAGATCGCTACGTGTCGGATGGCACCATCAAAATGTTTGCCTATTTGGTGTTATTACACGACCCCAAGCCACACCCACTGTTGTGCGTAGAAGAGCCAGAAAACCAGTTGTATCCGCATTTGATGGCCGAACTGGCCGAGGAGTTTCGTAGCTATGCCCGCCGTGGTGGGCAGGTGTTTGTTTCTACCCACTCGCCGGATTTTTTGAATGCGTTGGAGTTAGATGAAGTGTGTTGGCTAGTGAAGCAGCAGGGTTACACACGCATTCAACGGGCCAAAGACGACCGACAAATTGCGGCCTATATGGCCGAGGGCGACCAATTGGGCTACCTGTGGAAGCAAGGTTTCTTTGATGGAGTGAATCCGTAATGCGAGAGCTGGTTTTTCTGCTGGAGGAACGCTCCGCCAAGGCCATGCTGGAGTCTTTGTTGCCCCGGCTGCTGCAATCAGGCACAGGCTACCGCTTGGTTCATTTTGAAGGCAAGCAAGACCTTGAAAAGCAGCTAGTGACCAAAATCAGGGCTTACCAGAACCAGCAGGCCCGGTTTATTGTGTTGCGCGACCAAGACAGCCACCCCGACTGCATCCAACTCAAACGTCGTTTGCTGGATTTATGTGCCCAGACTACCAAAGCCGAACGCTGCTTGGTACGTTTAGCCTGTACCGAGTTAGAAACTTTTTACTTGGCCGACTTACAAGCGGTGGAAACAGCCCTCTCCGTCACCGGACTGGCACGCCAGCAGCAGTCTAAAAAATTTCGCAAACCAGATGATTTGGGCAATCCAAGCCACGAATTGAGAGCCTTGACCCGAGGCCGTTACGAAAAGGTTGCCGGGTCGCGGGCCATCGGTATGCACTTGGATTTGGACAATAGCCGCTCCCCCAGCTTTCGCAATTTGATAGCCGCCATTCGCCGTTTAGAAACCGAACTTATCCACGCCCAAACCCCAGCATGAACACCTCCTCCCTCGTCCAGAAAGTCTGGAACTTTTGCCATACCCTGCGCGATGATGGCGTGGGCTATGGTGACTATTTAGAGCAGCTTACCTACCTGCTGTTCCTCAAGCTGGCGCACGAATACGCCCAAGAGCCTTACAACCGCGACACCCGCATTCCCCCTAGCTACGATTGGCCCCATCTACGCAGCAAAACGGGCGAACCACTAGAGGCGCAATACTTGGCCACTTTGCACCGACTGGGGCAAGAACAGGGCATGTTGGGGGCTATCTTTTTCAAAGCGCAGAACAAAATCCAAGACCCGGCCAAGTTGGCGCGGCTGGTACAGCTCATCGATGAACAAAGCTGGATTAGTTTGGAGGCCGACACCAAAGGCGATTTGTACGAAGGACTGCTGCAAAAGAACGCCGAAGACACCAAGAGCGGCGCAGGCCAATACTTCACCCCACGCGCACTGATTGAGGCCATCGTGGCCTGTGTGCGGCCCGAGCCCATGAAAACCATTGCCGACCCGGCCTGCGGTACCGGGGGATTCTTTTTGGGAGCCTACCATTGGTTGAACCATTCCGGCAGCAAGCTGGATAAGCGCCAAAAAGCGTTTTTGCGTGACCAGACTTTTTACGGCAATGAGATTGTGGCCAATACGCGCCGTCTGTGCCTGATGAATCTGTTTTTGCACAACATTGGCGAGTTAGACGGTGAGCCTTCTGTCGAGCGTGCCGACGCGCTAATTTCGGAGCCAAAACTCCAAGTGGACTATGTGCTGGCCAACCCACCGTTTGGCAAAAAAAGCAGCATGACCATCACGAACGAAGAAGGGGAGGAAGACCGCGACGCACTGACCTATGAGCGCCAAGATTTTTGGGAAACCACCTCGAACAAGCAGCTCAATTTTTTACAACACATCGTTAGCATGTTGAAGGTAGATGGCAAAGCAGCCGTGGTGTTGCCCGATAACGTGCTGTTTGAAGGTGGCGCAGGCGAGAAGATTCGGCGCAAGCTGCTAGAGAACTGCGATGTTCATACCATCTTGCGCTTGCCCACCGGCATCTTTTATGCCCAAGGCGTAAAAGCCAATGTGGTGTTCTTTGACAATGCGCCCAAAGATGGACGGGTGCATACCCAAGGAGTCTGGTTTTACGATTTGCGTACCAATAAGCACTTTACGCTCAAAACGCGCCCCCTCAAGCCAGAAGACCTACAAGACTTCATCAGCTGTTACCACCCAGAAAACCGCCACCAGCGTCAAGAGACTGAACGCTTCAAATACTACCGTTACGAAGACCTGATTGCCCGCGATAAAGCCAGTTTGGATATTTTCTGGCTCAAAGACGACAGCCTAGATAATTTGGACGATTTGCCTCCGCCCGATGTGTTGCAACAAGAAATCATTGACCATCTTGAAGCCGCTTTGGCCTCGTTTCGTGACGTAGCAGCAGCACTACCCAAATTTCCATGAGCGCATCCTTACAAAACCAATTGGTGGTCGCCATTTCCTCACGCGCTTTGTTTGATTTTGAGGAAGAAAACACCATTTTTGACCGTGACAGCGATAGCGCTTACAGGGCTTTGCAGCGCGAGCGCTTGGAGCTGCCAGCCTCTCCCGGCGTGGCCTTCTCTTTGGTGCGTAAGTTGCTGGCTTTTAATACGTCTGAGCAGGCACGGGTAGAGGTGGTGCTGCTGTCGCGCAATGACCCAGTCAGTGGCCTGCGCGTGTTCCGCTCTTGCCAAGCCCACGGACTCCCTAGCATCCAGCGTGGCGTTTTTACTCAAGGACGCGAGCCGTTTGGCTATCTGCGCCCTTTGGGGGCGCATTTGTTTTTATCCGCCAATGAGGCCGATGTGCGCCAAGCGCTGCACCTAGGTTATCCGGCAGCGCGGGTACTGACCGAATCAGCCCAAGCCGGCCACGCCCACCCGCAAGAAGTGCGGATTGCCTTTGATGGCGATGCGGTTTTGTTCTCTGACGAGGCCGAGCGCGTGTTCCAAGCACAGGGTTTAGATGCCTTCCAGCGCCACGAAAGCGACAAAGCGGCACAACCCCTGCCGCAAGGCCCATTCAAACCTCTGTTGGTGGCTTTACACCGCTTGCAGCAGGCCAGCGGCAGCAGCGGTATGCGAATTCGCACCGCACTCGTTACGGCGCGCAGCGCTCCAGCGCACGAACGCGCCATCCGCACCCTGATGGATTGGAACATTGCCATCGACGAGGCGATGTTTTTGGGCGGACTGCCCAAGGGCGAATTTTTGCGCGAATTTGAACCCGATTTTTTCTTTGACGACCAAACCGGCCACGTAGCCTCTGCGGCACGCCATGTACCCGCAGGCCATGTTAGCAGCGGCATTGCCAATGGCTAAAAGCCAGAAACGCTCAAAACTATAAACCGCCGGTGCGCTTTACCTTGGGGTCTGAGTAAGTCAAATCGGCATCATTTTTAGCCTGCAAGGCCATGCGCTCTTGCAAGGTCATTTTGTTGACTTCTTGCGCCAACTCAATCGCCGTGCCACTGGCACGCCACATAGACTGGATAAAGTCTAGCAACTGCTTATAGACTGGCTCGGGTTGGGGGTCAGGTGGTAGCTCTTCTACCAATTTTTTTTCTTCGGGCGTTGTCCAATCGCGGTTGGGGCCGTCGGTGTCGGAGGGTTTTTCTGGCGTTTTCACAATCGCCCCCTCGCCCAAGCGGTCCATAGACTCTACCGGATTGGCGGCATTGATAGGACGCACCGGCACCGGCCCAGAGGCACCAGTGGTAGATAAATCCGTACTAAGTGTGCGCCACGAGGGTGAGCGGTCAACGGGAGGAATTTGCATAGCGATGCCCCGCAATAAGAGTCGTAAATAAGCGACGGCCAGCGCCTACGCTTTACGACCGTCTCGTACCCTTATTACGGCAAATCAGTGCAAAAGTGAAGCGTTTTTTTAAGAAAAGCTAGAGCCGCAGCCGCAAGTGGTGGTGGCGTTGGGGTTCTTAATCACAAACTGCGCGCCTTGCAAATCTTCTTTGTAGTCGATTTCGGCCCCCACCAAATACTGGTAGCTCATGGCATCAATCAACAACGAGACACCATTTTTGGTCATGGTGGTATCGTCTTCGTTGGTGATTTCGTCAAAGGTAAAGCCATACTGAAAGCCCGAGCAGCCACCACCCTGCACAAACACGCGCAACTTCAAGTCGGGGTTGCCTTCTTCGGCGATTAAATCGGCCACCTTGGCAGCGGCGCTATCGGTAAAAATGATGGGCGCGGGCATTTCTTCAGTTTGGGGGGCTTGGGCAACAGCAGTCATGGGGAAAATCTCCGGAATTTTGGGAACTTGCCCGAATACTACTCAAAAATAGTCGGTCATTCAGGCGGACAACACTTGTCGTTGGTGGGGGTAGGGACATTGCCTAGCCAGCAAACAACAAAGCCGCCTCGGGCGAACCCTGGGCGGCTTGGATAGCAGGCAAAAAAGCGGATTAACGCTTGGAGAACTGCTTGGCGCGGCGTGCAGAACGCAGACCGACCTTTTTACGTTCCACTTCACGCGCATCGCGGGTGACAAAGCCAGCTTGGCTCAGTACCGGCTTGAGGGTGGCATCGTAGTCAATCAGGGCGCGGGTGATGCCGTGGCGAGCTGCACCGGCTTGGCCGGATTCACCACCACCATGCACGTTAATCATCACGTCGAAGGTTTCGGCGTGGTTGGTCAACATCAGGGGTTGCTTGGCAATCATGATAGAAGTTTCGCGACCAAAGTAGGACTGGATGTCCTTGCCGTTGATCGTGATTTTGCCAGTGCCTTTTTTCAGGAAAACACGGGCCACGCTGGATTTGCGACGGCCAGTGCCGTTGTTCCATTCACCAATCATCTCGGCTCCTTAGAGTTCCAGCACTTTGGGCTGTTGGGCGCTGTGCGGATGCTCGGCACCGCCATACACCTTCAGCTTTTTAATCATGGCGTAGCCCAGTGGGCCTTTGGGCAACATGCCCTTGACAGCCTTCTCCAGTGCGCGACCAGGAAACTTGGTTTGCATGTCACGGAAGTTGGTGGCTGTGATGCCGCCTGGGTACCCGGAATGGCGGTAGTACACCTTGTCCAGGTTCTTGGTACCAGTGACCTTGAGCTTGGCAGCGTTGATGATGACGATGAAGTCACCAGTATCAATGTGCGGGGTGTAAATGGCTTTGTGTTTGCCGCGCAGACGGAGTGCCACTTCGCTGGCGACACGTCCGAGCACCTTATCGGTGGCGTCAATCACAAACCACTCGTGCTGCACGTCAGCGGGCTTGGCGCTGAAAGTTTTCATGCTATGTTTCTTTCGAGGGTTTGACCAGCCTGGGCAGGGGCTGGTGTCCTGGGGACTCTTTTCTACGGTCGGTGTTTCTCTGAAGGAAACCTCTTAGGTAGGGTTAGCAGGGTGTGGCTAGTGCCATTGGCTGCCCTTCGTCGCGGAGTCGCGCAAGCGCTGCGAAGCCCGCGATTATACGATGCCTACCCATTTTGATGGGATTTTTTGTTAGTTGTACGAGCGCGTTTCCAACGGTTCCATTTGCTTGCGAAACTCAACACACACCGGCAAATTGGCTAAAGCGGGCTGGCGGCATTCACTGCGTAGGCACATGCTGCGCGTCAAGGCGCTGCTGTCGGCACAGACGCTGGGCGCCGGTTTGGCGGCGGGCGCAGTGGCTATGACCGGCGCTGGGGGCGCTACCGGAGCGGGGGCCGGTGCTACTGGCTCTGTGGGTTTGCGGCTGGGCGCTGGTTTGGGGGGCACGGTTTGTGACAGCGCGCGCGGGTCGGTTTTTTGAACAAAGGCTGGGGCCGGCCCGGTGGGTTCGGGTGTTGGGGCGGCTGCTTCAGGTTCGGCGGCTACGGCCTCTTGCACTGGTGCTGACAGAGTAGCTGTTGGGGAAGGGGTTAAAGGCGCTTTTTCGGTAAGAATGATTTCTTCAATCGGGGGGGCCACGGTCTTGGCTGGGCTACGCCCCATATAGAGCATGGCGCTGGCCGCACCAACCGCCACCGCCCCGGCAATGCCTCCCCAGAGCAGCCAAGGCCGCCGGGGCGCTACGGGCGCACTGCTGGGCGTTGCCGGTGTATGCACGCCCGGACGCCGTGAGGGACGTTCTGGCCAACTCGATTCCAGCCCTATAGATTCGGGCGCATCATTGGAGATTTGGGTTTCTGGGCCATGTAGCAGCAGGGTATCTGGTGCATCGTCAATCAGGATGGTATCGCCCGCATCGGCCATGCGCTGGCTGGTGCTGGGGGCCGGTGCGGCTACTGGCCCGGCAGTAACGGTTTTAGAGGCAGATAAATCTACCGTGTGCATCGGGCCGGGGCTGGGCTGGTCGGTCGGTTCAACCCAAATAGCCCCCAATGCAGCCCTAAAATCAAAATGTTCTACCCCGGCTGGGGCACTGCCCATGTCCAGCAATTGCAAGAAGGCATCAATGTTTTGCGGTCGCTCTTGCGGGCGCAGGGACAGCGCTTGGCTGATGGCATGGACAAAAGCGGGGAAATAATCTTGGCCAAATTGTTGCCCCACCGTGCGTGCCACACGGGCAAAAGGCACCATGCGGTCACGGATGGCACGCAAGGTAGAAGGCTCGGGCATATCGTTGCACAGGCAGCCATAGACCACCGCCGCCAGCGAGTACAAATCGCTCCACGGGCCTTGTGGCAGCTCGGGGTCACCGCTGGCGTACTGCTCAATAGGCGCATAGTTGACCTTGAGTACGGCGGTGTGTTTGCGTTCGCGGTCATTAATGGCGTGGCGGGCAGCGCCCAAATCGAGCAGCACCGGCGGGCCAGCATCTTGCAAAAAAATGTTGTCGGGTGAGATGTCGCGGTGCAGGGTGTGGCCATCGTGCAAGGTACGCAAAGCACCCAAAATCGCCCACAGCACTTGGCGCAGCCAAGCCTCCGGGGGTGGGGTTCGCATTTGCAGCCGTGCTTGTTTAAAGGTCATGCCCTTGTAGAGCGGCATCACCATGTAGGCGGTGTGGTTGGCCTCCCAAAAACGAAACACCTTGACTAAGGAGGGGTGGTCAAACTGCGCCAACATGCGCGCTTCACCAATAAAAGAGCGCAACCCAGCTTCAAAGGCCGACACATCGCTCAAGGCGCGCACGGCCACCGATAACTCGGGTGCGCGCCCGGCCAAGGCGGCAGGCATATATTCTTTGATAGCCACGGTGCGATGCAGCGAATGGTCAAAGGCTTGATAGACCATGCCAAAGCCACCCACACCGAGCAAGGCCACAATTTCAAATTCGCCCAAGCGTGTCCCTGGGGGCAAGGCATCCGCATGGTAGATGGCCGATACAGGGGTACTAGGGGCAGATTCGGGCATAGTGGGGGCCATCAGGGAGAAAAAGGAACCGCACAAACGCTGGCTTTAAGCCTCGGCGTATTGGTGCGCGATACGGATAAATTGTGCATGTTCTTGCAAAAATACATCCACGATGGTCGGGTCAAAATGCTGGCCTCGGCCTTTGCAAATAATCTCGGTGGCCTGCTCAATCGTCATGGCTGGCTTATACACCCTGCGCGTGGTCAGGGCATCAAATACATCGGCCAGCGCCATGATGCGTGCGGGCAACGGAATCTCCGCCCCCTGCTTGCCATCGGGGTAACCTTTGCCATCCCAGCGCTCATGGTGTGATTGGGCAATTTGCCGCGCCACATCCAAAAAAGCCAAAGGTTGCGAATCATTGCGGTAACTAGATTGGTCTGCCGCTTGCACCTTCTGCATGGCTTGTTCAATTGCCTCGCTGCCTAAGCGCGAGTGGGTACGCATGATGGCAAATTCTTCTTCAGTCAGGCTGCCGGGCTTGAGCAAAATGCGGTCGGGAATACCTACCTTGCCGATATCGTGCAACGGGGCCGCTTTAGCGATGCGAACCTGTTGCTCTAGCGATAATTGTTCGGCATAACCAGGGAGATGACTCAGGGCGCGTGCCAGCACTTCCACATAGCCTTGGGTGCGGTAAATGTGGTTGCCGGTGTCGGTGTCGCGCATTTCGGCCAACATGGCCAAAGCCGATAGGCTGGCGTTTTGTACGATTTCGTTGTCGTGCATTCGCCGGGCGATTTCGGCTTCTAAAAATTTGTTTTGGTCTGCCAGCAGGTGTTGGGCGCGGCGGTTTTCAAGGTGGGTGCGTACCCGTGCCAATACTACCAACGGGCGTATGGGTTTGACGATGTAATCTACGGCCCCCAGCTCTAGGCCACGCTCTTCGTCTTCGGCGCTGTCGCGGGCGGTAACAAAAATGACAGGTATGTCTTTGGTGTTGGCATTGGCATGTAGGCGTGACAGCACACCATAACCATCCAAATCGGGCATGACCACATCCAACAAAATCAGGTCAGGGCGAGGCTCTGAGGCTGCGGCACGCAAAGCCCGCTCACCACAATCGGCCACCTTGACCCGGTAATAAGGCTCTAGCAAATCGGCCAAAATGCTCAAATTTTCGGGCTGGTCATCAACCAGCAAAACGGTCTCATGGGCTTGGGGCATGGTGTTGGCGTAGCAGATGGAGGGCTTGGGCGTAGTCAAAGCGTTCAATGGCAGCGGCCAAAGGTTCTAACACGCTGGCAGGCCATTGGCCTGCCAAGGTGGGCTGTAACTGTCGGAACAAGCGGCGCGCTGCCAAATCGTCATTGCTGAGTAGATTGTGCAGTGATTGCAAGTCGGAAGCCAACTGTGTGAATGGGACTGGCACGGGCGCTGAGCCGCTAAGCACTGCGGTGGCTGCTGGCACAGCACCAACGCCACCAGAGGGCAAGGCGGCGCGCAGCGCCGCGACCAGCGCTGGAACCTCAGTGGCCAGCGCTTGCACTGCCGCTTGGGCCTGCGCGGTATGGCTGCGTTCGGCGGCCATCTCTAGCGCCAATGCCTGCGCGCGCACCCCTTGGGCCCCGATATTGCCAGCAGCCCCTTTCAGGGCATGGGCCAGTTGGCGCAATTGGGCAAAATCACCTTGTTCTAGCAAATCTTGTAAGCGCTGAGCATCGTTGGCATGGCTATCGGCAAACAAAGCCAAAATGCGCCGGTAGGTAGGCAGTTTGCCACACACCACCTTCAAGCCCGCCGCTGCATCCAACTGGGCAATCGCCGCTAGGCGCTCGTACAAACCTGCATCTACCGCTGGTGCAACCACGGCAGGCACTGCTACACGAGAAGAAGCGCTGCCATCGGTGCGCGATAGCCAATGCTGCAAAGTGGCAAACAGCTTGTCGGGGTCCACGGGTTTGCTCAAGTGGTCGTTCATGCCAGCAGCCACACAGGCTTCGCGGTCTTCAGCAAAGGCATTGGCGGTCATGGCCAAAATAGGTACCTTGGCCCGATTGGGCAGTTGGCGAATGGCTGCCGTGGCCGCCAACCCATCCATGTGCGGCATTTGCACATCCATCAAAATCAAATCATAAGCGTGGGTGCGTGCCAACTCTACGGCCATACGGCCATCATCAGCAACATCTACGCGCAGGCCCACACTGCGTAGCAGCTCCAGTGCCACCTCTTGGTTAACCAAATTATCTTCAGCCAACAAAACATAATGGCCTTGCAAATTCGGGGAGTGTAAATCTGTGCCGCTATGAGGGCTGGCCGTTTTGTGCGCTACTGCCTGACCAGTGACCAAGCCAACGATGGTATCGAGCAGGCTAGAAGAAGTAACGGGCTTGGACAGGGCGGCTGCAATGCCCGCATCTTTGAACACAGTTTCGGGGCATTCACGCCCATAGGCGGTAACCAAAATAACCCCCGGACGCGGTTGAATGTAGCGCGCCTGAATCTCTTTGGCCAAAGCAATGCCGTCCATACCGGGCATTTTCCAATCAAGCAGCACCAAATCAAATGGGCGGCCATTGTGCGCCGCCTGCGCCATGATTTCTAGGGCTTGTTCGCCCGATGCGGCTAAGGTGGTGCGACAGCGCAAACTGTGCAGCATATCTGCCAAACTCTCGCGTGCCTCTTCTAAATCATCTACCACTAGCACTTCTAGCTCGCGCTCTAGGGTACGGGGCTGGCTGCTGTCCAGCGCACTGGCATCGCCCTGTTGCAGCGGCAGCTCTAGCCAAAAGGTACTGCCCATGCCCAAAGTGCTTTCTAGTCCCACCTTGCCACCCATTAACACCGCCAATCGGTGGCTGATAGCCAGCCCCAAGCCCGTGCCGCCAAACTTGCGCGTAATGGAAGGGTCGGCCTGCTCGAAGGGCTGAAACAGCCTCCCTTGCTGCTCGGGGCTAAGGCCAATGCCGGTATCACTGATTTCAAAACGCACCAACACCGCATCGGTTTGCTGCTGCACCAACCGCGCCCGCAGGGCAATGGCACCAGATTCGGTAAATTTGACCGCATTGGTAGCAAAATTGAGCAGCACTTGCGATAAGCGCATTCGGTCGCCACGCAATACCTTGGGCAAGGCCGGGTCAATGCGGCTAATAACCTCAATGCCTTTGGCCTCAGCTTTGTCACAAATTAAACCATGCAGGCTATAAAAAACCCCTTCTAGCGGAAAATCAGCTACCTCTAGCGTAAGTTTACCTGCTTCAATTTTAGAAAAATCTAAAATATCGTTAATGATGCTCAACAGATGCTGTGCAGCATCGGTCACTTTATCTAAGCGCTCAAATTGCTGTGGCAACACGGCATCGCGACGCATGAGGTGCGTGAGGCCCAAAATGGCATTCATGGGGGTACGGATTTCATGGCTCATATTGGCCAAAAATGCACTTTTGGCTGCATTGGCTTGTTCGGCCTCGACTTTGGCTTGTTGCAGCTCTTCCACCATGTGCTCTTGAGCGGTAATGTCTTGTACCGTACCGGCAATGCGTTCTATCTGCCCATTACTTCCCTGAATGGCTTCACCACGCACTTGAATAAAGATAGTATGTTTTGCATTGATTATCCGCAGTTTGATAATAAATGGTACCCTGTATTGACGACAATTTTCTAAGGCTTCTAAAAAAATAGCACGGTCTTGTGAATGGATAGTTTCTAATACTTGCCCCAAAGTTTTCTGGCCCGATTCAGCAATACCAAAACTGCGAAACACCACGCCACTCCATTCCCACAGGCCATCGTCCATCGTCCAACACCAACGCCCTAAATTGGCAATGGTTTGAGCCTCTTGCAAATTGGCCTCGCGCTGTTTAATTTCACGAAACAACAAGTTCACCGGGTCACGCAGCCCAGTAACCACTACAGCACGGTAAATCAGGGCAAAGGCAGCGATTTTACAAATATGACCAATTTGATTGAAAGTATCACTCATGCTGTCAGAAACATACAGCGTAAAACACAGCTCAGTGGCAATCATGAACACAAGCGACCATTGTAGGCAATGGTACACTTGGCTTTCAAACAGATGACGGCGCTGGTATAGCAAATATACACTACCCAACAACAAGGAACAAATAATATATTCACTGATGACTTTAAAGGGTGTCAAACCCTTGCCAGGCTCAAAACATACCGGAAAAATCTTCCAATAAAAAATTGAAGCCACCAAGGCCGTGGTTACAATACCAAAAACACCCAATGTCAGTGGAACATTAACCTGCCTGCGCGTGCCCAAAAAACCAAAACCGACCAGCATACTGATGGCTTCCATATAGCGGGCAGCAATCCAAAGCTGTGGCGCATAATAATCGTAATCGGTAAAAATTGACATGCCTTTGTAGGCCAAGGTATGAAAAAAATCTATCACCCCCACAAACAAATAAGACAAGCCAATAAATAAAATATATTGGTTGCGAATGGATGCAGCGCAATTAATTGCAATAATAAACAGCGTAACTGCAATACAAATACTAAAAAATTCTGCTACACTGTGAAAAAGTAAATAGCTATAATAACTGGTAAAATAAACGCCACACACGAGCAACAAAAAAACAGCCACACTGCCAGCCGAAGCATTAAAATGGGCTGGAAAAAAGGCTAAAAACCGCTCTTGGTAGCTGCGCTGGGTGCTGCTCGCAGTAGCTGCATTCATAAGTACTCTATCCCTGTTAAGCGAATTTCTGCCACCTCTGGGTTGTGAATATCTAAAGCGGCCACACCCACAAGAAAATCTATTTGAGATGGTATGTTATTTGAATCATCATTGCTATACAACTCATCTACTAAAGAATACCATTCTTCAGAATTAATAATTGGCATCCATCCATCGAAAGACCAAGTCCACAATGAAAATTCAGATAAATTTTGCTCCACCCAAGCAACTAGCATTTCATCGCTCACTGGGCCAATCAAATTATTGATAGTGTTCATCGCCCAATTAAACACTGCTAACATGCTATGACCAGCATCAAAAAGTCCAACCACCATACCAAGCCAGTCGGGCGTATGAATCAAAGCAGGATTCATTACAGTCCAAAACTGTAATGCTTGCCCAGTGTGCTGATCAGGGTCAACATCCAAGGCTATTTTTTTATCGGCAAATTGTACCCGCTCCACTTCTTTCAATAAGTCATCACCATGACCATCACCATACATATGCCAATTATGGCTACTACCAACACGGGTTATTTGAAAAAATTGGTAAGGTGCAGCATATACGGCTGTTTCAATGGCATCCGTACCGTAGAACACATCAGGAGCTGGTGTACTAAAAAATAAATTCGATGCATTGTTGGTAGTTTTGAATTGATAATTTAGACCCTGAAATAAATTGCCAGACATATCCTTTACCACCCCTGCTGGGACATGAACGAAATAATTTTTATCCAAAGCCAATGGATTGAGCCAAGTCACCTTCAACATGTTGTCGACTATTGATACCTGATTTTGATTGGTGATATCAACTGACTCTACTAAAGTACCGGTCGGGGAATTACCCAGTCGAAGTTCAATTTTACCACTGCCCATTTTGACCAGCTCACTAAAAGTAACTTCAATTGGTCGATGGATCGGCACTCCGGTTGCACCATCATTGGGGGCAAAAGCTACAGCGGTAGGTGCAATAGTATCTGCTGTAACAAAATTATAGGTAGAAGTACCGAGATAGAAATTTCCTGTGGCATCCTTAATAGAATCACGAGGCAAAACAACAAAATACCTGGTTTGTGGTTCTAGCTCTTGCTGCGGCAAGATAGTCAACATGTTATTTGTAAACTGCAAATAAGGGCTGTTGGCCACATTAAAACTTTCTACCACTGGCCCCAAGCGCGAGCCAGAACGAATTTCTATGCTTCCTGTCCCAGGCAGAATTTTTTCATTGAAAATAATATCAATGCCACTATCTAAAGGAACTCCAGTAGTATTATTTCCTGGCACAAAACTACGTACAATAGGTGCTACAGTATCTGGGGCTGTTGTAAAATCATAGGCGATCGTACCTATGTATGCATTCCCAGACATATCTTTAATAGCCCCATTAGGGATGGTTAAAAAATAAGTCGTATTGGGATTTAAATCTAACCAAGGATCAAGCGTGAGAATATTATTTTCATCGAATGTAGCATTACCACCCACCCCCGTATTAAAAGATTCCACCACCGGACCTGTAGCAGTTTGAAGACGCAATTGAATAGGGCCTACGCCAAATTGTACTGGCTCACTAAATGCTAGACTAATATTAGAGTGGGTAGCAATCGCTGTTGCTCCATCCGAAGGACTCCACATAGTAACGGTAGGTGCTACTGTATCCAGAGTTGTAAAACGATAATTAATATCATAATCACTAGCAATGTAGCTATTACCGGATAAATCTTGAATAGCACCTTCTGGAATAGACACGCTATAATTTTTGCCCTGCAATAAACTGGCCGTAGGATCAATAATCAGCTGCTTACCATTAAAGCGCAATCGACTACTGGTGGCTACATCAAAGGTTTCTACTGCTACATCCGAGCCATCCATACGCAGCTCGACCACACCTACCCCCTTTTTTATCAACTCATTGAATGTGAATGTAATGTTACTGGCAATAGCAATTTTTGTAGCACCAGGCACCGGAGTTTTTTCTAAAACAACAGGAGCGGATGTATCAATGGTAGTAAAATCATAGGCATTAATAAGCGCATTGGCATTGCCTGCACTATCTTTAACTGCACCCGCAGGAAATACTACAAAGTATTTTGTACCTTCTAGTAAATTGCTGACCGGATCCACCGTTAATTGAATACTATCTTCTGACCATGTCAGCCTAGTACTATTGAGTACATTAAAGCTCTCTATCAATGCCCCAGTGGGTGCATTTTGACGAAGCTCAATAACACCTGCTCCTTTTTGTACAGCTTCGCTGAAAGTAAAAATTAAATTTTCATTTAATAAAACACCTGTTGCACCATCTACAGGAGTGTAAGATGCAATGCTAGGTGGTGTTTTGTCTTGAGTGGAAAAATTGTAATCACTGATTCCTGCATAGGCATTGCCAGAGAGATCCGTCACCACCCCGGAAGCTATAACCACTGTGTAATTTTTTCCTTGCAAAAGAGGAGTGCTTAATTTAATACTAAGTTTATTCGATTGAATGGTAACATTGCTTGCAAGTACATTCAGTGCAAGAGCTTTGCTGCCATCGTCTAGTACAAAATAAATAGTACCTGTACCTTTTTGGACGGGCTCGTTAAAAGTTAATTGAATTGTAGAAGTAACTGCCACCTCGTTTTGCCCGTCTGTTGGCAAGGTGGCAGTCAATATTGGGGCAATTTGATCAACCGCTGTTAGGCTCTGCACAGCACTGGTTGCAGCACTGGTTTTACTTTCAGCATAGCCTGCCCCATCTGTATAACTTAGTTTGACGCTAATGGTTTTTCCAACTTGGTCAAGGCCAAGCTGAAAAGTAGATGAAGTAGCATCACTGATAGATGTACCATTGGCCAACCATTGGTAACTGATACTACCCAAGCCGTCGGCATCTTCTAAATTATGACTAGCCGTCAGTGTTTCACCTTGCTTTGCCGTACCGCTAAGGATAACATTCCCGGTAGGAGCGTCATTGATATTTGCTACTGGATTGGTAGGGATGCTGGCGAAATTCTTAGCATTATTAATACCATCGATATAACTAGCAGTTACCCGGATAGCTTTACCCACTTGCTCTTGTCCTAGCACTAAAGCACTGCCTGTCGCGCCATTAATAGGAACGTTGCCAGCGTACCACTGGTAGCTGATGCTACCTAAACCATCGTCATCCTCGAGCGTATTAGATGCAGCAAGAATTTCACCTTGAGTAGGAGTACCACTAATGATTACCGTACCTCTAACATCTAAATTAGTAGTCAATCCAACGAGTTCTAGTACGCTGGTTTCAATGCTGCCAGTCGCAACCTCCAGCAGCATATCACCATCCGGCCCGGTTAAATCATCTGAAGCCGCTACGTCAGCCGCAGTCGATTGGGCTAGTGCGTTAATAAAATTCAAACCAACTTCACCTTGTGCCACATTGCAACCATAAAGCAATAAATCACCATTGGCATTCAAACTACTGCCTATGGCTTGCAGCTGATTTTGATAATGGGGTAACTGCTGCTGGTTAAGCACTATATTTCCTAACTGCAAGCTGCCAGGTGCCCCGTGGCTGATGATTTGAATCGAGTTCAAATCAGTATATCCAGCCAATAGCTGTTGAATTTGCAGCAGGCCATCCTCATCAGCATGGAGCAGATAGCACTGGGTTTGGGGAGTCGAGCTGAAGTTGGCAATCAGGGCTTCGTAGCCTGACACTTGGCTATCAATAAAGATGATATTTTGGATAGTCATAATTAATACCGGATATAAATAAATTTAAAAACATTTGTGATACTAGAAATTTTTCTTCAATTTTCTAAGCATCAAATACAATTGATTTGGATTTTTACCATTTTTCATTCCACCTTTACAGGTACTCAATGCCCGTGTGGTGCAAGCCCAACAGGGTGAGCTGCTGAAAATTAAGATCCAATTGTGCTGCTTGAACCAAAAAATCTATAGAACTATAGCGTGCCCCAGAGGGATCGGTTCGTCCCAGCAAAACCTCGGTACTTGCAACATCTGGGTACTGCCCGACCACATGCAAATATACCCTTTGCACCAAGTCCCTATGGTCTATCGGGGTGCCCTCGTGCATTTGCAACGCATTCAATGCCCACTGTGCAACCGCATGCATTGAGTATCCTGCATCAAACATGCCAATGGCTTGACCAATCCAACCTGGCGCGTAAATAAAATCTGGATGCAGTGCGTGCCAAACCAGCAAAGCCTTACCGGCATTTTGTGTTGGGCCTATATCTAATGCGATGCGCTGATCGGCGAACTGTAGCCGCTCAATTCCTTGGAACCAATCGTTACCATCTCCGTTGAGGCGCCAAGTGTCTGCGATGCCTGCAGCGCTGAGATTGAAATCAGCATACGGAGCGTTATACACCACCGTTTCTAGTTCAGCACGGCCCACAAAAATATCATCTCTGGGGGTGTTGTAGAGTTGGCCACGTACTTGATTGATGGCCTGAAAATGCGTACTGACCGCCGGAGCTAGGTTGCCAGAAAAATCCTGTACGCTGCCCATCGGTACGTTAACAAAATATTCCAGGCCCAACTCCCAAGGTTGAGACAAAGCCAAACGTAAAGTGGAACCGACCACAGCTACGTTAGAGCTGTGGATATCTATGCTGGCTACCCATGGAGCAGCCGTGGAAGTGCCTTGGTAAATATCAATATGGCCGGCACCCAATTGAATCGGTTCATTGAAAATAATTTCAATTGCACGCTGAGGGGTTACACCTACCGTACCCACAGCTGGGCTGATGCTTACCACAGTAGGCACAACGGCGGTATCTAAGGCGTTGACTGGGGGTGGCACTGGTGCTGGTGCTGGGGGTGGTACGGGCACTGACGGAGGCTGGGATATCGGGGGGGCATTCAATGAAGGCCCCTGCACACTGTTCAGGCCCCAATTTCCTGCCAAACCATCATTGCCATAAATCCACTGTAAAGCCAACAAATCGTAGGCTTGAAAGGTAGATTTCGCGGGCTGCTGCGATGTGTAAGACATGACGGTATTACCCGTATGGTCTTGTGCCTTGGGCAGCAGTTTTGGTGTATTAAATGGGTGCCCTAAACCAAGGGCATGGCCGATTTCGTGCAATAAAATTTCATACCCATCGTTACCCGCTATTGGCTCAGCATTGATTGTTAGGAATTCTTTGTTATCTAAATAAACAGCTGCTTTAACACCAATTTCAGTAGCCAATTTATCTGGCCCAATAGAATAATTACTCTTGGTAACACAAATACCTGCCGTTCTCGGGCTATCGGTAATATCTTTGGCACCAAAATGAATATCTGCCGTTGCACTGCTAGCCACTTCTACAAACTGGATGCCAGTTACCGCTGCAGCGTGGTTCAGAATTTCTTGGGCGGCGTTCTTCTGGGCTTCATTGAAAGCCGTAACTGGAACCCGGTTTTCTTTTTTCACGTAACTGTCGGCAGAGGCATCAAAGGTAAAGTATAAAATATTGCGCGATGGAATGAGATAATTCCAAAAGGTGACATCATCCAATAAGGAGTCCACACGAATATCCCCAGCGTATTGAGGTTTCGTCAGATCCGTTTTGGTTGCCATTTACTTCTCCTTATTGTTAGCAGGCCACTAAATCGCCAGAGGGTCCACATCCACCAGCCAGCGCAACAGCCCTTTGTGTTCGGGCTGGCGGCGCAGAGCGTGCAGTAGCACCTGCCAAGCAGTTAAAAAATGCTGCAAAGCTGGGCGGTTGTCGCTTTCTAACAGCATTTGTGCCCGCTCTACATTGGCCACGCGCTGAATGGTCAAGGGCACTGCTGGGTAGAGTGTTACATGCTGGCCCAAACCGGGCAAGCCTTGGGCGTGGGCTGCTTGGCTGGCAGCGGTCAAAAAGCCTTGGGCTACCTCTTGCGTGCGCGCATCGGCACGCATGAGCGCCTGAAAGGCAAACGGAGGCATGGCGGCATCGCGGCGCTCTTGCAGTTGCTGCTCGGCAAAGGCTACATAGTCGTGCTGGCGCAGTGCCGCCACGATGGCATGTTCTGGGTAGAAGGTTTGCAGCCACAACTCGCCACGGCTGCCTTGGCTCTCAATGTATTGGGCATCGCGCCCGGCACGGCCACCAGCTTGCATCAGTAGAGAAAATAGCCGCTCGGGTGCCCGAAAATCACTCGAAAACAGTGCCCCATCGGGCTGTACCGCCGCCACCAAGGTAATGCGCCTGAAATCATGGCCCTTGGCAATCATTTGTGTGCCCACCAGCACATCGACCGCACCAGAATGCACTTGTGCCAGTTGGACCTCTAAAGCACCGGTAGCGCGGGTGCTGTCGGCATCCATGCGGGCGATGCGTACCGGGCCGCCATCGGGGCGGCGCACTTCGGCCAGCAACAGGGCCAGTTGCTCCTCTAACTGTTCGGTGCCTTTGCCTATCGGGGTGATGTCGGGGCTGCCACAGTCGGGACAATTGCGCGGCACGCGCACGCTAAAACCGCAATGGTGGCAACGCAGGCTGCGGTCGGTTTTGTGAAAAACTTGGTGCGCGCTGCAATGTGGGCAGTCGCTTTTCCAAGCGCAATCGGCGCAATGCAGCACCGGGGCATAGCCGCGCCGGTTGAGCAAAATCATGCACTGCTCGCCACGTTCTAGGCGTTCTTGCAGTGCGGCCAGCAAGGGAGCGGAAAAAACCGTGCGTTTGGGTTGCTGCTGCATATTGACCACGCGCAGCTTGGGCAAAGCCCCAGCACCAATACGGCTGGGCATGTGCAGGCGTAGATAGCGCCCGCCGGGGTCGTCTGCGCTGGGCGGGCGGCTGGCGTACCAGCTCTCTAACGACGGCGTGGCGCTGCCTAAAATGACTTTGGCATTTTGTTCACGCC
This sequence comes from uncultured Simplicispira sp., assembly GCA_964388325.1. GTDB lineage: Bacteria > Pseudomonadota > Gammaproteobacteria > Burkholderiales > Burkholderiaceae_C > Simplicispira. The sequence goes on along the minus strand of CAYMAC010000005.1, from coordinate 31,383 downwards.
CACGCCAGATGGCCAAATCGCGCGCCGAATAACGCGCCCCCTCTTGTTGTTTGTAACTGGGGTCGTGTTCTTCATCCACGACGATGAGGCGCAATTGCGGCATGGAGGCAAACACCGCCATGCGCGTACCCAAGACAATGCGTGCGCTGCCGCTGTGCGCGGCCAGCCAGCTTTTCAGGCGCTGTGGGTTGCTCATGCCGCTGTGCAAAGACACCACGCTGGCAGCACCAAAACGGGCAATGAAGCGTTCTTGCAATTGCGGTGTCAGGTTGATTTCGGGCACCATCACCAAGGCTTGGGCGTTGGCATCAGCGGCCAGCATTGCTTGCACGCAGCGCAAATAGACTTCGGTTTTACCGCTGCCGGTGCTGCCAAATAACAAAAACGGCCCCGGCTGGGCGGCAATCTGGGCGCGGGCGTTTTCTTGCTCGTCGCTCAAGGCTAGCAGTGGCACAGCATCTGCATCGCTAGGGCTTGCCGAGGCTGGGCGGCGCAAACGCCGCGCCAGTTGTTCGGGCTGTAAATCGCGCAATTGGGGCGGCAGGGCCATCAGGGCGATTTCGCCCAAGCTGCGTTGGTAGTAGCGGGCAGCAAAGCCCACTAAGCGCCGCCAGTGGGCATCCAGCGGTGCAATGCCATCCAGCGCGGCGGTAATGGGGCGCAGTTCTATGCCATCAGGCAGGGCGGCCAGCACCTCCCAAACTACGCCCAGCACCTCGCGCCGCCCCAAGGGCACGCGCACCAGCGTGCCCGGTGCCAGCGGCTGCGCGCTGCAGTAGGTGAGCAAATCACCCATGCCGCTATGAGCGGGTGTCTGCACTGCCACAGCGATGGCGTGCCCTGGTTCGGTGCTGCTCATGGTGGGGTTGAAAAATCAGCCTTGGCGCAGGGCGCGCGATTGGCGATGCACCGATTCCACCAGCGCCGCTACATGCTCAGGCGGTGTGAACTGGCTAATGCCGTGGCCCAAGTTGAAGATATGTGTCGGGCCGGTACTGCTACGGTCGGTGTGCGGCTTGCCAAAGCTGTGCAACACTTTAGCCACTTGGGCATCAATTTGCGCCGGCGGGGCAAACAGCACATTGGGGTCGATATTGCCTTGCAAGGCTTTGCCGGGGCCACCGACTTCACCGCCGACGATGGCGCGCGCCTGGCCTAAGTTGGCTGTCCAGTCCAAGCCCAGCACTTCGCAATCCAGCGGCTTCATCTCGGGCAACCAAATACCGCCACCCTTGGTAAAGACGATGCGCGGCACATCGGTGCCATCCACGCCCGTGCGCTTGAGCTGCGCCAGCACGCGCGCCGTATAAGCGAGACTAAATTCTTGGAAGGCACCATCGGCCAGCACGCCGCCCCAGCTGTCAAAAATCATCACCGCTTGGGCACCGGCATCAATTTGGGCGTTGAGGTACTGGGCCACAGCGTCGGCATTGATAGCCAAAATGCGGTGCATCAAATCGGGGCGTGAATACATCAGCGTTTTCACTAGCCGGTAGTCGTCCGAGCCTTTGCCCTCGACCATGTAGCAAGCCAGCGTCCAGGGGCTGCCCGAAAAACCAATCAAGGGCACCCGACCATTGAGCGCGGTGCGAATGCTGGTAACGGCATCAAACACGTAGCGCAGCTTGTCCATATCGGGCACCGCTAGGGTTGCCACATCGGCCTCGGTGCGGACGGTTTTGGCAAAACGCGGGCCTTCGCCCTCGGCAAAGCTCAGGCCCAAGCCCATGGCATCGGGCACGGTCAAAATGTCAGAAAACAAAATGGCGGCATCGAGTGGAAAGCGCTCCAGTGGCTGCAAGGTTACTTCGGTGGCGTAATCCACGTTGGTGGCCAAGCCCATAAAGCTGCCCGCCTTGGCGCGGGTGGCCTTGTATTCAGGCAGGTAGCGGCCCGCTTGGCGCATCAGCCACAGCGGGGTGTAATCGGTGGCCTGACGGCGACAGGCACGCAAAAAGGTGTCGTTGGTAAGGGGGGCGAAGGCAGATGGATTCATGCCCGCCATTGTCGCAGGCTGCTCGGCCCAGCTCGCCTACCATCACCACCTAGACAACGGAGTTTTGCGACATGCTCAAACCACTGCTACGCACCGCCTTGCGGGGTGTTTTTCGGATTCTTTATCGGGTAGAAGTCAAGGGTGACCCGCTTCACCTGCGTCAAGAAAAAACCTTGATTGTGGCCAATCACCAATCGTTACTCGATGGCGTGCTGCTGGGGCTGTTTTTGCCCGTCGATGCCACTTTTGTCGTCAATACGGGTATTGCCAACAAACCATTTTTTCGCAGCGTACTGCGCCTATCGCGTTACTTGACGGTGGACCCCACCAACCCGCTGGCCATGAAAACTGTGGTGGCGCGGGTGAACGAGGGCGAGCCGGTGGTGATTTTTCCCGAGGGGCGCATCTCCGTCACTGGGTCGTTGATGAAAACCTACCCCGGCACCGGCTTTGTCGCGGCACGCAGTCAGGCCAGCGTGGTGCCGGTCAGTATTGAGGGGGCGCTGCTCACGCCGTTCAGCTATGTGAAGGGCTTGTTTCCGACGCATTGGTTTCCCAAAATTACCCTGACCATCCATCCGCCGCACACCATTGCCCGCGCCGAGGGCAGTGCGCGCGAGGCACGGCGCAAAGCAGGAGAAGACCTGCACCGTGTCATGCAGCACATGACGCTAGAGTCGCGCCAGCGTACCACCCTGTTCAGCGCCCTATTGCACGCCCGCGCCCGCTTTGGTGGCGCTTATATGCTGATAGAAGATGTGCGCCTGCAAGAGGAGTCTTACAACACCCTGCTCAAAATGGCGCTGGGAGCAGCACGTCTGTTACTGCCCCACACCCGCCCCGGCGAGGCCGTGGGCGTGTTGCTGCCCAACAGTACCGGCACGCTGGCGGCTATTTTGGGCCTGACGGCGTTTGAACGCATCCCCGCCTTGCTCAATTACAGCGCTGGTGTGGGTGGTGTGCAAGCCGCTTGCCATGCCGCCCAAGTCAAAACCATTGTCAGTAGCCGCCTGTTTATTGCCAAGGGTGGGCTAGAAAAACTCATTGCCGGATTGGAGCCACATTGCCAAATTTTGTACGTTGAAGATTTGAAGGGCCGCATGGGTTTGTCAGACAAACTGTGGATTGGCGCTCGAATGCTGGCCCCACATCGCCTGATTACCCCCGGCAACCCGGATGCAGCGGCGGTGATTTTGTTTACCTCTGGCTCGGAGGGCAAACCCAAGGGCGTGGTGCATAGCCACAACTCGCTGCTGGCCAACATTGCCCAAGTGCGCGCCAGTGCTGACTTCAAACCCAGCGATAAGTTTTTTTTGGCGCTGCCCTTGTTCCACTCTTTTGGCCTGACCTGTGGCGCTTTGCTGCCGGTGCTGGCCGGTTGCAAACTGTTTCTTTACCCTAGCCCGCTGCATTACCGCATCATCCCCGAGCTGGTTTATGACCGCGATGCCACGGTGCTGTTTGGCACCAGCACCTTTTTGGGGGCTTATGGCAAGCTGGCACATCCATTTGACTTTGCCCGGCTGCGCTACGTGGTGGCCGGTGCAGAAAAGCTCTCAGACGCGGTGCGCGATTTATGGTTTGATAAGTTTGGCGTGCGGATTTTGGTCGGCTATGGCACCACCGAATGTGCGCCAGTGCTGGCCGTGAATACCCCGATGGCGGCGCGCAGTGGCACGGTGGGCAAACTGCTTCCGGGCATCCAATACCATTTAGAACCCGTGCCCGGCATTGCCCAAGGCGGCGCACTGTATGTGCAAGGCCCGAACGTGATGAAAGGCTACCTGCGCTACGAAAACCCCGGCGTGCTAGAAGTGCCCCAAGCCTTGGGCCGCCTTGGCTGGTACGAAACGGGCGATATTGTCTCCATGGATAGCGATGGTTTTGTCCGTATCGAAGGGCGTATCAAGCGCTTTGCTAAGGTGGCGGGGGAGATGGTGTCTTTGGACGTGGCCGAACAGGTAGCCGTGAAGGCTTCGCCGCTGCACCAACATGCGGTGTTGGCGCAGGCCGACCCAGCCAAAGGCGAAAGTTTGCTGCTGCTCACCACCGATGCAGAGTTGAACCGGGCGCAACTGGTGGCCGCAGCCCAAGCCTTGGGCGCGCCCGAGTTGGCCGTGGCACGCAATATCCGCGTGGTAGAGCGGATTCCGGTCTTAGGCTCGGGTAAAACCGACTATGTGAGTTTGCAGGCGCAGTTGGCAGCGTGAAACTCAACGGCCTTACCGTTGCCGCTGCAGCAATACTTGGCTGATGGCTTGGTCTTTTTCTTGCCAAACACCGTCGAGCCAAGTTTGCAACTGGCCGCGCTGTTTGCCGCCGCCTTTGAGCAACTCGGGCGGAATAGGGCGCAACTGCACCTGCACCACTACATCGCCCAAGCGTCCACACATGGCATCGATAAAACTAGGCACCTTGTCGGGATAAATGATGGTGACATCGATGAAGCCATCGAGCAAGTCGCCCAGCGTACCCAAGGCCATCGTCACCGCCCCAGCCTTTGGGGCCAACAAATGTTGGTAGGGCGATGCCTGCTCAGTCTGTTTGGTGGGTGTAAAGCGGGTGCCTTCGGCAAAGCTGGTCACGGTGGTGGGCACATGCCTAAATTTTTCGCAGGCTGCTTTGGCATCGCGCAGGTCTTTGCGCGCTGTGCCGCCGCCACTGCCCCGGCGCATGAATGGAAAATCCAAGGCCCACCAGGCCAAATTCAAAATTGGCACATAAAGTAACTCACGTTTCAAAAAGAACTTGAGCATCGGCACGCGCCGGTTGAGTACCCGTTGCAGCACCAAAATATCCATCCAACTTTGGTGGTTGCACACTAGCAGATACCAACCATCTGGGCGCAAACCCGGTGCCAGTTCTACCTGCCAGCGGCTACGATTGACGCTGCCCAGCCAAACATGGTTCAAATCAATCCAGAGAGGCGGTATGCGGTTGAGAATGCGGTCTGTCCAGCGGTGCACTGGCGCTGCGGGCACCAGCAGTTTGAGCAGTGCCAGCGGTAGCATCAAGGTGCAAAAAAGCACGCTGTTGCATACCAAAATTAACGCCGAAAAACAAAACTTCAGGGCAGCAAACATAGATGCAGCAAGCCGGGCCGCCTTACAGGCACTTAAACGCTTCGCGGGCGGCGGCGATGGTTTCGTCAATGTCTTGCGCTGTGTGCGCCGCACTGACAAAACCCGCTTCATACAGCGCCGGGGCGATATACACGCCGCGCTCTAGCAGGCCGTGGAAGAGTTGGTTAAAACGTGCGCCATCGCTACGCATCACTTGGCCGTAGTTGCTGGGCAACTCGGGCAACAAAAAGAAGCCAAACATGCCGCCTTCGCAGTCGGCGCTAAAGGGTACGCCTTCGGCGGCAGCAGCGGCGCTTAATCCATCTACCAAGCGGCGCGTGGAGGCCGACAGGGCTTCAAAAAAGCCCGGCGCACTAATTTGGCGCAAGGTGGCCAGCCCGCAAGCCGTGGCCACCGGGTTGCCTGACAAGGTGCCCGCTTGGTACACCGCACCGAGCGGGGCCATTTGCTCCATTACGGCACGTTTGCCACCAAAAGCGGCCAGCGGCATACCGCCACCAATCACCTTGCCCATCACGGTGATGTCAGGCTCAAAACCGGGAATATCACGCGCATACACGCTTTGCGCGCCGCCCAGTGCCACCCGAAAACCGTTCATCACTTCGTCAAACACCAGCAAGGCACCGTATTGGCTGCACAACTCGCGGCAACGGCGCATAAACGGCACACTGGCACGCACAAAGTTCATGTTGCCCGCAATCGGCTCAATCATCACGCAGGCCAAATCGGCACCGTGCAATGCAAAGGCTTCTTCTAGTTGGGCGATGTTGTTGTATTCCAATACCAGCGTGTGCTGCACCACTTCGGGCGGCACCCCGGCGCTGGTGGCACTGCCAAAAGTAGCCAAGCCCGACCCAGCTTTGACCAGCAAGGCATCGGCATGGCCGTGGTAGCAGCCTTCAAACTTGATAAATTTACTGCGCCCCGTAGCGCCACGGGCCAAGCGGATAGCGCTCATACCCGCCTCGGTGCCCGAACTGACCAAGCGCACCATTTCTAGCGAAGGCACCAGGGCAATGATGGCCTCGGCCAGTTCAATTTCGCGCTCGGTGGGCGCGCCAAAAGAGAAGCCCTCTAGCGCTGCCTTTTGTACCGCCTCTAGCACTGCCGGGTGGCCGTGGCCCAAAATCATCGGCCCCCAAGAGCCGATGTAGTCGATAAAGCGCTGGCCGTTGGCATCCCACATATAGGCGCCTTGGGCGCGCTCAATAAAGCGGGGCGTACCGCCCACGGCCTTGAAGGCGCGCACGGGCGAGTTCACACCCCCCGGAATCACGGCCTTGGCGCGTTCAAACAGGGGCAGGTTGCGGTCAGTGTTGTGTGTCATGGGAAGGAAAGACAAAACCATCTACAGAGTGGGAATCGGTGCCGTCGTCGCTCTCGGCATCGGTGGGCGTTGCAGCATCGTCCGTGACCACCCAAAATAGCCGGTCGGGCACTACATGGCCCATACCGGGGCAAAAGCCGTTCTCTAGGCATTGGTCTAAAAAGCTCAGGGCTTCGCCGCAGGCTTGGCCTAAATCGCTGCCGGTGGCCAGCAGGCCCGCCAGCGCAGCAGAGAGGGTATCGCCCGCGCCGATAAAAGTGCCATCAAACAGTTCAAATGCCCCCCGGCCTAGCACCGCATCGGGTGAGGCGAGCACGTTTTCTAGCATTTGCTGGGGCTGGCTCATGCCGGTGACCAGCGTAAAGGGCGTACCCATGCGGGCCGCAGCGGCGGCAATATCGCACGCGCTGGGGCTGTGTTCGCCCTCCCAATCGGGCAACAACCAACGCCACAGCGTATTGTGGTTGCCCACCAAGACCGAAGTTTGTGGCAACAACAACTCGCGCAAGGCATCCAAATAGCTGTCGCTGTGGCTTTCTTGCCACCAAGACAAATCGGGCAGGTAACACACCAAGGGCAACTCGGCATAGTCAGCAGCCAAGGCAGCGATGGTGCCGATATTCTCTGGGCTACCCACAAAACCCACTTTAATCAGCCGAATGGGCACATCTTCTAGCACCGCGCGTGCTTGCTCTAGCACCGCCTCGTCGTCTAGGCTGAAATGGTCAAAAATGTTGCGCGTATCGCGGGCATAGGCACCGGTAAGCACGGCACAAGGATGGCAGCCTACGGCAGTCAGGGTGCTGATGTCCGCCGTTAAGCCACCAGCGCCGCTGGGGTCGTTGGCGTTGAACACCATCACACAAACCGGCTGTTGCGCCAAGGTAGAAGAATCGCTGGCGGGGGGAGAGGAGGCTGTCATGGACTCAACCCGCAAAGGGTGACAAACGATGGCACGGAGACTGCAATCCACAGGATTGGACTAGCTACAATCATTGCATTCTACGTGAAGGCCCTTTAAGCTGTGCCCGCCCCCAAGACTGGCATTGCGGTATGGCCCTATTGCCACGGTGTTGCAACTTGGCTTATTTTTTCCGTCGGGAGCGGTGACAATTGACTACAACTGGTACAACTTTCAAGGTGCTCGTGGTGGATGACAGCAATACCATTCGACGCAGTGCAGAGATTTTTCTCAAACAAGGGGGCCACGAAGTCTTGCTGGCCGATGATGGTTTCGATGCCTTGGCTAAAGTCAACGACTACCAGCCCCAGCTGATTTTTTGCGACATCCTGATGCCCAAGCTCGACGGCTACCAAACGGTGGCCATCATCAAACGCAATGCCCGCTTTGCCAATACGCCGGTGGTCATGCTGTCGTCCAAAGACGGCGTGTTTGACAAAGCGCGTGGCCGCATGGTGGGCTGTCAAGAATACCTTACCAAACCTTTTACCAAAGACCAGCTGTTGCAAGCGGTGCAGCAGTTCGGCAATTCTCATCAAGGAGCGATCTAATGCCCATCCAAAAAGTGCTGGTTGTCGATGATTCCAAAACCGAACTGATGTTCTTGTCTGATTTGCTGCATAAAAAGGGGATGCAGGTACGCACGGCAGAAAATGCCGAAGAAGCCTTTCGTCGCTTGGCCGAAGACAAGCCCGACCTGATTTTGATGGATGTGGTCATGCCTGGCCAAAATGGCTTTCAGCTGACCCGTGCCATCTCGCGCGATCCGCAATACTCCGACATCCCAATCATCATGTGTACCAGCAAAAACCAAGAAACCGACCGCGTTTGGGGTATGCGCCAAGGTGCGCGTGGTTACATCACCAAGCCGGTCGATGCTGCCGAGCTGCAAGCCAAAATCGACGCCCTGAACTGACAGGCTGGCGTCGCTTATGGCCAACAGAGAAGCCCTGCGCGCTCTTCAAACCCGACTCGCCAACCGCTTACAGGCCGTCAAAAACGAAGAAATTTCGGTTTCTTCATGGCTGGCGGTAGAGTCTGGTGGGCAGTTTTATTTACTGCCTTTGGGCCAAGCCGGTGAAATTTTTCATTGGACGGTACCCCAGCCGGTGCCCTACACCTGCCCTTGGTTTTTAGGCGTGGCTAATTTGCGCGGCAGCTTATTTGGCATAGTGGATTTGGCCTCATTTTTAGGTGGCAAACCGCTTCGCAGTGAACAAGCCTTGGCCGCCTCTAGCCTCTTGGTATTCAACGCAGCCCTAGAGGTCAATGCGGCCTTGTTGGTGGACCGTTTGCTGGGCTTGCGCGGGCTTGATGCCTTTGTCAGTGCCCAAGCACCCGCAGACGATGCCGCCCCCTTTCTGGGTACCGCCTACCTCGATGCCCAAGGCATCCGCTGGCAAGAGTTGAACCTGCAACAACTATCACAATACCCCGGATTTTTGAGCATCAGCGCTTGAGTCTCTCTCTTTGAAGGTTTGCCCCCATGTCAGTTGTCTCCAAACTTGGCAGCATGTTCAGTCGCCAGCCTGCAAAATCTGATGCGGCTCTGGAGCAAGATTCGCTGGTCGGTGCTTCGCTCGATAGCAATTTGCGCGAAGTCTTTCCCGGCGAAGCGCTCAACAGTGTCCAAGTCGACCAAGATGGTGCTTTTGGCACCGATGCAGCAAACGCGGCCCAAAGTGGCGATTTAATTGAGCTACCGCTACTGGGTAAGGCAGTAGCGGCCAGCCATCAGCGCCGTTTGCTGATTTTGCTGGCAATTGGCGTGGTGGTGGTGGCCTTGATTGCCGGTTGGGTGCTGCGCCAAGCCGACCGTGCGGCCCAGCAATTGGCGGCCACCGGGCAGGCGCTGATGCAGTCACAACGGCTGGCCAAATCGGTATCGCAGGCATTGGTGGGTAGTACCCAAGCCTTTCCAGATGTGCAAGAAAGTGCGGGCGTGCTGGCACGCAACGTGCGCGCCCTCAATGATGGCGATGATGGGCTGGGTGTGCATTCTTTGGGCGAGCCGTTCAAGCCCGAGTTGGAGGCGATTGCGCCGCTGATAGAGCGTGCCGACCATAATGCCGCTACCGTGATGGGCCAGCAAAAAATTCTGACCCAAGTGGGCGATGCGCTACGCACTGTCAACCGCCAATCGTCTGATTTGCTCGAAATCGCCGAAACCATTGTGTCGCTGAAAATTCAGCAAAACTCTTCAGCTGCCGAAATTTTTAATGCCGGGCAACTGGTGATGTTGACCCAGCGTATCGGTAAATCGGCCAACGAATTTCAAACCACCGAGGGGGTTAGTCCCGAGGCGGTGTTCCTGCTGGGCAAAGACTTGAACTCGTTCAAAGAGATTTCTCAGGGCCTGCTCGATGGCAGCACCGAGTTGCGTTTGCCACCCACCCGCGATACCCAAACACGCGAACATCTGCAATCGCTGATTAATTTGTATGAGCAAACCCGCGTGCAAGCCAGCGCCATTTTGGGTAACTTGCAAGGTTTGGTGTCGGCACGCGAAGCGCAAACTGCCATTGTGGGCGATAGCGAACCACTGCGCCGCCAACTAGAAGCCCTGCAAGCCAAACTGTCAGCGCAAACTGGTATGGGCATGGGCCAATTTGCGGCACTGCTGCTGGCAGCTTCGTTTGTGTTGCTGTGCGGTGTGGGTATTTCGCGCGTGCAACTGCTCGATAGCCGCAACCGCCAATTAGCGGCTGAATTGCAAAACCAAAACGCTCAGCGCCAAGAACAAGAAGCCAAGCGCATCAACGATGCCAACCAAGCGGCTATTTTGCGCCTCATGAACGAGCTGCAATCGGTGGCTGAAGGTGATTTGACCCAAGAAGCCACCGTGACCGAAGACATCACCGGCGCGATTGCCGACTCGGTGAACTACACCGTAGAAGAACTGCGCGTGCTAGTAGGCAGCGTACAAAACACAGCCACCCGCGTGGCCCAAACCACCGCCCAAGTGGACAGCACCTCGACCGAACTGTTAGCGGCCTCCACTGAGCAGCTGCGCGAAATTCGTGAAACCGGCCGCTCGGTGCTGGAGATGGCCTCGCGCATTAACGAAGTGTCGGGCCAAGCGCAAGAATCGGCCACGGTGGCACGCCAATCGCTGCAAGCCGCAGACTCTGGTCTGCAAGCGGTGCAAAACGCCATCGGTGGTATGAACGCCATCCGAGACCAAATTCAAGAAACCTCCAAGCGTATCAAGCGGCTGGGTGAATCTTCGCAAGAGATTGGTGAAATCACCGAGCTGATTTCTGACATTACCGAACAAACCAACGTGCTGGCTTTGAACGCTGCCATTCAAGCAGCGTCTGCCGGTGAAGCCGGACGCGGCTTCTCGGTGGTGGCCGAAGAAGTGCAACGGCTGGCCGAGCGCTCTGCCGATGCGACGCGCCAAATTTCGGCACTGGTGAAAGCCATTCAGACCGACACCCAAGATGCCGTGGCCGCTATGGAACGCTCCACCCAAGGTGTGGTGGAAGGTGCGCGTCTGTCCGATAGCGCCGGTACGGCCCTGTCCGAGATTGACCACGTTTCACGCCGCTTGGCCGAGCTGATTGAGCAAATTTCTTCTGCTACCTCCAGCGAAGCCACACTGGCCAACGATGTAGCCGAAAACATCCAGCATATTTTTGCTGTGACCGAGCAAACCGGCGAAGGCACACGCACCACGGCCCAGCAGGTGCGCGAGCTCTCGCACATGGCCGAAGAATTGCGCCAGTCGGTCGCCCGGTTCAAAATTGCCTAAGCTGTGCTGCCAAGCCAGCCATTGAACCCTCCTGAATAACCCTAGGGCTCTGTGTAGCCGGGAATAAATGCATGTCGATTGAGGCGAACCAAGCACCGGCTACCGAGGTCAGCCAGGGCGAACAAGACCTGGGGCCTTTGGCCTGGGTGCTAGAAGAATTACGTAAATCGCTTGATGGGGCTGTCAAGTCCTTGCGCCGTTTTGTCCACGATACCCAAAGCGCGCAAACCTCCGATTTGGCCGCTTTGGATGCCAGCTCTTTACGCATGGCGCGCCAGCAACTGCACCAAGCCAGCGGTGCCCTAGAGATGATTGGCATGGAGCCACCAGCACTGCTGCTGCGCGCCATGGAGGCGGCTGTTCTGCGTTATGTGCAACGTCCCGAGTTATGCACTGAAGAAGCAGCCGCCAGCCTAGAGCGTGCCAGCTTTGCCCTCAGTGAATACCTCGACACCGTGCTGTCGGGCAAAAATGTCTCGGCAGTGGCCTTGTTTCCGCAATACCGTGATGTGCAAACGCTGGCTGGTGCCGACCGTTCACACCCAGCAGACCTGTGGCCGGTAGAGCGGCGCTTGCGCGAACCAGCCACTGCTGTTGAAGTAGCCCCCATCACTTACGGCCCCGAAGCGCGCTCACGCCTAGACCAAGCGGTGCTCAAAATTGTCAAAGCTGGCAGCCCCGAGGCGGCGCGCGATTTAGGCAAACTGTGCTTAGAGTTGGCCGCTGGTGTCACCGACAAATCGGTACGCACCTTCTGGAAAATTGGCGCGGCCTTTTTTGAAGCCTTCGCCCACAGCCTGTTTGCACCCGATGTCTATGCCAAGCGCGCCGCCTCGCGCGTGCTGATGCAATATGCCACCTTGGCCAAGGGCGACACTACCCTGACCGACCGGCTGGTGCAAGACCTGCTGTTTTTCTGCGCGCAAGCCAAGCCATCAGCAGCCAGCCAAACCCCGGCCCTGGAGGCCGTGCGCCAAACTTTTGCCTTGCACCGCTTTACGCCGGTAGATTACGAAACCCGGCGCTTTGGCCGCTTTGACCCAGCCGTACTGACGCAAGCGCGCAAACGCATTGCCACCGCCACCGAAACCTGGTCTTCCTTGGCGGGTGGTGACCGCAATAAGCTCAAACCAGCGGCAGACCAATTCAGTTTGGTTTGTGACTCACTACGCAAGCTCCATCCCAGCAGCGAGGCCTTGGCCCAAGCCCTGAGCAAGGTGATAGAAGGCACCCTGCGCTCGGGCGAGCCACCACCGCCCGCACTGGCCATGGAAGTAGCCACTTCGGTGTTGTATTTGCAAGCGGCTTTTGAAGAGTTAGACAGCGCCGAAGAACACATGTCGCAGCGCGCCAAGCGTTTGGCCGAGCGGCTAGACCAAGTACGCATGGGGGCCGAGCCCGACCCACTAGAACATTGGATGGAAGACCTGTACCGCCGTGTCAGTGACCACCAAACGATGGGCAGCGTGGTCGATGAGCTGCGTATCGCCTTGGGCGAAGCCGAGCGGGCGATGGACCAATTTTTCCGCAAGCCCGAAGACACCAGCCCCTTGGTGGGTGTGCCCGGCCAATTGGCACAAATGCGCGGCGTGCTATCCGTATTGGGGCTAGACCAGGCTTCGCTGGCGGTAATGCGGATGCGCGACACCATTGAGCGCCTGTTGCTCAAAGAGGTGCAAACACCCACTGAGCGTAGCCAGAGCTTTGAAAAACTGGGTAACAGTTTGGGGGCCTTGGGCTTCTTGATTGATATGCTCAGCTACCAGCGCACCTTGGCGCGCAAATTGTTTGTCTATGACGAAGAATTGGGTGAGTTGCGCTCGCTCATGGGCCGCGCCCGTACCCGTGCCGACGATGAGGAAGAAGAAGCGGCAGAAAAAATCCAAGTACCTGTCGTCCCCCAGCCCTTGCCCGAGGTCGCTCCCAAAGTTCCAGTGGCAGTGGCGGTGCCACCTTCTGCCTCCAGCGCTGCGCCTATGGCTGCTGCCGTGCCAGCGGCCACACCCGCGCCGGTAGCGATTGCACCGACACCCGTAGCAGCCACCCCAGCAGCCCCAGCGCTGCCCACCACGGTGGTGCGCCCTACGCTCGATTTGGACGACGAACTGCTAGACATTTTCTTGGAAGAAGCCAAAGAAGTGGTTGGCAATGGCTTGGCCGCTGTGGCCACGTTGGAAGAAAATCCTGGTGACTTGAGCGAACAAACCACCCTGCGCCGGGCATTTCATACGCTCAAAGGCAGCTCACGCATGGTGGGGCTGAACGATTTTGGCGAAGCCGCTTGGTCGATGGAGCAACTGCTCAATGCGTGGCTGGCCGAGCAAAAACCCGCACAGCCCCCGCTACTGCAATTGTCCGGTGATGCCTTGCGTGCCTTTGACCGTTGGGCAGATGACATCGCTAAAGGCCAGTTTGATGGCTGGCAAGTAGCGCCATTTCAAGAATCTGCTGATGCCCTGCGCTTAGAGCGCAAAGTGGTGCCACTCAATTTGTCTGGTGCTGCAAGTGCCAGTGCCGCACCGGCACCGGCTGCACCTCCCGAGAAGTCGGTCGCACCCGTTGTTGTGCCCACCTTGCAAGAGCCAGCATGGCCCGATTTATCCACCACCATGCCCCAAGCTACGGCTGGGGCTGGCGCGGCACCTGTGGAATGGGCCAATACCGAGCCAGCAGCTTTATCGCTTGCGCCAGCTCCAACAGCCAGCCAGCCCGAAATAGTGGCAGAAGAAATTGACTTCTCGCAATTTAACGTCACCCTAGACAGCACCACACCAACAGCTGCCCAAATAGAAGCTGAAGCACAAGCCAAGGCAGAAGTCGAAGCACAAGCACGCGCTGAAGCCGAAGCCCGTGCCAGAGAAGAAGCTGAAGCGCAAGCACGCGCAGAAGCCGAAGCACGCGCCAAAGCAGAAGCCGAAGCGCAAGCACGCGCTGAAGCCGAAGCCCGTGCCAAAGCAGAAGCCGAAGCACAAGCACGCGCCGAAGCCGAGGCTCGCGCCAGAGAAGAAGCTGAAGCACAAGCACGCGCCGAAGCCGAGGCTCGCGCCAGAGAAGAAGCCGAAGC
>CAYMAC010000005.1:0-17098 GCA_964388325.1 uncultured Simplicispira sp. | reverse complement strand
GAAGCACAAGCACGCGCCGAAGCCGAGGCTCGCGCCAGAGAAGAAGCCGAAGCACAAGCACGCGCCGAAGCCGAGGCTCGCGCCAGAGAAGAAGTCGAAGCACAAGCACGCGCCGAAGCCGAAGTGCGCGCCAAAGAAGAAGCTGAAGCGCAAGCACGCGCTGAAGCCGAAGCGCGCGCCAGAGAAGAAGCCGAAGCACAAGCACGCGCCGAAGCCGAGGCTCGCGCCAGAGAAGAAGCCGAAGCACAAGCACGCGCCGAAGCCGAGGCTCGCGCCAGAGAAGAAGCCGAAGCGCAAGCACGCGCTGAAGCCGAGGCTCGCGCCAGAGAAGAAGCCGAAGCGCAAGCACGCGCTGAAGCCGAGGCCCGTGCCAAAGCAGAAGCCGAAGCTCAAGCCCGTATTGAAGAAGAAGAACAGGTCAAACGCATTGGCAGCTTGCGTATTGGCACCGCCTTGTACAACGTCTATGTCAGTGAAGCCCAAGAATGGGTGCGCCGCCTCAACCGCAGCCTACAAGACTGGGCGCAGGCGCTCGATGAGCCGGTCTCTGACACCGCTGTGGCACTGGCCCATTCTTTAGCCGGTAGTTCCGCCACCGTTGGCTTTATGGCCTTGTCCGAAACAGCACGCCTGCTAGAACACACGCTGCTGCACGTACAACCACAACACCACGGCGAGCCTGAGCAGGCCCAAGTCTTCTTGGCCGCTGCCCAAGATATTGACCGTTTGTTGCAACAGTTTGCTGAAGGCGTATTGGTCACGGCCAACGTACAGGTACAAGAAGACCTGCGCCACATCCTGCAAACCGAGGTAGTCACCACCCTATCGCCACCGTTAGAAGACACGCTGGCAGCCTTGGCAGAACTAGAAGAACAAGAAGAAGCCCGTGCCGCCCAAGCCCAAGCACAGGCAGCAGCCGAAGCAGCGCAAAACCATGCCCATAGCTTGGCCCAAGCCGCACCAACCCCTGTTGCTGCACCGGTGTTTGATGAGGAAGACAGCTTTGAGTTGTCGCTAGAAGAAGAGCTGGCCGCACTAGAGGCCCAAGCCGTAGCCGCCAGTACGGCAGCCATCACCCCGCTGGCAGAGCCAACATGGTCATTGCCAGAGGCTACCGAGCCACCAGCACCACAAGCGCTAACGCAACTCTCACCGCCAGCGGCCACACCAGTCCAGCCAGTACCAGACAACGATCAGCAAGTGGATGCCGCCATTGCCAATGCAATGGCTTTGGACACCGAACACGACGACGACATCGACGTGCTGGACATGATTGACCCCGATTTGTTCCCCATTTTTGAGGAAGAAGCGCTCGAATTGTTGCCCCAACTGGGGGCATCCCTGCGCCAATGGTCGGCGCGTCCAGCCAACTTGGCTGCACGCAGTGAACTGTTGCGTGCTTTGCACACCCTCAAGGGCAGCGCGCGCTTGGCTGGTGCCATGCGTTTGGGCGAAATGGCGCACCGCTTAGAGTCGGCCATTGAAGAGCTGGATGTCGATACCGTCACCAGCGAGCAAATTGACCCGACGCTGGCCCGACTCGATAGCTTGCAAGCCAATTTTGAGGTGCTGCGCGTTATCAGTGCCCAAGGCCCCGCCGAGCCAGTAGTGGTCGAGGCACCGAAGACCAGCGCCCCACAAGCCGCTGCCGAACAGGCCACGACCGACAACCCAACTACCCCCTCCTCCTCTGCTTCTGCCCAACATCCGCTACTGGCAGCCATACCAGCACGCTTGCAAACGATTAAAGCAGCCGCACCATCGCGCGCGGCATCGCAACAATCGGTGCGCGTGCGCGCGCAGCTGCTTGACCGCTTGGTCAATCAGGCGGGCGAGGTGATGATTAGCCGCTCACGGCTAGAGTCGCATGTGGGCCAAATCAAAGGCTCCTTGGCCGATTTGTCGGTCAACTTGGACAAACTGCGCCAACAACTGCGTGACATTGAGTTGCAGTCTGAGTCGCAAATGCAGTCGCGTTTGGCACAAACCAAAGAAATGGCGGCTGGCTTTGACCCACTAGAGTTTGACCGCTTTACGCGCGTGCAAGAACTCACGCGCATGATGGCCGAATCGGTCAACGACGTGGCCACGGTGCAACGCAACCTGCAACGCTCGCTGGTGGGTGCCGAAGACGAACTGATTGCCCAAGGCCGCCAAGCACGCGAGTTGCAACGCGATTTATTGCGTACCCGCATGTTGGAGTTTGAAGGCATTTCGGAGCGCCTGTATGCCGTAGTGCGCCAAGCCTCCAAAGAGATGGGCAAACAAATCAAGCTCGACATCACCGGCGGCTCGATTGAAATGGATCGTGGCGTACTTGACCGCATGACCCCGGCCTTTGAACACTTGCTGCGTAACTGCGTGGCCCACGGCATTGAGTCACCCGAGCAACGCCAAGCGGCAGGCAAATCGGCTATCGGTACGATTGCAGTGCATCTGCGCCACGAAGGTAACGATGTCTCGGTAGAGTTTAGCGATGATGGTGCCGGCCTGAACTTGCCGCGCATTTTGGCCAAAGCCCAAGAGCAAGGCTTGGTGGCCCCGGGTGCCCAAATCACCGATGCCGAAGCCGCTAACCTCATCTTCATGCCCGGCTTTACCACAGCGGCCAGCCTGTCTGGCATTGCTGGGCGTGGCATTGGTATGGACGTAGTGCGTTCCGAAATCAAAGCGCTGGGTGGCCGTATCGAAACCAGCACCGAGGCGGGTAAGGGTACCTCTTTCCGCATGGTGCTGCCCCTGACCACTGCCGTGACGCAAGTGGTCATGCTGCGCGCTGGCAACCTATCGTTTGGGGTGCCGGCCAATGTGGTCGAAGTGGTGCGCCGCACGCCAATAGCCGATTTGGAACAAGCCTACCAAAGCGGCCAATTTGATGTCGGCGGCGAGAAGGTGCCCTTCTTCTGGGCCGGCGGCTTGTTGCAAGCCTCTTTGCACAGTGAAGAACACCACGGCAAAAACCGTCCGGTGGTGGTGTTCCGCAGTGCCTCGCAACGGGTGGCCTTGCACGTCGATGAAGTGCTGGGCAACCAAGAAGTGGTGGTGAAAAACCTGGGGCCACAACTGGCGCGCTTGCCGGGGTTGGCTGGTATGTCGGTGCTGGCTTCTGGTGCCGTGGTGCTGATTTACAACCCAGTGGCCTTGGTCACGGTGTATGGCGAACGGGTACGCACCGCTTTGCAGGCAGTATCACCTGCGGTACAGGTGGGGTTGGCTACCGCCCCTGCTGCCGCCAAGCCAGCCGCCAGCGCAGCGGTGCATCAGGTGCCCTTGGTGTTGGTGGTGGACGACTCCATCACCGTGCGCCGCGTTACCCAGCGCCTGTTACAGCGCGAAGGTTACCGCGTCGCTTTGGCTGCTGATGGCTTGCAAGCACTGGAGCGCCTGCAAGAGGAACGCCCCACTGTGGTGTTGTCCGACATCGAAATGCCGCGCATGGACGGCTTCGATTTGGCACGCAATATCCGCATGGATGAAAAGCTGCAAGACCTGCCCATCATCATGATTACCTCGCGCATCGCGCAAAAGCACCAAGAGCACGCGATGGAACTGGGCGTGAACCACTATCTGGGCAAGCCCTATTCGGACGAAGAGCTGATGAGCTTGGTCAAGCACTACGCCCAATTGGCCGCCGCGCAGGTCGAGGCAGCCGAACAGGCAACTTAAACCTCCGCCGTCCACAGCAGCGCACGCGCCGCCAGCCCCAGTGGCTTGGCGGCGTTGTTCTTTTAGGCTCCCCAGCTGTCTTTCAGGCCGACGGCGCGGTTAAACACTGGCTTACCCGGCGCGTGGTCAATTCGGTCGGCGACAAAATAACCGTGGCGTTCAAACTGGAACTTGGCATCGGGCTGGGCGTTGGCCAGTGATGGCTCAATGATGGCCGTGACCACCTTCAGACTGTTGGGGTTGAGCGCCTGCAAAAAGTCCTTGCCACCGGCATCGGGTTGGGCATCGGCAAACAAGCGGTCGTACATGCGTACTTCGGCCTGTACGCCATCGCTGACACCCACCCAAGTAATCGCCGCCTTGACTTTGACGCTATCAGCACCGGGGGTGCCGCTCTTGGTGTCGGGCACCACGTTGGCCAGTACCTCGGTAATGTGGCCGTCGTTTTCATCCTTGGTGCAGCCGGTGCATTCAATCACATAGCCGCCTTTCAGGCGTACCTTGTTGCCGGGGAACAGGCGCTTGTAACCCTTGGGCGGCACTTCGGCAAAGTCTTCGCGCTCAATCCAGACTTCTTTGCCAATGCTGAAATGGCGCGTGGGGGACGCGGTGCCCTCTGGTGGATGTGGCAGTGCGGGCAGGGTACAAGGCTCTAGGTGGCCTGCACCCATCACTTCGTCCCAGTTGCTTAGCACCAGCTTGACTGGGTCTAGCACCACCATACCCCGGTGCGCTGTGGCTTCTAGGGTTTCACGCAAGCAGCCCTCTAGGGTAGAGTAATCAATCCAACTGTCGCTCTTGGTGACGCCAATGCGCTCGGCAAACAGTTGCAAACTCTCGGGGGTGTAGCCCCGGCGGCGCAGGCCGACGATGGTGGGCATACGCGGGTCGTCCCAACCACTGACTTTGCCTTCGTTGACCAGTTGCGCCAGCTTGCGCTTGCTGGTAACTACATAGGTCAGATTGAGACGGGCAAACTCGTATTGGTGCGGTGGCGGACTGGCCAACAGGCCGCCTTCTATCAGGCGTTGCAGCAGCCAGTCATAAAACGGGCGTTGGTCTTCAAACTCCAGCGTGCAGATGCTGTGCGTGATTTGCTCTAGCGCATCTTCAATCGGGTGGGCAAAGGTGTACATCGGGTAGATGCACCATTGCTTGCCGGTGTGGTGGTGTTCGGCGTGCTTGATACGGTAGATGGCCGGGTCACGCAGGTTGATGTTGGGGCTGGCCATGTCAATCTTGGCGCGCAACACGGCAGCGCCATCGGGCAAGGCACCGTCGCGCATCTGGCGAAAGCGCGCCAAATTTTCTGCCGGGGTGCGGCTGCGGTAGGGGCTGTCGATGCCGGGTTTGCCAAAATCGCCCCGGTTGGCGCGCATTTCCTCGGCAGTTTGCTCATCCACATAGGCGTGGCCGGCCTCAATCAGGGCCTCGGCGGCGCGGTACATAAAACCAAAATAGTCGCTGGCTTGGTAAGGCTGGTCGTTGCCGGGTTGGCTCCAGTCAAAGCCTAGCCAACGCACCGCATCCATGATGCTGTTGACGTATTCTTGGTCTTCTTTTTCGGGGTTGGTATCGTCAAAGCGCAAGTGGCAAACACCGCCGTAATCACGCGCTAGGCCAAAGTTGATGCAAATGGACTTGGCATGACCGACATGCAGGTAGCCATTGGGTTCGGGCGGAAAGCGGGTGCGGATTTTGGCCGGGTCAGGCTCACCAGCGGCGTGGTGGGCGGCATCACCGGGGCTACCGGCCCAGCGGCGGCTGGCGTAGGTGCCGTTGGCCAAATCGCTCTCTATGATTTGGCGCAGGAAGTTGCTTGGCTTGTGGCTTTCGGGGGCCGCAGTGGCGGCAGGGGCAGATGTGGGGGTGCTCATAGTGGGCATTTTAGGCCGGAGGGTGTGTCATGCCAGCGCATCCCTCAAGCGCCAGATATACGTCCAGAAACAAGTTCAGAGGAATTTTTTACCTTTGCTTGCCATCCTATTGCTCAGGTGCAGCGTTATAGGTCTATCAAGCCACAGATGCTGTGGGTGTGCAGTGTGGTTTTCAGGAGATTTTGGTATGGCAAATAAACGTTCTATCCGTTCACTGCTGGCAGCTGCCAGTTTGGCTTGGATGGCGCTGGCAGGCGTAAGCACAGCCCAAGCCCGCGATGTCAATTGGTCGATAGGCATCAGTTCGCCGGGTGTGGTGGTGGGTGTGGACAATGGCCGTGGCGTGCGCGTGCTGCCGCCGCCGGTTTATTACGCGCCGCCGCCACCGCGCCCGGTTTATTACTCGGCTCCGGCCCAGCCGGTGTATTACTACGCACAGCCAGCGCGCCCGGTGTACTACGCGCCAGCGCCGGTATATGTCACCCCGGCACCGGCCTATGTGGTGCGTGACCGAGATAGTCGGCGACACCACCACTATGACCGCCATGACCGGGGGTATCGGTATGGGCACGAGCGCCACCATCCGCACTGGGAGCGCCGCTAAAGTAGCCGGTTGGCGCGGATAATCATGCGCCATGAAAACCGTTTTTGTCCTTAATGGCCCCAATCTCAACCTGTTAGGCACACGCGAGCCTAGTGTTTATGGTGCCCAAACGCTGGCCGATGTAGAGCAAATTTGTGCTCATGCCTGCGCCCGCCACGGCTTTGCCCTACGTTTTCACCAAAGCAACCACGAAGGTACGCTGCTAGATTGGATTCATGAAGCAGGCCGCTTGCACGCTACCGGACAATTGGCCGGTGTGGTGCTCAATGCCGGCGCCTATACCCACACCAGCATTGCCCTGCCCGATGCTATCAAGGGCACCGGTGTCACGCTGATTGAGCTGCATATCAGCAATGTCCATGCGCGTGAGAGCTTTCGCCACCACTCTTACCTCTCCGCAGTGGCCAAGGCGGTGATGTGTGGTTTTGGCGTGCAAGGTTACGGTTTAGCCATTGACGCGCTGGCTTTACAGCTCGGGAGTTAAAAATGCTGAATTTGCCGCTCACTTTTGCACAACGCGCCGCTGCACCGGGCACGCCCCGGCCTTGGTTGTTGGTGCTGCTGCACGATGTGGCCAGCAACGAACACGATTTCTTAAAACAGGTTACGGCGTTTCCTGAGCGTTTTTATGTGCTGAGTCTGCGCGCACCGCACCGCATGGGGCCGGGGTCACATGCTTGGTTTGATTTTGCTATTCCGCCCGGTGCCAGCCCGGTGATTAATTTGGAGCAAGAGGCGCAAAGCCGCGCCTTGATAGTGCAAAGCATTGTGGCTGCAGGGCTGCACTTGGACATTGCCCCAGAGCATGTGGTGCTAGCTGGTTTTGGCCAAGGGGGCATCATGGCGCTATCGTTGTTACTCACCCGCCCAGAGCTGATGCGCGCTGCTGTGGTTTGGCATGGGCGTTTATTGCCCGAAGTGTTACCCCAAATGCTAGATTTGCAGGCCGAACGCAATGCCTTTCAAGGCCGCCAGTTGTGGGTAAGCCACGGCACGCACGATGCCATAGTGCCCGCAGTACATGCCCAATCGATTCGCCGCCAGTTAGAACACACGCCCATCCATACTACCTTTCGGGAATTTCCCGTGGGCCACGAATTGCGCGTGGGCGAGGTAGCGGCCACGGTATCTTGGGCAGAAGCACTGGCTACGCGGCAGCCTTCTTTTTAAAGCTGCGCGCCAGCCTCTGGACCAAAAAACGCATCTAGCAAGGGCATCAGCGTAGGAAACTCTGCACCGCAACGCTGGCGCTGCACAAAATAGGCTTCACACACCACCGCAAAAAATTCTGCCGGGTCGGTGGCCCCATAAGCATCTAGCCACGGCCAAGGGTGGCCAAAACGCTCGGCCAAACTGACCTGCTCCTGAAAATGGGCGTAGGCTGGCTCCCAAGCGGCCCACCAGCATTCATGGGCGGCACGGGCGCTGTGCGTACCCATAAAGCCAGCAGGCAGGGGTGGGCAACCATCCACAGGGCCGTTACGCATATCCAGTTTATGTACAAACTCGTGGATAACCACATTGCTACCGGCGCGGCTGTGGCGCACATCGGGCCAACTGAGCATGATGGGGCCACCCGACATCGCCTCGCCCGCCAGCACTTGGCGGTAGTGGTGTACCACGCCCGCCGCATCCACGGCCTGACGGTGTGCGCGCGCAGGGGCCGGGTGCAGCACGATGCCCACAAAATCGTCGTACCAGCCCAGCGCATCTTCTGGCTGGCCCCAATGCAACAGTGGCAGGCAGGCTTGGGCCGCAATTTCTACCGCCATGCGGTCGGTCACTTCCAAGCCATGCACGCCTTGGAACTCTTTATCGCGCAAAAACAGTGTGGCCAGCACGCGCAGTTTGGCCTGCTCTGCCAAGCCCAAGTGGGCCAAAAAAGGGTAATGGCGCAGGGTAGGCAGCCATAGGGTATCGGTGATGGTAGGCAGTGGGGCGATAACGCCGCGCAAGCGCTGCCAGCAGCGTTGCCAAAATGGCCTACTCATAGCGCATTAGGCCAGCGCAATGCGCTGCAAACCGTGGGCATCCAAGCGCAGCACCTGGGCGCGGGGTGGCTGGGCCAACAAGTCCCAATCGCTCAAAACGATGCGCGATAAATGAGGGGCCAAAGTATGTTCCGCCGGGCGGTGGGTATGACCGTGAATGAAGGTGCTGGCCTCTGCGGCTTGTAACCAAGCAATGGCGCTGGGCGCATCTACATCAGCATAGATGCCCCCTAATGGCTTGTGCGCTTGGCTTTCTTGGCGCATCTGGCGCGCTTGAATGCGCCGTTGGGCCAGTGCTTGGGCCAGAAACTGCTGTTGCCATGCGGCACTGCGCGCCACAGCCCGAAAGCGTTGGTAATCTACATCCTCTAAGCACAGGGCATCGCCGTGGCTTAAAAGCCAGCGCTGCCCAGCCCATTGCAGCACGGTGGGGTCAGCAACAAGGCGGGTGCTGCTGCGCCGGGCAAAGGCGCTGCCGATTAAAAAATCTCGATTGCCCACCATAAAAAACAATGCGCGCTGCTGTGCAGCACTTTGCAATACTGCCGCGCATTGGGCTTCAAAACTGCCCGGTTCGGCCAAAGCATCGTCGCCCACCCAGACTTCAAACATATCGCCCAGCATAAACACCGCATCGGCGGGGGTGCTGTGCAAATAGCGCTGCCATGTTGCTACAGTGGCTGCATCACCCTGGTGCAAGTGCAAATCTGAAATGAAATCCACCGTGCGCCAGTGCGATGGAGCCAGTAGCTCCTCGAACCGGGACACGGTGGTAGTCACAGAATGGCTGCTGGTTTACAGCGCCACTGCCTTTTCAATCAGCACGTCTTCTTTGGGCACATCGTCATGGAAGCCACTGCGACCCGTTTTGACACCCTTGATTTTGTCCACGATTTCGGTGCCCGAGACTACCTTGCCAAACACGGCATAGCCCCAGCCTTGGGCGCTGGGGGCGGTGTGGTTCAAAAAGCCGTTGTCGGCCACGTTGATAAAGAATTGGGCAGTGGCCGAATGTGGGTCACCAGTGCGCGCCATAGCCACGGTGTAATTGGCGTTTTTCAGGCCGTTGTTGGCTTCGTTCTCAATCGGGGCATCGCACTCTTTTTGCTTCATGCCTGGCTCAAAACCGCCGCCTTGAATCATGAAACCCGGAATCACACGATGGAAAATGGTGTTGTCGTAGTGGCCCTTGTTGACATAAGCCAAAAAGTTGGCGGTGGACTTGGGGGCCTTATCGGCATCCAGTTCTAGGGTGATAACGCCGTAGTTGGCAATGTGCAGTTCGACTTGGGGGTTGCTCATGACAAAAAACCTTGGTGAAGAAAATTAAGGCAACAGCGTAGCTGAAGTAATGGTGACTGGTGTGGTGGGCACGTTTTGGTGAAAGCCCTTGTTGCCGGTAGGCACTAGCTTGATTTTGTCCACCACGGCGGTGCCGTCAATGACCTTGCCAAACACAGCATAGCCATCGTTGCCGGGCTGGCGGCCGTTGAGCATCTCGTTGTCTTTAACGTTGATAAAGAACTGCGCTGTGGCCGAGTGCGGGTTGCCGGTGCGTGCCATAGCGATGGTGTAGGTTTGGTTTTTCAGGCCGTTGCCCGATTCCAACTGAATGGGGGCCTTGGTAGGCTTTTGCTGCATGTCGGCGGTAAAGCCACCGCCTTGAATCATGAAGCCATCCATCACCCGGTGGAAGATGGTGCCGTCATAGTGCTTGTCTTTGACGTAGCTGAGGAAGTTTTCTACCGATTTGGGCGCTTTGGCTGGGTCTAGCTGCACCACGATGTCGCCCATCGAGGTACTGAGTTTGACTTTGGGCGCTGCTGCCTCTTGAGCGGCCACGGGTTGCAAGCTGGCCAAGCACAGGGCCAAGCTGGTGCCGGCCAGGGCCAACAGGGATTTTCTTTTGGAAAGCATCAACCGATTACTCCTTCGTAGAATATTTGCCACTGGTTGCCCTCGCGCTTCCAGTATTGGCGCCGCGTGGTGCCGCTGCGCTCGCCCTTGGTAACTTCGCCAAAAGTGACGACCATGGTTTCGTTGCTATCGCGCCAGTGCAGATAAGATTTATCTTTTAACTCTACACCCTTGCTGCGTTGCGCGCCGGTGCTGCTGGCCAATTTGGCAAGCCATTGCTGGCGGGGTTGTTGCGAAGCGTTTTTGAATTCTGGGGCATAAAAACGCTGTAAGCCATCGACATCGCCTTGCAGTTTCGCGTCGCTCCATGCTTGTAGCACCACGTCAAATTGTTGGCGTGCTGTGGCTACACTGTCTGGAGCCACCCAATGCAGCTCTGGGGCAATAATCACCGGCGTGGCACGCTCTACGCTACGCAATAGCCGCTCTAAATCAGGGTTGGCCAGCACCACACAGCCATCGGAAGCTTGAGGGGCGCGGGCAAACTGGTCTGGGGGCGTGCCATGCAACCAAATGCCACTGCCGGTTTTGCCCCGGCTTTGGTCTAGTGGGTTGGGGTAGTTGATTGGCAAAGCGCCCGCGCCGTAAAACTCGGGCAGGTTACGTGGGTCTAGACGGCTGGTGATGAAGTAAACGCCAATGGGGGTGCGCTGGTCGCCTTCGACATACTTATCAATGCCCAATTTGCCCACCGAGGCGTAATAGTCGGCCACTAGGCGCAGGCCGTCGCGGGTGTTTTCAAACAGGTAGAGGCGCGAGCGCGAAGCATCTATCGCCACGGCATGGCGCTGGCGTGGTGACAGGCTTAAAAACTGTGCCGGAATGGTGTTGGCTGGTGGCCGGGCGTGCAGGGCTTGCAGACGGCGGCGCGATTCTTCGCGCAACACTTGTAGATTACTGTTTTCTGCGGGTATGGCCAAATTGCTAGGCACATGGGCCCCCGGTACGGCACTGACTTGCTGTGCTGGGCGGGCGCGGGCAGCCAACAAATCACCCAGAACCAGTTGGGCCAATTGGAAGTTGGGGTAATCGCGCACCAGTGCTTCGACCCCGGCCAAGGCTTCGCGGTGTTGTCCTTGGCCAATGGATTGGTAAACCTCTAGCAGGCGCGTTTCGGCTTGGCCATCTACCAATGGCGCGCGCGTAGTTTTGCTGTTGGTTTTGCTCGTTTTGGCCTCTTGTGCGCTGGCCACGGGCGCTTGCACAGCCAACACAGCCGCCAAACCGATTGCCCACAATGGCGCACGAAAAAAATACCGAGAGGTGAAAGCCGTTTGCATGGGTGTTTACAGGTCTTTGATGCAGGGCACACGGAGGATGCTTACTGGCCCACGGTTTCGCGCACAATAACCCAACGCCCCTGCACTTTACGCATTTCTAGGGTTTTACGGCTGCTGGTTTGCAGCGCCCCAGCACTGTAGTCTTGGCGGAAACGCGCTGTGGCGTTATCGCCTTGGGTGCTTACTTGCACATCACGCAAGCCCACGCTGATGCGCGTTTTGCCGGTGATACGTGCGCGCCGTTCGGCCTCCCACTGTTTGCGGCTTTGTTTGCCCGCAGGGACGGTGTCTTTGGCATAGGCGGCAAAGTAAGCATTCAAGTCTTTGTTGCTCCACGCATGGGCCCATGCTTGTACTGCGGTGGTCACTGCCTCTACGGCAGCGGCATCGACAGGCGCTGGGGCCGGTGCAGCTGCCACGGGTGCAGGTGCAGCCACTGGGCTGGCTACGGGTGGTGGCGCGGGAGCTGGGCTGGGTGCAGGTGCAGGCTTGGCAGCAATAGCCGGGGCCGAAGCCACCACGACGGGGGCAGGCACTGCCCCCGGATAGGGCAGCCCTTGGATAAGTTCTAGCTTAGGCTGCACACTGGCTATCTGGGTGCCATCCATTTGCAGGGCCTTGTTGTAGGCGCTGCTGGCCAAGCGGGCATAGACATCGCCCAAATTTTCGTGCGCCGTAGCGTAGCTGGGGTTGGTGCGAATGGCCATTTCTAGCGCTGCGCGTGCCTTGTCAAACTGGTTTTGTCCGGCGTACAGCACCGCCAGATTGTTGTAAGGCTCGGGCAGCTCGGGATAATCTTGGGTCAGTTTGGTAAAGACAGCAATCGCTTGGTCGCGCTTGCCTTCTTGCGTTAGGGCGATGCCACGCAAAAAGCGCAATTGTGGGTCGCGTGGCTTGGCACGCAATAATTGGTCCGTTTGGGCCAACGCTTCTGCCGATTTGCCGGCGCTTAGCAGCTTCTGGATATTGCCGTATTCATTGGCATGGGCCACGCTGGCGCCCAGCAGTGCAGTCAAAGTTAACAGGCGCAGAGCATGGGAGAAGGTGCGGCGAACGTGCATCATGAAGAGGGAAAAATGGAAGGGCCAAAACAGGCCCGCAGGCGCTTATACTGGCGCGAATTGTAGCGGAGGGGGTACTGCGGTGCTGCCTATTCCCTCTGTATGTGCGGCTATTGCCCGCCGGGCCGCTGGCTTCTTTCTTTCCCACACCCCACTACCCCGTCAACTACCCCATGAGTTTGCGTATCTACAACACGCTATCGCGTGCCTTGGAAGCGTTTTCGCCGCTAGAGCCGGGCCATGTCCGCATGTACGTTTGCGGCATGACGGTGTATGACCTGTGCCATCTGGGCCATGCGCGCTCTATGGTGGCCTTTGACGTGGTGCAGCGTTGGCTGCGCGCCAGTGACCTGCGCGTCAGTTATGTACGCAACATCACCGACATTGACGACAAAATCATCCAACGCGCGGTGCAAAACGGCGAATCCATCCGCAGTTTGACCGACCGCATGATTGCCGCCCTGCACCAAGATGCCGATGCTTTGGGCATCGAGCGCCCCAGCCACGAGCCACGCGCTACCGACTACGTGCCGCAGATGTTGTCCTTGATTGCTCAGCTGCAAGACAAGGGCTTGGCCTACCAAGCGGGCAATGGAGATATGAACTATGCGGTACGCAAGTTTGCTGGTTACGGCAAACTGTCGGGTAAGTCTTTAGATGAGTTGAACGCTGGTGAGCGCGTAGCCGTGCAAGACGGCAAACACGACCCGCTGGATTTTGTCCTTTGGAAATCCGCCAAGCCCACGGAACCAGCCGAAGTGCAATGGGACAGCCCGTTTGGCAAAGGCCGCCCCGGTTGGCATATTGAATGCTCGGCGATGGGTTGCGCGCTGCTGGGCCAAACTTTTGACATCCACGGTGGCGGCGCTGATTTGCAGTTTCCGCACCACGAAAACGAAATCGCCCAAAGCGAAGGCGCACACGGCCAGCCTTTGGCGCGCTTTTGGATGCACAACGGCTTTATCAACATCGACAACGAGAAGATGTCCAAGAGCTTGGGTAACTTCTTCACTATCCGCGATGTGCTGCAACAGTACGATGCCGAGACGGTGCGCTTCTTTGTCGTGCGTAGCCACTACCGCAGCCCACTCAATTACAGCGATGTGCATCTCAATGATGCCCGTGCTGCCCTCAAACGGCTCTACACCGCCTTGCACGAAGTACCGCCCGCCCAAGTCACCATCGACTGGACTGACCCCTACGCCGCCCGCTTTAAGGCGGCGATGGATGAAGACTTTGGCACCCCCGAAGCCGTGGCGGTGTTGTTTGATTTGGCCAGCGAGGCCAACCGCAGCAAATCGCCCCAAGTGGCCGGGTTGCTCAAGGCATTGGGGGGTA
The DNA here is from genome assembly GCA_964388325.1 of uncultured Simplicispira sp. Lineage (GTDB taxonomy): Bacteria > Pseudomonadota > Gammaproteobacteria > Burkholderiales > Burkholderiaceae_C > Simplicispira. The sequence goes on along the minus strand of CAYMAC010000005.1, from coordinate 3,364 downwards.
TTTTGGGCCTGTTGCAAACGCCCGCGCAAGACTTCTTACAAGCGGGCAGCAGTCTGGATGCCAGCGCCATCGAAGCGCACATTGCCGCCCGTGCCGCTGCCAAAGCCGCCAAAAACTGGGCCGAAGCCGACCGTATCCGCAAAGAACTGCTAGAACAAGGCATCATCCTGAAAGACAACCCCACTGGCACCACTTGGGAAGCCGTGCAGTAACCACCTGCGCCGCCGCCCATGAAGCCTGCCAAAAAAACCAGCCGCCGCACCAGCCACCCCGACCTGCCGCCCTATTGGGCGCAGGCGTGCGCGCAGTTAGGGCAAAAAGACCGCGTCTTGCGCCGCTTGATTCCGCAGTTGGGCGAACATATATTGCGCCCCAGCCGCGATGCCTTCACCACCTTGGCGCGCAGCATAGTAGGGCAGCAAATTTCAGTGGCAGCCGCCAAAACCCTGTGGCAGCGCCTGCTGGCGCTGTTGCCCGAGCCGGTAGCTGCTGTGTCAGTGCCACAAAACACGGTGGCCCAATTGGCCTTGGATTTGGCACCACCCCCCGCCGAAGACGCGCCACGCATCATCTTGCCCGCCGAGCTGTTGCAACTGCGCGCAGAAGATATGCGTGCCGCCGGTTTGTCGCCACGCAAGGTAGATTACCTGCTGGCGCTGGCGCAACAATTTGCCACGGGCAAACTGCGCCCACACAGCTGGGCCACCCTAGAGGATGAAACCGTCATCCAACAACTGATGCAATTGCGTGGTGTAGGGCGCTGGACGGCAGAAATGTTTTTGATGTTCCATCTGCTACGCCCCAACGTCTTACCCTTAGATGATGCCGGGCTTATCAAAGGCATCAGCCACAATTATTTTTCTGATGACCCCGTCAGCCGCAGTGAGGCGCGCGAGGTAGCGCAAGCTTGGCAGCCTTGGTGCAGTGTGGCCACTTGGTATATTTGGCGCTCGCTGCAAACCCAGCCTTTAGCGCCCTGAACGCCGTTGCTCGCGCCATCCCCGCCACCGAGAACGCACAAGGAGAACCCATTTTGGCCAAAAAAACCTTCCTCGATTTCGAACAACCGATTGCCGAACTCGAAGGCAAAATTGAAGAACTGCGCTACGTGCAAAACGAAAGCGCAGTCGATATTTCCGACGAAATCGACCAGCTCAGTAAAAAAAGCCTACAGCTAACCAAGGATATTTACAGCGAGCTGTCGCCTTGGCAAGTCACCAAAATTGCCCGCCACCCAGAGCGCCCCTACACGCTAGATTACGTGCGCGACCTGTTCACCGATTTTGTCGAGTTGCACGGCGACCGGCATTTTGCCGATGACAAATCCATCGTTGGCGGCCTAGCGCGCTTTAATGGCCACGCCTGCATGGTGCTGGGCCAACAAAAAGGCCGTGACACCAAAGAGCGCGCCCTGCGTAACTTTGGCATGACACGCCCCGAAGGCTACCGCAAAGCCCTGCGCCTGATGAAAACCGCCGAGAAGTTCAAGCTACCGGTGTTTACCTTTGTGGATACGCCCGGTGCTTTTCCCGGCATTGATGCCGAAGAGCGCGGCCAGTCTGAAGCGATTGGGCGCAACATCTACGAGATGGCCCAATTGGAAGTGCCCATCATCACCACCATTATTGGCGAAGGTGGCTCTGGCGGTGCGCTGGCCTTGAGCGTCTGCGACCAATTGCTGATGTTGCAGTATTCGATTTACTCGGTCATCAGCCCCGAAGGTTGTGCCTCCATCCTCTGGAAAACATCGGACAAAGCCCAAGAGGCTGCCGAAGCCTTGGGCATTACCGCCCACCGCCTCAAAGCGCTGGGGCTGGTGGACAAAATCGTCAATGAACCCGTGGGCGGTGCCCACCGCGATACCAAGCACATGTCGGCCCTGCTCAAACGGGCGCTGGGCGATGCCTTTCGCCAAGTAGCCGATTTGAAGACAGACGAGCTGATTGAGCGCCGCTATGCCCGCCTGCAAAGCTATGGCCGCTTTACCGACACCAAGGCCAACAGCCGCTAACACCCGCGCCCCCCAGCAGCCATGACCCACGCTGTGGAAGCGGCGATGGCAGCCTTTGCGCCAACGCTGCCGCTGGCCGTCGCCTTGAGTGGTGGCGCAGATTCCACCGCGCTGCTGCTGGCCTGTGCCCAGCGCTGGCCGGGGCAGGTCTCTGCCATTCATGTTCACCACGGCTTGCAAGCAGCTGCCGATAGTTTCGAGCAGCATTGCATCGCCCTGTGTGCACAGTTGCAAGTACCACTCACAGTGCAACGGGTGGATGCCCGCCATGCCCGTGGACAAAGCCCCGAAGATGCAGCACGCACGGCGCGCTACCAAGCCCTGCAAGCCGCCGCCGCTGCCCATACCGTCGCGCCCGCCTCTATAGCGCTGGCGCAGCACGCCGACGACCAAGCCGAAACCCTTTTGCTGGCGCTCTCACGCGGGGCCGGAGTAGCCGGGCTGGCGGCTATGCCCGCGCAATGGCAACGCGGCGGCTTGGCTTGGCACCGGCCCATGCTACAGGTACCCGGTGCCGAGATTCGCCGTTGGCTGCAAGCCCAACACCAAACTTGGGTAGAAGACCCGACCAACAGCGATGAACGCTACACACGCAACCGTATCCGCGCACGGCTCCTGCCTGCACTGGAGGCGGTGTTTCCGGCCTTTCGCGCTACCTTTGCACGCAGCGCCAGCCATGCGGCACAAGCCAAAGAATTATTGTTAGAACTGGCCGAGCAAGACTTAGCCCAAGTAGGCAACCCGCCCAAAATTAGCGCTCTACAAACCCTAAGCTTGGCCCGCCAAGCCAATGTGCTACGCCACTGGCTGCTCCTAGCCCATCAAACCACACCCGCCAGCAGCCAGCTGGCCCAGTTGCAGCAACAAATACAGGCTTGCAAGACACGCGGCCACCATATCCATCTGAAAGTGGGGCGCGGTTTTGTCATTCGTGCTGGAGCGGTGCTGCATTGGTACAATTGACCAGTTTTGGCCCACTTTTGCACGAAACGCGGCGGCGCCCCAAAACATTGTTCAACCTGCGCCGCGCCCTCTGGGTTTCGTCACCACACATCTCCAATGGCATTGATCGTTCATAAATATGGCGGCACGTCGATGGGTTCGCCCGAGCGCATCCGCAACGTTGCTAAACGCGTGGCCAAATGGGCGCGCGCTGGCCACCAGATGGTGGTTGTCCCCAGCGCCATGAGCGGCGAGACCAACCGCCTGCTGGGCTTGGCTGGCGAACTGGCCCCCGCTAAAGCCAGCGCAGCCTACCACCGCGAACTCGACATGCTGGCGGCCACCGGCGAGCAGGCCTCGTCTGCGCTGCTGGCCATAGCTCTACAAGCCGAAGGCATGGAAGCCATCAGC
>CAYMAC010000004.1:0-154458 GCA_964388325.1 uncultured Simplicispira sp. | reverse complement strand
CCGCGCTCTACCTCCCCGGCATGAATGCCGAGGTTTCACGCGCAAACTGATGACAGCTACTCCTACCATCATTCAATCACGCGATAACCCCTTACTCAAAGATTTGCGTCGCTTGGCCCAAGACAGCACTGCCTATCGCAAGCAGGGCCGGGTTTGGTTAGAGGGCGACCATCTGTGCCGTGCCGCTTTGGCGCGTGGCTTACAGCCAGCAGTGGCGGTATTTTCTGAGGCGCTCTGGCCCAACGTGCCTGCCGCATGGGTACAAGGTGCAGGCCGCGTGGTCGTGATTCCGCCAGCCTTGTTTGCTGACATCAGCGGCTTAGAGTCGCCAGCGCAGATGGGTTACGTGATGGATTTGCCTACTGCCCCAGCCGTGCTGCCTGATGCCCCTACCGTGGTACTAGACCGGGTACAAGATGCTGGTAATGTAGGCTCGATTTTGCGTAGTGCTGCGGCTTTTGGTTTTGTGCAGGTGCTGGCACTCAAGGGCACCGCTGCGCTGTGGGCACCCAAGGTGCTGCGTGCCGGCATGGGCGCGCATTTTGGTTTGCGCCTGATAGAAGGCTTGCAGCCCGAGGCTTTGGCCACCTTGCAGTTGCCTTTGCTGGTTACCAGCTCGCACCAAGGGGCTTTAATCCAGCAGCAAATCTTGCCGTGGCCTTGTGCTTGGGCTTTGGGCCACGAAGGCCAAGGCGTGGGCGAGGCCGTGGCAGCGCGTGCCAGCTTGTCGGTGCGTATCGGTCAACCCGGTGGCGAAGAATCACTCAACGTAGCAGCAGCTGCGGCTATCTGTTTACATGCCAGCGCTGTGGCGGCTTTTGCCAGTGCGGCTGCCCTATAAGCGTGCGGGTTTTCCCTGCAACTGTCCTTCGGAAATCATCGCCATTGGCTATAATGGGCGGCTTTTACGCATCCCTTACGCCTAGCGCAGCTTCATAGCCGATCCCCACAAGAGCTTTTGCACGAGACCCATCCTGTCTCCTGCTCCGCTGGGCGTGCCCGTAACCAAACCGGAGAACCCAGTGCTTTTGTCTCTACAGGGAACCTTCCCGCCCGCCATTCTGGCGCTCGCAGACGGCACGGTCTTTATCGGCAATTCGATTGGTGCCACCGGCACCACCGTTGGTGAAGTGGTGTTTAACACCTCTATCACCGGCTACCAAGAAATCCTCACTGACCCCAGCTATTGCCAGCAGATCGTGACCCTCACGTATCCGCACATTGGCAACTATGGTGTCAATGCCGAGGACATCGAAGCCGACAAAGTCCACGCCGCAGGCCTCATCATCAAAGACCTGCCGCTGCTGGCCAGCAACTTCCGCTCCACCGAAACGCTCTCGCAGTACCTGGTGCGCGAGAACACCGTGGCTATCGCCAACATCGATACGCGCAAACTCACGCGCTTGTTGCGTAGCCAAGGCGCGCAAAACGGTGCTATCGTTGGTTTAGCCGTGGGTGAAGTAGTGACACAGGCGCGTATTGACGAAGCTATTGCTGCTGCCCAAGCTGCACCGCCCATGAAGGGCTTAGATTTAGCCCAAGTGGTCACCACCGCTGCGCCCTACCAATGGGAACAAACCGAGTGGAAGCTGGGCGAGGGCTACGGTAGCCAAGCTGCCCCACGTTTCCATGTGGTGGCCTATGATTTTGGCGTGAAGAAAAACATCTTGCGTATGCTGGCCGAACGCGGCTGCAAGCTCACGGTGGTGCCCGCCAAAACGCCTGCTGCCGAGGTGCTGGCCCTCAACCCCGATGGCGTGTTTTTGTCCAACGGCCCCGGTGACCCACAGCCTTGTGATTACGCTATTGCCGCTGCCCAAACCATCATCGAGTCGGGCGTGCCTACCTTTGGCATTTGTTTGGGCCACCAAATCATGGCGCTGGCCTCGGGGGCCAAAACCTTCAAGATGGACAACAGCCACCACGGTGCTAACCACCCGGTCAAAGACTTGGACAATGGCCGGGTCAGCATCACCAGCCAAAACCACGGTTTTGCAGTAGCGCTAGAGTCGCTGCCGGCCAATTTGCGTGCTACGCACATCAGCCTGTTTGATGGCACGCTGCAAGGCTTGGAGCGTACCGACAAGCCCGCTTTCTGCTTTCAGGGCCACCCGGAGGCCTCGCCCGGCCCCAACGACATCGCCTACCTGTTTGACCGCTTCACCGCGTTAATGCAGACTGCCAAGGCCACGTCGTAAGGCGCACGCCACTGCACAGAGAGCTGCCCTATGAAACTCTTTAGCTTCCCAACCGCATCGCTCGAAAAAGCCATTTTCAAGCGTATCACTACCCTGCCCTCTCCCCATAAAGAGTGGTTTTTGGAGCGCTGGCAGCAAAAGCCTTACAAAAAGGCTTTTATCGACAACAAAGCCATGCCTTTGGTTACCTTGGTAGCCAAAGGCAAGACTTGGGACGATGCCACGTTTGCCGAGGCCATGCAGGATTGGGATGTGGTGTTTTATGAGGCAGAGGCCGAAGTCCTACGCCCTTTGATTCAAGGAGATGGCCTGTTGCAGTTGATGCAAAAAAACCTTCCTCCTGAGCGGGCGCAGGCATTAATTGACAAGCTGGCGCTGCGGCGTGAGGCCGCTGCGTCACCCCACAGCCCCCAGGCCGCCGAACCCACGATCAACTGATCGACTGATCGACCCAACATGCCAAAACGTACAGACATCCAAAGCATTCTCATCATCGGCGCTGGCCCAATCATCATCGGTCAGGCTTGTGAGTTCGACTACTCTGGCGTGCAAGCCTGCAAGGCGCTGCGCGAAGAGGGTTACAAGGTCATTTTGATTAACAGTAACCCTGCCACCATCATGACCGACCCGGCCACCGCCGATGTCACCTATATTGAGCCGATTACTTGGCAAACGGTAGAAAAAATCATCGCCAAAGAGCGCCCCGATGCCATTTTGCCGACCATGGGCGGCCAGACGGCGCTCAACTGTGCCTTGGACTTGTGGCACCACGGTGTGCTAGAAAAATACAAGGTTGAGCTGATTGGCGCCACCCCCGAGGCCATTGACAAAGCCGAAGACCGCCTCAAGTTCAAAGATGCCATGACCAAAATTGGTCTAGGCTCGGCGCGCTCCGGTATTGCCCACAGCATGGAGGAAGCCTGGGCGGTGCAAAAGAGCGTCGGCTTCCCTACTGTGATTCGTCCCAGCTTTACGCTGGGTGGCACCGGCGGCGGCATTGCCTACAACCCTGAAGAGTTTGAAACCATCTGCAAGCGCGGCTTAGAAGCCTCGCCCACCAATGAGCTGCTGATTGAAGAATCGCTGTTGGGTTGGAAAGAGTACGAGATGGAAGTGGTGCGCGACAAGGCGGACAACTGCATCATCATCTGCTCGATTGAAAACCTCGACCCGATGGGCGTACACACCGGCGATTCCATCACCGTAGCCCCGGCACAAACCCTGAGCGACAAAGAGTACCAAATCCTGCGTAATGCCAGCTTGGCGGTGCTGCGCGAGATTGGCGTCGATACCGGCGGCTCCAATGTGCAGTTCTCCATCAATCCCCAAGATGGCCGCATGGTGGTCATTGAGATGAACCCGCGCGTGTCGCGCTCCTCGGCGTTGGCCTCTAAGGCCACGGGCTTCCCGATTGCCAAGGTCGCGGCCAAGCTGGCCGTGGGCTATACGCTCGATGAGCTGAAAAACGAAATCACTGGTGGCGCGACTCCGGCCTCGTTTGAGCCGTCGATTGACTATGTGGTCACCAAGATTCCGCGTTTTGCCTTCGAGAAGTTCCCCGCTGCCGACAACCGCCTGACCACGCAAATGAAGTCGGTGGGCGAAGTGATGGCGATGGGCCGCACCTTCCAAGAATCCTTCCAAAAAGCCCTGCGCGGTTTGGAAGTGGGCGTGGATGGCATGAACGAAAAAACCCAAGACCGCGAAATCTTGGAAAAAGAACTGGGTGAACCCGGCCCTGAGCGTATCTGGTACGTGGGCGATGCCTTCGCGATGGGCCTGTCGGTGGATGAAGTCCATGACCTGACCAAAATCGACAAATGGTTCTTGGTGCAGATTGAAGAAATCGTCAAGATTGAGCTGGAACTAGACCAACTCACCGCCAGTCACCCCGATGCGGCTTTGGCGCAATTGGATGCCGCCACGCTGTTGGCGCTGAAGAAAAAAGGTTTCTCAGACCGCCGCTTGGCCAAGCTGCTCAAAACCACCGAAAAAGCCGTGCGCGACCAGCGCCGCGCCCTGAAGGTGCGTCCGGTGTACAAGCGCGTGGACACCTGCGCGGCTGAGTTTGCTACCAACACTGCCTACCTCTATTCAACCTACGAAGAAGAGTGCGAGGCCGAGCCTACCGACAAGAAAAAGATTATGGTGTTGGGCGGTGGCCCCAACCGTATCGGCCAAGGCATCGAGTTTGACTACTGCTGCGTTCACGCCGCCTTGGCGATGCGCGAAGATGGTTACGAAACCATCATGGTCAATTGCAACCCCGAAACCGTCTCGACTGACTACGACACTTCCGACCGCCTGTATTTTGAGCCGGTGACGCTCGAAGACGTGTTGGAAATCGTCGATAAAGAAAAGCCGGTGGGCGTGATTGTGCAGTATGGCGGCCAAACACCGCTCAAGCTGGCGCTGGGCTTAGAGGCCGAAGGCGTGCCGATTATCGGCACCAGCCCCGACATGATTGATGCCGCCGAAGACCGCGAACGCTTCCAAAAACTGCTGCACGACTTGAACCTCAAGCAGCCACCCAATGCCACGGCGCGTACCGAAGCCGATGCGCTAGAAAAAGCCGCCGCGCTGGGTTATCCGCTGGTGGTGCGCCCCAGCTATGTGCTGGGTGGTCGGGCGATGGAAATCGTCCACGAGCAGCGCGACTTAGAACGCTACATGCGCGAAGCCGTCAAGGTGAGCAACGACAGCCCGGTGTTGCTCGACCGCTTCTTGAGCAACGCGATTGAGTGCGATGTGGACTGCGTACGCGATAACACCGGCCAAGTGTTTATTGGCGGCGTGATGGAACATATCGAGCAAGCGGGCGTGCATTCGGGCGATTCGGCCTGCTCCTTGCCGCCCTACTACCTCAAGGCCGAAACGGTGGCCGAGATTAAGCGCCAAACCGCTGCGATGGCCCAAGGCTTGAACGTGGTGGGCTTGATGAATGTGCAGTTTGCCATCCAAGAAGCCGACGGCCAAGACATTATCTATGTGTTGGAAGTCAACCCGCGTGCTTCGCGCACCGTGCCGTTTGTGTCTAAAGCCACGGGCATCCAGCTGGCCAAGGTGGCTGCACGTTGCATGGCCGGGCAAACGCTGGCCTCGCAAGGTATCACCAAGGAAGTGACCCCGCCGTACTTCAGCGTCAAAGAAGCCGTGTTCCCGTTCGTCAAGTTCCCCGGCGTCGATACCATCCTCGGCCCCGAGATGAAATCGACCGGCGAAGTGATGGGCGTGGGTAAAACCTTTGGCGAAGCCTTCGTCAAGAGTCAATTGGGTGCGGGCACCAAACTGCCTACCTCGGGCAAGGTGTTCCTCACGGTGCGTAACAGCGACAAACCCCGTGCCATTGCGATTGCGCGCGAACTGGTGGCAATGGGCTTTAGCCTGTGCGCTACCAAGGGCACAGCGGCAGCCATCGCTGAAGCGGGTGTGCCGGTGCAAACCGTGAACAAAGTGGCCGAAGGCCGCCCGCATATCGTGGACATGATTAAGAACGATGAAATCGTGATGGTGATTAACACGGTAGAAGAGCGCCGCAACGCCATTGCCGACTCGCGCGCTATCCGCACTAGCTCGCTGCTGGCGCGCGTCACCACCTTTACCACCATCTTTGGTGCCGAAGCAGCGGTGGAGGGCATGAAATACATCGACCAACTGGATGTGATTTCGGTGCAAGAGATGCACGCCCAATTGCAAGCACAAGCTGCCTGATAGAGTGCAGCGATAAAAAAAGCCCCGCCAAGCGATTGGCGGGGCTTTTTTCATGCCCAAACTTTCTCAGCTCAGCACCTTAAAGCCGGCGGAGCACTCGGAGTAGCCCGATATCTTTGCAGACTACGCCAATGCACAATTTTCACGCATGCATAGTTTCAGTCGCAAAAATTGCATGCTGGTAATTAAAATTTGTTAAAGTAAAGTTCCATCTTTGTCGATAGTATTTTTGTATTAGTTTTAAAAAACTGATTGCAAATTATGGTTCAGTTCGCCATAATCTATTGCAAATTTTTCTAACTCCTCTATCGAGGAATGTATAACCCTTCGTGTTTGAGGTCATTATGCGATCATTCATTCCTAAGCTGCCTGTACGGCGTTTGCCGTTGTTTGCTGGCGTTCGTGCTGGTCGTCAGGCTGGCTTTACGCTGGTAGAACTGGCTATCGTGTTGGCCGTTATTGGCTTGATCATCGGTGCCGTGGCCATCGGCAAAGACGTACAGCGCAATGCCGAATACACCAAGATCAAGAACAAATTTATTGACCAGTGGGAGCAGTCTTACAACCAATATTACCAACGTACCGGCGTGGTGTTGGGGGATGAGCAGAGGCAACCACGCCTCATGGTCAATGGTGCCCGACATAACACGGGAGCTGCCGCAGGAACAGTAGTCTCTGGCGGTGATATGTCTGGGGCTACTATGCCGCCCCGCATTTGTAACATATCCGACCATGCTCAGATGGCAACAGCTAACCGCACAACAACAGTGGCAGCCACTGATGCTATTTTGCGTACCTTGTTTACCCGTGCTGGCGTACGCATGGCTCCTGGTCGGGCCGAAGGCTTTGAAGACCGTTATGTGTACCTAGATACCAATGGCAACCCACAAGAAATTCAAGTGTGCTTCCAATGGAACCGCCCGGGCATGCCAGAAGGTGCGGGCAATGTCATGATCATCTCAGGTTTAACCCCTGATTTGGCCCGTATGCTGGATCAAATGATCGATGGCAAACCCGATGCACAGGAAGGTCGCTTCCGCCTTCAAGGGGTTGCCAACGGCACTGCTAACAGTCCAGGGGCTGAATGGAGTGCCAATAACACCTATCACCAAGGCGCAACAGGAACGATCACTGCAACGACCCAAGGCAATCAGTTGGACGAAGACCAAGTTATCACTATGGTTGCCATTTACAAAATGAACCAATGAGGGTTCCTTGCACATCAACTGATTGATTCCATTGCATAAAACAATCTTATGAAAACAAAATATTCTGTGCGCCCACTGCGCCACCAGCTACAACAAGGCTTTACGCTGGTTGAGCTGGCCATTGTGCTGGCTGTTATTGGCCTGATCATTGGTGCTGTTGCAATTGCCAAAGATGTGCAACGCAATGCCGAGTACCAAAAAGTAGTCAACAAATTTGCCTACCAATGGAAAATGGCTTATGACCAGTATTACCAACGCACCGGTGTGGTGTTGGGGGACTGCCAGCAAGCGCCCACTTACATGGTCAACGGTTCTGAAACCACTATCGACGGTGGTAATGCTTGCGCCCGTCCCGGAGGCTCAGGTGTTGCTGGTATCCCAGAAAATTTTGGCAACCGTGGTCTAAAAATTTGTAGCGGTCAGGGCTATGCCGCCAATCAGGTCGGTACAGGTGATGCAGCATTGGCCACACAAAATCTGCGTACTTTGATGACCCGCTCTGGCATTCGTATGCCCCCAGGCCGTGGTGAAGGCCATGAAGATCGTTTTGTTTATATCGACTCCAACGGAAATGCCACCGAACTGCAAGTGTGCTTCCAGTGGAATACCTCTGGCACCGCCAGTGGCGCTGGCAACGTCATGGTAGTGCGTGGTCTGACACCAGACTTGGCGCGTTTCATGGATCAGGTAATCGATGGTAAACCAGACTCGCGTGAGGGGCGTTTCCGCATCCAGAACCGTCCGGCCCATGCTGCGGGTGGAACCACTGAAGCCAATGCCCCAGGTACCCAATGGGAAGCCAATAACACCGAAGGCAGCAATATTGCCGCCACCACAGCCAACAGTGCTATGACTGGCAGTGATACCCGTCAAACAGTCAACAATACCAGCGGTACTACAGGTGCTACAGCTACAGGGCGTACCTTGGATGAAGACCGGGTTATCTTGTTGACAGCCCACTGGATCATGGAGCAGTAATTGAACGGCCCGCGCACTTTCAAACTCTTGGCCTTGACCTGTGCCACCATGCTGTTGGGTGGTGGCGCTTGGTTGGCCCAGCGCGGGTTGACACAACTGGCGCTGGAGCGTCAGCAGTCAGCCCAAGTACGTGCAGAACTGCAAAATGCCCGTGGACTGCTCCCTGAAGTTGAAAAGCGCGAACGCCTGGTGCAGGCTGTGCAGAACATGACTCGCCAAGTGGATAGCATGGGGCTGGACCCAGCCCAGTGGCAAGAGCACCGGCTACGCCGCACACCAGCACCAGCTACCCGCCTAGAGGCTGTGGAGTTTCTTGGCACCTTGAAACGCAACAGTGAAAACGCTGTGTTTGTGGCTGATATTTTTGAAATAGCCACCGTCACAGAAAACGCAGGTTTGTTTCATACCCCCCAATCAGGTGATCTCGGACTGACTTTGAGCGTTAGCGGGACATTCCACTTTCGTACAGCCTCGGCTTCTACCGTGTCCAAGGGGCATCCATGAATGTTGAGCATATTTACCGTGTTACTGATGCAGGGTGGACGCATTGCCACCGCGATCAGATAGAAGATGTAGCCGCTTGGCCCCGGCTTAAACACGGCGCCTTGGTGGTGCTAGATTTAGATGACATCCCCAGTGACGTGTGGCGCTTTGAGGGCAAGCCAGAGTACGCTGCAGCCTTGATTGAAAAACGTATTCGTACCGAGGGCTTGGTAGAGGGTGCTGCACACATCGTTATCCATCGTTTGATCAAAGTGCCACGTGGATTTCAGGTATTCTTTTCTGCCATGCCGTTAGAGTTCTGGCAACGTGTTACACAATGGGCGCATGAACAGGCAGACCACTGTTTGCTCATGACGGCGGCTGGACTGCTGTGTAATGGTGTCAAGGTTGGGCATGCACGTTGCCTGCTCTCGCAACGGCGCATTACATGCTTTGCTGAAACGGATGCTGGCATGGTATTGGGTGCTACCCAAGCGTTAGGTCAAGGAGACTCTGTGATGGCCAATGCTGCCAGGGTATTGGTGGCCAATCATGGTGAATTACTCTCCCGTCTAGGTGTTGGCGCGGTCGAATGGGGGGTTCTGTGGAGTGAACGCGCCGCAGATATCGATGATTGCCTGACCGCATTGAAAAATGTGCTGGGCGAGGCACCACGCAGTTTGCCTGCACTTGAATTGTCTGGCCCCACAGGAAAAATCCAAACCGCTTTATTGCCATTGGCGCAACAAGCAGCCAACGCTCATGCCCTCAATCCGTTGCTGGATCGGGTGGCTTGGAAGGCAGAGCGTTGGGTTACGGCAGTTACTGTTATTACTGCGGTAGCGGCCATTGGTTTAGGTGCAGTAGGAGTCTTTACTAGCCAACAAGCGCAGCAACAGTATGCATCCAGCCAGACATTGCGTTCAGAACTAGCACAAATACAAGAGCGTATCCGGTCGGTAGCTTCGGTAGAAGCACCCCATCAATTACTACCTTTAGCCAGTTTTGCACGCAAATTGGATCAGGGTGCTAAATATGATCCCGTCGCTTTCTTGAGCACCCTGAAGGCTACCATGGGAAACGAAATTCGGATTCAGCGTGTGCGTTTAGAAACAGTACCCCAATCTAATAAACGAGCTTTTCGTGTCGATGGTACGGTAGCCCTTGGTAACTCAATGGCTATGGCACGTTGGACTGGTCAAATGTCTGCTGCCGGTTGGACACTCAAGGCCCTAGACCCTGTTAACTCCGCTCCAGGGGCCTTTTCGTACGAATTGGTTGCTACTGCAACTCCATCGAAAATTTGAAGCCATGAAATACGCTGCTTTACTGCTCAACGGCTTGGCTGTTCTGTTGTTGGGATGGGTTTTGTATGGTGTAGTGCAATTGGGCCAACCCCGTAGTTCGGGTCTGCGTCCCGCTATGGTCGAACTTCATCCGCTGCCCACAAATTTGGACGGCACCCAAGTGGGATTTGCGGATGCTGTTGGCACGATGACACAGTTGAAAACCAAAACCTCATATTCAGAAATTTCGGTCGAAGAGCTATTGCCCTTGCCAGCCCCTGGGGTTGATTTAACTGACAGCCTTCAGATGCCAAAACGCTCTTTATCTTTGCACCTAGAAAATTTGGTCAATAACACCCAGTCCGTAACCATTGATGGGCGGTTAGCACAACGTGGTACTCGTTTGGATGATGGTGGGCGAGTGTCGCAAATACGTCCTCATAGTGCGGTGGTCACTGAACAGTTGGGACGCCAAACATTGGCGCTGCCCATACCCGAATTGCGTGTTGGCACTCTGCGATGGGCTGATGGCTCTCCTGCCAGCGTTAATACCCAACAATTCCGTAGCGATGTTGTTGGTATCCAGCCCTCTACTGTCAAAGTCACTCCATGAAAAAAAGCTCCTTCTTCAAGCCATTGGTTTTGGCCTCGACTCTGTTAGTGCTGGGTGGCTGCGCCAATCAACCACCACGCAGTGCCAGTAGTTTGCCTGCACCCGATAGTTTGGCCGCCAATCGGTTGCGGGAACACATGGTGCAAGAATCAGAACGATTATTGGCCCATCAGCAGTCTTTGCAGGCAGGTCTGAACAAATCTATAAAAGTGCCGATTATTGCACCAGTAGCCCCCGTTTTTGATCCACTGGAAGGCAAGTTAATCAACATTGCCATGTCTAAAGCAACCATCAGTCAAATCCTAGAGGCCTTTGCCGATGCAGGAAAGCTCAATTTGATTGTGGACCCTGCTGTGCTCAAGGGTGGACAATTGGCAGACATGCATTTGCGTCAAATTACTTTGCGTGAAGGTTTTAATGAAGTGCTGCGTACTTATGACGTAGCGGGAGAGTTTCGTGGCAATACCCTGCGGGTTAATCTCACAGAAGAAAAATTCTTTTCTATTAACTTTTTAAACACCAAGAGCAGTATCCAAATGGGCTCTGGTGGCAATGTGTTTGGCAATACAAACAGTGGCAATTCTTCTGCACAACAAGGTAGCTTGACCATGGCCGGAGGTGGCGGTAACACCACCGATCCTTATCTTGAATTAGAGAATGCTCTCAAATCAGTGCTAGGCGAGACAGGGCAGCAGCGTTCGGCTTCTGTTTCTCATTCTTCAGGAGCATCTGCCCCATCATTTGGAGCCACATCTTCTTTTGCTGCAGGAGCAGCAGCAAGTGGTGGAGCCAGTGCTGTTGGTGGCACAGGCACAGCTCCTTTGGCAGTAGCCCATCCAACGATGGGAGAAGACACAGGCTTTACCCTGAACAAAATGACTGGCACCTTGTATGTGAAGGCGCGGCCTTCCAAGATGCGTGCTGTAGAAAAAATGTTGGCCCAGGTGCACAAAGTATTGGGCAAACAAGTTTATGTGGAAGCACAACTGATAGATGTGCAGTTGTCTGATAACTTCGAGTTCGGCGTAGATTGGACGACGTTGCGTAGCCGTTTGGCGGCTGGTTTTGGTGCAGCTCCCATGCAATTAGCGGCCAGTAGCGCCAACCTGCCCAATGCAGCAAGCGGTTATGCTGCGCGTGCTATTTCTATACCCTCTGCCCTGATTGGTAGTGTGGCTGGCCCAGCTGCTGGATTGTCATACCAAGGGAGCAATTACGGCATTGTTATCAATGCACTGCGTTCTTTTGGCAATTTGAAAGTCTTGTCCAATCCAAATGTCCAAGTACGCAATGGTACCCCAGCACTGCTGTCGGTAGGTAGCAGTACGCGTTATGTCTCGCAGTCTTCATCTACGCAAACAGCGCCGGGCGGTGGGGCAACCACCACCTCCTCCAGTGTGCAAACAGACACCGTTTTTTCTGGTGTCATGGTGGGTGTTTTACCTATGGTGCGTGACGACGGAAGAATTGAGTTGTTGGTTAATCCAATGCAAAGTGATGTGGATCCCAGCAGCTTGCAATTGGTGGCCGTTGGGGGAGACAACTTGGTATCGCTGCCCAAAGTGAGCTACAAGGGGCTCACAACCACTTTGAATGTCGCCGATGGCGATGTAGTGGTAGTTGGGGGCCTGATTGACCAACGCAGCTCCTCCAATGATCGTGGTGCTCCAGGTCTTTCCGATGTACCTCTGCTGGGCAAATTGTTTGGCAACGAAAATAGAGTGCACGGGAGCCGCGAGTTGGTGATCGTGTTACGGGTGCGTGTCCTATGAGCCTGATTCATGATGCCCTCAAGTCTATGGATGCCCCATCATCGGCATCTGCGCCGCTTTCTGCGCCGCGCTCCACCACCTCAGCTGCCCGTCCGGGTTGGATAGGTGGGGTTGTAGCTTTTGCCAGTGTGTTAGGTGCTGCTGGTGTTGGTTGGATGTGGTGGCAAAACCAAACTTCCATCCATCACCTTAATGCACAGGCACTGCCAGATGCTGCACAGACGGCTCCTGCACCAGCAACTCGGGCAGTTGTTGTGCCACCATTGCCAATTGCTACAGATCCTGTGGTGGCTGCCGATGCTGTGGCTGTGCCGACGACGGTACCGCTGACTGCTACCCCGGCAGCGTCTATGGCTGTTGTAGCCCCGACTTCTGGGCTACAAACAAAAACCACACCTACAGCTTCCTTGGCTATCGCCACTCCTCCTGCGGCAACTGCCGGCAGCGTACGGCCTGCGAGTGCAGAACAAACGTTGGCATCTGCACACCGTACACAGAAGGCAGTTGCCAACAAAGAAACAGTGACCGCCGATGAGGTTCCAGTAGAGTTGCGCTTTGCTCGATTTGTCAGTGCCATGAAAACTGGACAACACGAAGAGGCAGAGCGTGAGTTGCTGGCATTGAAAAAATACCTGCCTCCTGAAGCATTGGGACTGGTACGTGCCCAAGCATGGTTTGATTTGCAAGCAGGCCGTTATGCAGCAGCTGCTGAAGCTTACCGCTCTATTTTGGATCGTATGCCCGGTGATGAAGAGTCGGCCATCAACTTAGCCACTATTCAATTGCGCCAGCAGCACACCGAAGAGGCGCGTGCAACTTTAGATACAGCGTTGCGTTTGCAACCAGATTCTGCAGCTTTACGCAGTGCATTAGGGCATTTTCATTCTGCTGATACCCGTTATGACAAATAGCACGGTGTACGAGGCTTTGGGGCTGGCACGTAATCCATTTCCGCCCACCCCAGATGCTGGCTCTTATTTCTTTACTCCACAACTAGAGGAAGAGTTTGCAGAGATTCGCCATTGCATTGAATCTCGCAAGGGCTTTGTTCTACTGACAGGAGAGGTCGGTTTAGGCAAAAGTACGATGGTGCGACGGTTGTTGGATACCTTATCCACAGGGTCGTGCCGTTCGGCACTGATTTTAAATACTTTTTTACAAGACAGTGCTCTGTTGTCAGCTATTCAGGTAGATTTTGGTTTGCCGCCATCCCACTCTTTAGAGCAAGGATTGGCCCAATTGACAGAATTTTTATTAAGCCAGCACCAAAAAAATGGTGTTAGCTTGTTGGTCATTGATGATGCCCAAAATTTGAGTGTAGATTCACTAGAATTAATACGCCTCCTGTGTAATTTAGAAACTACACAAGAAAAATTGTTGCAAATTTTATTGGTTGGGCAACCAGAATTAGAGCACACATTGGCGCAGCCAGCATTACGCCAATTAAAAAGTAGAATCGTCAAACACACCCGTTTACTGGGTTTAAAAAAAGAAGAGTTGGCCAGATATTTTGATTTTCGTGTAAATTCTGCCCAGGCAGCTGGCCGTTTGTCTATCAACACAGCAGCAGTTGAAGAACTTTACAAAGTAACCCAAGGTAATTTGCGACAAGTACATTTGGTGCTTGACCGTTGTTTGTATGGGCTGGCCAGTAAACGACAATCGGTGGTGGATTTGCCTTTGCTGCGGCGGGCCGTGGCAGATATTCCCTCTTTAGAAAATATATCAAATGATTTAAAAAATAAAAATACAGAGCCAAAGCAACGCCAATTTGGATGGTTTGGCGGTGTGTTTGCAGGTCTTGCCATTGTAGTATTGCTCGCCTGGTACGGGTTATATGTTCCTCAGAACCAATGGCCAAATAAAATATTGCCATTGGTAAATACCCAAGCGTCTTCTATCAAGCCAACAGTTGGTTCAGAAGCCACTGGCACCCAATTTTCTGGCTCTCTTGCAGAGCAAGCATCTATACAACAATGTGAGCAAAAATTAAAAGTGATAGCGCATACTGAAGATAGTTTGGTATCACAAAATTTGCCCTCTGATATGGTAGTTTTATTGAAGCCATCACCCAGATTGTGCATCTCTAAAATCAATGGGCAATTTTGGGTTACTTGGTTGAGTCGTCACCATGTTCATCATATTAAGGCAGCAGAAGAGACTACCAATCAGATGCAAATTTTCCTGAAGAATATGGGATTCCTTAACATCCAGTCCCCCGATGGTTTGTTTGGCCCCAAAACAGGTGAAGCATTATTAAAATTTCAGCAACAATATCGTCTCTCCCCGACAGGTCAACCGGACGATCTAACTTTTTTTCTGTTGGAGAATTTGAATGCCCCCATCGAATAAAGTGAGCCCAGATGATTTGCTGTCGCTTGCACCCATAGAAGCAACTGGTGCAGCAGATCGTTTAGCTGTTTTAAAAGATAAAAGCCCTTCGTTGGGGACAGCACTGGTGCAGGCTGGCGTTGTTTCTAATATAGCTATTGACTACGTACTGCAAAAGCAAAAAATTGAAAAAGTACCTATGGGCAACTTACTGGTGGAGCTTGGCTTTGCCAGTGCCAGAGAAGTAGCTTTGCATCTTGCCAGTCAACGTGGGTTAGATTTTATTTATCCCCATGAAATGCCTGAGCCTGAAAGTGCTGTGGCCGGGGTTTTTAACCGTGCTTTGTGTTTAACACACGGGTTTTTACCTGTGCGTGAAGTTGGGGATTTGATTGAGGTGGTGTTGGGTGATGCCCAGCCAGATAACGTCGCTGAGTTGGTGCGGCGTAAGTTGGGAAAGGGGTGCCACTTTTTTCAAGGTGAATTTGATAGTGTCGCCCAAGCTATCCAACAACACTATTATTTTGCAGATAATCCTCCTGGACGCTTAATTGAAAGTGAAGTCCGTAAATTAGAAGCAGATGTGGATCGAGCGTACAGTCCGGCCCGCTTGCTAGAGCATATTTTGCACTTGGCCGTACGTGAACGTGCCACCGATGTCCATCTGGCCCCTACCGCACGCAGTCGATCAGTGTTAATGCGTATTGATGGCGTGTTGCGGCCTATGTTTGCTTTGTCTCCTGCACTGGATCGGTTGGTAGTGTATGTGAAGTTGCAAGCGGATATGGATGCCAGCGAGCAACGTTTGCCCCAAGACGGTAGTTTTACTGCACAGGTCATGGAGCAAAACTTTACCATTCGTGTTTCTACCCTGATTTCTGAATTTGGTGAACGCATGGTGTTGCGGCTGTTGCCAGAACGTAGCAGCTTAGATAAATTGGATGATTTAGGATTTTTATCCGAAGATGTTGCAGCGATGGCGAAGGCCTTTTCTAGACCGCACGGTTTGATTCTGATCACAGGGCCGACAGGATCAGGAAAAAGCACCACCTTGCATGCTGCATTGCGTATGCAGCCCTTGATTGAGCGTAACGTACTTACCGTTGAAGACCCTGTCGAATACCGCGTGCCAGTGGCTTGTCAAACCGAAGTAAACCGCCGGGCTGGTTACGATTTTGCCAATGCAATGCGCCATTTTCTTCGGCACGATCCAGATATTATTTTGGTTGGTGAAATTCGTGACGGAGAAACAGCACGCGCTGCCTTAGATGCGTCGTCTACAGGCCATTTGGTGCTCTCTACTTTGCACGTTGGTAGTATTTTTGGGGTTATGCCCCGTTTGAAGCTGTTGGGAGTAGATGCAGAAACCATAGCAGAAAATTTGGTGGCTGTTATCAACCAGCGTTTGGTGCGTAGAGTTTGTTCGCACTGCTCAATCAGCCGCTTGGCCACTGCCGCTGAGCGCCAGTGGCTAGAAAAAATAGAACCCCACCATACCGACGAAGGTGCAGACAAGGGTTTTTATGTTCAATATGGTACGGGTTGTGGACAATGTCGCAACACTGGGTTCTTAGGGCGCTTGCCAGTGTATGAAATGTTGGTGGTAAACAGAGATCTTGCAGATGCGATTGCCTCTGACGCGAATCGTGCAGAAACGCGTCAACGTGCATTGGCATCGGGTATGCGTCCCATTTTGATGTTGGCCCGTCGTCGTGTATTGGCAGGGGAAACCACAATGGAAGAAATTATGCGTACTGTGGGTGAAGATTAAGTCTTTCCCTGGGTAGAAAAATATGGCCACTCTCAATACTTATTACTACCGGGTGCTGCTACCACATGGTGCCCTAAAGTCGGGTTTACTGCGTTTGGCCGTAGAGCGCGACTTGTCTGCACGTCTGCGTCTTGAATCTGAAACTGAGGGAACGGTAGTTAGTTTATGGCGTTTACCAGCTTGGTTGGCTGGCACCATCGATATGTCGATGGGTTTGTTTCGCCAACAGGTAAGAACCGAAGATTTGGCTGGTTTTTTACGCGATTTGGGTTTGATGATGCGAGCGGGTGTTCCTGCACTTGAGGGCTTGAAAACATTGGTCGATGAAAGCGACATGTCAGGCAATAAAGCCGTGTCGTCGGTAGCGCGACACATGTGTGATGACTTGAATGCCGGCGTGAGTATGACCGAGGCTTTTAACCGCCATCCTAATGTATTCCCTGAAACAGTACGCAATTTGGTTGCGATTGGAGATCAATCGGGTACTTTAGATAGAATGCTGGGGGAATGTGCTACACACGTTGAGCGCATGATGAATATTAAAAGGGATATCAAGACAGCCCTGATTTATCCGGCTTTTGTTTTTGCTACCATTTTTGGTGTTGCTGCATTTTGGATTTATTATGTTGTGCCCAATATGGCACGCTTGTTTAAGCAATTGCAAGCAAAATTACCACCATTGACAGAGTGGCTGGTTTCTTTTGCTGATGTTGTTACCGCTCATTTGCCTTGGGTTGTATTGCTCATGGTGATAATGATCAGTGTATTGGTAATGTTATTTAAAAGATCTGAGCGCTTTCAGGTGATAAGTTATACTATTTTGCATCGCTTGCCCATTGCACGCACCCTGCTGGTTTCTTCTGGTATGGCGCACATGACCGAGCATCTTTCTATTTTGGTACGTGCGGGGGTCGATATGGTATCAAGTTTGCGGATTTTGGGGCGGGCTACCAAAAATAGATATTATCGATTCCGTGTGATAGAAATGGCCGAGTCTGTATCACGGGGGGAGTCTCTGTCTGCTTCTATGCGTCGCATAGGGGGGTTTCCAGCCATGGCGGTGCGGATGATTGCGGTGGGAGAAGAATCTGGTAGTTTAGATGATCAATTATCACATTTGGCCGAAGAATATCGGAAGCGCCTAGAGGTGATGGTGAAATCTTTGGCTGAAATTTTGAAGCCGGTGATTATATTGGTTGCCGGTGGTTTGTTCCTATTTTTGATCGTCGCTTTGCTATTGCCTATTTATGATTTGGTGCGGCAATCCGTGGGTCAGACGATGGGTGGTTGATGGTGGTTCTCAATTGAAATTTTCTGTCTGTTGCAACAAGGTTATGTATGCATAAATCAGTATTCATTGGTGCTGGCTTGGGTGTGCTCGTGCTGGCACTGATAACTGGTCATTTTTGGATGGCTGAAAAACCCAAACCAATGAATGTCTCTGCCGTGCATTCAACAGCCTCGAGTGCTCATACCACCCCATCAGCCAACCATGTCACGGTAGCACCAGCAACAGGCAGTGCTATGGCATCGTTACACTCTTCCCAAGAGACACAAGAACGTCGTAAGCGTTTAGCTGCGCTGCGGGTCGAATTGAATGCCTTGCGTGCACAAGGGGCACAAGCATCGCCCGAAAAGATGCGTGCGCTGATTGATGAGATGCAAGTGGTAGCTCCGTCAAGTTTTGATCCGCGTTACTTCCAAGCCTTGCATAGTATGTTGGATGCCAATGCCCAAGTGCAAACTTTGAATACAGAGCTGCAAACACTGGCCAAGAGCACGTCAGCCAAGGATGAGGCGCGTCGGCAAGAAATTATTGCCCAAATACGCACTTTGGGAGAGCGTGTGAATACAGAGGCTCGTCATCTACAGTCGTATGCACCGGCATCTTCCACGCCAGGGGTTAAGTTGCCATGAACTCAGTGGCACCTCCTCGCAAGTCAGCTTATCGAGCTACGCAGGCCGGTTTTTCGTTTGTGGAAGTAGCAGTGGTGCTGGTGATTGCCGGGTTGTTGTCTTGGGCTGCCTTCAGTGGCTACGAAACGGTGTCGGCACAACAAGAAATGGAACGTGGTCGGGCTCAAGCCCAGCAGTTGCAATCTGTTGTGCGGGCTTTTGCATTGCGCCATGGCCGTCTGCCCTGCCCCAGTTCTACCCCTGATGGCTATGAATCCATGACGGCGGGCCATTGTACAGATGGCCATCAGGTAGGTTGGTTTCCTTATATAAGTGTGGGCTTGGCGCTTCCAGTTGAAAAATTCAGGGCACAGTACTCGGTTTTTCGTGCTGATCATGCTACGGCAGCACAAGATGCGGATTTGGCTGTGGCCAAAGAGCGCACCGGTGACATGGTTGCAGATGTCACTTTTCTGGATGTTACTGATTTAATTGTGGCACTTAATAATGCAGCTACATTGGGATTTGATACTGCCAGAACCTATCTCACCGGTGATGCTGGTGCTGCCGGGGCGATTGATTGCACGTCTAATCCAGTGATGGCATCAGCCTATTGGGTGGTTATACCATTGGAAGATAAAGATGGCGATGGCAGTCGCTTAGATGCACCCCATGCCATCAATGGTTTATGTGCTGCCAGTCCTTCTGCACCGTTGCGATTTGGTTCAGATGATGTAGTTATCGCCGACTCACCCGCGCAACTGGCCGGTTGGCTGCGTAAAAATCTGCCCTAGTTGAGAGTTCTATGCTGTTCACTTCATTTAACCTTTCTTCATCTGGGCCAACATATTGTCGGGCACGTGGCTTTGGTCTGGTGCAGGTACTGTTGTTAGTCTCTGTGATGGCTGGTTTGGCAGCTACAGGTTATCTACAGTGGCGCGCCCGTGCGTTGGTGGACGCATCGCGACAGGAACGTCAAATTCTGGTCCAAGCCGACCAAGCTATTCTGGCGTTTGTTACGCTTGAACGGCGTTTGCCATGCCCAGATATTGACCGAGATGGGCAAGAAGATTGTGCTGCGACAGATCAAAAAGGTTGGTTGCCATCAGTCACCTTGCGCTTGGCTGGTACAGATGCTGGAGTTTCTGTGGGACAGCTGCGTTATCTTGTTCAGAGAGGGGTCGGTAATAATAATTTGACTGTGCTATCTGATACATGGCGGCCCTTAGAGTACGATGAAGATAATAAAAGTTTTTTGGATGGTATGCGTGCTGTGGGGTACGCTGGGGCTGAAATTCAAACATTAACCGATTTTTGTCAACGTTTGGAATATGCCGGTGATGCTGTTGTAGATGCTAGTTTGGCCAGAGTTAATGCAGGAACTGTACGTTCGGTGGCGTATGCCTTGGCCCATCCTGGCCATGACGATGCGGATGGAGATGGAGATTTATTTGATGGTGCAAATACGCAGAGCGCAGCCAATGTCAATTTGATAGAAGACCCTGCCCGCAGGCCAATTTTAGCGTTGTACAATGATATTGTATTAGAGCGTTCATTTTCTAGTTTGTATTCGGATTTGCATTGCCAGCCGTTGATTGATTCTATCAACACAGTGGCTTTGGCAGACGATGTAGTGACTCAGGTTGCAGAGATGCGTGACGATAACATTTCGTCGGCTGCCCGCGCCGTCGCATTTTCTACCTTGGCAGCCATTATGACTGGGTTAGAGATTGCCTTGGCAGTAGCGGAAGGTGCATCCGATGCCGGTAATGCAGCGATTGACTGGGCAGCTTGTGCCGCATCCTTGGGGTTGGCAGTGAATGCTTGTGCCGCGGCACCACAGCATACTGGTGCGATTGCGCTGGCGGGAGGGGTCATTTATGCCAATGGGGTGGCCGTGGGGTTGAATGCAGTAGCTGCAGGCATTGCTGGTACAGCTTTGCTGTTGGCCTCTAATACTGTGAGTTTAGTAGATGCCTGCCCCCCGAGAGATACCAGCCTTCTTAGTAATGCATTAGTTACTGCCGAAAAGGAGCTGCTGGATGCTACGGCAGCCCGCAGTGCAGTTCAAGCCGAAATAAATCAAAAAACTATTGCGCTGAACGATGCAAAAAATGATCGAGATGTTGCTGTGGCCACGTTGAAAAATATCATCAAAGGTACTGGAAGTTCATCAGCCATTGATGGCTTGGTTGATCCACTTTTGAATTCCACCAGAATTTGGGGTGCTGCATACTATGATTTTAAGGGTGCTGAAACACGTTTGAACCAAGCTACCTTGGCTCAAAGTAATTGGGCTGCAGAGGTAAACAAATACAACCACATGCTCACTGTTGATGCGACCACTGCCATTGCAGCCCTCAATGCAGATATTGTCGCATTGGAGGCACAAATTGCAGCAGCCAAGGCTGCCAATCCCACGACAGAGACCGAATTGCAAAATTTACGCAATCTAGAAGCCAAACGGGATGGTAAGAAAGCAGACATTGAAATCGTTAAAAGCATCGCAGATATACCCCGCTTAGATGCAGAAATTGCTGCCTTAGATGCACAAATTGCGACCGATCCGCCCAATAAAACTGATTTACAAAATCTTCGTGATAAAAAGGCACAAAGTAATTTATTTAAAAATGTTCACAGCAAGGCGGTTGCAGAGCTATCGGTGGCACAAACGGAGTTAAATAATGCCACCACAGCCCAAGGTACGGCAACGACCAATTACAACTCGGCATCCACGAACTACCAAACCGCATACAGCCAATTGGTTACTGCTGCTGGCCGTTATGAAATTTATAACAGTACGCCTCCAAATATCAAATACCATTGCACTACTGGCTGCCTTGGGGATGATGAAGAAGTTAATATTCATGGTGCTTTCTACAGTGGTTTGGTAGATTTGTTTGGCCCGACAGCTAATATCAGCCCAAGTTTGGATGCAAAATACCTCAAACCCGTTAAATTACAAAGAGAGCTTGATGCACTGAATACTAAGCTTGTTGCGGCTACTGAACGAGAGACGCAAGCCAGGAAGCAGCGTGATCAAGTGAAACAGATGGTGGACAATCCGGCCGCGTGTAATGCTTCTGGGACGGCCATCGTTCCCATGACACCTGAACAAGCAGCAAGTATTTTGGCTGAAGTAGATCGCAAAGGAGGTACACGCTGATGCAGTGCCGCACATCACGCCAACAGGCAGGGTTCTCTTTGGTAGAGTTGGGGGTGGTGCTGGCTATTATTGGCATCATCGGTATCTTGACATGGCACTGGGTGGCTTCTACACGCGAGCCATTAGAGCGGCCTGCCATTTTGGGTCAGTTAGCCGAAGCGCAGGCGGCTGTAGAGGGATTTGTATTGGCCAGGCACCGCCTACCCTGTGCTGCAAGCACCACTGCAGGTAATGAAGATTGTAGTAATACCAATGCTATTTACTTGCCTTGGCGTGCTTTGGGATTGAGCAGCCGTTTTGGTCAACTGCATTATGGTGTTAACCGTGGTGGAGTAGGTTTAGACCTTGCGGTGATGCCACCTGCTTTGGTTTTTCCAGATCTGAATTTGAACCTGAGTACCGGTCTTCCGGTGCTAGCGCTGGCCGCGGTGCCAGAAGTTAATGTGGCCGTGACCAACATGATGACAGCTATCACGGCAGCTAGCAATCGCCGTTTAGAGGTTAATGGCTTGGATTGGTGCCGCACATTGCGCCGTTATGCCGCTAATCCAACAGCACCAGGGGTATTAGAGGCGGGCAACGTTACCAGCAAAACTTCAGTAGCATTTGTTTTAGTGCATCCGGGCTTCAATAACATATTTGAAGGCAATAATGTAGAGGGCGGTACTGGTGGCTGGCGTTTTGATCTTCCCGGTCGTCCCCAAACATCTGACTTTGATGATATTGCTATCGCTGTTGGGCCAAGCGATTTATCTGCACGCATGGGTTGTACCGCTCGTTTGGGGGCTATGCAAGCAGCAGCGCAAGGGGCTTATACCGCTTATGACAATGCGCGTGTGGTGCAAGAGTATTGGTCTTTGCGGGTATTTGACATTGAGCAAGCCGAGTCTGCCCTGGCGGGCGCACAGTCAGGTCTTACTTTAGCCGCTGTAAATGTAGCGCTGGCTGCTGGTAGCGCAGCGTTGGCTGTGGCCTCTGCTGCCAATACCGAGGGCTTAACGATTGCTGGTATTGCACTCTCTATAGCGAATGTGGCCACCGCAGGGATTGAAATGGGTTTCGCAATTGCAGATTTGGTAGAGGCTGAAAGAGCGTTACAAGATTCTAAGGATAAGGAAGAAGCTGTGCGCGCCTACGTGGTGAAACTGTATGAAACTTTCACCCAATCTTTAAATGCAGCTGTACTGCTAGATGAAAAAGGGCTCAATCCATGAAAAACCGCATGATGGGCTTTACTTTGGTAGAGATGTCTTTGGTGCTGTTGGCCTTGGGCTTGATTTTGCCTGGTGCTGTTATTTTCTGGCAATTGCAAGAGCGCCAGCGTGTGACGGCTGTACAAACAGATATGCAACAACAATCACGCGATGCAGTGATTGGTTTTTTGCATGCCAATTATCGTTTGCCATGCCCTGCTGTAGATGTATTAGGTGTAGAAGATTGTATAGGCACACGCCAAGTGGGTTTTTTGCCTTGGCTCACACTGGGATTACCAAGGCCCGATGCTGGTATTTTGCGCTATGGGGTTTACCGCGAGCCGAGTGCCGTCTCGCACCAAGACCGTGATTTGGCCGTAGTGCGTGATCGCATGAATCCAGTGCGAATACGTACTGTGAATCCAGCACCACAAAATTCACCAGTTTCCCCCAATCCCTATGCCCCGCCCTTGCCTGTGGTGACCAGCAATATATTGGGTAGCACACAATCTGGCAATCATGCAGCACCGCTCAACACCAGCTGCGATCCTGCCAATGATCCTGCATGCCCATTGGGTACAACAAATGCAGTCAACTTGCTGGATACATGCTTGGCGTTGAATACGGGTAGTGATGCGTTGGTGGTGTCGGCTGAGCGCTTGGCAACCCAAGTGGGAGGCAATCGGCGCACTGCTGCATTTGTATTGGTAGCGCCTGGTATGTTAGATGCCGATGGAGATGGCCAAGCCTTTGATGGGGCCAACGCTACGGCAACTAATGCGAATCCTACTTTTGAAGCACCGGGCAGAGCCATCACCAACACTTACGACGATATCGTCATTGCTGTCAGCCATACCGAGTTGTTTGCACAACTGCATTGTGGTGCAGCCTTGTCTGCGGTGTCTCATGCGCATTTCAACGTGGGTACGGGGGCTTTGGTGTTAGAGCGGGCCATGTATGACTATCGTGACCAGCTTTATATCGCCGTAGTGTTGGCCGGTGCGGATGTAGCTGCCGCTGCTGCTGGCTTGGCCTCGGCTGTTGCCGGTTCTTTAGATGCTGCTAAAGAAATGTTGTCGGCCACGGCAGATACCACCTTGAGTGCTGGGGCGCGTTCAGCCCAAATTGGATTGGCTGCGGTAGGTATAGGGTTGGCAGTAGCCAGTGATGTTGCGGCGGTTTATTCAACAATTGATGCAGCGTTGTCGTTGGCCGAAGCTACACAGGTACACAGTGATTTTGCTGCCCGTACGACTGCTGTCACTAACTTATCTCGGTCTATCAACGTGAATGCGCTGACAGCCGATGCAATTGGCCATTGACACATTTTGCTTACAAATAACGCACCATGACCCCCACCCATCTGTTCTTTCGAGGTATGGCCTCGAACCCCCAGCGCGGTTTTTCTTTGGTTGAACTAAGCGTCGTACTGCTGGCGATAGGTTTGATATTGGGGGCAGTTGCGATCGGGCGTGATCTACAACGTTCTGCGGCCAACCAGCGTTTATCTACTGATTTCGTTCAAGGCTGGCAATTGGCCTACGAAGCTTATTTCAACGGTGTGGGTCGGCCACCTGGAGACAGCGCAACCAACCCCACTGGACGCATTAACAATGGGGCGGGTCGGTTGTGTGGCAATCAAATGATTGACACTTTTCTGGCCGCAGGCATCCGTTTGCCTGAGGGTCGTGCTGAAGGGCAGCCCAATCACTATGTTTATTTAGACAGCAACGGAAATCCACAGAATGTGGAAGTGTGCTTCCAAAGTGTGAATTGGGCCGAACCTGGAGCCAGTACAGGTACGTACCAATCGCGCACGCGCAATGTGATGGTGTTGATTGGCCTTACCTACTCTTTAGCCACTATGCTAGATCATCAGGTTGATGGGCGCAGCGATGCACGTTTGGGCAGCTTCCGTGAAGCACAATCGGCCACTTATAACCCAACGCCGCCAACAACAGGAGACCCGGCGCGAGGCTTTTGGTCTGTAGATGAGCGCATGGCCGCTGGTAGTACCACGCCTACCTCACTGGATGAGTCACAAATCGCGACAACCACTGCCTACTTTAAGATGATGCGCTAACACCAAGGGCAGCAGGGGATGGGTGTTCCCAACCAAAATGCCCGTTGGTGGTTTGCCCCGGTCTGAGCGGCAAGCCTCGGGGTTCACCCCGAGGCCTGCATAAAACACGGAAGCCCTTAAGCAGCAATCACCTTGGCGATGGCTTGGCAGACATAATCAATGTTCTTGCTGTTGAGCGCGGCCACGCAAATACGGCCTGTGTCGGTGCCATAGACACCAAACTCGCTACGCAGGCGCACCATCTGGTCTTTGTTCAGGCCCGAGTAGCTGAACATGCCAATTTGTTGCGTCATGAACGACATATCTTGCTGCACACCAGCGGCTTTGAGGCCATCGACCAGCGTTTGGCGCATGGCCTTGATACGCACGCGCATTTCGCCCAGTTCTTTTTCCCACAAGGCGCGCAGCTCGGGGTTGCCCAGCACGGCAGCTACTACGGCACCACCGTGGGTGGGTGGGTTGGAATAGTTGGTGCGAATCACGATTTTCAGTTGCGACAGCACGCGGTCGGCTTCTTCTTTGCTTTCGCACAGCACGCTCAGGCCGCCCACGCGCTCGCCATACAGGCTAAAGCTCTTGGAGAAGCTGGTAGAGACAAAGAAGCTCAAACCGGCAGCGACAAACTTTTGAATCACGGCGCCATCTTCGGCAATGCCGTGGCCAAAGCCTTGGTAGGCCATATCCAAGAAGGCGGTTAAACCTTTGGCCTTGACCACTTCCACCACTTGGTCCCACTGTGCGGGGGTGATGTCGTAGCCGGTGGGGTTGTGGCAGCAGGCGTGCAGCACAATGATGGTCCCGGGGGCGGCAGCATTCAGGCTGGCCAACATGCCGTCAAAGTTCACGCCGCGCTTGTCGGCATCGTAGTAGGCGTAGGTATCAACCACAAAACCTGCATTGGTGAACAGGGCGCGGTGGTTTTCCCAGCTGGGGTCAGAAATCAGCACCTTGGCATCGGGGCTGATTCTTTTCAGGAAGTCGGCCCCAATTTTCAGGCCGCCGGTGCCGCCAATGGCTTGCACGGTGGCCACACGGCCATTCTTGACGGGTTCAGAGTCGGCACCAAACACCAGTGCCTTGACACCCGCATCGTAAGCGGCCAAGCCGTCAATCGGCAAATAGCCACGGGCGGTGGGTTTAGCCATCAGCGCGGCTTCGGCTTGTTGCACGCAGGCCAGCAGCGGCAGTTTGCCGTTGTCGTCGAAATACACGCCCACGCCCAAGTTGACCTTGTTGGGGTTGGTGTCGGCGTTGAATTGCTCATTCAGGCCCAAGATAGGGTCACGGGGGGCCATTTCGACGGCAGTGAACAGAGACATGTGAGTCCTTGGAAGGGGATGAAAACAGAAAAATTACAGGCAGCAGCGCCTGAAAGGGTGCGGTGCAAAGACCAACCTCTGATTTTAGCGATGCGGCATACAGTTGCCCAAATCGTGGGCGATGGCCCCGCCAAAGTGTGCAGGG
This sequence comes from uncultured Simplicispira sp., assembly GCA_964388325.1. Lineage (GTDB taxonomy): Bacteria > Pseudomonadota > Gammaproteobacteria > Burkholderiales > Burkholderiaceae_C > Simplicispira. Next base: position 128,305 of record CAYMAC010000004.1, on the reverse strand, counting down.
CTAGAACAGGCAGGAAAACCTTAGGCCGCCAATGCTTCGGGCAAGGGCCACTGGACATGGCGCGCAGGCCGCCCCAACAGCCAGCCTTGGCCATAAGGAATGTCTAATTCGTGCATGGCCTGCAAATCGGCGGCGGTTTCTATGCCTTCGGCAATCAAGGTGGTGCCAAAGACTTGGGCAATGCCTTTGATGGCTTGCACCATTTGCCGGTTTTGTGCTTGGGCGCTGATATCGCGCACAAAGTATTTATCGATTTTGACAAAATCGGGCTTGATTTCAGACCACACGCGCAAGCTGGAGCGGCCATCGCCAAAGTCGTCTAAAGCCAACTGCATTCCGGCGGCACGCACGCTTTGCACCGCATGGCACAGGCGCGCCATATCGGCAACGCGCTCATGCTCGGTAATTTCTAGCACCACCATGCGCGGTTTGACCCCCCAGCTACGCACTACGCTGGCCAGTCTGGGGGTGCTGGATAAGGTAAGCGCTTGTACCAAGGCATTGGCACTGATGTTGACGAACAAACGCCCACCTGCCCCCAGCTTGCCCCAAGTGTGCAGGGCGGTATAGGCGCAAAACAATTCAAAATCTTGCAGCAGCTGCTCACGTCGGGCCAAGTCCAACAGAACATCGGGGGTGTACCAAACAGTGCCTTCGGGGCCGCGAATCAGGGCCTCATGGGCATGGAGGGTGCCTGAGCGCAAATTAACCAGCGGCTGAAAAACACAATGCAGCCGCCCAGAGCGCACCAACTTGGCCAGCAGCCCTTGGCCGTGGCGCAAGGCCGGTGACAGAAAGGTGAGCACTTGTTCACAAGCTATAGGAGCGATAGAAGCCATGTGCTGGTGTCCTGCATGTTGCCAATGCTATACACCTTAGCGCAGCTGAGTGACATGGCTATTACAGCAAAATGGCTTATTCTTAAAGCCAGAAAAGACCGGAAAAACCGGCTTTATTCCAAGGAGACGTTCACCATGTTCAAAGTTCCTCCCCTGTCTGCCGCCCGCTTGCCTGGGCTTTTGCGCGCCATGCCCAAGGCGGAGCTGCATATCCACATTGAAGGCTCTTTAGAGCCAGAGTTGATTTTTGCTTTGGCCCAGCGCAACGGCATGACCCTGCCTTATGCCAGCGTGCAGGCTTTGCGTAGCGCCTATGCCTTTAGCAATTTGCAGAGTTTTTTGGATATTTACTACGCTGGGGCCAGCGTGTTGCTGCATGAGCAAGATTTTTACGACATGGCCCGTGCTTACTTAGCCCGTGCCGTGCAAGACAACGTGGTTCATGCCGAAATCTTTTTTGACCCGCAAACCCACACGGCGCGCGGCGTGCCTATGGAAACCGTCATTCACGGTCTGCACCGCGCTTGCCAAGATGCACGCGCCGAATCGGGCATCAGTGCCACGCTCATCCTGTGCTTTTTACGCCACCTGAGCGAAGAAGATGCCTTTGCTACCCTAGAGCAGGCGTTGCCGTGGCAAGATAAATTCATTGGCGTGGGCCTCGATAGCAGCGAAGTAGGCCACCCGCCAGAAAAATTTGCCCGCGTGTTTGCCCGTTGCCGCGAGCTGGGGCTGCATGTAGTGGCCCATGCAGGCGAGGAGGGGCCGCCGGCCTATATTTGGAGTGCGCTGGACGTACTGGGGGCCGAGCGTATCGACCACGGCGTGCAAGCATTGCACGACCCAGCGCTGGTGCAGCGGCTGGCGCAAAACCGCACCCCGCTGACGGTGTGCCCGCTATCGAACCAAAAGCTGTGCGTGTTTCCTAATTTGAAAGACCACAACCTGCCCCAATTGCTAGAGGCGGGCCTGTGCGCCACCGTCAACTCTGACGACCCAGCGTATTTTGGGGGCTACCTCAATGACAACTTGGTGCAGGTGTTTGCCGCTACCGGCATGACCGCCCGCCATGCCTACCAGTTGGCCAGCAACAGCTTTGAGGCCAGCTTTGCCCCCGAAGCGGACAAGCGCCGCTGGCAGCACCGGCTGAAAGAGGTGTTCGAGCATTTTGTTGAACACGATTATTGAGGGCCAGCGCCGCCAGTGAACCCTGCTGCCGCTCAGGGCGTGGGTGCAATGGCACGGCTTAATTGTGCGGCGTAGTCTTGCAAGGTGGCCGCATCGGGGTTTTTGCGCGGCCAGCTTAGGGCAATGCCGTCTTGGGCGTGGCGTGGCACCACATGCAAATGGAAGTGAAACACCGTCTGGTCGCCCTCGCGCCCATTGGCTTGTAGCAAGGTAATGCCGGGTGGGTCAAAAGTGGTTTGGATGGCACTGGCTACGCGCTGTGCCGTTTGCATTACGGCGGCGGCTTCTTCTGGCGTAATGTCTAGCAGGGTGGCTGCGTGGCGTTTGGTAGCTACCAAGACATGGCCGGGGTTGACTTGGCCAATATCCATAAAAGCAATCGTCAGGGCATCTTCATAGACGCGGGCAGCGGGGATTTCTCCGGTCACGAGGCGGCAAAAAATACATTGGCCGGGCGGCGAGGTATCAACAAACATGGGCATGGTAGCGGCTCCTGTAGATAATTTTGGAATAGTACGCGCTCTGGTCTGTGCGTAAGCGTACGAAAGCGCGCACAATGCAACATTCAGGGCAGCGTGCTGCGAGCACTGGTTAAGATAGGTTTGCAGACATTTGTGCCCTATCACACCACCAAAAAGGCTCCATGCTCCAGACAAACCATTTCAAGGCTAACCATTTGCTGGCTGCGCTGTCCGATATCGAATGGCAACGCATAGGGCCGTACTTGGAGCCTGTGGAATTGCCGCTGGGGCAGGTGCTTTATGAATCTGGGCAGCCCATGGCCTATGCCTACTTTCCTACCACCGCCATTGTGTCGGTGCTGTACGTCATGGAAAGCGGTGCCTCGGCCGAGATTGCCGTGATTGGCCGCGAGGGCGTGGTTGGTGTCTCGTTGTTTTTAGGGGGCGATACCACCCCCAGCCGAGGCGTGGTGCAAAGTGCTGGCCTCGGTGTGCGGCTCAATGCACAAAGAATCAAAAATGAGTTCAACTTATCAGGCCCTTTTATGCGCCTGCTGCTACGCTATACCCAAGCGCTGATTTCGCAAATGACCCAAACGGCAGCGTGCAACCGGCACCATTCGCTAGACAAACAATTGTGTCGCTGGCTGCTGCTGAGTATGGATTGCCTGCAAGGCAATGAACTGGTGATGACGCAAGAGTTGATGGCCAATATGCTGGGGGTGCGCCGCGAGGGCGTGACCGAAGCGGCACTTAAACTCCAAGCTGCGGGCCTGATTCGTTATGCACGAGGCCATATCACGGTGCTCAACCGCAAAGGGATAGAGCTTCGTACCTGTGAATGTTATGCCGTGGTCAAACGTGAGTACGACCGGCTGCTTCCTACGTTAGAGCCATAACACCGGTACCCAAAGCACGGTAAAGAAGCGCGCCTTGTGTTGGCTAACGCACCGACGACTAAAAATGGAATGTCTAACCTTAAAGCCTTCAGGGGCGTCGCTTTTGGCGTACCCAGCAAGGAAAAATTTTATGAGTTTGGGCACCATACTTTTGATTGTGTTGATTTTGATGTTGATTGGTGTCATTCCCTCTTGGTCGCACAGCCGAGCTTGGGGTTATGGCCCCAGTGGCCTGTTGGGCGTAGTGGTGATTGTGATTCTCATCATGCTACTGACAGGGCGCTTATGAAACACTTGCTCAAGACCGCATGTACCCTCACCGTGCTAACGCTGGCCACCCAACAAGCCGTCGCGCAAGTCAATTTTTTTGAAAACGAAGGTTTTGGTGGGCGTTCCTTTAGTACCGAGCGCCAAATTGGCAATTTCGAGCGCTTTGGTTTTAATAACCGTGCCTCTTCGGTGCAAGTGGTGGGCGGACGCTGGGAGGTGTGCGAGGAGGTGCGTTTTCAGGGGCGCTGCATTGTGCTACGCCCCGGCAGATACCCTTCTTTGTCGTCGATGGGCCTCAATGACCGGCTCTCCTCGGCACGCGAAGTTGATTCTAAGGCGCGTATTGACGAAGCACGTTATGCCACCACCGCCGACCCTTTCTACGATAGCCGCCGCCGCAATGGTGAGCGGCTGTACCAAGCGCGTGTTACCTCGGTGCGTGCCGTAGTGGCCACGCCTGAGCAACGTTGCTGGGTAGAACGCCAAGCCGTAGGGCCTAACCGAGCAGGCAACGATGCCAACCAAATGCAGACGATGATTGCCGAGGCATTTTTGGGCGGCGTGTTGGGCCATCAGGTGGGCGCGGGGGGCAGAACACAAGAGGTGCAGCGCTGCGCCACGGTGCCCCAGCAGCACACACGGCCTGATTACTGGGATGTTACCTATACTTTCCGTGGACAAGAGCATCGCATCCAAATGTCGGCAGCTCCGGGGCGCATGGTCAGTGTCAACCGGCAGGGTGAACCGCGCGCACGCTAAGTAAAAGCCGTGCTGTGGAGCGCATAAAAAAACGGCCCCTAGGGGCCGTTTTGCTGCACGGAGATGAGGTTTTATTTAAACCAAGAATCGCTGGCTTTGTGTTCCCATTCTGTCAGTTGCTTTTCTGCTTCTTCCTTGGCGACGCCGTAGCGCTCTTGGATTTTGCCTGCCAGTTGCTCACGGCGACCAGCAATGACATCCAAATCGTCATGTGTCAGTTGGCCCCATTGCTCTTGCGCTTTACCAGCCACTTGTTTCCAATTACCCTTGACGCGATCCCAGTTCATAAAGAACTCCTTGTGTATTGTGTTGTGGTCAGGGTGGAAAAATCAAGGACGAACGGCAATTTCGTTCTTGATAGAGCGCACGCCCTTGACCTGTCGTGCGATGTTTTCAGCTACGCTTTTCTCTTCAGAGCTTTTGGCAAAGCCCGATAGCATGACGGTGCCGTTGAGGGTTTCAACGCTGATAGAGGAGCCAGCCACGCGCTTGTCTTCAAACAGACGCGATTTGACTAGCGTAGTGATGCCAGTGTCATCAATGTAGGCACCAATAGTTTCTTGGTCACGACTGACAGCGCAGCCTGTGGCACTAAGTAAGGCAGCGGCAGTAAGAACCGCAGTAAGGAGGGGGCGAATAATCATGATGGTGCTCCAGTCGTTAACGAGTACGAATAGCTGCAGCTTAGTTTTTTGCACTGCCAGCGTCGGTACGGTAGCGAACATAAAGGCCCATCGCATCCAAATGGCTACCAAGGCACTGTTCGTTGGTTCTGTGTGTGCCAGCGAACAGACTGCCTTGCTTGTTTGGCGCGATATTTAAAGTGTGCGGCTTTTTTTTGCTGCATGTAACACCCAAGGAAGCACCATGACTTATTTAATGCCCACCCTCTTAATCACCGCCCTGCTTGGCTTGACTGCCTGCACCGGGCCGATGGGGCCGCAAGGTGCCCAAGGCAACACCGGCAATACGGGCTACACCGGTTATACCGGTGCGCGCGGCGAAACCGGTAGCCAAGGCAATCAGGGCAACACGGGCTATACCGGCGCTACAGGTAGCACCGGTGCTACAGGCAATACCGGCAGCGCTGGTTTAGAAGGTATGCCCGGAGCTACAGGCAGCCAAGGCGCTACTGGCTATCAGGGCGATACTGGTGCCACCGGAGCTACGGGTGCCAGAGGCACCACAGGCGCGCGTGGCAATACGGGCAGCACCGGTAGTATGGGTAGTACCGGCAGTGGCACGATTATCGTGATGCCCGGCAAGCCCTGATTTTTCAGGATGGGATAGACACAAAAAAACCCGGCACAGAGGCCGGGTTGGTGCGTTAGAGCCGCGTAGAGCTTAGTTGGTACGTGCCAACTGCTCCAAGATGTGTGGGTTCTCTAGCGTAGAAGTATCTTGCGTCAGGGCCTCACCCTTGGCAATGCCACGCAGCAGGCGGCGCATGATTTTGCCCGAGCGGGTTTTGGGCAGGTTTTCACCAAAGCGGATTTCTTTGGGTTTGGCAATCGGGCCGATTTCTTTGGCTACCCAGTTACGCAGTTCGTTGGCCAGTGCCTTGGCGGCATCGCCAGTGGGCACGGGGCCTTTGAGCACCACGAAGGCAACAATGGCTTCGCCGGTCAGCTCGTCAGGGCGGCCCACCACAGCGGCTTCGGCCACGATGTCGCTCTTGGCTACCAAGGCCGATTCAATTTCCATGGTGCCCATGCGGTGGCCAGAGACGTTCAGCACGTCATCGATGCGGCCCGTGATGCGGAAGTAACCACGGTCTTGGCTACGCACGGCACCATCACCGGCCAGATAGTAGCCGTTGAGTTCTTCGGGGAAGTAGCTCTTCTTGAAGCGCTCTGGGTCACCCCAGATGGTGCGAATCATGGAAGGCCAAGGCTTTTTGACCACCAAAATACCGCCAGAACCGTTGGGCACATCGTGGCCAGTTTCATCGACGATGGCGGTAGTGATGCCCGGCAGTGGCAGGGTGCAAGAACCTGGCACCAGCGGTGTGGCACCCGGCAGCGGGGTAATCATGTGGCCGCCGGTTTCGGTTTGCCAGAAGGTATCGACAATCGGGCAACGCTCGCCGCCGACGTTCTTGTAGTACCACATCCAGGCTTCGGGGTTGATAGGCTCGCCCACCGAACCGAGGATACGCAGGCTGGACAAGTCAGAACGTGCAGGGTGGATGCTTTCGTCGCTGTCAGCGGCCTTGATGAGCGAACGGATAGCGGTAGGTGCGGTGTAGAAAATGGTGCACTTGTGCTTTTCAATCATCGTCCAGAAGCGGTCTGCTTTGGGGAAGGTAGGCACACCTTCAAAGATGATTTGCGTAGCACCCGCAGCCAAGGGGCCGTAGGCGACGTAGCTGTGGCCGGTAATCCAGCCGATGTCGGCGGTACACCAGAAGATGTCGCTGTCTTTCAGGTCGAAAGTCCAGTCCATAGTGAGTTTGGCCCACAGCAGGTAGCCGCCGGTGCTGTGTTGCACGCCCTTGGGTTTGCCAGTAGAACCAGAGGTGTAAAGCACAAACAGTGGATGCTCGGCACCGACGAACTCAGGCGGGCAGTCGGTGGACTGCGCGGCCATTTCTTCGTGCATGAAAGTGTCGCGGCCAGCCACCATGTTCACGGCAGTGGGGGTGCGCTGGAACACCAGCACGCTCTTGACCGACTCGCAGCCGCCGGTAGCCAAGGCTTCATCGACAATCGACTTGAGTGGCAGCTCTTTGCCACCACGCATTTGGTAGTTGGCAGTGACCACAGCCACGGCACCGGCATCATGGATGCGCTCGTGCAGGGCCTTGGCCGAGAAGCCGCCAAACACTACGCTGTGCGTTGCGCCAATGCGCGCGCAAGCCTGCATGGCAATCACGCCTTCAATCGTCATGGGCATGTACAGCACCACGCGGTCGCCCTTTTGCACGCCCTTGGATTTGAGGACGTTGGCAAATTGGCTAACCTTGTCCAACAACTCTTTGTAGGTCACTTTGGTGACTTCGCCGCCGTCGGCTTCAAAAATGATGGCGGTTTTGTTCTCGGTGGGGGTGCCGATGTGTTTGTCGAGGCAGTTGGCCGAGGCGTTGAGCTCGCCGTCTTGGAACCACTTGTAAAACGGAGCGTTGGATTGGTCCAGTGTTTCAGTGAAGGGCTTGTTCCAAACCACGTTTTCACGCGCCAGACGGGCCCAGAAGCCTTCGTAGTCTTGTTCTGCTTCGGCACACAGAGCTTCGTAGCTGGCCATGCCAGAGATGCGGGCAGCTGCCACAGTGGCATCAGTAGGGGGGAAAACGCGGTTTTCGACCAAAGTGGATTCGATGGCGTTAGAGGGTGCAGTCATGCGGTTTGTCTCCTGAAGTTGACTGTCGGAAATATCAATCTACTTTGGACGCTTGCACTTACAGGCCACTGACTGACCACAGGCTGACGAAAAATTAAGGTCATCGGTATGATGGCTTGCAATGCAAAGTCCTTATCCTGATTCTGATTCCTCTTCCTCCCCGACATCACCTGCTTTGGTGGTGACCACTGCTGGGGTTCACCACAGCCGCCGTATTGCGGTAGTGAGCCTGTTGCTGCTCATTTTCTTGTGCTTGGCTTGGGAATTATTCTTAGCCCCAGTGCGCCCCGGTGGTTCTTGGTTGGCCCTGAAAGCGTTGCCGTTGTGTATTCCGCTGGCGGGGCTGCTCAAAAACCGCATGTACACCTACCGCTGGCTCAGTTTGATGGTTTGGTTGTATGTGACCGAAGGTTGCGTGCGCGCTTGGAGCGACCGCCCACCCAGCAATTTTTTAGCCCTGCTAGAGGTCATTTTGTGTTTGGTGCTGTTTACCGCCTGCACAGCACATATTCGTTTGCGTCTGCGTAGTGCCAAGTTGGCTGCTGCCCAGAATGGCACCCCTGCGCCTAGCTAAAAAATGCAGGCGGCCATGTCTGAATTGCTAGCGCAGTTGCGCCATACCGTAGGCCCGGCCCATGTGCTAACCGGTGACGGCCTCAGTGCTTGGGAGCAAGACCGCCGCCAGCGCTGCCCCCAAGGCCAAGCGCTGGCGGTGGTGCGCCCGGCCAATACGGCTGAAGTGGCCGCCGTGGTGCGTATCTGTGCCGCCACCGGAACGCCCATCGTGGCGCAAGGGGGCAATACCGGCTTGTCTTTAGGTTCGACCCCCGATGCCTCGGGGCGCGAGTTGGTGCTCAGTTTGGCGCGCATGAACGCGGTGCGTGCCATCGAGCCGCACAACCTGAGCATGACCTTAGAGGCCGGTTGCATTTTGCAAAACGCCCAACAGGTGGCAGCGCAGGCCGGGTTGTTGTTTCCGCTGTCGTTGGCCTCGGAGGGCAGTTGCACTATTGGCGGTAATTTAGCCAGCAATGCTGGGGGCACGCAGGTGTTGCGCTATGGCAATGCGCGCGATTTGTGCTTGGGGCTGGAGGTGGTGACAGCGCAAGGCGAAGTTTGGGACGGTCTGCGCGGCCTGCGTAAAGATAACACCGGCTACGATTTGCGCCACCTGTTCATTGGCAGTGAGGGCACTTTGGGCATTATTACTGCCGCAACGCTCAAACTTTTTCCGCAGCCAGCGGCGCAGCTCACGGCATGGGCGGCGGTGCCTACGCTAGAGCAAGCCGTGCTGCTGCTGGGCTTGGCACAGCAGCATCTGGGCGCTGGCCTAACTGGCTTTGAAGTCATGGGTCGCCCAGCGCTGGAGTTGGTGGCCCGACACATGCCCGCCTTGCGCGTTCCCCTGTTGACCGAATTGGATGCGCCTTGGTTTGTGCTGCTAGAAAACGCAGATAGCGCATCTGAAGACCACGCCCGTGACCGTTTCGAGGCCCTGATGGAGGCCGCTTTGGCCGCAGAGTGCATCCAAGATGCGGTGATAGCGCAAAATCAAGCGCAAGCAGAAACATTTTGGCAGGTGCGCGAGAGCATTTCTTACGCGCAAGCGCGCGAGGGGCTGAACATCAAGCACGATATTGCGCTGCCGATTGCACGCATTCCGGCCTTTGTGGCGCATACCGATGCCTTGTTGGCGCAGGCCATTGCCGGGGTGCGCGTGGTCAATTTTGGCCATCTGGGCGATGGCAATTTGCACTACAACGTACAAGCCCCGCTGGGCTATGACGCAGCGCAGTTTTTGCGCGCACAAGAAGCACATGTCAACCAACTGGTCTATGACGCGGTGGCGCAGTTTGGTGGCAGTTTTTCTGCCGAGCATGGCGTCGGCGCACTCAAGGTAGCGCAATTAGAGCAATACCAATCGCCGGTAGCCTTGGAGCTGATGCGGGCTATCAAGCAGGCGCTAGACCCGCAAAATTTGTTCAATCCGGGGCGGGTGTTGCGGCGTTGATAGCCGCCTAAAATCGCCCTCTTTTGCCCGTTTTCCTTTTTTGTGTCTGCCCGCCCCATGTCCAGCCGCCCGGTTCGCTCCCAATACGAAGATTTCATGCGCCATGTTGACAAACACGGGGTAAGCAAGGCCGACCGCACCGGCACCGGCACGCGCAGCGTGTTTGGCTACCAAATGCGCTTTGACCTGAGCGAGGGTTTCCCGCTGGTAACAACCAAAAAAGTGCATCTCAAGTCCATCGTTTTGGAATTGCTTTGGTTTTTGCGTGGCGATAGCAACGTTAAGTGGCTGCAAGAGCGCGGCTGCACCATTTGGGATGAGTGGGCGCGCGCCGATGGCGACTTGGGGCCGGTGTATGGCGTGCAGTGGCGCAACTGGCCCACGCGCGATGGTGGCCATATCGACCAAATCGCCCAGGTGCTAGAGCAGCTTAAAACCAACCCAGACAGCCGCCGTATTTTGGTCAGTGCTTGGAACGTGGCCGATTTAGACCAAATGGCCCTCATGCCCTGCCATGCGCTGTTCCAGTTTTATGTGGCCGAGGGCAAATTGTCGTGCCAGTTGTACCAGCGCAGCGCCGATATTTTTTTGGGCGTGCCGTTCAACATTGCCAGCTATGCGCTACTGACGCACATGCTGGCGCAGCAATGCGATTTGCAAGTGGGTGACTTTATTTGGACGGGTGGTGATTGCCACATTTACGACAACCATACCGAGCAGGTACAAACTCAGTTGGCGCGCCAGCCCTTTGCCTATCCTCGCCTGCACCTGCGGCGCAAGCCCGAAACCTTGTTCGATTACACCTTGGACGATTTTGAGCTGCAAGACTACCAACACCACCCGGCCATCAAAGCCCCTGTAGCGGTATAAAAGCAACTATGCGCCTGCACCTGATTTACGCCTGCGCCGACAACGGCACCATTGGCCTGAACGGCCAAATGCCTTGGCACTTGCCCGAAGATTTGGCCCATTTTCGCCAGCAAACCCAAGGCTGCCCAGTCATCATGGGGCGCAAAACCTGGGACTCCTTGCCGCCGCGTTTTCGGCCCTTGCCGGGGCGGCAAAACATTGTCATCACGCGCCAGCCGGGTTGGTCTGACACTGGGGCCTTGCGTGCCGCCAGCCTGCCCGAAGCCGTGGCTTTGTGCGCTGGTGCTGCTGTGGTCTGGGTGATAGGCGGCGCACAAATTTACGCGCAGGCGGCTCCGTATGCCCATGCGGCCAGTGTGACAGAAATCCACCAAAATTTTGCTGGCGATGCCTTGGCCCCTGTGTTAGAGCCGGGCTGGCACGAGGTAGCGCGCCAACGCCAGCGCGCCGCCAGTGGCTTGGAATACAGTTTGGTGCAGCTAGAACAAGCACAGCCGCTACCACTACCGGCTTGAGCGCCCGCACCCAGCCATGAAATTCATCCACGCCGCCGACATCCACTTAGACAGCCCCCTGCGCGGCTTGGCCGCTTACCCCGATGCCCCAGCGCAGCGCCTACGCAGCGCCACGCGCGACGCTTTGGAGCAATTGGTCAGTCGGGCCATCGACGAGGCAGTCGATTTCATGGTGATTGCTGGTGATTTGTACGATGGCGATTGGCGCGACTTTAATACCGGGCTGTTTTTGGTGCGCCAAATGGGGCGCTTGCGCCAAGCGGGCATTGCGGTGTATATCCTTTATGGCAACCACGATGCCGAACATGAAATCACCAAACGCTTAGAGCTGCCCGACAACGTGCGGGTGTTTTCTAGCAGCAAAGCGCAAACTTTTCGTATCGATGCCTTGCGCGTAGCATTGCATGGCCGCAGCTTCAAAACCGCAGCCTCCACCGATAATTTAGCCGCTAGTTACCCGCCGCCAGTGCCCGGCTGGTTCAATATTGGCGTATTGCACACTGCCTTAGAAGGACATGCCGCCCATGCCAGCTACGCCCCTTGCTCCATTGCCGAGTTGGATGCCAAAGGCTACCAGTATTGGGCGCTAGGCCATGTGCATACACAATGGATACGCCACGGCCAGCCCACTCTGGCCTTTCCGGGCAATTTGCAAGGCCGCCATATCCGCGAAACCGGCGCGCACGGCGCTTTGCTGGTCACGCTAGAAGACGGCGACTTGCGCGCCATAGAGCCACTCTGGGTAGATGTGTTGCGTTGGGCAGAGCTGGCAGTAGATGTCAGCAGCCACAGCGATTGGGCCAGTGCCATGCGCGCAGTGGGTCAAGCCCTGCACCAACTTTTGCTAGAGCAAACCGACCACCAGTGCCCGCTGGCGGTGCGCGTGCGCTTGTGCGGTGCCAGCCCATTGCACCACGCCTTGCTGGCCCAGCAAGCCCATCTGCGCCAAGAAGTGCTGGCCCAAGCCATTGGCTTGGATGCCGAACGGCTGTGGATTGAGAAAGTGCAGGTAGCCACCCAAGCAGTAGCCCAAGCTACGCCAACCCCAGGTGATGCCCTGGCCGCCTTGGACACCTTGCACGGCTTGGCCCAAGAAGCCTTGCACGATGCCGAATTTTTGGCCGATTTGCGCCACAGCCTTGGCCCGCTGCTCACCAAACTACCGCCCGAAGTGCTGGCCGCCAGCCCCGAGCTGCAAGCCGCGCGCGATGGCCCGCCCGCTGCTTTGCTGGCCGAAACTCTGCCGCAGTTGTTGGCACGGGTGCAACAAGCACAGGATTGAGGAAAATCTCCCCATGCGTATCCGCCAGCTGCAACTGATTCGTTATGGCAAATTTACCGACCATGTGTTGGACTTGCCCGCACCGCTGCCCGATACGCCACAAGACACCCCCCCCGACATCCACTTGATTGTCGGCCCCAACGAGGCCGGAAAATCCACCACCCGTGCCGCTTTGGGCGATTGGCTGTTTGGCATCAAAGCACAAACCAGCATGGCCTTTTTGCACCCCATGCCCGAGTTGCGCTTGGCCGGGGTTTTAGAGGCGCAAGGGCAACAACTGGCATTTCAGCGCTGCAAAGGCAACAAAAATACCCTGCGCGATAGCAATGACCAGCCATTGCCCGACACTGCCCTGTCGCCGTGGTTGGGCGATGTGCAGCGCCCGCTGTTTGAGCAAATGTTCTCTTTAGACCATGCCGCGCTGTTGGCTGGCGGGGCCGGTATTTTGTCGGCAGCAGACGATGTGGGGCGCATGTTGTTTCAATCGGCCTCGGGGCTAGAGCAACTGGGGCGGGTGTTGCAAGGCTTAGAAGACGAGGCCGATGGCCTGTGGGCGCCGCGTAAATCCGAAAAACGGCTTTATTACCAAGCGCACACCGATATGGACGCGGCCCAACAAGCCCTCAAGCAGGCCACGGCACGCGCTAAAGGCTGGAAAGAACTGCGCGATGCGCTGGCCGACATCGAACAGCAATTGCTGGCCGTGCGTACCGAACGCACCCAAGCGCAGCGCCAGCGCCAGCAGTTAGAGCGCGTGCGCCGGGTGGCCCCCTATTTGCAGCGCCTTGATGCTGCCGTGCAGCTGGTGCAAGCACAGGCCACCTTGCCCGCAGATAGCGCCTGCCTCGCCTTGGCCGTTGAAATCCAAGAACTGGACGCGCGCCGGGTGCAATACCGCGCCCACCGCCCAGACATGGAAAAACGCGCCGCCGAGTTGCACCAACATTGGCTGAAAGTGCAAGCCAGCGCGCACAGTTTGGCATGGCCCAGCAGCAACCCCGAGGCGGTGCGCCAGCGTTTGCCCACCCCGGCCATGCGCGCCCGTTTGGCTGCCTTGTTGCAAAGCCACGGCCTGCTGCAACAACAGCGCCAATTTGCCCAGCAGCAACTGGCAGCGCAACAGCAAACCTTGGGCCACACCCAAGCCCAATTGGAAGCACTGGCCGCCCACAGCGATACCACTGCCCTGCAAGTAGCGCTAGAGCAGGCCCAGCAATGCAGCCAGCAGGCCAGCCAATGGCAAGCCCTGCAAGAGCAATTGGCCGAGAGCCAAAGCGCCTTGGCGTTGGCCCTGCAAGCGCTGGGGCCGTATGCCCTGCCCTTACCGCAGTTGCAAGCCTTGTTGGTGCCCGATGCCACCGAGGTGCAAGCCCTGCTGCTGGCCCAGCGTCACGACCAAGCCGCGCTAGAGGCAGCCCAAAACCAACAACAAACCCAGCAAGCCGAACTAGAGCAACTGCAAGCCGCACTAGAGCAGTCGGTAGCCCAGTGGCAGCCCATCAGCCAGCAGCAAGTCCAACAAGCCCGCCAAGCCCGCGATGCCTATTGGCAACAAATTTGCGCTACCCCCCCCACCACTACTGCCCCCGCTGATGTGGCCCAGTGGCTGCAATACCAGCGCCTGCTGCTCCAAGCCGATGCTTTGGCCGATGCCCGCCTAGAACGCATCGAATACGAAGCCCAATACCAAGCCCAAGCCCAGCGCCTAGAGCGCTTGGCGCTAGAGCTGGCGCAGCAAGTGCAGCGCAGCCAGCTATTGCACCAGCGTCTGCAAGAGCGGCAACAACAATGGCAACAACTGGTGCAAGCCTGCCCATTGCCCGCTGGCCTGCCCTTGGCCGCTGCTGGCCCTTGGTTAGAGCAGCGCAACCAGGTGTTGGCCTTGCAACAAACCATCGAGCGCTGCCAGCGCCAAAGCCAGGCCATGCAGCAAACCCAGCAACAGGCCCACACCGCCTTGCTGGCGCTGTTATGGCCTACGCCCGCGCCAAAGCAGCCATCGACGGCGGCCCCCCCCAGTTTGGCCGAGTGCATCGCCCAAGCGCGCCAGCGCCTAGCTGCCGCCGAACGCCTGCACGGCCAACGCGCCAGCCTAGAGCAGCAAGCCAATAGCGCCCGCCGTACCTTGCAGCAACTGCAAACCGAGAGCCAACAAGCCCAACAGCAATGGCACGACTGGCAACAGCAATGGCAACAGGCACTGCAAGCGGCCAATTACCCCAGCGACACCCCAGCGGACGCAGTGCGTAGCGCCCTCGACACGATGGAGCAAATCCACCAAGGGCTAGAAAAAATAGACAGCATCCGCACCGAACGCATCGAGGCCATGCAGGCCGATTTAGATGCCTTGGCCGTGGCCGCGCACGCGCTGTGCCAGCGTTTGGCCCCCGAACTGCAAAGCCAAAGCCCCGAAGACCAAATACTGGCCCTGCACCAGCGTTTAAGCGCCGCCCAAGAAAACCAACGCCAGCAGCAACACGCCCAACAAACTTTGGCGCAAGTGCAAGCCCAATTGCAAGCACAAAGCGATGGCCTATCCCTAGATGCCCTGCGCGCCGAAGTGCAGACGCTGGCCAGTACCGACATCCCGTCTGCCCTGCAAGCACTCGATGCCCAAGACAAACAATGGCAAAGCCGCACCGAAGAACTCAGCGCCAGTGCCCAAGACAAACGCAGCCAACTGACCGCCTTTGACGGTGGCGACCGCGCCGCCCAAGCCGAAGGCCAACGCCAAGAAGCCATCACCCGCATGGCCGATGCCGCACAGCGCTATGTGCAACTGCATACCATGATGCGCTGCTTGCGCTGGAGCATCGCCCGCTTCCGCGAAACCCAACAAGGCCCGATGCTGGCGCTGGCCAGTCAAATTTTTGCCCAACTCACGCTGGCAGCGTTTGAGCGCCTGATTGTCGATAGCGAAGGCGACAAGCCACGCCTGTACGGCTGTCGCCCGCTGGGGGCCGGGCCATTGGTGGGGGTAGAGGGCCTAAGCGAAGGCAGCCGCGACCAACTCTATCTGGCCTTGCGTTTGGCCGCCCTGCACATGCACCTGCAGCCGGGCCGGGCGATGCCTTTTGTGGCCGATGACCTGTTCATCAACTTTGACGACCAACGCACCAGCGCTGGCTTGCAAGCCTTGGGCGCACTGGCGCGCAAAACCCAAGTGATTTTTTTGACCCATCACGCGCATCTGGTGCCACTGGCACGCCAAGCGCTGGGGCCACGCTTGAACGTGCTGCACTTGCCCCCCTGAAAATCCTATGCCTTGATTTGTATCATCACCACGCAGAGAGGCTAAACGCACAATCCGTGCATCTTTTTGTGCATCCCCACCACCCCGGAGCTTTGCATTTATGTCGTTCTTCTCTGTGTTGCCCCCCTCTACTTCTGCTTCCGGTGTGCCTGCTTTGCCGCAAATTCCACGTCGCGGCCTCTTGCGTGTGGTGGGCGCTTTGGGCTTGTCTGCGGCCACTGGGGCTGTGTGGGCGCAACTGCCCGGCCCCAGCGCCAGCGCTTGGCTGCACCGCACCAGCCGGGTGGGTGCATTGGCACAGCGTCTGGCCAAAATTCACGTACAACTGCACCTTAAAGTGCAACCCGACGAGGCCAAACTGGCCTTAGAGCCATCCCAGCGTCTGGTGCAAGCGGCCCTGAGTGATATGGCCAAAGTAACTTGGCCTGCCGATATTGCTGCCCATGTAGCGCAGTTACGCAAGCAGTTCCAAGCTGTCGATGAGTTGGTGCAGGCCCCGCCCACGCGTGAAAGCGCCATTGCCATCAGCAGCCAAGCCGACCAAATGCTGGCCGCTGCCGAGGTGCTGTTTCATGGCCTAGAACGGCTGGGCAAATCCGGTATGCACCCGCTGATTCAGGCTTGCGTGGGCTTGCGGATGCGCTCGCAGCGGCTGGCCAAAAATTATTTTTTACAAGCGGCAGGGCAAGATATGGCCGCCCTGCGTGAACAGCGCCAAGCCGATTTGGAGGAGTGCAAACGCATCTTCAGCACCTTAAATACGGCACCCGTCAGCAACAGCAGTTTGCGTACCGAACTCATGGCCGCTGATATGCAGTGGGTCTTTTTTGCGGCCTGTTTTGGCCGCGACCCAGACCCGCGTGGCTTGCGTGCTATGGCCAGCGCCAGCGAGCGCTTGCTAGAAATTGCCGACAACTTGACGCTGCAATACGAAGTAGCCCTGAAAGACCAGCGTAGCTCCGGCACTATCCCTGCGCCCTAAATTTTTATGCGAACCCTTTTTACTATCGTGGCTTTGGTGCTGGCGCTGGCCGTGGTCGGGCTGTTGGCGCGTCAACAGTTGTCTGGCTCTTCAAAATCGAGTTTGGCACTGCCCAGCGCACCGGGGGTGGCCCCCCATGCGGCTACAGCACCAGCAGTGCCTCCAGCACAGCAGGTGCAGCAAGTCCAGCAAGCGGTAGAAGCGCTGGTACAACAACCGCGCCGCTTGCCCGACGATTCTCAATAGCTGCTTTCCTCTATAGTGCAGGCCATGATGCTGCACGATGATGCCCACTGGATGCGCTTGGCCTTGGCGCAAGCCCAAGCCGCTGCCCAAGCAGGTGAGGTGCCCGTAGGAGCGGTAGTAGTGCGTGCCGGCCAGTGCATTGCCAGCGCACACAACGCACCCATCCACAGCCATGACCCTACAGCCCACGCCGAAATCCTTGCGTTGCGCGCCGCCGCCCAACAATTGGGCAATTACCGCTTAGAAGACTGCACCCTGTACGTTACCTTAGAGCCTTGTGCCATGTGCAGCGGGGCCATGCTGCACGCGCGCCTGCCAAGGGTGGTGTTTGGTGCTGCCGATGCCAAAACCGGCGTGGCGGGTTCGGTGTTGAACCTGTTTTCCCAACCGCAACTGAACCACCATACCCAAGTGCAAGGCGGCGTGCTGGCGGACGAATGCACGCAATTGTTGCAAGATTTTTTCCGTCAGCGTCGCCAGCAGCAGCGCATGGCCGCCTTAGCCGCACACCCCCTGCGCGATGATGCCCTGCGTACCCCCGATAGCCGTTTTGCCAAACTGCCAGATTGGCCTTGGCCAGCGCAATACCGCAGCGATTTACCCACTCTGGCCGGTTTGCGTCTGCATTATGTGGATGCTGGCCCAGCCGATGCCCAAACCCTCTGGTTGTGTTTGCATGGGCCACAGCATTGGAGCTACAGCTACCGCCACCTGCTGCCCGCCCTCGTTGCCTTGGGTCAGCGGGTGTTGGTGCCTGACCTAATAGGCTTTGGCCGCAGTGACAAACCCAAAAAAGAGCGTTGGCATACCCCAGCGCAGCACGCGCAGGTGTTGTCTGAACTGTTGCAAGCCCTGTGTTCAGTGGATGGGTGCCGGTTGGTGCTGGTCACCGAAGGTCTTGCGCCTGCTGTGGCCGAATTGCCCTTGCGCCATGCAGGGCAATTGGTGCTAGATGAACCCTCTGTCCCGGCAGAAGGCCAAAGCGCTTGGCAAGTCCCCTTTCCCGACCGTGGCTTCCAAGCCGGGCCACGGGCTTGGGCGCAGTGGCCTGTGGCAGCCACCTTGCCGGAGCCGCACCGTGGCTTGCGCGTGTTACACGGCCAGCAGCAACACAGCCAAGCCCTATCTGCCAACACATTAGCCCAGCAGGCTGTGGAATACTTTGCCGGTTGATTTTTTTCGCTTTGCTGCATTTGCATGGAGCAGGCCCTCATAGGGTCTGAATATTTTTTGTCCTCTCATCTCCCTTCTTGCTCTAAGCATATTTATATCTATTCGCCCTCTAGCGCGGTGCGCGACAAAGCCGGGTTTCGTCGGGCCATCAAGCGCCTGCAAGCCTTGGGCCATCAGGTAGAAATAGATGCCGATGCCCTGTCGAGCCATACCCGTTTTGCCGGTGACGATGCCACGCGCTTGGCCGCCATTGACCGCGCCGCAGCCAGTGGGGCCGATATAGCGCTGATTTCGCGCGGTGGTTATGGCCTGACGCGCATTTTGCCTGGCTTGCCCTATGCAGCCATTGCCCAAGCCATAGCGCGCGGCACCCAGTTTGTCGGGGTGAGCGATTTCACGGCGTTCCAGTTGGCGGTGTTGGCACAAACCGGGGCTACCACTTGGGCCGGGCCAGCGCTATGCCCGGACTTTGCAGGCACAGCGCCGCCCGACGACATCATGCAAGCCTGTTTTGAAGATTTGCTGTTCGGCCACGGCGAAGGTTCTGGCTGGCGCTTGCCCGCGTCCAAAAAATCATCCACCGCACCAGCACCGCTGCCCGATGAACTGCATATCGAGTCCGCCAAACTCTGGGGTGGCAACCTGACGGTGCTGTGCGCCTTGCTGGGCACGCCGTATTTTCCGCAGGTGCCCGGTGGTATCTTGTTTGTAGAAGATGTGAACGAGCATCCCTACCGCATCGAGCGCATGTTGACGCAACTGCTACATGCCGGGGTGTTGGCGCAGCAGCAAGCCATTGTGCTGGGCCAATTTACCGGCTACACCTTGGCCGCCCACGACAAGGGCTTCAAGCTGGCCAGCGTGGTGGAGTGGCTACGCAGCCAACTCACTATCCCGGTACTGACCGGCCTGCCCTATGGGCATGTCGAAACCAAGGTGCTGTTGCCGGTGGGGGCGACGGTCGAGTTATCGGTGCAGGGGCGCGATGCACTGCTGTATTGGGGTCACCTCGACTGAGACACACCACCGTGGCGATGGTGTCTTAAATATCCACCTCGATGCTATCGCCGTGCAGCTCCATCAGTTCGCGGCGTGAGGCTGCCTCGCCTTTGCCCATTAACTTGGTCAATAAGGCGGCGGTGGCAGTAAAGTCTAGCCCGCCCAACTGCACCGGCATTAAACGGCGCGTATCGGGGTTGAGGGTAGTTTCCCAAAGCTGGTCGGCATTCATCTCGCCCAAGCCCTTAAAGCGGCTGATGGTGCATTTATCGCGCGGCACGCCCTCTTTGGCGCATTTGTCCAAAATGGCGCTCAACTCGCCCTCGTCCAGCGCATAGACTTTGCTGGCGGGCTTTTTGCCGCGTGCGGGTACATCGACGCGAAACAGCGGGGGCCGGGCCACAAATACATGCCCAGTGTCAATCAGCTTGGGAAAATGCCGGAAGAACAAGGTCAGCAACAGCACTTGGATATGGGAGCCATCCACATCGGCATCCGACAAAATGCAAATTTTGCCGTAGCGCAGGCCAGACAAGTCGGGTTCATCGTCTGGGCCGTGCGGGTCAACGCCAATCGCCACGGCAATATCGTGGATTTCGTTGTTGGCAAACAGCCGGTCGCGCTCTACTTCCCAAGTGTTGAGTACCTTGCCACGCAGTGGCAGCACGGCTTGGTTTTCTTTGTCGCGGCCCATTTTGGCGCTGCCGCCAGCAGAATCGCCCTCGACTAAAAATAGCTCGTTGTAGGCGATGTCGCGGCTTTCGCAATCGGTCAATTTGCCCGGCAGCACCGCTACGCCAGAGCCTTTGCGCTTTTCTACCTTTTGCCCAGCGCGTTGGCGCGTTTGCGCCGCTTTAATCGCCAGTTCGGCCAGTTTTTTGCCGTATTCCACATGTTCATGCAGCCACAGCTCTAAGGCTGGGCGCACAAAGCCCGACACCAAGCGCACCGCATCGCGCGAGTTCAGGCGTTCTTTGATTTGGCCTTGGAATTGTGGGTCTAGCACCTTGGCGCTCAGCACATAGCTGGCACGGGCAAACACATCTTCGGGCATCAGCTTGACCCCTTTGGGTAGCAGGCTGTGCAGCTCGATAAAGCTTTTTACGGCTTGGAACAATCCATCACGCAGACCTGATTCATGGGTGCCACCGGCGCTGGTGGGAATCAAATTGACATAGCTCTCGCGCACCGGCGCACCCTCGTCGGTAAAGGCCACCGCCCATGCGGCGCCTTCGCCTTCGGCAAAGCTGTCGTGGCTGCTGTCGGCAAAGCCTTGGCCTTCCCAGAGGGGAATCACCGCATCAGCTACCAGCGTTTGCAACAGATAGTCACGCAGGCCGCCTTTGTATTGCCAAGTTTGGCTGTCGCGGGTTTTTTCATTGGCCAGTGTCACCGTCACGCCGGGCATCAGCACCGCTTTGCTACGCAGTAGATGCACCAACTCGGCCATTGGCAACTGGCTGGATTCAAAATAGGTGGCATCGGGCCAAACGCGCACCGTGGTGCCTTGTTTGCGCTCTCCGGCTTGCAAGGGGCGCAGCTGCAAAGGCTGCACTACATCGCCACCGGCAAAAACCAAATGGGCGATTTGGCCTTCGCGGTGGCTGGTCACTTCTAGGCGCGTCGAGAGCGCATTGGTCACACTGACGCCCACGCCATGCAAGCCACCCGAAAAGCTGTAAGCGCCGCCTTGGCCTTTGTCAAACTTGCCGCCCGCGTGCAGGCGGGTAAAAACCAGCTCGACTACCGGGGCGTTTTCTTCCGGGTGCAGGCCAAACGGAATGCCCCGGCCATCGTCTTCGATACTGACGGAGCCATCGAGGTGCAAGCTGACTTTGATTTTTTTGCCATACCCGGCCAAGGCTTCGTCGGCGGCGTTGTCTAGCACTTCTTGCACGATATGCAGCGGGTTGTCGGTGCGCGTGTACATGCCGGGGCGCTGCTTAACAGGCTCTAGCCCCTTGAGTACGCGGATAGAACTTTCAGAATATTCAGGAAGAGCGGTAGAAGGTGTAGGTTTGGCTGACATGGGCGCGGATTCTAGGCGCTGCAGCCTTCAGCAAAATAACGCGCTTGCCGCTACAGTTGCCCAATGTCTTCTGCTTCTTTGTCTTCTTCTGCTGCACCACGCCCGCTGTCTATGCTTCAGATACTGGCCTGCGGTGCGGCCATCGTTACCCTGTCGATGGGCATACGCCACGGCTTTGGCCTGTGGTTGCAACCCATCACGCAAGAAATGGGCTGGACGCGCCAATCCTTTGCCTTCGCCCTAGCGGTGCAAAACCTGTCTTGGGGCATCATTGGCGTGTTTATGGGCATGGCCGCTGACCGCTTTGGCGCTTTCAAGGTGCTGGCTGGTTGCGCGCTGTTGTATGCGCTGGGGCTGGCAGGCATGGCTTGGTCGCCCAATCCGACTTGGTTTGCCCTGACGGCGGGGGTGTTGATTGGGGCCGCCCAAGCGGGCACTACCTATGCCGTCATTTACGGGGTCATAGGCCGCCAAATTGCCCCCGATAAGCGCTCGTGGGCGATGGGGGTGGCGGCAGCGGCAGGCTCTTTTGGCCAGTTTTTGATGGTGCCGGTAGAGGGGTTTTTGCTCAGTAGCTTGGGCTGGCAGCAGTCTTTGCTTGCCTTGGCGGTGATGGTGTTGTTCATTGCACCGCTGGCACTGGGCCTGCGCGAGCCGGGTTTTCAGGGGCACGCTCCAGCCCATCGGCAGCAAAGCATTGCCCAAGCCTTGGGCGAGGCGCTGCGTTACCCCAGCTTTTTGCTGCTCACGGGGGCGTATTTTGTCTGCGGGTTTCAGGTGGTGTTTATTGGCGTACACATGCCCAGCTACCTGCGCGATCATGGCCTCTCGCCCGAGGTGGGCAGCCATGCGCTGGCGCTGATTGGCTTGTTTAACGTGATTGGCTCTTACCTTACCGGCAGCTTGGGCCAGCGTATGCCCAAGCGCCATATTTTGGCGGCGATTTATTTCACGCGCTCGGTGGCTATCGTGTTGTTCTTGTGGGCACCCTTGTCGCCGTGGTCGGTGTATTTGTTCTCGGCGGTGATGGGTACGCTGTGGCTATCGACGGTGCCGCCTACCAATGCCACGGTGGCACAAATTTTTGGCGTGCAGCATTTATCGATGTTGGGCGGCTTTGTCTTTTTTAGCCACCAACTGGGCAGCTTTATGGGCGTGTGGCTGGGCGGCTATTTGTACGATAGCACTGGTAGCTACAACATGGTTTGGAACATTGCCATCGTGCTGGGCGTAGTGGCCGCCTTGGTCAGTTTGCCGATTAAAGAGCAGGCCATTCAACGTCCGGCACTGCAAACACCATGACCTCTTTGAGCCGTAAAAATTGGCTGCGCTGGCTGGCGTGGCCTGCTATGTTGCTGATTTTGCTGGCCGTATTTGCCTTGTACACCCAGCCTGATTTTATGGTCATGCTGGCCAATCAGGTCTGGGCTTGCTTCTGATATGGGCGCTTATGGGGTCTGTGCGACTACCCGCTGGCCCGGCCTCTAGTTAGAATGCCCTTTTACCGTTTATCACTGCGGATATGACCACCTCCAGCGTCTCCCTTACCGGCAGCATTGTCGCCCTCGTCACCCCCATGCACGAAGACGGCAGCGTCGATTACCCCACCCTGCGTAAACTCATCGATTGGCACATTGCCGAAGGCACCGACTGCATTGGCGTGGTCGGCACCACGGGCGAGTCGCCCACCGTGAATGTGCAAGAGCATTGCGAAATCATCCGCGTGGCGGTAGAGCAAGCGGCCAAGCGCGTGCCCATCATGGCCGGTTGTGGTGCCAACTCCACCGCAGAGGCGATTGAGCTGGCCAAGTTTGCCAAAAGCGTGGGCGCCGATAGCCAATTGCAGGTCGTGCCCTATTACAACAAGCCCACACAAGAAGGCCAATACCAGCATTTCAAGGCCATCGCCGAGGCCACGGGCGATTTGCCCATTATTTTGTACAACGTGCCGGGCCGCTCGGTGGCCGATATGCAGCACGACACCGTGCTGCGCTTGGCCCAAGTGCCCGGCATCATCGGCATCAAAGAAGCCACTGGCAATATTGAGCGCGCCCAATGGCTGATTCGGGACGTGCCACAAGGCTTTGGTATCTACTCGGGTGATGACCCTACCGCTGTGGCCCTGATGCTGTGCGGTGGTCACGGCAACATCAGCGTCACGGCCAACGTGGCCCCGCGCCTGATGAATGAGTTGTGCGTGGCTGCACTGGCAGGCAACATCAGCCGCGCTATGCAAATTCAATTGCAACTCATGCCGGTACACAAGCAATTGTTTATCGAGGCCAACCCCATCCCCGTGAAATGGGCCATGCAGCGCATGGGCCTGTGCGGTGGCACCCTGCGCCTACCCATGACCCCCCTGAGCGCCAGCAACGAAGCCGTGCTGGAAGCTGCCCTGCGTAGCGCCAGCCTGCTCTAATGGACCAGCCCTTTGCCTGCCCGTCTTGTTTTCGAGGATTTTGTGAAACCAACCCCTATTGCACGATTGGGCCTGCTGGGCCTGACGATTGCGCTGTCGGCCTGTTCGGCCTTAGAGAGCGACAAAATCAACTACAAAAGTGCCACCAAGGCGGCCACCCTAGAGGTGCCGCCCGATTTGCAACAACTCTCGCGCGATAGCCGCTATGCCACGCCCGGCGGTGTGGTGTCGGCCAATGCCCTGCAAACCCAGCAAACTGCACAACCCGTAGGCCCAACCACCGCCATCAACAGCTTGGGCGATGTGCGTATGGAGCGCGACGGCAGCCAGCGCTGGCTGGTGGTCAACCGCCCGGCAGAACAACTGTGGGAGCCGGTGCGTGCGTTTTGGCAAGAAAACGGCTTTGTGCTGACACAAGACCAAGCCAACTTGGGCATCATGGAAACCGATTGGGCTGAAAACCGCGCCAAACTGCCGCAAGACTTTATCCGCGCAGCCTTGGGCAAGGTACTTGATTCGGTTTATTCCACCGGCGAACGCGACAAATTTCGCATTCGGCTAGAGCGCAATGCCAGTGGCGGCACCGAAATTTATGTCACCCACCGGGGCATGGTAGAGGTGTTTAGCAACAGCAGCAAAGACGCTACCCATTGGCAACCGCGCCCAGCAGACCCGGAGCTAGAAACCGAGTTTCTGCGCCGCATCATGGTCAAACTGGGGGCTAGCAAAGAGCAGGCCCAAGCCATGACGGCCCATGCAGCCCCGCAGCAGCAGCCTAGCGCGCGCATACAAACCATCAACAACAGCCCGGTGCTGCAACTCAACGATGGCTTTGACCGTGCTTGGCGCCGTGTCGGGCTGGCCCTAGACCGCACCGGCTTTACCGTAGAAGACCGCGACCGCAGTCAAGGGCTGTATTTTGTGCGCTATATGCCCAGCAACACTGGCAAACCCGAGCCGGGCTTTTTTGGCAAGCTGTTCAAGAGTGACCCGGTAGTAGCCCCAGAGAAATACCGCATTCTGGTCAGCAGCCAAGGCGAAAGCTCTAGCGTTTCGGTACTCAATGCCAGCGGCGTAGCCGAGACGTCGGCCAGCGCTGCCAGCATGGTGCGCGTACTGGCCGATGAACTGAAATAAGCCAAAACATCCGCCATAAAAAAGCCCCGTTGCGTGAGCACGGGGCTTAAATTATTTCGTAGTGCCAAAGGCACTACGAAAATACTATAAAAGTATCAATGACTTAATTACTTGGCAGCAGCAGGTGCGGCAGCAGCGGCAGCGGCATCAGCAGCAGCCTTAGCAGCGTCGCCCACTGCAGCGGCAGCGCCAGCAGCAGCAGTACCGGCGGCCTTGGCGGCATCACCAGCGGCGTTGGCAGCGCCAGCAGCGGCATCACCAGCGGCCTTGGCAGCATCGCCAGCGGCAGTAGCGGCACCAGCAGCAGCGGCGGCAGCGTCAGTGGCGGCAGCAGCAGCCGCTTCAGGAGCGGGAGCAGCAGCTTCGGGAGCGGGAGCAGCAGGTGCGGCTTCAGGTGCTGGAGCAGGAGCGGGTGCTTCTACAGGAGCTGGTGCGGGTGCAGGAGGGGTTTCTTTTTTGCCGCAAGCTGCCAGAGCGGCAGCAGCAATCAGCGAAGCGATGACGAGGGTCTTGTTCATTGCAAATTTCCTAGTTAAACAGCCAAAAACGGTTTTGCCACTACGTCAAGCCAGGCTTGGCCAAGATACGCTTTGGCAAAAAAGCGCAAGTTCTTTTGCGCTTACTTACTTAATCACAATCCACGATTATATTGGGATTTCGTCAATACTGGCTAACGCTAAGCTGCAGCCCCACACCCTCAACGTTGCAATAATCTGACAGTTTAAAAGCCTAGCAGCAGCTGTTTTGCTTATAAACCCAAGGTGCTGGCCGGAAACCCCGGCGTACTTTTGTTGTGCAGCCACTCGTTCAGGCTTTCGCGCAGTAGCACACGCCGCTCTGGTTCGCTGCCACTGATGCCGGTGCAGCGCTCGGGGTCTAGGCGTTGCAATACCCAAGCAGGTGACCAAATCACGCTGGGCAAGTCCAGCCGGTCTGCCGCCGGGCTACGCCGACAGGTCAGGAGGTGGTCCCAAGTGCGCCGCCACTGCACAAAGCGCGCATGGCGGCGCACCATTTCGTCGTAGTTGCTGGCCAGCAGCGTCATGCGCCGCCCACTGCCCGCCCAAGCTTGCAAAGATTCTTGCACGGCACGCTCGCCCAAAGGCCAATCATGA
The DNA here is from genome assembly GCA_964388325.1 of uncultured Simplicispira sp. Lineage (GTDB taxonomy): Bacteria > Pseudomonadota > Gammaproteobacteria > Burkholderiales > Burkholderiaceae_C > Simplicispira. Next base: position 102,519 of record CAYMAC010000004.1, on the reverse strand, counting down.
AAATCGGCATCACTGAGGATAATTTCGCGCCAACCTTGGGCGGCTGCCGTGGCCAGCGCATCGCGCACCAATTGCTGAAAGGCGTTGCACCCGACAAAGCGGCCTTCAGGCAACGGGTTTAGCATGGTTAGCGCTCCGCGTTCACCGCTTGGGGGTGCAACCAACCAGCATCACACCAAGAGGAGAGTAACTCTAGCGCTTCGTCGCTGGCACGCGCCAAAGCATGGCCATCTAAGGTGCGGGTGTTGGCCAGTTGGCGCATTAACTGGGCATCTTCACCGGCAGCACGGTAGCTTTCGCCGTTGATAAAGATATGCTCGGTGTCGTACATCATGCGCGTGCGCCGGTCTAGCACCACCTGCTCTAACATCACGCCTTGGGGGCCGGCTTCAAACCAAACATTCGCTTTGGGTTCGGTCAGGTATTCGCCCAAGGCGCGCTCTAGGGCTTGCGGTTGTTCCAAGGCCCATTGCAGGGCTTGGCGGGCAAAATCATGCAGGCTGGCCGGAATTTCTGCCGCCTCGGTAACGGCGGTTTGTTTCGGGTCTTGGTACAGCTGTCGGTCGGTTTCGCCCTCGTCTTCATCGGCCAAGCGTACCAATAATTCTTGGGCCAAGTCAACGCGCTCGGGTACCCGAAAACCTACCGAATAGGTCATGCAGTCGCCACCTTCGGCAATGCCGTCGTGCGCCCAACCCGGTGGCAGATAGAGCATATCGCCCGGCTCCAATACGTATTCTTCTTCTGGTGCAAACTGGGCCAAGATTTTCATGGGCACGTCGTCGCGCAGGCTTAGGTTTTTTTGCCGCCCAATGCGCCAGCGGCGGCGGCCTTGTGCTTGCAGTAGAAATACGTCGTAGCTGTCAAAGTGCGGGCCGACACCACCGCCCGCGCTGGCGTAGCTAATCATTACATCGTCTAGCCGCGCATCGGGCACAAAACGAAATTGCTGCATCAAGGCATGGATGCCATCGTGGTGCAAGTCAACCCCTTGCACTAGCAGCGTCCAATCCGGGCGTTGTAAGGGGGGTAAAGAGCGGCGTGGCACTGGGCCGTGGCGCAGTGTCCAAACCCCTGCTTGTTGCTGCACCAAGCGCGACTCTACCCCCTCTTGGGCCGCCAGTGCGAACAGTTCGGGGCGTGACAGCAGTGCCTTAAAACCCGGAATGGCTTGGCGCACCAGCAAGGGTTTTTTTTGCCAGTGTTGGCGCATAAACTGGGCTGGGGTCAGACCCGCCAACAGGGCCAGGGGGAGTTTGGTATCCATAAAAATTCTCCAGCCCGGTATGGGCTTGTTGCTCAAACTGCGACAATTCTCTTATGGAAATCACAGAACAATGCGTAGTTGCACTTACTTGGACGCTTACCGACACTTTAGGTGAAGAGTTGGACGTGCTGGACGAGCCAGTAGAGTTTTTGGTCGGCGGTGATGATTTATTGGCCCGCATCGAAGAAGCCTTACAGGGCCACAGCGTCGGGGCCAGTTTATTTTTGCACCTTGAGCCAGAAGAAGCCTTTGGCGACTTTAATGACCAGTTGCTATTTTTAGAGCCACGCCAACTTTTCCCCGCCGAAATTGAAGAAGGCATGGTGTTTGACGCTAGCGCTTTGCCCTCTGGCTGCAACCCCGACATGCCGCAAAATGTGGTCTATACCGTGGCAGAACTCTACCCAGACCATGTAGTGCTGGATGGCAACCACCCTTTGGCTGGGATGGCCATCCGTTTGCAGCTCAAGGTGTGTGGCGTGCGCGAAGCCACCGAAGCAGAAATTGGCAGTGGCACAACCGGCACAGGGTTCTTTCGGGTACAGCCCTTAGCCCCCGGCAATCCGTTATTGCACTAAAAGAATCAATAACGGGCAATCTCGCCCCGGTAAACGCGCACCCGGTCTCCGGGCACCAAATCGCCGGGCGAGCTGACATCAAAAGCCCGCGTAGTACCTCGGTCGGTGCGGATGGTAATGCGGTAAATTAAAGAATGGCCCGAACCACTGCCGTCTTCTTCTAGGGCATTGCCTAAAGCAGCACCGCCCACCACGCCAAGGCCGGTGGCTATCGCGCGGCCGCCGCCGTGGCCAATTTGATTGCCCAACACCCCACCAATCACAGCACCAGCCAAGGCACCTAAGCCCGAAGACATCTGGCGCTGTGGCGAGTGCAGGCGCTCGATGCGTACCACGCGCCCCAGCTCAGTACCGTAGCCTTGGGTTTGATGCGAATAGCCGGTGCCGCTTGAATAGGTCGGGGGCGTGCCGGAATCGTAGTAAGTGGCACAGCCTGTCAAGGTGGCACAAGCAAGGACGAAGGCAGCGCTGCTGGCGCGGTGCAAAAGGTGGGACATGAACAACTCCTCGTAAAAAACAGAAGGCGGCAACCTGCGTGGGCGGATTTGCACTCAGGCAGTGCCAGTAGAGCCATACCCTCCCTGGCCACGCACACTGCTGGCGGCAAATTCTTGCACTACCTGAAACTGCGCCTGCACTACCGGCACGACGACCAATTGTGCCAAGCGCTCCATCGGCTCGATGGTAAACGCCTGTGAGCTGCGGTTCCAAGCGCTAACCAGCAACTGGCCTTGGTAGTCACTGTCGATGAGGCCGACCAAATTGCCCAACACGATGCCATGCTTATGCCCCAACCCTGAGCGCGGCAAAATTAGCCCAGCATAGCCCGGATCGCACAAATGGATAGCCAAGCCGGTGGGCACCAGTTCACAACTGCCGGGCTGCAAGGTGAGGGGTTGGTCTAGGCAGGCGCGCAGGTCTAAACCTGCACTGCCGGGAGTAGCGTAGGCAGGCAGTTGCTGCGTTAGGCGTGCATCCAAAATTTTGACATCAATCTTCATCTACGGGCCTTCAGGCGCAACAAAAAAGCCCCATTGCGTAAACAATGGAGCTTTTGTTGTTTGGTGCCCGGGGCCGGAATCGAACCGGCACTCCTTTCGGAACAGGATTTTGAGTCCAGCGCGTCTACCAATTTCACCACCCGGGCGGGTAATTTGTGTGAGCCCGAATTATGGCACATTTATGGCCATGATGAAATACCCAACCATTGAAAATGCCGTAGGGCGCACCCCTTTGGTGGCTTTGCAGCGCATTGCAGCCGCTACCAACGCCGAGCGCGGCAATGTCGTACTTGGCAAACTAGAGGGCAACAACCCCGCAGGTTCGGTCAAAGACCGGCCCGCGTTGTCGATGATTCGCCGCGCCGAGGAGCGCGGCACAATTAAACCGGGCGATACCCTGATTGAGGCCACTTCGGGCAACACCGGCATTGCCTTGGCGATGGCCGCAGCCATCAAAGGCTACCGCATGGTGCTTATCATGCCCGAAGACTTGTCGATTGAACGTGCCCAAACCATGAAAGCCTTTGGGGCGGAGTTGGTGCTCACCCCTAAAAGCGGCGGCATGGAATATGCGCGCGATTTGGCCACCAGCATGGCCCAGCAGGGCAAGGGCGTGGTGCTAGACCAGTTTGCCAATGCCGACAACCCACGCATTCACTACGAAACCACCGGCCCCGAGTTGTGGGAGCAAACCGCTGGGCGCATCACCCATTTTGTCTCGGCGATGGGCACGACGGGCACCATTACCGGAGTGTCGCGTTTTTTGAAGGAGAAAAATCCGGCTATCCGTATCATTGGTGCCCAACCGCAAGAAGGCTCGCGCATTCCGGGCATCCGTAAATGGCCAGCGGCTTACATGCCCGCTATTTACGATGCCAAGGCGGTCGATGAGCTGCTGCTGGTCAGCCAAGACGATGCCGAGGAGATGTGCCGCCGTTTGGCGCGTGAGGAGGGTATTTTTGCCGGTATCTCTGCCGCCGGGGCCTGCTGGGTAGCCCAGCAAATTGCCGCACGCGAGCGCGATGCCACGATTGTGTTTGTGGTGTGTGACCGGGGAGACCGCTATCTTTCCACCGGAGTCTTTCCGGCCTAATGCAGGGAATGGAATCAATGATTATCAGTAAAGAAGTAGATGCGCGCGGTTTGAATTGCCCGTTGCCGATTCTGAAAGCCAAAAAAGCGCTGGCCGATATGCAAAGCGGCCAGTTGCTCAAGGTGCTGGCCACCGATACCGGCTCACAGCGCGATTTTCAGGCGTTTGCCAAGCAAACTGGCAATGAGTTGGTGGAGCAAAAAACCGTAGGCGATGAGTTCATCCACATTTTGCGCCGCCGTTAGGTTGCGCTACACCAAACCGTCCAACGCTGTGGCAGGCGCTCTATGCGCTGCGCTTGCACGGCCTGTAGCTGGCTGGCGCTGATGCGCTCGGGCAGCAGTTCGGCCAGAGGCAGCAGCACAAAAGCGCGTTGGTGCCAGCGTGGATGCGGCACGGTCAGGGTGGGGGTGCTTATGTGCTGCTGGCCAAACCACAAAATGTCTAAATCCAATGTACGTGGCGCGTTGTGGTAAGGCCGCTGGCGGCCAGCGGCCAGTTCTAGCGCCTGCAAGCACTCTAACAAGGCTTGGGGGGCCAAGGTAGTGCTTAACTCGGCCACCGCATTGACGTAATCTGGCCCACTGGCATCCACCGGCGCACTGCGGTACAGCGATGAGGCCCGTTGCACTTGCACTTGTGGCCGGGTGTGCAGTTGCTCTAAGGCCCAAGCCAAGGCTGCCACGGCATCGCCCAGATTGGCCCCCAAGCCAATCCAAGCCAAGTTAGGAGCGATGGGCTTATTCGGCATCGCCTGAGGGCGGATTGGCATCAGGGCTAGCGCCGGGCTTGCGCCGACGACGACGGCGCTTTTTATGGGCCGTGCTGTCTTCTTCGGGGGTAGCGGCTACCTCATCAGCCGCTGGTGGGGGGTTGTCAGCAGTGCCAGCGGTGGCTGGTTTAGCTGCTACGCGGCGCACCACCGCTTGCTGGGCACGTTGGCGGGCCTTTTGCTCCTCGCGGGCTTGCTCTAACAAGTCTTGGCGGCGGTATTGGTCGGCAGTGCTGTATTCTTGCCACCACTCGGCCAAGGCTTCATCGACTTCGCCCACTTCGGCGCGCAACCATAGAAAGTCAAAGCCAGCGCGAAAGCGCAGCTGCGCCACCATGCTGTCGGGTACGCGCCCGGCGCGTTTTTCAAAACGTGGCTGCATAATCCAAATTTCACGCATATCACCGGCTAGTTTGCCTCGGCCTGAGATGTCACCAATACGCTGGTTCAGGGTGTCGTCGATGGCTTCGTGCAGGGCCGGTAGGGGTAATTCTCCGGCTTGCTGGCGGCGTTGCCAGTGGTAACGCACGTCTTCCCAAAGTACGCAAGCCAGCAAAAAGCTGGGCGCTACCGGCAGCCCCTCGCGCACGCGCCGGTCGGTGTCGCTCAAGACGGCATGAACAAAATCGGTGTCGGCACGCTCTACGATGACATCGAGCAGCGGGTAGATGCCTTTTGACAACCCTAGCTTGTGCAGCTGCTCTATCGTGGCCAAGGCGTGGCCGGTTTGTAACAGTTTGAGCACCTCGTCAAACATGCGGCTTTGCGGTACATCGGCCAGCAAGGCTTGCGATTGCACCAGTGGGGCCGCTGTTTTGAGTTCTAGGGCAAAACCCAAACCACTGAGTTTGGCGGCAAAACGCACTGCACGGATGATGCGTACCGGGTCTTCGCGGTAGCGCGGGGCTGGGTCGCCAATCATCCGCAGTAGTTTGTTTTTGGCATCTTTAATGCCTTGGTGGTAATCGACCAGAATTTGCGTTTCGGGGTCGTAGTACATGGCGTTGAGGGTGAAGTCGCGCCGCGCGGCATCTTCTTCTTGGCTGCCCCAGACGTTGTCGCGCAACACCCGGCCACTGGCATCTACTGCGTGCTGCACCCCAGCCAGTGCGCGGCGGCTGGTTTTTTCGTTACCACTGACCTGCTCGGCGGCAGTGTTGTCTAGCATGGCGCGGAAGGTAGAGACTTCAATCACATCGCTTTCTTTGCCGTGCCCATACACCACATGCACGATGCGAAAACGCCGCCCAATGATGAAGGCGCGGCGGAATAAATCGCGCACCTCTTCAGGGGTGGCATTGGTAGCGATGTCAAAGTCTTTGGGTTGCAGGCCCAGCAGCAAATCACGCACCGCACCACCGACGATATAGGCTTCAAAGCCTGCATCTTTGAGTACGCGCACCACATCGGCGGCGCGCTCGTCCACCAAATGGGGGTCAATGCCATGCACTTCGGGGGGCACTTCTATCCGTTTGCCAAAGCGGGATTTGGCACGGCTGCTGGTGCTGGCTTTGGCCATGAGTTGGTCGATAAATTTTTTAATCATGCGGATGCGGGAAACAGGTCAAGGGTGCGCCAGCCGCGTTGTTGCGCTAGGGCGCGCAGTCGGGCATCGGGGTTGGTGGCGATGGGTTCGTTTACCTGCTCTAACAGGGGGATGTCGTTGGTGGAGTCGCTGTAAAAGGTGCTGTGAACATCGTCCCAGCCCAGTTGTTGGGCAGCCAACCATTGGGCCATACGGCGCACTTTACCTTCGCGCATATTGGGTTCGCCCAAGATGTTGCCAGTAAACCAGCCATCGGGGCCGCGCTCTAGTTCGGTGGCCAAAATCTCATCTACACCCAAGGCTTGGGCAATGGGGCGCGTCACAAACTCATTGGTGGCAGTGATGATGATGACCCGGTCGCCTGCTTGCTGGTGTTGGCGTAGCAACGCTAGCGCTTGGGGGCGAATTGCCGGAGCAATCACTTCCTGCATAAAACGCGCATGGGCGGCAGCAGCGGCTTGTGGGCCTTGGCGGCGCACCGCCTCGGTGGCAAAGCGCACATAGTCATGGATGTCGAGGGTGCCCGCTTGGTAGTGGGCATAAAACTCGGCGTTGCGGCGGCTGAATTCTTGCGGGTCTGTCCAGCCGATGCGGGTGGTGAATTCGCCCCATTCGTAATCAGAATCCAGGGGCAGCAGGGTGTGGTCTAGGTCAAATAAGGCTAAGCGGGGGCGCGATGCCGAAGAATCAAAAGTCATGCAATTTGCAAAAGATAGAAAGAGTAGAAACAAAAAACAAACGAAGCAGCCGTTTATTCGGTATCCAGCATGTCTTTGAGCAGCGGGATAGTGATAGCCCGTTGGGTGCGTAGCGCATGGTGGTCTAGCTTGTCCAAAAGCTCCATCAAGCTGCCCAAATCGCGCGAAAAGCGCCGCAGCATGTAGTCCACCACATCGCTACCCAGCGCCACCCCCCGGGCAGCGGCTTCTTGGCGCAATACCATGCGCCGTTCGGCCTCGTCGAGCAGATGCAGCTGGAACACATCACCCCAGCCCAAGCGGGTACGCAAATCGGCACGCAACGGTAAATCAGACGGTGGCAAACTGCCCGCCGCCAGCACCCAACGCGGCACGCCATTGGCCGGACTCATGGCATTGATAAACCAATTAAAGGCTAGCGCTTGTTGGGCGTTGCTGTACAGATGCACGTCGTCCAAAATAACGGCGCTCCAGCGCTCATCAAAAGCTGGGGCGTACTTGCTGCGGCTATCGCGCCAGCCCACGCTTACCCCTTGCTCGCGCAGGGCTTCACGCACGGCTTTGAGCAAGTGCGATTTACCACTGCCATGTTCACCCCACAGGTAGGTGGGCACGGGCGAATGGGCATCGCTGGTGCTGCTGTGTACCGATTGCAACAGATGTTCTAACGCTGCTGCATTGGGGCCAGGAAAAAAACGCTCTAGCGTCGGCATGGGGGCCAGACCGATGTCTAGGGCGAGTTGCTTCATGGCTGACGCTCCTGCTGCGGCAGGGTAGCACATGAAAAAGTGGCAAATCGTGGCATGGAGCAGCGGGCAAAGTAACGGGAGGGGCAATTTTGGACAGCGCCATACGCGCAACCCGTAGAATTGGCGCAAATTTTAGTCTGTCAGCACACTGACCTGTGCCACCGTTCGCCATGAGCTCTTCTGCACCCCATCCTACCCCCCTTTCTTACAAAGATGCTGGCGTCGATATCGATGCTGGCGATGCGCTGGTCGAGCGTATCAAACCCTTGGCCAAAAAAACCATGCGCGAAGGCGTTCTGGCCGGTATTGGCGGTTTTGGTGCCCTGTTTGAAGTGCCCAAGCGCTACCAAGAGCCAGTGTTGGTGTCGGGCACGGATGGCGTGGGCACCAAGCTTAAATTGGCGTTCGAGTGGAATATGCACAACACCGTTGGCATTGACTTGGTGGCCATGAGCGTCAACGATGTGTTGGTGCAAGGTGCCGAGCCTTTATTCTTCTTAGATTATTTTGCCTGTGGCAAGTTGGATATCGATACCGCTGCTGCGGTGGTCGGTGGCATTGCCAAAGGCTGTGAGTTGTCGGGCTGCGCCCTGATTGGTGGCGAAACCGCCGAGATGCCCGGCATGTACCCGCCCGGCGAGTACGATTTGGCCGGTTTTGCCGTGGGTGCGGTAGAAAAATCCAAAATCCTTACCGGCCAAAATGTGCAAGCTGGTGATGTCGTGCTGGGGCTGGCCTCGGCAGGTGTGCATTCCAATGGCTTTAGCTTGGTACGCAAGTGTATTGAGCGCGCCGGTGCCAATGCCCCCGCTACGCTAGACGGTAAGCCGTTCAAGCAAGCCATCATGGAGCCAACCCGCTTGTATGTCAAAAATGTGCTGGCGGCACTGGCCCAACACCCGATTAAGGCGCTGGCCCACATTACCGGCGGCGGCTTGTTGGAGAACATTCCGCGCGTGCTGCCCGAAGGCACCGCCGCCCACCTGCAAAAAGGCAGCTGGCCACAGTCTGAGCTGTTTGCTTGGCTGCAAGCCACGGCGGGCATTGACGACATCGAAATGAACCGCACCTTCAACAACGGTATTGGCATGGTGGTGGTGGTTGCAGCTGAACATGCTGAGGCCACTGCCGCCACCTTGCGCGCCGCTGGTGAGCAGGTCTATACCATTGGTGCGATTGCACCGCGTGGCGACGGCGCTGCCGTTGTCGTGCGCTAACGCGGGGCTTGGTTTTTTATGGAGGAGTGGCCGCCGCCCACAGCTGCGCGCAGTGCCGCGCCGTCCCCTGTGCCAGCGTTGGTGTCCTCTGCCGACACAGCGCCCCCTTTTACGACAGAAAATCGCAGTCCACCGGGGGTAGTGCTTAGCAGCTACCTGCTGATGGCAGCGGCTTTGCTGCTCATCATGTGGCGCGGCTTGTTGCCGGGCTTGTTGTGTGTCTGCTTGGGCTTTTTGCTGACGCGCTGGCTGGTGCCTCGGTTTGCGTTGTTGGGGCGGCACCGGCACGGGCAGCTTGGCCCGCCACGCTGGGCGCAGGTGCTGGCCGCTGCTTTGGTGATGTTGTCGCCGCTGGCCTTGTTGGGCTTGGGCTTGTCGCAATCGCGCGGCTATTTGGTCGATGCGCCACAACAGTACCGCGAACTGCTGGACTATATGGCGCGCACGGTGCTAGAACTGCGCGAAAAACTGCCCCCTGACATTGCCGCGCAATTGCCCGATGGCGCGCAAGAAATTCAGCGCAGCATTGCCAGTTATTTGGGGGCCAAGGCGGGGGCCTTGGCCTTGGCTGGGCGCGTTTGGCTCAGCGGTTTGCTGTTTGCCTACGTGGGTATGTTGATTGGCGCCTTGGCAGCGGTGCGCCATATTCGTGGTGCGCGTGGCCCTTTAGCGCAAGAACTGGTATTGCGTATTGCCCTGTTTGGCGAGGCTTTTCGGCAAATCGTGGCCGCACAATTTTGGATTGCCGCCTTCAATACCGTACTGACAGCGATTTTTTTGCTGGTGGTGTTGCCTTTGTGGGATATGGCCCTGCCCTATACCCCGGTACTCATCACCATCACCTTTGTGGCTGGCTTGGTGCCGATTGTGGGCAATTTACTCTGCAATGTCATCATCACGGTGGTGGGGCTGTCGGTATCGCCGATGGCGGCTTTGGCTTGTTTGGTTTTTTTAATTTTGATTCACAAAGCCGAGTACGTGATTAACGCCAAGGTGGTGGGCCAGCGTACGCACATGGGCGTGTGGGAGCTGCTGAGCGTGATGTTTGTCGCCGAGGCGGTGTTTGGCCCAGCGGGGCTGGTGGCCGCACCCTTGTTTTACGCCTACCTGAAAAAAGAATTGAGCGTAGCCGGGCTGGTGTGAGAGGCCAGTCCAATGCTTTGTTTTAGCGGCGCAGCGTTTGGCGCAAATTCAGACCGGCCAAGCGCAGCACGCCAAAATACAGCACCACCGAGGCGCACAGCAACAAGGCCAGCAGGCCGATGCGCTCTAGGCTGTGGCTACGCAAGGCAATCCAATCAAAGTGGCTATTGGCCCACAGCAAAAAAGCCGCCAGCAGGGTGCTGGCGCTGCCCACTTGCAAGGCATAACGCACCCAGCCCGGTTGCGGACAATAACTGCCCCGGCGCAGTAAGCCTAGCAACAGCCACAACGCATTGACCAAGGCCCCCAAACCAATCGACAAAGCCAGCCCGGTATGGGCCAACCACGGCACCAAGGCTACATTGAGCACTTGGGTAATCACCAGCACCACGATGGCAATTTTGACCGGGGTACGCATATCTTGGCTGGCATAGTAGCCCGGTGCCAATACCTTGATGGCTACCAACCCCAGCAGACCGGCACCATAGCCCGTCAGGGCCAAAGCAATTTGTTGCACGTCGCTGTCTTTAAGGGCTCCGTAATGGAACAGCGTAGCCACTAGCGGCTGGGCAAAAGTGAGCAAGCCAATGGCACAGGGCAACGCCAAGAGCACCACAATGCGTAAGCCCCAATCGAGCATGGCCGAATAGCGTTCGGTGTCGCCTGCGGCTTTGGCGGCGGCCAATTGTGGTGTCAGCACCACGCCCAAAGCCACACCCAACAGGGCGGTAGGAAACTCCATCAGCCGGTCGGCATAAAACAACCAAGTGACGCTGCCCGGTGCCAGATAAGAGGCAATTTGCGTGTTAATCATCAGGGAGATTTGCGCCACGCTCACCCCCAGCAGTGCTGGGGCCATCAGGCGCAAAATACGGCGCACATCTTCATCTTGAAAGGAGCGGCGCAGGGCGCTCCAAGTGATGCCAATGCGCGGCAGCAGGCCCAAACGGTACAGCACCGGCACCTGCACGGCCAGTTGCAGGATGCCACCCGCCATCACGCCAGCGGCCATCGCATAAATAGGCTCTATGCCTTGTGCTTTGAGCCACGGTGCCCCCAACCAAGCGGCCACAATCATGCACAGATTGAGCAGCACTGGCGTGGTCGCCGGTATAGCAAAGTGCTTCCAGGTGTTCAATATCCCGGCAGACAGCGCCACCATCGACATACAGCCAATGTACGGAAACATCCAGCGTGTCATGTCCACGGCGGCATCAAAACCGGGGCCAGTTTGGCGCAAACCGCTGGCCAGCATCCAGACCAAAATGGGTGCCCCCGCCACGCCCAAAATACACACCAGCACCAGCACCCAAGCCAACACCGTGGCCACATGGTCAATCAACTGGCGCGTGGCCGCTTCACCCTGTTGTGTTTTGGCGGTAGCCAACACCGGCACAAAGGCTTGGCTAAACGCGCCTTCGGCAAACAAGCGCCTGAACAAATTGGGGATGCGAAAGGCGACATTAAAAGCATCGGTAAGCGCACTGGCGCCAAACATCGAGGCCATGATGAGGTCGCGTGCCAACCCAGTAATGCGCGAGGCCAGGGTGAGCAAGGAAACGGTAGAGGCGGCTTTAAGTAACGACACCTTGCCAGTGTATGCGCTGGCAGGGTGCTTGTGGCAACTGCGTTACAATCGTAGGCTTTGCTGGCATCATCCTCGAACACAAGGAATACACACAATGGCATCCGCTAAACCCAAGAAAAAAAACCCCCGTCTGGCATCTGGCCGCAAGCGCGTCCGCCAAGACACCAAACTGAACGCTGCCAACACTTCGCTGCGTTCTAAGTACCGCACCGCTGTCAAGAACGTCGAAAAGGCAGTTCTGGCGGGCGACAAAACCAAGGCTTCCGAACTGTTCGCCAAGATGCAATCTGTGGTGGACAACGTGGCCGACAAGGGCATCTTCCACAAGAACAAGGCCGCTCGTGACAAGAGCCGCCTGTCTGCCAAGGTCAAAGCCCTGGCACTGGCCGCCTGAGCCTCATCAGGTAAATCGCCCGGATGGGCCTAGCCCATCCGCCGTTTGCACTGGGTGCGCTGCCAGCAAAACAAAAAAACCGCCTTTTGGCGGTTTTTTTATGGGCGCTTGGGTGGCGTGCTGGGCGGGTCAGGTAGCAAGCAAGCCTCGACCAATTGCAACTCGTTGTCACGGGCAAAGTTCATGACAAAATCCCAAGCCATAGGCTCGTGGTGGTACAAGGCGCGATTGACAATCACGCATTTAACACCGTGGATAACAGTGGGCACACACCAAGGCGAATAGCTCAGGTGGCTGCCGGGCTGGGCACCACCGGGGCGAAACTGGCTCATGACGCCAGCAAGGCGCTCGGCCCAGTCGCTGGGGCGAAAGGTTTTTCCGCTGTGGGTGATGCCCTGAATGAAAACCTCTTGGGTGGAAGGAGAAGCCATCTGGGTAAAGCAAGGGTTATAAAACGGACGGTGCAGGATCGCTGCGGGGGGTGCCGTGGTGCCCGATTCTAACTCTTATATAAGAGTTAAGCACTTGCACCATAGCCGCCTGATGGATTAGATTGCACGCAACAGCCGTGCCAGACATTTTGCGCTACTAGAATCAGCACTCTTTTCACCTGCCCTGTCTGGAGATTTCTGCATGACCGCTTTCATTGAGGCCACCTCGCCCCACGTGATGAACACCTATGGCCGTGTGCCGATTGCGCTCTCGCACGGGCAGGGCTGCCACGTCTGGGATGTGAACGAAAAACTCTACCTCGACGCATTGGCTGGCATCGCTGTCAATACTTTGGGCCACAACCACCCCAAACTGGTACCTGCGCTGCAAGAGCAGCTCACACGCCTGATTCATACCTCGAATTACTACCATGTGCCGCTGCAAGAAGAGTTGGCCGCCAAGCTGGTCGAGCTGACGGGCATGAGCAATGTCTTCTTTTGCAATTCGGGCCTAGAGGCCAACGAGGCTGCACTGAAGATTGCGCGCAAATACGGCCATGACAAGGGCATTGAGCGCGCCGAAGTGGTGGTTTATGAAAAAGCCTTTCATGGGCGCTCGATTGCTACGCTATCGGCCACCGGCAACGCCAAAATTCAGGCCGGTTTTGCGCCACTGGTAGAGGGCTTTGTGCGCGTGCCGAAAAACGATATTGAAGCGCTAAAGCAAGCTACCGAAGGCAACCCCAACATCACTGCCGTGTTTTTAGAGACCATTCAGGGCGAGGGTGGTTTGCACCCGATGCGCTTTGAATACTTGCAGCAAGTGCGCCAACTGTGCGATGAGCGCGGTTGGCTGCTGATGATTGACGAAGTGCAAACCGGCGTCGGGCGCACTGGTAAATGGTTTGCCCACCAATGGGCCGGTATCGTGCCCGATGTGATGACGCTGGCCAAGGGTTTGGGTGCTGGCGTGCCAGTGGGTGCGGTGGTGGCTGGCCCCAAAGCGGCGCATATTTTGCAACCGGGCAACCACGGCAGCACCTTTGGCGGCAACCCCTTGGCGATGCGCGCTGGCCTGGAAACCCTGCGTATCATCGAAGAAGATGCCTTGCTAGACAACGCGGCCAAAGTGGGCGCTTACCTCAAAGAGGGCTTGCAACGCGCTTTTGAGCGCGTTGAAGGGGTGAAAGAAGTGCGCGGCATGGGCCTGATGATTGGTGTAGAGCTGGCGCGTCCCTGCGGTGCCTTGGTGGGGGTGGCGGCAGACTCAGGCTTGTTGATTAGCGTCACTGCCGATAGCGTGATTCGCATCGTGCCACCGCTGATTTTGACCGTGGGCGAGGCCGACCTCATCATTGCCCTGCTCACTCCTTTGGTTAAAGCCTTCTTGGCCGCCTGACAACGCAAAAGCGTGCAAACTGATGAAACATTACCTGCAATTCAACGACTTTAGCGCCGACGAATACGCTTATTTGTTCGAGCGCGCCGCCCTCATCAAAGGCAAGTTCAAAGCCTACGAAAAGCACCGCCCGTTGGTGGACCGCACGCTGGCCATGATTTTTGAAAAGGCCAGCACGCGCACCCGCGTGAGCTTTGAGGCCGGTATGTACCAACTGGGTGGCAGCGTGGTGCATTTAACCACTGGCGACAGCCAATTGGGCCGCGCTGAGCCGATTGAAGACTCGGCACGTGTGATTAGCCGCATGACCGATTTGGTGATGATTCGCACTTTTGAGCAGACCAAAATCGAGCGTTTTGCCTCCTGTTCGCGCGTGCCGGTTATCAATGGCTTAACCAATGAGTTTCATCCGTGCCAAATTTTGGCCGATATCTTCACCTTTATTGAGCATCGGGGCAGCATTGCCGGTAAAACCGTGGCTTGGGTGGGCGATGGCAACAACATGGCCAACACTTGGTTGCAGGCGGCGCAGTTGTTGGGCTTTAAAGTGCATGTCAGCACCCCCAGCGGCTACGAAGTGGATGAAAAACTGGCTATGGGCGGCAACGGTATCAGCGCCAGCAGTTACCAATTTTTTAGCAACCCCTTAGATGCCTGCCGGGGCGCTGATTTGGTGACCACCGACGTGTGGACCAGCATGGGCTACGAGGCCGAAAACGAAGCACGCAAAGCCGCTTTTGCCGATTGGTGCGTGAATGCCGAGATGATGGCGCTGGCCCAGCCGAATGCTTTGTTTATGCACTGCCTGCCCGCACACCGGGGCGAAGAAGTCACCGCCGAGGTGATTGACGGCCCGCAATCGGTAGTCTGGGATGAGGCCGAGAACCGAATGCACGTACAAAAGGCGCTGATGGAGTACCTGCTGCTCGGTCGCCAAGACACATGAGCCACCCCTGCCTAGGCTGCGGCGCTTGCTGTGCCAGTTTTCGTGTCGATTTTTCCGTCCACGAAATGCAAGAGCATGGCGGTAAGGTGCCCGATGGCTTGGCCGATGCTATTACCGACAACATTTGCCGTATGCGTGGCACGGATTATTTGCGCGTGCGCTGCGCTGCCCTGACCGGCACCATCGGCCAGAAAGTAGCTTGCGGCATTTACGAGTGGCGGCCCTCCCCCTGCCGCGAGTTTGCAGCGGGCAGTGATGCCTGCCAGCAAGCGCGCCAGCGCCACGGCTTGCCAGCGCTGCAAGGCGTGGTGTTTTAATCGTTGGTATGGGCCAAGGCCAGGCACCGCTTTGGGATATTTCGGCCCCAGTGCATTCGGGTAGCCCGGTGTATCCGGGCGATGTTCCTTATGAGCAGCAATGGTGCGCCACCTTGTCGGCCACCTGCCCAGTCAATTTGAGCGCCGTGCGCTTATCGCCGCATGTAGGCAGCCATGCCGATGCGCCCTTGCACTATGCCAGCACCGGCGCGGCCGTGGGTATGCTGGCGCTGGAGCCATTTATCGGCCCATGCCGGGTTATCCATGTGATGGGCTGTGGCCCCTTGGTTGCATGGCAACATCTGGCCCATGCCATAGATAACCTACCCCCGCGCGTGCTGCTACGCACCTACCAACAAGCCCCCAGCCACTGGGACGAACACCTGACCGCCGTGGCCCCAGACACCCTAGAGCGCTTGGCCGATGCCGGTGTTGTGCTGCTAGGCACCGACAGCGCCAGCATAGACCCCGCCAACAGCGCCACCCTGCCCAGCCACCAAGTATTGCAACGGCGTGGCCTGCGCGTGCTAGAAAACCTGCTGCTCGATGCCGTGCCCGAGGGCGACTACGAACTAATTGCCCTGCCACTGCGCTGGATGCAAGCCGAAGCTGCCCCGGTGCGTGCCATTTTGCGTAGCCTACCCACTTAAACCACCCATGAAAATTGCCACTTGGAACGTTAATTCCCTTTCGGTGCGTTTGCCGCAGGTATTAGACTGGCTGGCGGCCAACCCAGTCGATGCCTTGGGTTTGCAAGAACTGAAACAGACGGAAGACAAATTCCCGTTTGTCGCACTGCAAGCAGCGGGCTACCAAGCTGTGGCCCACGGCCAAAAAACCTACAACGGCGTGGCTTGGCTCACACGCCAGCCGGTGCGCGATGTGCTGCGTAACATTCCCAGTTTGGTCGATGAGCAGGCGCGTACCATTGCCGCCACGCTCGATACCCCCGCAGGCCCGCTGCGCCTCATCAATGGCTATTTTGTCAACGGGCAAGCGCCCGGCAGCGAAAAATTTGCCTACAAAATGCGTTGGCTCGATGCCCTGCACGCTTGGGTAGCGGCAGAATTGGCCCAACACCCGCGTTTGCTGCTGTTGGGGGACTTCAACATCGCCCCCGAAGACCGCGATTCTTACGACCCAGATGGCTTGCGTGGCAGCATCCACCACACGCAGGAAGAACGGGCGCAATTCCAAGCCCTGCTCGGTTTGGGCCTACACGATGCCTTTCGCTTGTTTGCACAGCCAGAAAAAAGCTTTTCGTGGTGGGATTACCGCATGTTGGGTTTTCAGAAAAACCGGGGCTTACGCATTGACCACATTTTGGTCAGTGATGCCTTGCGCCCAATGGCGGCCGCTTGCAGCATTGACCGTGCGCCGCGCAAAAACCCCCAGCCCAGCGACCACGCCCCCGTTGTTTTAACCTTGGTCTGAGTTTTGTTGGCGCGCTTGCGTTGGCAGCAGCGTTAATCGTCGTGGGCTTTTAAGCCCAATTCTTGGATTTTGCGCGTGATGGTGTTGCGCCCAATGCCCAAGCGCTGCGCCGCCTCCATGCGTCGGCCATGCGTGGCTGCCAAAGCAGCAGTAATCAGGCGCGACTCAAAGCGGCGCGCCAGCACATCCCACACTTCGGTTTGAGCACCACTGGCCAGCAAGGCTTGGGCTTCGGCCTCTAGCAGCGCTTCCCAGCCACTTTCAGGGCCGGGGGGCGTTGCTGTGGCCATGCTGGGCCAATGCGGGGCAGTGGCGGGCACCACAGCAACAGGCAGCGCCGCCGGAGCGGGCGCTGTGGGCAATGGAATGGGCGTTTGACTGGAAGCAAGCGCGGGAACCCCTGCTGGAGCCACTACGACTTCTAGCACTTCCGGCGGCAAATCTTGTACCGAAATCACTTGCGCCGGGGCCATTACCGTCAGCCAGTGGCAGATGTTTTCTAATTGGCGCACATTACCCGGAAAGGCAAACTGCGCCAGCCGGGCCAGCGCCGCATCGGCGATACGCTTAGGCTCGACACCCAATTGGCGCGCACTTTGTTGCAAAAAATGGCGCGTGAGCATGGGCACATCTTCGGGGCGCTCACGCAGGGCGGGTAGGCGCAGGCGAATCACATTCAGGCGGTGGAACAAATCTTCGCGGAAAACACCATCTTTGACGCGCAACTCCAAATTTTGGTGCGTGGCGGCAATCACGCGCACATGCGCCTTGACGGCACTGTGTCCGCCCACGCGGTAAAAATGCCCGTCCGATAACACGCGCAACAAGCGCGTCTGCAAATCGAAGGGCATATCGCCAATTTCATCCAGAAACAACGTGCCGCCTTCGGCCTGCTCAAAACGGCCACGGCGCTGAGTTTGTGCGCCGGTAAAAGCGCCACGTTCATGGCCGAACAGTTCAGATTCGAGCAAATCTTTAGGGATGGCAGCAGTATTGATGGCCACAAATGGCCCACTGGCGCAGGGCGAATGCTTGTGCAAAGCACGCGCTACCAGCTCTTTGCCCGAGCCAGATTCACCAGTAATCAGCACCGTGACCATACTTTGGCTTAGGCGACCGATGGCGCGGAACACATCCTGCATCGCCGGGGCTTGGCCCAGCATTTCAGCAGCAGCGGCGGGACAATCTTGGGCTACGCTTTCGCGCTCGCTCTCTTGCACGGCGCGGCGGATTAACTCTACCGCCTTGGGCAAATCAAACGGTTTGGGCAGGTATTCAAACGCGCCGCGCTGAAACGCCGACACCGCGCTGTCCAAATCGGAATAGGCCGTCATGATGATGACGGGCAGCGCGGGCTGCATGGCATGGACTTTTTCTAGCAATTGCAAGCCGGAGCCACCGGGCATCCGAATATCACTGACCAGCACCTGCGGCCCCGGCTGCGAGGCATCGCTGGAGCCAACCTCCGCCAGAGCTTCTAGCACTTCGCGTGGGTTGGTAAAACTGCGCGTGGGCAGGTTGTCACGCGCCAGTGCTTTTTCCAGCACAAAGCGGATCGAGGGGTCGTCATCTACTATCCAGATCGGCTTCATGGGTGTTTGTCTCTCGCTGGTTGCCGGTTATTGATCCTCAGGGCAAAGGAATCAGGATGCGGAAATCGGTGCGTCCGGGTACGCTATCGCACTCAATCATGCCGTGGTGGCGCTGCACAAAAGTTTGTGCCAGCGTCAGGCCCAGCCCTGACCCGCCATCGCGCGCCGACACCAAGGGATAAAAAATACGCTCCCGAATGGCATCGGGCACGCCTGGCCCGTTGTCAATGACATGCAATTCCAATGCCAGCTTGTAGCGTTCACGCCCTAGCGTAACTTGGCGGGCAACGCGGGTACGCAACATGATGCGTGCATCGCCTTGTGCCATTTGCGGCACTAGCACCTGCGCGGCGTTTTGCACCACATTGAGTACCGCTTGAATCAGTTGCTCGCGGTCGCCGCGAAACTCGGGGATGGAAATATCGTAGTCTTGCTCAATACTCAAGCCCTGTGGGTACTCTACCAGCACCAAAGAGCGCACGCGCTCGCATACTTCGTGGATATTCACATCGCCCACCAGATGCGGATGGCGGTGTGGGGCCAGCAGCCTATCTACCAAACTTTGCAAGCGGTCGGCCTCGTGGATGATGACTTGGGTGTATTCCGTCATCTCGGGGCTGTCGAGTTCCATTTCTAGCAACTGCGCGGCACCGCGAATGCCACCCAGCGGGTTTTTGATTTCGTGCGCCAGATTGCGAATCAGCTCTTTGTGCGCTTGGGCTTGGTCGCGCAGACGCTCTTCGCGGTCTTGGCGTGCTTGCTGTTCTAGTGGCCACAGTTCTATCAAGACCTCGCCGGGGCCATCCGCAGGCACCACACTGACATGCACCAGCACTGGCTCTTGGTGCAAGCGCTTGAGGCAGCCATCAAAGCGCACGGCAGCAAAATCTTCGCTACGGTTACCGGCCAGCGCATTTTGTAGCAGCGATGGTAGGGTGAAAAATTGGGCAAAGTCCATGCCCTCTAGGGTGCGGCGCGATAGACCCACGGTGTCTTCAAGGGCGGCATTGGCAAACTGCACCGTACCATCAACACGCAGCACGGCCACCAGCACCGACAACCAATCCAGCGATTGAAAACGGCCAGCCAAAGCAGCATTTTTCATTTCAGGCGCCCAATCTCGCGCTGGATGCCCGCAATGTCGCTTTCGGTGCGCGCAATGTTGGCCTTGAGCTCTTCGGTGCGTTCCATGTAGCGCTGCACATTACGCATCTCTAGGGCCGTTTTTTCGGGGGTGCCGTTGTTGTATTCTTTTTGCAAATCAGCCAAGCGGGCTTGGGCTTTGCGTAATTCGGCTTCCAAAATAGCGCGCGCATCGGCATCGCGGCTGCGCTGTTGGTTGTTATCTACCTTGGGCGCGCCAGCGGGGGAGCTGGCCGCTGCTGCGGGCCTATTGCCGCTGGCGGCACTGGCATTGCTACGTGGGCTGCTGGTGTTGGATTGCAATACCGTCACATTGCCGCCATCCACTGCCTTGCAGCCGCGCTCGCGGGCGTGGTTGGCGTTGTTGGTGTATTCATTGCCACAGCGATAAATGCGGTCTTGTGCCCAGACTGCCGAACTGCCCAAAGTGGCACACAGCAGACTACAAAGCAGGGTGGAAGAGATTTTTTTCATGAATTTTTTCGCCTGGAACATGCCGGGGAGGTTGCGCCAGAGTATCCGCGAAACACCTTTCGTGTCCAAACAACAAACGGCCATAGCACCCCACAGTTTGTCCGATAGCGTGGCGCGGTGCAGGTTCCATCGCTAGTGGAATCTGACCACACCAAAATGAAAAAAGGCGGTGTATGCCACCGCCTTGTTTTTGAAGCTTTACAGCTTAGAGGGAGTAGTACATATCGTACTCAACCGGATGCACTGCCATGCGGAAGCGGGTGACTTCGCTCATCTTCAGTTCGATGTAGGCATCAATCATAGCGTCAGAGAACACACCACCCTTGGTCAGGAAGGCGCGGTCTTGGTCGAGGTGCTCCAGCGCTTGGTCTAAGCTGTGGCACACGGTGGGCACCAGCTTGTCTTCTTCGGGCGGCAGATGGTACAAATCCTTGGTGGCAGCTTCGCCGGGATGGATTTTGTTTTCTACACCGTCCAGACCCGCCATCAGCAGGGCAGCAAAGCCCAAGTAGGGGTTCATCAGTGGGTCGGGGAAGCGTGCCTCAACGCGGCGGCCCTTGGGGTTGGACACGTAGGGGATGCGGATAGAGGCGGAACGGTTCTTGGCCGAGTAAGCCAGCTTGACCGGAGCCTCAAAGTGGGGCACCAGACGCTTGTAGCTGTTGGTGCCGGGGTTGGTGATGGCGTTGAGGGCACGGGCGTGCTTGATGATGCCGCCGATGTAGTACAGGGCAAAATCCGACAGGCCAGCATAGCCGTCGCCAGCAAACAGGTTTTTGCCGTCTTTCCAGACGGATTGGTGTACGTGCATACCCGAGCCGTTGTCGCCGTGGTAGGGCTTGGGCATGAAGGTAGCGGTTTTGCCGTAGGCATTGGCCACGTTGTGGATGACGTACTTTTGCAGCATCGTCCAGTCAGCGCGCTCTACCAAGGTGCTAAAGCGGGTACCGATTTCGTTTTGGCCTGCGCCTGCCACTTCGTGGTGGAACACTTCCACCGGAATGCCTAAGGATTCCAAAATCAAAGACATCTCAGCGCGCATGTCTTGCGTGCTATCGACCGGCGGCACAGGAAAGTAGCCGCCCTTGGTGGTAGGACGGTGGCCACGGTTGCCGCCGTCGAGCTTGGAGCCGGTGTTCCAAGGGGCTTCGTATTCTTCGATTTCGTAGAAGGTGTTGTGTGGCTCAGTGCCCCAACGGATACCGTCAAAAATAAAGAATTCGGGTTCTGGCCCGAAGAAAGCGGTATCGCCCAAGCCAGAAGCCTTGAGGTAGGCTTCGGCACGCTTGGCGATGGAGCGCGGGTCACGGTCGTAGGCTTTGCCGTCGCTGGGTTCAATGACATCACAGGTCATGACCAAGGTAGGCTCTTCAAAGAAGGGGTCAATCACTGCCGTGTTGGGGTCAGGGATTAATTGCATGTCGGAGGCTTCAATGCCCTTCCAACCGGCAATAGAAGAGCCATCAAACGCATGGCCCGACGAGAACTTGTCTTCATCAAAATGCGACACGGGCACCGTAGTATGGTGCTGCTTGCCACGGGTATCGGTGAAACGGAAGTCAACAAACTTGACTTCGTTTTCTTGCACCATGTTCATCACGTCCGCAACGGTCTTGGCCATCAGGTTCTCCTGGAAAAACACTCGTTGAAAAAATCAGATATTCTGGTCAAAGCAGATTACATGCCAGCCCCAGCTTATCACCTTGCAAAGACACAAGAGATAGATTGTGCCTGTGGAATAAGATACAAAATTGCACCTGTGCAGTGCAATTGCATCTAGCAGCTAATCAGTTGCCCATAGCTTAAAGATTACGCACCAATTCAGGGCCGCAATTTGCACCAAATTGGTGCAGTTTTGCACGCAAATCGTCCCAGGCGGCGGGTACTGCCGTGGCCGGGCCTTTCACGCCCAATTCAATATGCCGACCATGCACGGGGTGGTCAACGCTGGGCAGGCTAAATACGCGCACCTGCGGATGTTGCTGCTCAATTTGCTGCATTAAGGGGGTCAGGGCGGCTTCAATAGCACCGTACACCAGCACGGAATGCTCGGTTTGTGGCGTGGCATGGAACAGGTGGCGGTATTGCTGATTCAGCACCCACTCCACCATCGGCCAAGCCATCACTGGAAAACCCGGCACAAAATGCACTGCTGCGCCATTGGCGGTGCGGCAGCTAAAGCCCGGAATTTTGTTGTAGGTGTTGGGGATGATGGTGGCTCCTAACGGAAACACGCCCATTTGCAGGCGCTGCACATTGTCGGGGCGCTCGGGTTCAAAGGGCTGGTTTTGCTCGCGTGCGGTGTCTTGGATGCGCTCGCGGATGAGGGCGGCGGCCTCGGGGTGCAGGGCCAGTTCTACCCCCAAGGCGCGGGCAGCACATTGGCGCGTGTGGTCATCGGGGGTGGCCCCAATGCCGCCGGTGCTAAATACCACATCGCCCGAGGCAAAGGCGCGCTCTAGGGTAGTGGTGATGCGCTCGCGGTCATCGCCCACATATTCGGCATAAGACAAAGACAAGCCACGCGCATTGAGCAGTTCAATGATTTTGCCCAAGTGCTTGTCGGCACGCTTGCCCGAGAGGATTTCATCGCCAACGATGATGAGACCAAATTTTTGCATGGTGGTGGCTCTTTCAGGAAATAGACGGGGGCGCAGGAGATGCAGGAAGCGCAGCGCTGATGTCGGGGGCCACTACGGCTGGCAAGGGGGCATCGTCAGCGGTAGCGGCAGCGTATTGCTCGGCGCGCAATTGTTGCAATGCTGCCAAGCCAAAATGGGTGAACCACAAAGACGAAAAAGCAAACACCAAGGTGTAAATCCAAATCGCTAAGGGCACCAAAATAAAAAAGGCGGCCACAAACAACACCCCAGAAGCCCACACAATGGCCGGTGCCGCGCCCAAATAACCACAAACCACGCCCATCAGCAGCAGGGCCATGCGGTGGCGGCGCAGTAACTCTTCGCGCTCGTCTGCGCTGGCATGTTCGGACAAGGCATCAAAGGCCATGACGCGGTAGGTCAGCCAGCCCCAAATCAGGGGCGGCACAATCAGCACCAGCGGCGGAATCAGCCACAAGGGCATAGACAGCAACAGCAGCAACAGGGCCATCAGGGTAGAACCCAAAGACCAGAGCACACTTTGCCACAACGAGCCGCCCTGCAAGCGCTCTAAAGTAGGAAAGCGCCGTTGCCCTACCAAGCCTACCAGTGCCGGAGTCATGAGAAAGGCCACCGTGAGCAGCGCTACCAGCACAATCAGGGGCGTAACCAGCACCAGCACCAAGGCCGGAGCTACCCAGCTGCTCATGTCCGGTAGCCCTTGCTGTTGCCACCACTCCCAAGCGGGGCTAAGCCAACCGGGGGCCTGCAAAAACGCCTGCATGGTCTGTACGGCCAGCTCCCAGTAAAAATAGCCTCCAGCCAATGCCAAAGCCCCTATCAGCAGCAGGGGCAGTAGCGACCAAGCCATCACACGGGGCAACAGGCAATAAGCCAAGGCCCGAAAAAAGGAGTCCATGAGTAGATTCATGGGTGCAAGCATAGCGCTTGCTGGCACAAAACCCACAAAACCAACATTGGAAGTGGGCAGGTTGGCGATGTGGTGTGCGCTTAGGTTGCGTCCATATCTTCGGCCCAGGTCAGGGCTTGCAGGTGCGCCAAGTTGACTTGGCGATTGGACAGGTGCAGTGCCTCGGCATTGAGGGCAAAAGCCACCTCATCGCCGCTTTCGCAGGCTTTGGTCAGGGCCAAGAAGGGCGCAAAAGTGCCGCGTTGGTGCAGCAGGGCATCGACCACTGGCTCTGGCAGCGCCAGCGACTCTAGCGCCTGCGCCATTGGCAGACCCAGCATGGTATCTAACAAAGAAAAAACGCCCACGACAAAAGCGTTATCGCATTCTTCAGGCGAAAGCATTTCTGCAGCCAACAATTCCATCAAGCGGCCCCGCACCACTGCCATAGTACCCACAGCCGGGGCCGAGCCACCAGCGCGCGAGGTGGTAAGCAACAGCGCTGCCCAGCGAAACAATTTACGCAGGCCCAAAATCATTACGGCATGGCGAAACGAGGTAATCTCGCACGACAGGCCAAAGCCTGAGGAGTTGATAAAACGCAGTAGGTTGAACGATAGCGTTGGGTCTTTTTTCAGCAGTTCTTCAATTTCGGCGGTGCTGGCTTGCTTACGCACCAGATTAATCAGCTGGATGACGGTGGCTTGTGAGGGTCGAATGGTGTGCGATTTGACCAATGCTGGCTTGGCAAACCAATAGCCTTGGAACAAGCGCACGCCCAAATCGGCCATCATTTGGTGTTGCTCTGCTGACTCCACCTTTTCGGCCACCAGCCGGGCCGAGCTGTGTTCTTGGGCAAAACGCACCAAGGACTTGGCCTGCTCTGGCGGGAACATGGTCATATCGAGCTTGACGAAGGCCGCCAGTACCAACCAACTGAGATAAGCAGGGCACAGTACCTGCTCGCTAAAGGCCAGCCGAAAGCCTTGGTGGCGCAACTGCTCTAGCACGGGGCGGGCTTTTTCGATGTCTTCGGGGCTGGCATCTTTGGCCAGTGGAGGCACCTCTAGCACCACCTTATCGGGGTGAATGAGTTCTAAGTGCCCCCCCGAGAGGCTTTCGTGGGTGCAGTTGATGAAGACCAACTTTTGTCCGACCAAGGATTCGGTATCGGCGTAAGACAGGGCATTGAACAGCAGCGCTGCGTCGCTGGCAGCATTGCGGGCATCCGAAGCGGTGGAGCGGTCAAACAACTCGTAACCAAAAACAGCCCGGTGCTCATCCACAATGGCTTGGCGGGCAATCACGGCCAGATTGTCTGCGGTGTCCTCGGGGGGGGTAGGAGTGGCAGAGGTAGATGGTTCAGTGGACATGGCAATGAGAAGGTTTTGGGAGGTCTGGGGGCAATGATGCCATCCTGTAGGGCTACAGTTCAATCACCAAAGTGGTCGGCCCAAGCCAAAGCCTGTAAATGGGCGCTGTTGATTTGCTGGCTACTCAGTTGCAAGGCGGTAGCGGCGTGGTCAAACGCGGCATCATCGCCAGTTTCGCAGGCTTTGGCCAGCGTGAGCAAATGTCCTAGTACCCCGGCATTGTGCAGCAAGGCAGCCTCGGTGCTGGGGGGCACACTGACCAAACCCAAAGCAGCATCCATCGTCATGCCCAACATGGTATCGAGCAAAGAGAAAATACCCACTACAAAGGCTTGGTCTGTTTCATCTTGTGGCAATTTTTTCTCTAGGGCTAGCAGCTCCATTAGGCGGCCACGCACCACAGCGGTTTGCCCCACCGAGGGCGGGGTGCCACCGTTGCGCGAGGTGGTGAGCAGCAATGCGGCCCAGCGGAACAATTTTTTCAGGCCCATGAGCATCACGGCTTGGCGAAACGAGCTGATTTCGCGTGCCAAGCCAAAGCCCGACGAGTTAATAAGCCGCATTAAATTGAAGGCCAGGCCCGCATCTTTTTTCAGCACCTCTTCGATGTCTTCGGTGCTGGCCTGTTTGCGTACCAAGTTAATTAATTCCAAAATGCTGCTTTGCGCGGGTGATACCAGTTTGGCACGCACCAAAGCGGGGCGCGCAAACCAATAACCTTGGAACAGCTGCACCCCTTGGCTAGAGACCATATCGTATTGCTGAGCGGTTTCTACCTTTTCGGCAATCAACTTGGCACTGGTGTCGCGCTGGGCGGTGCGTATTAGCACGGCCAGTTGGTCTGGAGCCAGCAAAGATAAATCGAGTTTGATGTAATCGGCCAGCGCCAGCCAAGGCTGGTATACCGATTCCAGCACGGTATGGTTGAAGGCCAAACGGAAACCCCGCGCACGCAAAGCGGCCAAGGTAGGTAAGCGGGCGGCGACTTCTTCGGCAGCAGCATGGCCCAAGGGCGGTATTTCTAGCACCACTTTTTCGGGGTCTACCAGTTCAAGGTGGCCGCCGACCAGGCTTTCGTGGGTGCAATTGACAAAAATAAGTTTCTTGCCTACCAATTCATCGCTGCCCGCGTGCGACAAGGCAGTAAATACCAAAGCTACGTCGGTGGCGGCGGTGTGGGTGGTTTCGGGGCGAGAGCGATTGAACAGTTCATAGCCGATAACCACATGTTGGGCATTGACGATGGCCTGACGGGCAATCATGGTGGCGCTGGTTTGATCGGCGGGTGTGCTCGACATGGTGTGTGCTTTTTCTTTTCTGGTAGGTGCTGCTGGGTGCAGCTATGCGCCTATTTTAGGAAGTCTGGCCTTAGTTGGTATGAAGCACTGGTGTGGCAGGGGTTTCAGCGCCGTACAACAACCACGCCAACTCGGTATCGGTAAAACCTGCTTGGCGCCGGGCAGATTCGTTCAGGGGCGGTTTGGGGCGCGGCGCTTGGTATTGTTGTGCCAGTTGGGCATAGTGGCTTTCTGGCTCGATGCCATCGCGCGCACACAGCCAGCGGTACCAGTGGTTGCCAATGGCTACATGGCCCACTTCTTCGCGCAAGATGGTGTCTAACACCGCTACGGCAGCCAAGGCATCGGGGCTGCCTACTTGGCGCAGTTTTTGTTGAATTAAGGGCGTGGCATCTAAGCCGCGTGCTTCTAGGGTGCGTGGCACCAAAGCCATGCGTGCAGTAATGTCATGCTGGGTTTTTTGGCACATCGTCCACAGCCCTTGGTGCGCCGGAAAATCCCCATAATCATGGCCGAGGCTGCGTAACACCTCGCGCAGCAGTTGAAAGTGCTGGGCTTCTTCGGCGGCCACGCGCAACCAATCGCGGTAAAACGCGGCGGGCATGGCATCAAAGCGCCACACAGCATCTAGCGCCAAATTGATGGCATTGAATTCAATATGGGCAATGGCGTGCAGCAACACCGCCCGCCCTTGGGGCGTGGCGGGCGAGCGCCGCTTGACGGCGGTGTGGTGCAGCAACACGGGGCGCTCTGGCAAGCCGGGCAAGGCTTGGCCTGCCGGGGGCGTAGGCGCGCTGGCGGCAATGTTGCATTCATCGGCCTGTGCGTACAAAGCCAAAGTGGCCGCTGCTTTTTCATCGGGGTGGGCAAGGCACAAGACCTGCAAGGCGCGGTGGCGAAGTTCCATCTCTACAATTCTAGGCAATCATATAAAGCAGACGGTACAAGCAAATGGCAATTTATGAACTCGATGGCGTAGCGCCCCAGCTGGCAGCATCGGCTTGGGTGGCTGATAGCGCCCAAGTGATAGGCCAAGTTACCTTGGGGGAAGAAGCCAGTATTTGGTTTGGCACGGTGGTGCGCGGGGATACCGACTCCATCACCATTGGCGCGGGCAGCAATATCCAAGATGCCTGTGTGCTGCACGCCGATGCTGGCCAGCCTTTGCTGGTTGGCCAGCGTGTCACGGTGGGCCACCAGGTCACGTTGCACGGCTGCACGATTGGCGATGAGTCTTTGGTTGGCATTGGCGCAGTGGTACTCAATGGGGCGCGCATTGGCAAAAACTGCCTAGTGGGCGCTGGTTCTTTGGTGACCGAGGGCAAAGAGTTTCCCGATGGTTCGATGATTATGGGCAGCCCAGCTAAGGTGGTGCGCCAACTCAGCCCCGAGCAAATCGACGGCCTGCGCCGCAGTGCCCAGCATTACATCGACAATGCGCGGCGTTTTCGCACCGGCCTTCAAGCCATCGGCTGATGCTCTTTCTCTCGATTTCAGGAAATTTTTTGCGTGTCTGAACTTCACAAATTTTTATTTGACGGCCAGCCGGTACGTGGTGCCATTGTGCGCCTGACCGATGCTTGGGTCGAAATTTTGCAACGCCGTGCGGCCAACACCGCTACCGGCCCCTACCCCGTGCCGGTGCGCGAGCTATTGGGCGAGATGGCCGCCGCTGGCGTGCTGATGCAATCGGGCATTAAATTCAACGGCGCTTTGGTGCTGCAAATTTTTGGCGATGGCCCGGTCAAGGTGGCTGTGGCCGAGGTGCAATCGGACTTGCAATTGCGCGCTACTGCTACGCTCAAGGGAGCCGTGGCCGATGGTGCCACCCTGAGCAGTTTGGTCAATCTGCATGGCGCTGGGCGCTGCGCCATCACCCTAGACCCGAAAGACAAATTTCCGGGCCAACAACCCTACCAAGGCGTGGTGCCGCTGGTAGATGCCCAAGGGCGCAAGCTAGAGCGCCTGAGCGATGTGTTAGCGCATTACATGCTGCAATCAGAGCAATTGGATGCCACGCTGGTGCTGGCGGCCAATGACAGCGTGGCCGCCGGTTTGTTGGTACAGCGTATGCCCATCAAGGGCGAGGCCAATCTCGCCCAAAGCCACGCCCACAGTGCCGATGCCGACCAAATCGGCCTCAATGAAAATTACAACCGCATCGCCCACTTGGCCGCCAGCCTGACGCGCGACGAGCTACTGACACTGGATGTTGACACTATCTTGCGCCGCTTGTTTTGGGAAGAAAAATTGCTGCGCTTTGAACCGCAACAAGGCGCACAAGGCCCGCGTTTTGCCTGCTCTTGCAGCCGTGAGCGCGTGGCCCGAATGTTGCAAAATTTAGGCGTGGCTGAGGCCGAGAGCGTGCTGGCCGAGCAAGGCCAGATTGAAGTGGGCTGCGAATACTGTGGCCAACAATACCGCTTTGACCCGGTAGATGCAGCGCAAATTTTTGCCGCGCCAGCACAACAGCCACCTGGCTCTGACGCGGTGCATTAAAAAAATCAGCGCGGAGTGTATTGCACAAAAATCTCGCCCTGCTTGACCATGCCCAGCTCGCTGCGCGCTTTTTCTTCTACCATGTCTAAGCCTTCTTTCAGGTCTTGAACTTCGGAGTTCAGGCGCTGGTTTTCGGCCAGCGCTTTGGCGTTGGCCTCTTGCTGCACGGCAATTTTTTCGCGCATTTCGCGCACATAAGGCAAGCTGCCTCGCCCTTGCCATAGCTGCGCGTGCAGCATAGCCAGCAAGGTGAGCAAAACCACCGGAACGACAATGCGCGGGCTCATAGCGGTTGCGGTTCAGGTGATGAAATTGCCAAGGGCGGGCACATCAGCGGTTTAGCGCAGGTTGTAAAACGCGCGACGGCCTGGGTAGTAGGCCACTTCGCCCAAGTCTTCTTCAATGCGTAGCAGCTGGTTGTATTTGGCCATGCGGTCGGAGCGGCTCAAGCTGCCGGTTTTGATTTGGCCTGCATTGGTGCCCACGGCAATATCGGCAATGGTGCTGTCTTCGGTTTCGCCCGAACGGTGGCTAATCACGGCGGTGTAACCGGCGCGCTTGGCCATCTCGATGGCAGCGAAGGTTTCGCTCAAAGTACCAATTTGGTTGATTTTGATGAGAATCGAGTTGGAGATACCCTTTTCGATGCCCTCTTGCAAAATTTTGGTGTTGGTAACGAACAAATCGTCGCCCACCAATTGCACGTTTTTACCTAAGCGCTCGGTGATGTGCTTCCAGCCGTCCCAGTCGCCTTCGTGCATGGCGTCTTCAATGCTGATGATGGGGTATTTGTCGCACCAAGTGGCCAGCATGTCTGTCCATTGCTGGGCGGTGAGCTTGAGGCCGCCTTCGCCCTCTAACACGTAGTGGCCGTCTTTAAAGAACTCGCTGGCAGCGCAGTCTAGGGCCAAAGCGATTTGTTCGCCAGCGGTGTAACCGGCGGCATCGATGGCTTGCAAAATCAACTGGATGGCGGCTTCGTGGTTTTCGACGGAAGGCGCAAAACCGCCTTCGTCGCCCACCGCAGTGCTCATGCCCTTGTCGTGGATGATTTTCTTCAGGGCGTGGAACACTTCAGCGCCCCAGCGAATGGCCTCGCGGAACGAGGGTGCACCTACTGGGATAATCATGAACTCTTGGATGTCCAATGAGTTGTTGGCGTGCGCGCCGCCGTTAATTACGTTCATCATCGGCACGGGCATTTGCACCGCACCCATGCCGCCAAAGTAGCGGTACAGGGGCAGGCCGGCTTCTTCAGCGGCGGCGCGGGCCACGGCCATCGACACGGCCAAAATGGCATTGGCACCCAAACGGCCCTTGTTGTCGGTGCCGTCCAAGTCAATCAGCGTTTTGTCCAAAAATGCCTGCTCAGAGGCATCCAAGCCCAACACGCACTCGGCGATTTCGTTGTTGATGTGTTCTACGGCCTTGAGCACGCCTTTGCCCAAATAGCGGCTCTTGTCGCCGTCGCGCAGTTCAATGGCTTCACGCGAGCCGGTGGAGGCACCGGAGGGTACGGCAGCGCGGCCCATTACGCCCGATTCGAGCAGCACGTCACATTCGACGGTGGGGTTGCCACGGCTGTCCAATACTTCGCGGCCTACGATATCAACGATTGCACTCATGGTATTTTTCCATTTCTAGCTAATAAAAAAGGGGGAAGAGAAGAACGCTTCAGGCGTTGAAGTGGTTTTCCAGAAAACCGTGCTGCTTGGTCACGCTATCGAGGGCTACTAAAGTCTCTAGCAGCGCTTTCATGTGTTGCAGCGGTACGGCATTGGGGCCATCGCTCAGGGCTTGGGCCGGGTTGGGGTGGGTTTCCATAAACAAACCGGCCACGCCCACCGCCACGGCGGCGCGTGCCAATACCGGCACCATTTCGCGCTGGCCGCCGCTGCTGGTGCCTTGGCCGCCGGGCAGCTGTACGCTGTGCGTGGCATCAAATACTACGGGGGCAGCGGTTTCGCGCAGAATGGCCAAGCTACGCATGTCCGACACCAAATTGTTGTAACCAAAGCTGGCGCCGCGCTCACAGGCCATAAAGTTGTCTTCGGGCAGGCCCACTTCGCGTGCAGCGGCGCGGGCTTTGTCGATGACGTTCTTCATGTCGTGTGGGGCTAAAAACTGGCCTTTTTTGATATTCACCGGCCTACCCGATTGCGCCACGGCGCGGATAAAGTCGGTTTGGCGGCACAAAAAGGCGGGAGTTTGTAGCACATCGACCACGGCGGCCACTTGGGACACTTCGGCCTCGGTATGCACATCGGTCAGCACTGGCACATCCAATTCGCGCTTGATTTTGGCCAAAATTTCTAGCCCTTTGTCAATGCCGGGGCCACGAAAGCTGCTGCCAGAACTGCGATTGGCCTTGTCAAAACTGCTTTTGAAGATGAACGGAATGCCCAAGCTGGCGCAAATTTCTTTGAGCTGCCCGGCCACGTCCATCTGCAATTGTTCCGATTCAATCACGCAAGGCCCAGCAATCAGGAAAAAACGCTGATTCAGGCCAATGTCAAAACCACAGAGTTTCATGCGTTGGCCTCTGGGGTGGTGGTGGCAGTCGTTGGCGTTGCCTCAGCCCCTTGGCGCGCTTGCTGGTGGGCAATAGCGGCTTTGATAAAGGCATTGAACAGTGGATGACCGGCCCAGGGTGTCGATTTGAACTCAGGGTGAAACTGCACGCCCACATACCACGGGTGTACGCTTTGCGGCAGCTCGACAATTTCGGTCAGGTGTTCGCGTTGTGTCAGGGCAGAAATCACCAAGCCCGCTTTGCGTAATTTATCGAGGTAGTTGACGTTGGCCTCGTAGCGGTGCCGGTGGCGTTCGGTCACTACATCGCCGTAGATGCTGTGCGCCAAGGTGCCGGGGGCCACATCGGAGCTTTGCGCGCCCAAACGCATGGTGCCGCCCAAGTCGGAGCTGGCCGTGCGCTTTTGGATGCTGCCGTCGGCATCTTTCCACTCGGTAATCAGGGCGATAACGGGGTGCTTGGTTTGCGGGTCAAACTCGGTGCTGTTGGCACCGGCCAAACCGGCCACATGGCGCGCATATTCGATAGTGGCAACCTGCATTCCCAAGCAGATACCCAAGTAGGGTACTTGGTGCTCACGCGCATATTGGGCCGTGGCAATTTTGCCTTCGACACCACGCTGGCCAAAACCACCGGGCACCAAAATGGCATCGTACTGGCCCAAACTGGCCACGCCTTCGGGGGTGATGGTTTCAGAATCAATGTGGTCAATTTTGACGCGCACATGGCTTTGCATACCGGCGTGGCGCAGTGCTTCATTGACGGACTTGTAGCTGTCGGACAAATCAACATACTTGCCGACCATCGCAATACGCACTTGGCCCTGCGGGTTTTCGGTTTCGTGTACCAGCGCATCCCAGCGCTTGAGGCTGGTGGGTGGGGTGTGCAGGCGCAGGCGGTCGCAAATCAGGCCATCTAAGCCTTGCTCGTGCAACATGCGCGGCACTTTGTAGATGGTGTCCACATCCCACATGCTAATCACGCCCCATTCAGGCACGTTGGTAAACAGCGAGATTTTTTCGCGCTCTTCGGCGGGCACTTTGCGCTCGGCGCGGCACAGCAGGGCATCGGGTTGGATGCCAATTTTGCGTAGCTCTTGTACCGTGTGCTGGGTGGGCTTGGTTTTAAGCTCTCCGGCAGCGGCAATCCACGGCAGGTAGGTTAGATGCACAAAGGCCGCATTGTTGGGGCCTAGCTTGAGGCTGAGTTGGCGCACGGCCTCCAAAAACGGCAGCGATTCAATATCGCCCACGGTGCCGCCAATTTCGCAGATGGCCACATCCACAGCATCGGGGGTGCCAATGCCTGCGCCGCGTTTGATGTACTCTTGGATTTCGTTGGTAACGTGCGGAATCACCTGCACCGTTTTGCCAAGGTAGTCGCCCCGGCGTTCTTTTTCTAGCACCGACTGGTAAATTTTGCCGGTGGTGAAGTTGTTGGATTTTTTCATGCGCGTTTCAATGAAACGCTCATAGTGGCCCAAGTCGAGGTCGGTTTCGGCGCCGTCGTCGGTAACAAAAACTTCGCCATGCTGGAATGGCGACATGGTGCCCGGGTCGACGTTGATGTAGGGGTCGAGCTTGATGAGGGTGACTTTGAGGCCCCGCGATTCGAGAATCGCGGCAAGGGAGGCTGAGGCGATTCCCTTGCCCAGGGAAGACACCACACCGCCGGTGACGAAGACAAATTTGGTCATGTCATTTTCTAGGGGGTGGGAAAGCGGAATTATAGGTGCCCTCTTTTGCGCCGTGCGGTCTGTTAAATTGCAGCCCTATGAAAGAGCTTGCTGGCAAACATATCGTGCTGGGCCTCAGTGGAGGCGTGGCTTGTTACAAATCGGCACAATTGTGTCGTCTGTTGATAAAGGCGGGGGCTACCGTGCAGGTAGTGATGACCGAGGCGGCGGCGCAATTTATCACCCCGGTGACGATGCAGGCGCTGTCCAATCGGCCAGTGTATGGCTCACAGTGGGATGCGCGCGCGGCCAACAACATGCCGCACATCAACCTGAGCCGCGAGGCCGATGCAATTTTGATTGCCCCATGCAGCGCCGACTTTATCGCCCGACTGGTGCAAGGCCGCGCCGACGAGCTGCTCAGTTTGATGTGTTTAGCACGTCCAATCGAGCGCGTACCGCTGCTGCTGGCCCCGGCCATGAACCGCGAAATGTGGACGCACCCGGCCACGCAGCGCAACCTGGCCCAAGTGGCCCAAGACGGTGCGGTGGTGCTGGGCGTAGGCCACGGTGACCAAGCCTGTGGCGAAACCGGCGATGGCCGAATGTTAGAGCCTGAAGAGCTACTAGAAGAAGTCATTGCCTTTTTTACCCCCCAATGCTTGGCTGGTCAGCGGGTGTTAATCACCGCTGGCCCCACCTTTGAAGCCATTGACCCGGTGCGCGGCATTACCAACCACTCTAGCGGCAAAATGGGCTTTGCCATTGCCCGTGCCGCGCGTGAGGCGGGGGCGGAAGTGACCTTGGTGGCCGGGCCAGTGCATTTGCCCACACCCAGAGGGGTGCAGCGCATCAATGTGCAATCGGCACAACAAATGTTGCAAGCAGTGCAGGCGCAGGTGGAGCAAGCCAGCCTGTTTATTGCCACCGCTGCCGTGGCCGATTGGCGACCGGCCCAGTCGTGCAATGAAAAAATCAAAAAAGATGGTTCTGGGGCCGTGCCAACGCTGGCTTTTGTGGAAAATCCAGATATTCTGGCCACGGTAGCGCAGTCGGCACGCGCGCAAGCTGGGGCTTTGTTTTGCGTGGGTTTTGCCGCAGAAAGCCACGACTTGCTGCAACATGCTACTGCCAAGCGTGCGCGCAAGGGGGTACCCTTGTTGGTGGGCAATATCGGCCCGGCCACCTTTGGCCGCGATGACAATGCGCTCCTGCTGGTCGATGCCAACGGCCACCGCGAACTGCCCCACGCCTCCAAAAGGGTGCTGGCGCAGCAGTTGGTGGTGGAGATAGCACAACGCTTGCCCGTGCGTTCCTAAATGGTTTTTAGCTGTTGTTGGAGGTGATAGATGTCGCTCGATCCTTATAAAAACGACTGGGACACACCACCCAACGGCGATTTTGTGCGCTATGTAGAGCGCCTAATGGCGCACACACCAGCGCCAGCCAAACCAGCAGCAGCCCCAGCCGCCAGCGCACGTAAAAAAAATGCAATGGCCCAAAAGCCTGCCACTGTGCCCACCGCCTCAGGCGGCCTGTGGCCCTTGTTACAGCAATTGCGCCAGCTGTGGCTGGAAGCCGCAGAGCAACAACGGCAAAATCAACACAGACATTAAATTTTTATGAGGAAAATTCCGTGAGCGTTTACGACAAACTGCAAGCCCTGAACATCACCCTGCCCCCAGCGGCCACGCCCGCAGCCGCTTATGTGCCGTTTGTGCAAAGTGGAAAAATGCTGTTTTTGAGCGGCCATATCGCACGCAAAGACGGCCAAGTCTGGACAGGCCAACTGGGGCGCAATTTGGACACCGCAGAGGGCAAACTAGCCGCCCGTGCCGTAGCCATTGATTTATTGGGCACGCTGCACGCGGCCACCGGCGATTTGAACCAAATTGTCCGCATCGTCAAAGTGATGAGCTTGGTCAACTCTACCGCTGACTTTACCGAGCAGCACTTGGTTACCAACGGCTGCTCAGAACTGCTGGGCGAGGTGTTTGGTGCCAAGGGGGTTCATGCGCGCAGTGCCTTTGGCGTGGCACAAATTCCGCTGGGCGCTTGTGTCGAGATTGAGCTGATTGCTGAACTGGCTTAACCAGCCGTTATTTCACTGGAAAGGGGCCTAGCCACGCCGGTGATTGCCAAACAAACACCGGACTTGCGCTTACATGCCCCTAACCCTGCCCCAGCTAGAACGCCATCTTTTCAAAGCCGCCGACATTCTGCGCGGCAAGATGGATGCCTCCGAGTTCAAAGAATACATCTTTGGCATGTTGTTCCTCAAGCGCTGCTCCGATGTCTTTGATGAGCGCCGCGCAGAAGTCATCGCCGAGCGCCTAGAAGCCGGTGAAACCCCAGAACAAGCCGCCAAATCTGCCGAAAACCCGCGTTGGTACAAAACGCAAGGCTCTTTTTGGGTACCACTCCAGTCCCAATACAAATTTCTGATCAACCACGCGCAGCAAAATATAGGCGACTACCTCAACAAAGCACTGAGCAGTGTGGAAGGAGAAAATTACAGCCTAGAGGGCGTACTTGACCACATTGATTTCAATAAAAAGGTAGGCCAAGGCAAAATTCCCGACATCAAACTGCGCCAACTCATTACCCACTTTGGCGAGGTACGTCTGGGCAACCAAGACCTAGAGTTTCCTGACCTGCTGGGTGCTGCCTACGAATACCTGATTGGCGAGTTTGCCGATTCTGCTGGCAAAAAAGGCGGCGAGTTCTATACCCCGCGCTCCGTGGTACGCATGATGGTGCGGCTCATCAAGCCCACCTTGGCCCACGACGTTTACGACCCCTGCTGTGGCTCAGGCGGTATGCTGATTGCTGCCAAAGAATATATAGACGAGCATGGCGAGGAAGGCCGCAAAGCCAACCTGTTCGGGCAAGAGTTCAATGGCACCGTCTGGTCTATTGCCAAAATGAACATGCTGCTGCACGGCATCAGCAGCGCCAACTTGCAAAATGAAGACACCTTGGCCGAACCGCAGCACGTTGAAGGCGGCGAGCTGATGCGCTTTGACCGCGTGCTTACCAATCCGCCGTTTTCCATTAACTGGGGCCATACCGAAAAAGGTGCCGACGGCCAACCCGCTTGGGCACCCCGGTTCCCGGAGCGCTTCCGCTATGGTCAGGTGCCGCTGGGGGCCAAAAAAGCCGACCTGATGTTTTTGCAGCACATGCTGGCCGTTACCCGCGACGGCGGCATGGTGGCTACGGTGTTGCCCCACGGCGTGCTGTTCCGGGGTGGTGAAGAACGCACCATTCGCGCTGGCATCATTGAGGATGACCTGCTCGAAGCTGTGATTGGCGTTGCCCCCAACCTGTTTTATGGCACCGGCATTCCGGCCTGTATTTTGGTGCTGCGCCAACAGGTGCAAAACGGGGCCAACCGCGTCAGTGGCAAACCATTGCAGCGCCAAGGCAAGGTGTTGTTTATCAACGCCGACCGCGAATTTTTTGAGGGCCGGGCGCAAAACTACCTTTTGCCCGAACATATCGAAAAAATCGTGGCTACCTTTGACGAGTTTCGCGCCATTGCTGGCTTTTCGGCCATCGTCGATAACGCCACCCTGCAAGCCAACGACTACAACCTGAACATCCGCCGCTACGCCGACAACGCGCCGCCGCCCGAACCGCACGACGTGCGCGCCCATTTGCTGGGCGGTGTGCCCAAGGCCGAAGTGGCAGCCAAGGCGGCGCTGTTTGCCGCGCATGGCCTTGAGCCGCTCGATTTATTGCAAGAGCGCGATGCCCAATACTTTGACTTCCGCCCGCAGCTTACCCAGCGCCAAGACCTCAAGCCCGCCATTGAGACCAATGCCCACCTGATGGCCAAAGAAGCCGCCATTCGCGCCGCCTTTGCAGACTGGTGGCAGCAGCATAGCCCGCGCATCACGGCACTGGCGGGGCAACTGGACAACACCTCCAGCCTGGTGGCCTTGCGCTCTGACCTGCTAGAAAGCTTTAGCCAATCCCTCGAAGCTATTGGCTTGCTAGATCGCTTTCAGGTGCGCGGCATCGTGGCCGGGTTTTGGTACCAAAGCAAATACGACTTTCTGACGCTGATGGCGCGCGGTGCCCAAGGCGTGGCCGACGCTTGGCGCACCAGCATCGTCACCGCACTGGAAGACAAGGCCAGCAAGGAACGCCCACTAGAGCACAAGCTGGTGATTTTTTTGATGGGTGATTTTGTCGAAGCCATCACCACGCTGGAGGCCAAAAAGGCCGAGCTGGACAGCCAGATCAAGGCCGCCAGCCCCAAAGAAGCCGAAGGCGAAGACGGCGGCGACACCGAGGCCAGCGCCGAAGCTGCCGACCCCGACGACGAAAACGCCGTGGACGAAGCCCAGCTTAAAGAATGGAAAAAGGAACTGGCTGCCGTTAAAAAAC
This sequence comes from uncultured Simplicispira sp., assembly GCA_964388325.1. Taxonomy (GTDB): domain Bacteria; phylum Pseudomonadota; class Gammaproteobacteria; order Burkholderiales; family Burkholderiaceae_C; genus Simplicispira. Next base: position 65,454 of record CAYMAC010000004.1, on the reverse strand, counting down.
AGCTCAAGGCCAAACACGATAGCTTTAAGCAGCATATTGGCACCGCCGTGGCCGGACTGACGCCCGAAGCCGCCGCCGAGCTGCTGCTGACCATTTTGCACAACGATATGCGCGCCATTGTGGAGCGCTACATCGCCGCGCAACGTAAGCAAATTGTGGCCGCGTTTGAGAACTGGTGGGACAAATACCGCGTTACGCTGACCGAAATTGAAGGCAAGCGCGATGCAGCGGCGCAGGCTTTACAGGGGTTTTTGAAGGGGCTGGGGTATGTCTGATGCAGCAACGAGTTACTACGCGCTTGGCGACGTTGCTGACACTAACGTAGAGACGTTGTCAGCAAATACACCTTCGAGCACTCGCTTTCGATACATCGATCTCAGTGCAGTTGAAGCAGGGTTCATCAACTGGGGATCAGTAACAGAAACAACATTTGGCGAGGCACCAAGCCGCGCCCGCCGCGTTGTGAGAGGCCTTGACATCTTATTTGGTACGGTACGGCCTAACTTGCAGACCCACGGCTTTATTGATCCAAACGAACCGGGGCCATTAATCGCTTCCACAGGATTTTCTGTGGTGTGCGGTCGCGAGGGTATCAGTCATCCCGGTTACTTGTTTCATTCGCTGATGAGCCGTCACGTTACGGCGCAAGCGGTGCGTGATGCCATTGGTTCGAGTTACCCGGCGCTGAATGACTCCGACGTAAAGCGCCTTCAAATTTTTCTGCCCACTTATAGGGAGCAACAAAAAATCGCCCAAATCCTCGACACTCTCGACACTGCCATCCACGAAACCGAGGCCCTGATCGCCAAGCTCAAGGCGGTAAAGCAGGGGCTGCTGCACGACCTGCTCACGCGCGGCATTGCGGCCAATGGCGAACTGCGCCCACCCCAAACCGAAGCGCCGCACCTTTACAAGCTATCGCCGCTGGGGTGGATTCCAAAGGAGTGGAAGGTCTGCCATCTTGGGCAATGTGCCAAGATTGCGAGTGGCGTGACCTTGGGAAGAAGCATGATCGGGCATGGACTGGTTGACGTACCGTATCTGCGAGTAGCAAACGTACAGGATGGCTATTTAGACTTACGCGATGTAAAAACTGTTACGGTTTTAAGTAATGAAATTGAGCGTTTCGCTCTCATGGATGGTGATGTCTTAATGAATGAGGGAGGCGATTTTGATAAACTCGGACGTGGAACTGTCTGGCGCGCACAAATTTCTCCTTGCCTTCACCAGAATCACGTATTTCGTGTTCGCTGCAACCGGGATATTTTGATACCGGAGTACCTTGCAACATATTCAGCGTCATCACGTGGAAAATCCTTTTTCATCTTTTCGTCGAAGCAATCGACCAATCTCGCCTCAATAAATTCAAGTCAATTAAAGGAATTTCCAATACCAATCGCTGGATTAGATGAGCAATTAAAAATTATCGATAAATTAAAAATTACAGAACTTCGTATATCGGCTGAAGAAGGTAATCTCCATAAACTACGTACTGTGAAATCCGGCCTCATGGACGACCTCCTTACAGGCCGCGTCCGCGTCACGCCCCTGCTGGAAGCCGCCGCCCCGTGACCCTCGCCTTGCCCAGCGCCGAATCGCTCACTGTCGAGTTCAAAAGCGACCGCAGGCGCCTGCCCGATAGCGATTTGGTCGAGGCCATCGTCTGCTTGGCCAATGCCGAAGGTGGCACGCTGTGGCTGGGTGTGGAGGACGACGGCACGCCCACCGGCCTGCATGTGGAGCACCTCAATCTGGCGGGTCTGGCCGGGCTGGTGGCGGCGCGCACTTCGCCTTCGCTGCGGGTGCAGGTGGAGCCGGTGCAGGTCGCTGGCCTGCCCGTGGCGTGCATCACTGTGCCCAAAGCGCAAACGGTGGTGGCCACGGTGGGCGGCGTGTACCTGCGTCGGCGGCTCAAACATGACGGCACGCCCGAGTGCGCCCCCATGTTGCCACACGAGCGCGAGAGCCGGGCGGCCAGTTTGGGCCTGGTTGATGTATCGGCGCAGCCAGTGGCCGGTGCCACGCTGGCCGACTTAGACCCGCTGGAACGCGAACGCCTGCGCCAAGCGGTGCAGCACTACGGCGGCGACCGGGTGCTGCTGGAACTGGACGACGAGGCGCTGGACGGTGCGCTGGGCCTGACCGCGCGCCGGCCAGACGGCTGCCGGGTGCCCACACTGACCGGCCTGCTGCTGGTGGGCCGCGAGACCTCGCTGCGCCAGTGGGTGCCCACGCACGAATTTGCCTTTCAGGTGCTGGCCCAGCAGGCGGTGCGTTTTAACGAATTTCGCCGTTTTCCGCTGCTCAAGGCGCTGGACTGGCTGGAGACCAACTTCCGCCCCTATAACCCAGAAGACGAGATTCAGGTCGGCCTGTTCCGCGTGCCGGTGCCGTTGGTGGACATGGCCGCCTTCCGCGAGGCGGTGGCTAATGCCCTGATTCATCGCGATTACCACCGCCTGAGCGCCGTGCATGTGCGCCTAGAGGACGACGCGCTGGTGGTGAGCAACCCCGGCGGCTTGGTGGACGGCGTGACGCTGGCCAACTTGCTGGTTACCGAGCCGCGCCCGCGCAACCGTGCCCTGGCCGATGCCATGAAGCGCGTGGGCGTGGTGGAGCGTTCGGGGCGCGGCGTGGACACCATCTTCCGGGGGATGCTCAAGTTTGGCCGCCCCAGCCCGGACTATTCGCGCACCGATGCCCACAGCGTGGTGGTGCGCCTGCCAACTACCCCGGCAGATGTGGATTTTCGGCGCTTGGTGGTGCAAGAGGAGCGCCGCCGGGGGGCCGAGTTGCCTATGGACAGCCTGATTGCCCTGGCAGCCATTCGAGAGCTCAAGCGGGTGACAGCTGAGGAGTTGGCCGAGCGTATCCAGCGCGATGCGGTCAGCGCCAAGCGCACGTTGGAGGCGCTGACCGAGGCCGGTCTGGTGGAAGCCCACGGCACGACACGAGGGCGTAGCTATACGCTATCGCTGATTGTTTACCATGCCACTGGCGACAAGGCAGGCTATACGCGGCAGGCTGGCTTTACGGTACTTCAGCACCAGCAAATGGTGCTCAGCTATGTGCGCCAGCACGGGCAAATCAAACGCGCCGAGGTGATAGAGCTGTGCCGGTTGAGCGATGGACAGGCCAAGGATTTACTGAAACGGATGCTGAGGGACAACTTGCTGCAGTTGGAAGGTGCCGGACGTGGGGCGTTCTACCAAATGGGAGAACGGGGGCGCAAATGGATGGAAACGGATGGAAATGGATGAACAGCATCCATTTCCCCATCAGGAGGAACAAATGGGCTGGGAACTCGAAGACGTAGAAAAGCCATTCGTGGCCCAATTGCAGGCCCTTGGTTGGGCCTACACCCAAGGCAGCATCGACGACCCAGCAGTCACGGGCCGAAGCAGCTTTGCCGAGGTCATTCAGCCGGGGCTGTTGCGCGCGCAGTTACGCAAAATCAACCCCGGCCCCGATGGTGCGCCTTGGCTAGACGAGGCGCGGCTGTCCGAAGCCGTGGCCGCCATCACCCAACTGGGCACGCACCGGCTGATGGAGGCCAATGAAAAAGCCACCGCCTTGTTACTGGGTGGCTTGGTGGTGGACGGGCTACCGGGCTGGGATGGCGCACGTAGCCAAACCATGCGCTACATCGATTGGGACACCCCAGCCAACAACCACTTTACCGTGATCAACCAATACCGCGTCGATTGCCCGCCCGGTTTTAACAGTGGCAAAGCCTTTATCGTTCCCGACTTGGTGCTGTTGGTCAATGGCCTCCCGCTGGTGGTGGTGGAGTGCAAAAGCCCGTCCGTCCCTGAGCCACTGGCCGAAGCCATCAACCAACTGCGCCGCTACAGCAACCAGCGCAAAGCCGCCCTAGAAGTGGACGACAACGAGGGCAACGAGCCTTTGTTTGCCACCAATCAACTATTGATAGCCACCAGCTTTGACGAGGCGCGGGTGGGCTGCATTGGTGCCACCTTTGAGCATTACGCGCAGTGGAAAACCGTGATCGGCCCCGATGGCGCGGGCAGCGAGATCGAGGTGGCGCGCGGGCTGGGCAAACTGGCCCTGTCCGAACAAGAGCGCTTGATTGCCGGGCTGCTGTCGCCCGCGCATCTGCTGGATGTGCTAAAAAACTTTATCTTGTTCATGCAGGCAGGCGGCCAAACCATCAAAACGGTGTGCCGTTACCAGCAATACCGGGCCGTCAACCGGGCCATTGCGCGCCTCAAAACAGGCCAAACACGGCTACAGCATGGCGAGCACGACCAGCGCGGCGGCATTATCTGGCACACCCAAGGTTCGGGCAAAAGCCTGACGATGGTGTTTTTGGTACGCAAAATGCGCGCAGACGTGCAATTGCGGCGCTTCAAGGTCATCGTCGTCACCGACCGTAAAGATTTGCAGGGTCAGCTCTCGGTCACGGCCACGCTTACCGGCGAAGTGGTAGAGGTGGCCAACAGCACAACCGGCATCAAGGCACTGGCGCGGCGCAAAGGGCCGGGGCTGATTTTTGCCACCATCCAGAAATACCGCGACCCGGACAGCAGCGATGATGCCCCCCTGAGCGCCAACGACCTGCCCAAGGCAGAAGAACCAAAAGCCATCTACAAGACGAAGGGCAAGGACAAATTTGAGGTATTGAACGAGGATGACAGCATCCTGGTACTGGTGGACGAGGCCCATCGTAGCCATACCAAAGATTCGCACACTTACCTGATGACGGGCATACCGAACGCGGCCAAGATAGGCTTTACTGGCACCCCCATCATCATGGGCGAAAAAAAGCGCACCCATGAGATTTTTGGCGCATTCATCGACCGCTACACCATCAAAGAAGCCGAGGCCGATGGTGCCACGGTGCCGGTGCTCTATGAGGGGCGCACCGCCAATGGGGCCATTAAAGACGGTGCCAATCTGGACGAGTTGTTTGAAGACTTGTTCCGCCAGCACAGCCCCGAGGAGCTAGAGGCCATCAAGCGCAAATACGCCACCAAAGGCCATATTTTTGACGCTCCGGCACTCATTGCCGACAAAGCGCGCGACATGGTGCGCCACTACGTGACCAACATCCTGCCCAATGGCTACAAGGCGCAAGTAGTGGCCTACAGCCGTTTGGCCGCCATTCGCTATGTAGAGGCGCTGCGCTTGGCCCGTGATGAGTTACTGGCGCAGGCACAGGCGCTATCGCCCGAAGATAAAGCGCTGGATGACGAGGCTCTATGCCAGCGTCCGCCCAAGGTGCAAGCCGTGGTGCAGGCTTGGCGTTACCACGACACGCTGGCCCGCATGGAGTTCGCGCCCGTTATCTCTGGCAGCAACAACGATGATCCAGCTTGGAAGCGCTGGACAGACGGTGCCGTACACGAGTTACTCATCAAGCGTTTCAAAAAGCCTTTCTTCCACGCCAACCCGCAAAAAGCCGACCCGCTGGCTTTTTTGGTGGTCAAGTCCATGCTGCTAACTGGCTTTGATGCCCCCATCGAGGGCGTGATGTACCTCGACCGCCCTATCCGCGAGGCAGAATTGCTGCAAGCGATTGCCCGCGTCAACCGCACCGGCTTTGGCAAGCGCTGCGGCATTGTGGTAGATTACTACGGCGTAGCACAGCACCTCAAGCAAGCGCTGGCAGCCTATGCCGACGAAGATGTGGAGGGCGCACTGGCCAGCCTCAAGGATGAAATACCGATACTGCGCGACCGGCATCTGCGCGTAGTAGATTTGTTCCGTCAACAGGGCATTGAATCGCTCGATGACACCGAGGCGTGCATAGACGCATTGGGCAATGAAAAACTGCGTGCCGAGTTTGTGGTCAAGCTCAAAGCCTTTCTTACGTCGTTGGATACCGTATTACCACGCCCCGAAGGGCTGCCATACTCGGGCGATGCTAAACGCTTGGCCTACATCCATGCCCGCGCGCGCAACCGTTATAAAGACACGCCGGTACTTGGCAAGGATGTTGGCTCCAAAGTACGCAAACTCATCGACGACCATGTAATCTCGCTGGGTATTGACCCCAAAATTCCCCCCATCCAACTCACCGATGCCGATTTTGAGAAACATCTAGCCCGCACTGCCAACGACCGCGCCAAAGCATCAGAAATGGAACACGCGATTCGCTCCCATATCAGCAAGCACACAGAAGAAGACCCCGTTCTGTACCGCAAACTCTCCGAACGCCTGAATGACATCCTGAAAACCTTGGGGCAGCAGTGGGATGCAGTGATAGCCCAGTTGCAGAGCATCATCGATGAACTGCGTAGCGGCAAAGCAGGGGCATCAGACAGCACCGACGACCTGCCGGAACATTGCGCCCCCTTCCTTCGTACCCTGCTGGATGTAGTCTGCGCGGAACAGGCCCCAGCGCCTACCGAGCTGCTGCGCCTCAAGGACGTGACCATCGACTTGGTGGAGCTGCTGATTCAGGAGCTTCAAAGCAACCGCAGTATCTGGAGCAAACGCGCCGCCCAAGAGGAACTCAATAGCCAGTTGTTCGACCATCTAATGCGTTTACGCCCACCCGTGGTAGATAGCGACAAGGCGGGTGTGCTGGCCGATAAGTTGATGGAGCAGGCACGCGCTAACCACGCCAAGCTGGTGCAAGTGTAAGAAACCATGCCAATCCCGCTGCCACTTGCCCATCAGCCAGCAAACAGTCCAAAGGCCGAGGCTGCGCCCTGCATTCTGGTGGACGACTTGCAATTGACGGTTAAGCGCAGTGCCAAGCGCCGCACGATGCAAATCACTGTCGAACGAACCGGCGCGCTGGTTGTTAGCGCCCCGCCCAGTGTGGGTGTGGCGCAACTGTGCGATTTTGTCCGTGGAAAGCGTTTCTGGATTTATACCAAGCTGGCTGAAAAACAGCGTTTACAACACCAAATTGGGCATAAAGAGTTTATTGGGGGTGAGGGGTTTTTGTATCTAGGGCGTAGTTATCGACTCAAACTGGTGAAACAGCAAGATACCCCGCTGAAGTTGGCCAATGGGCGCTTTGTGTTGTGCCAAGAAGCCCAAGCCAACGCACGAGAACATTTTATTCGCTGGTATAGCGAAAAAGCCAAGCTTTGGTTGTGGGGCAAGGTCACAAATTACCAGTCTCGTATGGAAGTAGCGCCCACCGATGTGAGAGTGCAAGACCTTGGCTATCGCTGGGGATCGTGCGGTAAGGGTGCGCGGCTTTATTTTCACTGGAAAACCATTTTGCTGCCAATCAGCATTGCAGAGTACGTAGTAGTCCATGAGATGGCCCACCTGCACGAGCCACACCACACCCCAGCTTTCTGGCTGCGTGTTGAGCGTGTGATGCCAGACTATGCACAGCGTAAATCTTGGCTGGCAGAAAATGGAATGGTGATTGAGGGAATATAAAACTCAGCACCATTTGGACACCATCCCAGAATATCAGGCGGCCAACTGAGGGGCCTGCCCGCGCCGCTTAGAGCCAGTGTTAAACACTGATAGCACGCGCGCCAAGTGGTCGGCCTGCTCGCGCAGGCTTTGCGCCGCCGCCGCGCTTTGCTCTACCAGCGCCGCATTTTGTTGCGTCATTTGGTCTAGGCTACCCACGGCATGATTGACTTGGCCAATGCCGGCGTTGGCTTGGGTGGCAGCGGTGCTGATTTGGCCAATCATGTCATTGACGCGCTGCACCGCCTGCACAATGTCGCTCATGGTGCTGCCGGTTTCTTGCACCAAGCGGGAACCTACCTCTACCCGGTTGACCGAAGCCTCAATCAGGGTTTTGATTTCTTTGGCCGCTTGGGCACTGCGCCCGGCCAAACTACGCACTTCCGAAGCCACCACGGCAAAGCCCCGGCCTTGCTCTCCGGCGCGCGCGGCTTCTACGGCAGCATTGAGGGCCAAAATATTGGTCTGGAAGGCAATGCCATCAATCACGCCAATGATGTCGGCAATTTTGCGGCTGCTTTGGTTGATTTCTTCCATCGTCGAGACTACGTGGGCCACCATCTGGCCGCCGCGCTGTGCCACGTCTGAAGCCCCAGCGGCCAAACGACTGGCCTCTTGGGCGCTGCTGGCGCTGTGGTCCACCGTGCCAGCAAATTGCTCCATCGAGGCGGCAGTTTTTTGTAAATCGCTAGAGGTTTGCTCGGTGCGTATGGACAAATCTTGGTTGCCGGTGGCAATCTCGGCGCTGGCGGTGGCAATATTGCTGGCACTGTCGCGCACCTGCTGCACCACTTGGGCCAAGGATTGCCCCATCGCTTGCAAGGAGCGCAACAAGGCTCCAAACTCATCTTGGCGTGCTACCTGTACCGAGGCAGTCAAATCGCCTTGGGCAATGCGCTCGGCCAAGGCCACCGCTTGGGCCAAAGATTGCTGCATGTGGCCGATGAGTTTCCAAGCCCCCAACACCATTGCCACGATGATAAGCAGCAGCGCCAGCCCCACCAGCTTGATGGTTTGCAGCCGCGCTTGAGATTGCTCCTGCTGCCAACTTTGCAGGGCATCGCGCTGCAATTGGACAAAATCTTTAAGCGTTTGCAGGTAAGCCGCCGTGGCCGGGTTGTAAGACTGGGCAATCAGGGTCATCGCCTGCTCGTGCTGGCCGTCGGCCTTCAATTGCCGTGCCTTGGCGCGCAAGTCCAACATGGTTTTGCGTGCCGCAGCAATTTTGGCCATTTGCTCGCGGTCCACTGGGCGCAAGGTCATGGCTTCTAGCGATTTTTGCAACCCAGAAATTTGCGCCGAGGTGGCGGCAATGCTTTGCTTGAAGGTTTCCTCTACCACCGGGTCACTGCTGGCGATGATGGCTTGGGTGCGTGCGGCATTGGTTTCGGTCAGGCCCATCCAACGGGTGGCGGTGTCTAGGCGCGTACCCAATTCGGTGGTCATAGCATCGTCTTGGGTTTGCTGTGCCACCACATGGCGGCCTATTAAGCCCATTGCCAGCAACATCAGCACCACCACTGCGCCCACGGTAAACCACAATTGGTGTGCAATTTTTGTTGTTTTTCCCATGTTCTCTCCTTTTTAAGGTGTTCGCGGCAGGTGGTGCTTATAAATGGCGCAACACGGCGGCTGGTTTGAAACCAAAATTGCCTTCTTTGCCCTTGCGCCCGCGTGGGGCTTGGGCGTTGTGCAGACTGCGCCATTCCAGCAGTTCCTCACGCGGTTTACCGCCACGGCCTGTGCCTATGATACGCACACTGCGGCTGTACGCCACAGCGCCTAGCAAGCGGTCGGGTGCTTCTAAGGCCAGCAGCATCAGGCCACGTCCGCCGCGCTCTAAAGCCTTCAGTTCGGACAGCTCAAAGGTTAATAAGCGTCCGTTGGCCGAGACACAGGCCACATGGGTGGCCTCGGCCACCACTACCGAGGGTGGGCAGACGCTTTCGCCTTCGGCCAAGGTGATGAAAGCCTTACCGCCTTTGTTGCGCGCTACCAAGTTTTCTATCTGGGCTAAAAAGCCATAGCCGCCGCTGCTGGCCAGCAACAGCTGGGCTTGGGCGGGGCCAGCAAAGTAGTGGGCAATCTGGCTTCCGGCTTCCAATTCAATCAGCGTGGTGATGGGTTGGCCATCGCCGCGCCCACCGGGCAGTTGGGCCACCGGCACCGAATAGACCCGGCCATTGTTGCCCCACAGCACCAGCGTATCTACGGTGCGGCATTCAAAGGTGGCGTGCAAGCCATCGCCCGCCTTAAAGGCAAAACTGCCCGCCTCGTGGCCGTGGCCAGTGCGGGTACGCACCCAGCCTTTTTCTGACACCACCACCGTGACGGCTTCATCGACCACTTTGACCTCGACCACGGCTTTTTTCTCAGCTTGGATGAGGGTACGCCGGGCATCGGCAAACTGTTTGGCATCTTGCTCGATTTCGCGCACCATCAGGCGGCGCAGAGTGCCGGGATTGCCCAAAATGTCTTCTAGTTTGCCTTGGCTGTCGCGCAGTTCTTGCAGCTCTTGCTCAATTTTGATGGCTTCTAGCCGGGCCAATTGGCGCAGGCGGATTTCTAAAATATCGTCCGCTTGGCGCTCGCTCAGGGCAAAACGGGCGATGAGGGCGGGCTTGGGTTCGTCCGAAGTGCGAATGATGCCAATCACCTCGTCGATGTGCAGTAGTACGGTGTGCCGCCCTTCCAAAATATGGATGCGCTCTAGCACCTTGTCTAGCCGGTGTTGGCTGCGCCGGGTGATGGTGGTTTGGCGGAAGGCAATCCATTCTTCCAACATGCGGCGCAAAGATTTTTGCACCGGTTTGCCATCCAAGCCGACCATCGTTAGGTTGATGGGGGCGGAGCTTTCTAGGCTGGTGTGCGCCAGCAGGGCGGTAATCAACTCTTGCTGGGGTGTTTTGCCGGTTTTAGGCTCAAACACCAAACGCACAGCGGCCTCTTTGCTGGATTCATCGCGCACCACATCTAGCACCGCCAAAATGCTGGCCTTGAGCTGGGTTTGCTCTTGGCTCAGGGCTTTTTTGCCGGTTTTGACCTTGGGGTTGGTCAGTTCTTCAATTTCTTCTAGCACCTTTTGCGTGCTCACGCCGGGCGGCAGTTCTGTTACCACCATTTGCCACTGGCCGCGTGCCAGTTCTTCAATTTTCCATCGGGCGCGCACTTTCAGGCTGCCGCGCCCGGTGCGGTAGGCATCGGCAATATCACTGGCGCTGCTGATGATTTGGCCGCCACCGGGATAGTCGGGGCCGGGAATCAGCGTTTGCAACTCTTCTGTTGGCAGTTGCGGATTCTTAATCAGCGCCACGCAGGCATCGGCTACTTCGCGCAGGTTGTGGCTGGGAATTTCTGTGGCCAAACCCACGGCAATACCGCTGGCCCCATTGAGCAGGGCAAAGGGCAGGCGCGCTGGCAATTGGTGCGGCTCGACGGTAGAGCCATCGTAGTTGGGAATGAAATCGACCGTGCCCTCGTCAATCTCATCGAGCAGCAAGCGGGTGATTTTGGACAAGCGCGCCTCGGTGTAGCGCATAGCGGCGGCGCCATCGCCATCGCGGCTACCAAAGTTGCCTTGGCCGTCAATCAGCGGGTAGCGCTGGGCAAAATTTTGCGCCATACGCACCAAGGCATCGTAGGCCGATTGGTCGCCATGCGGGTGAAAGCGCCCCAGCACATCGCCTACCACACGCGCACTTTTGACCGGTTTGGGCGCTATGTTGCCCGTGGGGCCAGAGTAACTCAGGCCCATGCGCTCCATCGCGTACAAAATGCGCCGCTGCACCGGCTTGAGGCCATCGCACACATCGGGCAATGCCCGGCCTTTGACCACGCTTAAAGCGTATTCCAGATAGGCGCGTTGGGCGTAACCGCCTAGGCTTTCGGGGTCGGCCACGGGCGTTGCCACCAGAGAATCATCGGAAGGAATCAGGAAATCAGTGCTCATGGCCGCTATTGTCTACCCGATAGCCCAGTGCTTGTCGCCCCTGATTTTTGTTACGCATGGAAGAAGCAGGCACCTGTGCTTTAGAGTGGCCTACCATTGGGCGTAAACTGGTTCATTCTCTGTCGCCGTGGCGCTGCCAGGCGTTTTTTGTCCGAACGATTTTTTTATGACATCCATCTACGAGCAAGACCTGCCACGCAACCCTGCTAACTTTGCCCCGCTGTCGCCGCTGGGCTTTATGGAGCGCGCCGCCGAGGTGTACCCCGAACGGCTGGCGATTGTGCATGGTAATTTGCGCCAAACTTGGGGCCAAACCTACACGCGCTGCCGCCAGTTGGCCAGTGCCTTGCAGCGCGCCGGCATTGGCAAAAATGACACCGTAGCCGTGATGCTGCCTAACACGCCACCGATGGTAGAAGCCCATTTTGGCATCCCGATGGCTGGGGCGGTGCTCAACACACTCAACACCCGCCTTGACCCTGAAGCCATCGCCTTTATGCTCGACCACGGCGAGGCTAAAGCCTTGATAGTGGATGCAGAATTTGCCACTGTGGTGGCCAAGGCACTGCCTTTGCGCCAAAGCCAAACACCCCTGCTGCTGATTGATGCTGAAGATGCCCTGTACGGCCCTGCGGCGCAGCGCTTGGGCAGCCAAACGTATGAAGAATTTGTCGCCGGTGGCGATGCCCATTTTGCTTGGGAGCTGCCCGCCGATGAATGGGATGCCATTGCCCTGAACTACACCAGCGGCACCACTGGCAACCCTAAAGGCGTGGTCTATCACCACCGGGGCGCAGCGCTGAACGCTATCTCCAATGTGCTGGAATGGGATATGCCCAAGCACGCGGTCTATTTGTGGACGCTACCGATGTTCCACTGCAATGGCTGGTGCTTCCCTTGGACGTTGGCCGCGCGTGCGGGCGTGAATGTCTGCCTGCGCCGTGTGGATGCCCAAGCTATCTTTGATGCCATCCGCAGCCACGGTGTTACGCACTACTGCGGTGCGCCGATTGTGCAGAGCTTATTGGTGAATGCACCGGCGGCAATGAAGGAAGGTATCCTTGCGGGTGTCAAAACAATGGTGGCCGGTGCTGCACCGCCCGCCTCGATGATTGAAGGCATGGAAAAGATGGGCTTTGACCTGACCCACGTCTATGGCCTGACGGAAGTGTATGGCCCGGCCACCGTCTGTGCCAAACACGATGCTTGGAATGAACTCGATATTGGTGAACGCGCCCGCCTGAATGCCCGCCAAGGGGTGCGTTACCACCTACAACGCGGTGCCAGCGTGCGTAACCCCGAAACCCTAGAGCCTGTGCCCCACGATGGCGAAACGATGGGCGAAATCATGTTCCAAGGCAATATCGCCATGAAGGGCTATTTGAAGAACCCTACGGCTACGGCAGAAGCCTTCCGGGGCGGCTGGTTCCACAGCGGTGATTTGGCGGTGCAGTACCCCGATGGCTATATCAAAATCAAAGACCGCAGCAAAGACATCATCATCTCTGGTGGCGAGAATATCTCCTCCATCGAGGTAGAAGATGTGCTTTACCGCCACCCTGATGTGCTGGCCGCTGCCGTAGTCGCCAAGCCCGACCCGAAGTGGGGCGAAACCCCCTGCGCCTTTATCGAACTGAAATTGGGCGCGCAAACCACGGTAGAAGAGATAGTGGCGCATTGCAAGCTGCATCTGGCCGGTTTTAAGGTGCCGCGCCATGTGATTTTTGGTGAAGTGCCCAAAACCAGCACCGGCAAAATCCAAAAGTTTGCCCTGCGCCAGCAGGCCGGTTCACAAAGCGCCATCAACGTCTAAGCGCGGCGCAACATCATGGCCATTTACTGTATTGGTGATGTGCAGGGCTGTGACGAAGCGCTGCAACGGCTGCTAGAGCAAATAGACTTTTCTCCTAGCCGGGATACGGTCTATCTGTTGGGTGATTTGGTCAACCGGGGGCCGGCTTCGGTGCAGGTGCTGCGCCGCTGCTGGGCGGCCGATGGGGCCATCCTCAGCCTGCTGGGTAACCACGATTTGCACCTGCTGGCCGTGGCCCACGGGGCGCGCAAGCCATCAGCGCGCGATACCTTGGCTCCGGTGCTACAAGCCTATGACCGCATGGCGCTGCTCGATTGGCTACGCCAGCAACCGCTGGCACGCACGCTAGAGCATGGCGGCCAGGCTATGCTGATGGTACATGCTGGGGTGCTGCCCCAGTGGGATGTGGCACAAGCCCTGGCCTTGGCCCAAGAGGTGCAGGCGGTATTGTCTAGCCGTGATTTGCCACTGTTTTTGCGCCAGATGTACGGCAATGCCCCCGACCACTGGAGCTACCAACTGCAAGGCATAGACCGGCTGCGCGTGGTGGTCAATGCCCTGACGCGGTTGCGCTTTTGCTCACCCACCGGAGCGATGGACTTTGCCAGCACCGAAAGCGCCACCACCACCCCAGCGGGCCTGCTGCCTTGGTTTGAGGTGCCGGGGCGGCGCACACAGGGCCAGCTGGTGGCGTTTGGCCATTGGTCCACGCTGGGCTGGCTCAACCGCCCCGATGTGCTGGCGCTAGATACCGGCTGCGTCTGGGGCGGTTGCTTGAGCGCGGTGCGTTTTGGCCAGACGCTGGCCGAGCGCGAGTTACTGCAAGTGCGCTGCCCACAAGCGCAAAAGCCGGGCTAATCCATTGCGGTTGATGGTGAGCCGCCTATGCCACCCACTGTGCATGGAACGCCACTCCAGCCAATTCCACGCTAGTGGCTGGCTGGACATAGTTGCCTAACTCCACATACACATTGTCGGCAGGCTGATTCTGACTAGCTGGCACTTGGTACAACGCTCCGCCAATCTGCAGCAGCTCTACGTTACGCACCATATCAATGGCACCACTGGCCTTGTGCCGGATGAGCGTATCATGCCCGCCGGTGGTGCTATTGGCTGTGAGGGCCACCTCGTAATCCGAAAGCGCCCCAACATACACCGCCATATCCGTACCTTCGCCGCCGTCGAGCACATCGCTGCCGCCGCCACCCACCAAAATGTCGTTGCCCGCGCCGCCCAACAGGGTGTTGTTGCCCGCATCGGCAGACCAGCCAGTTTCACTGATTTGTTGCTGGATGAGTGGTAGATTGCCTTGGGCATCGGTCAATGGGCTGGTATGGCGGCTGTCGCGTGCCAAAGCCAACCAAATTTCTGACCAATTGCCACCGGCATTCAGATGGTTCACGCCCAAGGTGGTTAATTCTGTGGTGGCACTGCCTGGGCCCCAAACCCGATTGATGATGGCCGTCAGTTGGGTTTCTAAGGGTTGATTGGCCAAAAAGGTTCTTCCGTACCAATAAGCATGGGCCATTTCGCCCAATTGTTGGCTGCTGTAATTGCCCCCAGCCAATTCGCCCATTTCATGCAAAGTAGGCAAGCGCCCTGCCAGTGCGTGTACCAGCAAGGCCACATCTTTGGCGACGGCGTAATCGTCATAGACCCACGCCACCCGGCTATCGGTAATGGTGCCGGTGCCGCTGGGGGTAGTCCAGATGTCTGTGACGCTGAACCCCGGGGAGTCGGCCAGTTCGGTGCTGGTGGGCACAAAGTTGGCCTGCAGTTGGCCTTGTGTATTGAGCTTGAAGCTCCAAATGCCTGCATCAGAAGCACCGCCTTGCAAAATGTCGTTGCCGCTGCCGCCTTCTAAGGTGTCGTTGCCAATGCCGCCCACTACCCAGTCGTTGCCGCCATCGCCATAGAGCAGGTCGTCTCCGCCTTTGGAGCCGATGGTGTCGTCGCCATCGCCACCGCGCAGCACGTCGTCATCGGCACCGAGCACCAAGAATTGCGCGCTGCCATCACCAATGACAAAGTTACGCCCGCCGCCGCCAATGGCTGTAGTGGGGCCAATGACGATGGCAAATTCGACCAAACTCAAGTCGAGCACGGTGCCGGGCGGGAGTTGGCGCGCATCAATCACCAAGGCTTCAGCGCGCTGTGGGTTGGCGCTGTCGCCTTCGCCGGTGCCGGTGGCACCCCGGATGACGATGGGTTGTGCTGGTGGGGTGTTAGCACTACCCGCCATCGTCAGGGTGATGGTACGCACCATCACTTGGTCTTGGTTGGCCACGCCGGGCACATACTGGTCAATGCCTTGGCCCAGCACTTCGATAAAGTCGGCGGGCATCTCAATGCGCGGCTCGCTGGCTTGGATGAGTTTTTCACGCAGGGTCAAGCCGCTGCCTGTGGTGCTTTCAGAGGTCAGGCCAACGCCAACGGGCAGGCTTACTTGCAGCAGTGGCTCTCCGGCACTGTTTTTAACCAGTGGAATATCGGCCAAAGCGCCATTGGCGGAGTTGGGGTCTTCGGGGCGGGTGTCGCTGACCGGGGCAATGGTTTGCGTGGTGGTGGTGGTGGTTTGGCCGTTGCTGCCAGTTTGGGTGCTGGTTTGTGTTTGTACGGTGGTGCCGTCCACGGTTTCTGTGCTGGGTGCAGGGGCCGGAGCCGGAGCCGGAGCCGGAGCGGGTGCTGGTGGCTGCTCAGGTGCCGGTGCTGGTGGCTCAGGTGTAGGATCGGGTGCTGGTGCAGGGTTAGCAAAATCAATCACCAAGTCTGATTTGGTGGCGTTGGTCACCGCCTCAGCCGATTTCCCGGTAAAGGCCGTATCGCCCAAGGTGATGGTCAGGTTAGCAACGTCATTGGCATTGGCGTGTGCCGTGGCCTTGCCGGTGAAGGTTACGGTGGCCACGGTGTTGCTGGTTTTGGTCACCACCGCCGTCAAGCCAGCGGGCACGTTGGTGACGACGGCACCGGCCAAGGCATCGCCATTGGTGCCGGTGTAGGTGTCGTTTTCCAAGGTCAAGGTGATGCTGGCCGTAATGGAACCATCATTGGCAGCGGCTTCGGCAAATGATGTTGCGCTGTAGGTGACAACCGGCGTCGCAGCTGTCTTCCCCAGATTCACCGTGAACGTCGCCACGGGTGACATGATGTCATTGTTCTCCGAGTCCGAGCCTTGCAAGGCGAACACATTGAAGACGCGCGCACCGCTGGCGGGGGATGTCACGGTGGTGTCGAACTTGAGGTTTTGCAGCAGCGTCTGGAATTGCGAGGCGGTGATGCGCCCAAATTCGCCTGAGGTGAAGTCGAAAAATGCCAGGTTGCTGGGTGCACCATCGCTACCCGGTTGGTGAATAAATGCATAAAGTCGACCATCAAGAGCGATAAACGGGTCTGTGCTGCTCAGATTCACTTCAGTACTTCCCAGCAGCAGCCGGTCCCCGGTGACCGTTTGGGCTGGATCGAACTGGATGAGCAAGGCCACGGCGCCGTCATCATCCTGTTCTGTGTAGGTAGCATCGGGGCCAAAGGCCACGGCGGTGGAACCGTCGGCGCTGCCGGTGGGTAGGCTGGCGGTCAGGTTGACACCCTCTTCGCTGCCATTCAAATCGATGACAGGCTGGTCGAGGCTGACCACCTTCGATACCGTGAAAACGATGTTGTCGATTTTGTCGTAGGAGTACGCATCGATGATTTTGAAGGCAGTAACGCCTTCCCAACCCTTGAACGTCAAGGTTTGTCTGTCGGCACCTGTACCTGTTGGCAGCGGAAAGTTTTGGGTTCTGTTGCTGCCTGGTGTCAGATCGACGAAAGTGACGCTGCTGAAACCATACATCAAGTCAATGCTGCTGATGTCAATGGCCTGACTGAAGACGTAACTGGTTTGACCATCAGAATCCAAGTCACCCCCGATATAGCCGCCTTGAGCACTATTTGAGGCCCAATAAGCCCCTTCAATAGTCAGGGTCACGCCAGCCTGGGTTTCGGTGTAAGGACTTGCCCCACCGTTTGTTGTATCGGTATCGAATCTGAATGCGGTGATGACAGGGGCGGGGTCGGCAAAGTCGATCCCCAAGTTTGACTTGGTGGCATTGGTCACCGCTGCAGCCGAACCGCCCGTGAAGGCCGTATCGCCCAGGGTGATGGTCAGGTCGGTCACGTCGTTGGCGTTGGCGTGCGCCTCTGCACTGCCCGTAAACGTCACGGTGGCGACGGTGGCACTGGTTTTGGTGACCACCGCCGTCAAGCCGGCGGGCACGTTGGTGACGCTGGCCCCGGCCAAGGCTTGGCCATTGGTGCCGGTGTAGGTGTCGTTGGCCAGGGTCAGGGTGATGCTGGCCGTGATAGAGCCGTCATTGGCATCGGCTTCGGTAAAGCTTGTGTCGCTGTAGGTGATGGCTTTGACGGGAGCAGGGTCAGACTCGACGGCTTTGATCGTCACGGTTGCCGGTGTGGTCGTCACGTTGTCGCCCACATCCTTCGTGCTGATGCTGAAAACCCGATCGTCCTCACCCACGTCTGTGGCCTTGAAACTCAAAGCATCCAGCAGGGCTTCAAAGTCAGCGATGTCTGCTGGCGTAGCCTCGCTTGAGTCGTTTTGACTGGTGAAAGTGATGGTTCGCACACTGGTGTCGAGGTTCTCGGCAATGGCATAAGCAAAGACGGTTCCGCCATAGGTAACACTGCCTGTTGCAGTGTTACTGTCGATGGCGATTTCGGTCGTTCCCAAAACCAGCGCGTCCCCGGAGGCGAGGGTGCTTGAATCGATGCTGACGGCGAGTGACTTCAACTGCAGCGAGTCGGTATCGCTCAAATTGGTGCCGGTGGCTGCCAGCGCAACGGCATCACCTTCGAGGGTGAATGTCGCGCTGTGGTTGAGCCCATCTTCGGTGCCATTGAGGTCGATCAAGGGCTTTGCAAGATCATTGCCGCTCAGTACCACGGTCGCCGCCGTGGAATGCGTGTCTGCGTCATTGCTGGCGGTAATCGAGAAACTTCTTTCGCCACTGGTGGGTGCCGTGAATTGCAGTAACTGCAAAACCCAGCCCATGTCGCCGGGTGCATCCGATGTGTCGCCAACTACATCGCTATCGGATCTGGTGAAGGTGATTTTCAGGGACGAATCGGCCGTCAACAGGGTGTTTACGGTGGCGATTTCGGTAACGGTTGTTGTGACGGTTGTTCCGTCCTGAGTACCTGTCAGCAGGTAAAGCTTGTCGCCGGCTTGAAAACTGCCATCTTTTCTCAGATCGGCGTAAGCACTGCTGGTGCCCGCGATAACAGCGCTGCCTGAAAAATTGAACGTTGAATGCTCATCATCGACTGTAAAAGCCGTTTCGTCGAATTTCAAAGTGCCATTTTTCGCACCGGTCGTCTGATCAATGGTCAGATAGCTACCTGATTTGACACCGGTGACGTAGGCATAATCGTGAGCGAAATCCAAATAAATGGGGGCGCCATTTGGACTGGGATCGAAAGTGTTGTTGTCTAAGTTATCGATACCGATGATGGCTGGCGTCGGATCGCTAACCACTTCCGACACTGTGAAAACGATGTTGTCGATTTGGTCGAGCATCCCTGGCACCGCACCTACCCATGGTGCGGCACCACCCGTGATTTTGAAGGCGGTAACGCCTTCCCAACCCGTCAATGTCAAGGTTTGCCTGTCGGCACCCGTCAGCGTGAAGGCTTGGGTTTTAGTGCTTTCTGGCGTCGTCTGATCGACAAAGGTGACTTCGGCGTTAGCCTTGCCATACATCCAGTCGATGCTGCTGATGTCAATCGCCTGACTGAAGACGTAAAAAGTATTGCCATCCGTCATCATGTCAGTCGTGATAGTGCCGCCTTGATCATTATTTGAGCCCCAATAAGCCCCTGCAACCCGCAGCGTCACGCCAGCCTGGGTTTCGGTGTAATCACTTTCTCCGTTGTTTGTTGTATCGGTATCGAATCTGAATGCAGCGGGGGCCGGTACGGTGGGTGCTACCGTCACGGCAATGTCCAGCGTGTCGTCGTCCGTGCCGTCGTTCCCGTCATTGGTTTGTACGCGCAGCTTGGCCGTGCCGGTGAAGTTGGCCGTGGGGGTAAAGGTCAGGCTGGCTAAGGCGGCGTTGACAGCGTCCAAGCTGCCCGAGAACGACACCGAGGCGCTGTTGTAATCACCCGATGCTTTCGTCAACCCGGTTGTGGTGGCCACATTGAACGTACCATCGGTGGCGCTCAAGGTGACGGTCTGGGCATCGGTGTCGCTGTCGGCAATCGAAATACCGCTCAGGGCGTTGGCGCTGCTGTCTTCGCTGATGCTGGGTGCGCTGGGCAGGGTGGTGACGGGCGCGGCGTTGGCCGGAGCGCCCGGAACCGTGAAAACGATGTTGTCGATCAGATTTAAGTCGTACACGTCGCCACCCAGAATTTTGAACTGGGTAATGCCTTCCCAACCGGTCAGCGTCAAGGTTTCTCTTTCAACATTCGCCAGTGTGAAGGTTTGGGTTTTGCTGCTGCCTGGGGTCAAATCGACAAAGGTGACTTGTGTTCCAGCGCCGCCTGAAGGTTCGCTGGCATACATCCAGTCAATGCTGTGGATGTCAATGGCTTTGTCAAAGCTGTAGATAGTTGTGCCATCCCCATCGTCGTCACCACCGATATAACCGCCTTGATCATTATTTGAGCCCCAAGAAACCCCTGGTGTAACGCTCAGCGTCACGCCATCCTGGGTTTCGGTGTAAGTCGTACCGCCGTTGATTGCATCGGTCTCGAATCTGAATGAAGGTGAAGGGGGGGTCAGCACATGCCCCCACCCCGCCACCCGCAGCGTCTGTGCCACCGGCATCCTGACATTCAAATCCCAATCGCCGCCGAGTTCTGCCGCCCCAACCTTGTGCGTGGCAGCCGCCACCTTCAGCCCGGTGGTGGCGCTCAGTGCGTCAATAAACAAGCGCCCTTCGCGCCCGGCAGCCACTTCGCAGCCGTAAATCAGCAGCTCGCCATCTTCAGCCAAAGCGTTGCTGATAGTGTCCAGTGCATCTGCATAGGCAGAAAAATCGGCGCGGGTAAAGCGCTGCGCGCCAAAGTGCAGTTGACCCGGCGCGCCGTGGGTAATCAGGTGGAGCGCGTCGATGCCGTTACGGCCAGCCAGCGTGTGGGCCAGTTGTTCTAGGCCGTCATCGCCTTGCAGCAAGATGACTTCCATCGGGGCATCCAAGCCCTGTAGCAGGATATCGCGGTCAGCAACACCGCTGTCGATAACAAGAATTTCTTGGCGAATGGTGGCGTTCATACTTGGCTCCAGCAGAAAAACAGAGATAAAAATTTGGTGGTGCCAACTTGGCACTGATTGCATAGACTGAATAGCGTTTATGCCAATTTTTCTGGCCGAAAGGCTCTCAAAAACTCTCAATTTCGAGAGGTTTGGACTGCTACCCTGACCCCATGAGCAACGCCACCCGCACCACCCCTGCCATATCCACTGCTCCAGCCATTGGTTTGGTAGAAGACGAGCCGATACTGCTAGAGGAGCTGACCTTTCAACTACAGCACCGGGGCCTGCCGGTGGTCGGCTTTGCGGATGCCAACGGGCTGTACCGCCATCTGGTCACCCAGCCGCTGGCGGTGGTGGTGCTGGATGTGGGTTTGCCGGGCGAGGATGGATTCAGCATTGCCAAGTTGCTGCGCGCACACAACCCACAGATGGGCATTGTGTTTCTAACCGCCCGTAGCCTGCGCCAAGACAAGCTGACCGGCTGGCAGGCCGGAGCCGATGCCTACCTGCTCAAGCCGGTGGACATGGACGAGCTAGAGATGTTGTTGCGTCGGCTGTTAGAGCGACAAGCGGCGCTGGCCACCACGGCCCCAGCCCCGCCAGAGTCCATCCCGGCCACCGGCAAAGCAGCGCTGCAAGAGCAACCTTGGAAGCTGCACATGGGCAGCGCCCTGTTGCTGGCCCCGGACGCAAGCAAGGTCAAGCTCACCCTGACGGAGTTGCAATTGCTGGGCGCACTGGCAAGCAAGCGCGGCAAAACTTGCCAACATGTGGAACTGGCACGCGCTATGGGCCTGCAGCCAGACGAGTGGGATCGCCACCGCCTAGAGGTGATTGTGAGCCGCCTACGCAACAAAGTAGAGCGCCAAACCGGCTATGCGGCCCCCATACGCACCGTGCGCGGTACAGGCTATGCTTGGGCAGACAATTGAGCCGAGTGCAGCGGCAACTGCAGACTAAACACGCTGCCGTGCGGGTGGTTGTCGGTCAACGTGACCTGGCCACCGTGTGACTCGGTGATGGATTTGACCAAACTCAGGCCCACCCCCTTGGCCAAGCTGCCACTGGTGCTAAAGCGGCCTGTCAGTAGTTCGGCCTTGCGTTCTCTAGGTACGCCAGTGCCCCAGTCTTTGACCTCAATACGACACCAGTTTGGGCCGACGTAAGTCCCCACTTCTACCTCGAACCCCGGTGGCGAATAAGCCAAGGCGTTGTCGATGAGGTTCTGCATGGCCACGCGCAACAGGATAGGGTCGCCCAACACCTGCGCCATTGGGGCCGTCAGTGTCAGGCGCAAAGGAGTTTCAGGGGGGTAGTGGCTAACCGCGTTCTCCACCAATACGCTCAAAGACAAAAGTTCTTTTTGCGGTGCGGTTGCTGCATTCTGAAAGCGGTCACGGGTAAGCAACTTGCCAGCCAAGTCGGTCATGCGGTCCACGGCCAGCCGGATATTGTGGTGGCGGCGCACCACCTCGGGGGGCAGGTCTTTGTCTAGCAAGGCCAGTGAATCGACCGATGCCTTGACTATCGCCGCCGGGGTACGAAATTCGTGCGCGGCCAAACGCAGCAGTTCGCGCTCGCTGGCCTCGCTTTGCGCCAGCTGCTGCAAGGTTTGCCGCAATGCCCGGTCTGCCTGCTGCTGCACCAGCAATAAAAAGCCAAATCCATTGACGCACATCACCCACAGAGCCAGCGTGTACAGCACCATATTTAAGAGATTAGCGTTGTAAGGCACCATCGCATAGCCCGACAAGCCCACCCCCGCCTTGAATAAAAGAACCGCAGCCAGTAAGGCATTCATGGCCGCCATGATACTGAGCAACTCGGGAGACTGGCGCACACGCTGCCGATACAGCACGGTGATGCCCAGAAACAGCAGGCCCGCCGAGCCAGTACCAAAAACAATCATCGGATGGCGGGTCTCGGGCACCACAATCGTCCACATAAACACTGGCAGCACAAAAAACAAGGCCCTTTGGATGATTGGCGCCCATTGCACCGCCCCCAGGTAGCGGGCATAGACGACAAATTCGGTGGCAATGCCCAGCACCTGCATAAGGTTGCCCAAATGTGCCCAAACCTGCAGCCCTTCCGGCAACAGCGGGCGTAACCAGCCTAGCACATAACCCAAACCGGCAATCAGCTTGGCGTGCTGCCATAGGCGCAGCACAGGCTCCTCATGCAAGAGGGTTTTGCGATGAAAAAACACCACCACCGCCAAGGTGATGTTGAGCAGCCCAAGGCTAAAGATCAGCGTGCGAACGTCCATAGCCAGAAAAATAGCTCATGTCTTTGTCCATGATGTTGGTAAAGCGGATGCAGATGCTTCAGAAGATCCAATCAGTATGCCAACTGACATTGCTTAAAGCAGTGGTTGGGGTTACCAATTTCACATAGTCTTGCAGCTCCACATATACATTGTCGGCGGGCTGGGGCTGCCCGATGGGTACTTGGTACAAAGTTCCGCCAATCTGCAACAGCTCTATGTTGCGTAGCGTGTCAACGCTGCCACTGGCTTTATTACGCATCAACGCATCGTGGCCTGTGCCGCTTGTATTGGGGATAATAGCCACTTCGTAGTCTGACAGTGCGCCTACATATATCGCCATATCCGTGCCCTCACCGCCGTCGAGCACATCATTGCCGCTGCCACCCACCAAGACATCATTGCCCGCGCCACCCAATAGGGTGTTGTTGCCCGCATCCGCTGACCAGCCGGTTTCACTGATTGGTTGATGGATAAGTGGTAGATCGCCTTGGGCATCGGTCAATGGACTGGTATGGCGGCTGTCGCGTGCCAAAGCCAGCCAAATTTCTGACCAACTGCCACCGGCATTCAGGTGGTTCACGCCCAAGGTGGTTAATTCTGTGGTGGCGCTGCCTGGGCCCCAAACCCGATTGATGATGGCCGTCAGTTGGGTTTCTAAGGGTTGATTGGTCAAAAAGGTTTGCCCGTACCAATAGGCATGGGCCATTTCGCCCAGTTGTTGGCTGGTGAAGCTGCCATCGGCCAAGCCGCCCATCTCTGTCAATGTTGGCAAGCGCCCTGCCAGTGCGTGTACCAGCAGTGCGGCATCTTTGGCGACGGCGTAATCGCCATAGACCCACGCCACCCGGCTATCGGTAATGGGGCCGCTGCCACTGGGGGTAGTCCAGATGTCTGTGACGCTGAACCCGGTGGAGTCGGCCAGTTCGGTGCTGGTGGGCGCAAAGTTGGCCTGTAGTTGGCCCTGCGCGCTCAGCTTGAAGCTCCAGATGCCGGCATCAGAGGCACCGCCTTGCAAAATGTCGTTGCCGCTGCCGCCTTCTAGGGTGTCGTTGCCAATGCCGCCCACGACCCAATCGTGGCCAGCATCGCCAAACAGTTGGTCATTGCCGCCTTTAGAGCCGATGGTGTCGTCGCCATCACCGCCGCGCAGCACGTCGTCATCGGCACCGAGTACCAAGAATTGCGCGCTGCCATCGCCAATGACAAAGTTACGTCCGCCGCCGCCAATGGCTGTAGTGGGGCCAATGACGATGGCAAATTCGACCAAACTCAAATCAAGCACCGTGCCGGGCGGTAGCTGGCGGGCATCAATCACCAAGGCTTCGGCCCGTTGTGGGTTGGCGCTGTCATTTTCGCCGGTGCCAGTGGCACCCCGGATGACGATGGGTTGTGCGGGAGCGGTGCTGCCTGCTGCCACGGTCAGGGTGATGGTGCGTACCGTCACTTGGTCTTGGTTGACGACGCCGGGCACATACTGGTCAATGCCTTGCCCCAGCACTTCTTGGAAGTCAGCGGGCATTTCAATGCGTGGCTCGCTGGCTTGGATGAGCTTTTCGCGCAGGGTTAGGCGGCTGCCCGTGGTGCTTTCAGAGGTCAGGCCAACGCCGACGGGCAGGCTCACTTGCAGCAGCGGTTCACCACTACCGCTTTTGACTAGCGGAATATCAGCCAAAGCGCCATTGGGGGTGTTGGGGTCTTCGGGGCGGGTGTCGCTCACCGGGGTAATGGTTTGGGTGGTGGTGGTGGTGGTTTGGCCATCGCTGCTCGTTTGGGTGCTGGTCTGTGTTTGTACCGTGGTGCCGTCCACGGTTTCTGTACTTGGAGCTGGGGCTGGTGCAGGCGTTGGAGCCGGTGCAGGTGCAGGTGCAGGAGCAGGAGCAGGAGCTGGAGCTGGTGCTGGAGCTGGAGCTGGTGCTGGAGCTGGAGCTGGTGCTGGAGCAGCCGCTGTTGAGAAGTTGTAAGTGCTGGTGTCACTGACAGCACTGGCGGTATTCCCTGCCAGATCCAGTAACGCATTTTCATCCCAAGTGACGTAGTAAGCTGTGGCGTAGGGTAAATCGCTGGTGGGGTTGATAACCAACTGGCCCGCATCGTTGATGCTGATGGAGGCTGGCACCAAAGTGCCAGTGGATACATCCTTCAGATAGACCTTGGTCAGGTCACTGTTAGAAGCCAAAGGCTCAGCAAACTGTAGAACCATGTTGGCACTGACTGATGCCGTGTTGGCGTTATCGGCTGGGTTGCTGCCTGCGCCATTGAGTGTCGGTGCAGTGATGTCGATAGCGTAGGCTTGGCTCATTTCAGGGCCACTGTTACCGGCTATATCTATCACCCGCACCTTTAAGGTTCCACTGCCGCTGAGGGTTTGCCCTGCCAAGCTCCAAGTGTTTTGGCCTTCTGTGGCTGTCGCAGTTGTCCAGCTGTCACCGTTGTCTAGGCTGATTTGCACTATTTCGCCCTCGACCAGCGGGGTGCCCAAGGTGCCGCTGATGGTTTGAGCGGCTGTTTTGGTGATGAAATCAGTGCTGCTGATACCGGTATCCGCCAAAAAGCTCTTGCTGGCGATAGTGGTACTGGGTGCGGTAGTATCGAGCACATAAGCTTGCGAGGTAATAACACCATCGTTGCCCGCGCTATCGCTTACCTTTAGTTGAAGGGTGCTGCTGCCACTCAGTGTAATGCCATCCCAGCTCAGGCTGGTGCCAGACACTTTACTGGTGAGGTCAACCCAAGTAGCACCATTGTCCAGCGAGCCATAGACTTTCTCACCAATGGCTAAAGCGGCGCTCAAGGTGGCCGTGAGCGTTTGGGGGCTACTGGTTTTGGTGATGAAGTCGGTGTCGCTAGTGCCTGTATCGGCGCTTAATGCTAAGGAGCCAAAGGTGGTGGCGCTGCGATAGCGAATGTACTCTCCATCTAGCACGAAATTGCCGGGAACGTAGGTGCCGGTCAGTTCCACCTGTAGCTCCGGCGCATCGGATGTCGCATCGCTGTCGATGTACAGCGTCGTGACACCACCGCTGCTCGCAATCTGCACCGAATTGCTTGCTACCGTGGTGCCATTCCCAGTGGTTACGCTACCGCCCACTGACTGGCGGCCAATCACGCGAATCGCATCACCAGTACCGAAATCGGTGATGCGGTCGATGCCAAAGTCGGTGATGCCGGTGTACATCACATAATTGTCCAACTCTGTCGCAACTTCCTCCGAGGTGTACAAGAAAACATCTGCACCCGCACCGCCTGTCAGGGTATCGTCGCCCAATCCACCGGCCAGCGTATCGTTGCCACTTCCTGCGCTGATCGTGTCGCTTCCGTCACCACCATAAATCACCGAATTGACCGTTCCGACATCCGTGAATGAATCGTTGCCACCGTAGAGGTAATACTTTAATGCCCCGCCGACCGGTATTCCGGTGCTGTTCAGGCTTATCGTTGTTGAGCTATCTGAATGCGTGGTATGACCAAACCAAGGATCCGGTAGCTCATGACTGTCGAGAACCGCAATGACAGATTTGGAAAAATCGTTGTTCCCGATGTTGAGCGTAAACGCACCCTCATCGAATTCGTTGTAAATTGCGTAATCGGTATCAACAAAGGTATTGCCCGAAACTCCGTAGAGTTTCCCGGAAAGCCCTTGGTACACCGTTACCCCGGCCACATTGCCCAGACCATCCGCTGGCCCAGAAATTGTGTTGTTGGTGACACTCACGTCCCCCGTCTGCCTGAGTATGACCCCCGTTGCGCCATAGACGTTGTTGACGAAACTCAGATTACTGATCGTGTTACCCGAGATAGTTGCCGTTGTGCCTTGACGGTTTGCATTGCTCGATCCGATTTGCATCCCATTCTGACCACTTTCCCCGAGTATCCCCATGCCGGTGATCTCGTTGTTGGTGATGGTCATGTTGAGCTTTGGCCCCCAAGCCACGATGCCCGTCTTCTGGTAATCGAAGATGCGTGAATTCGTGATCGTGACGTTCATCGTCTGGCCCAGCGCGCTACCTGCTTCCGCCAGAATGCCGTAGTTCTCGCTGAATCCCCATTGGTTAGCGCTTTGCAGACTGCGGATGTTCTTGACTGTCACGTTGTCGATCAAGGCATGGCTATCCAGAATCGCGATGCCGAGAAAGTCTTTGTTGCCGTTGTGTTCATCGACCACCGCCTGATTTCGGCCATCAAGCGTGATGTTTTTGATGGTGACCGTGCCACTGGCCGCGTCCGTATCCACATTGACGACCGGCATCCGCCAGCGTCCATTGCCGATCAACTGGAAAGGCTCCACGCCCTGAAGGTCAGCCGAATCGGGGGACTCAATGAGCACATTGCCACCGGCACCCTCCAGTGCATCAATGGTCACTGCCTTGGTGACGTTGAACTGCCCGCGATACGTTCCATCGTGAATCAGGATGCTGTCACCATGCTTGGCAACTGCCAGCGCTTCGCTCAGGTTGAACCCATCGGCCGCATCGCCATCGGTATCCAGCGCTGTCTGATCGACATGGATCGTTGTGCTGGTGACCAGCACATCTGCATTCGTCGTCAATGTGCCATCGTTTAACGCTAGGCGGATGGTCGCATCGCCGTAAGGTCGGGCGTTGCTGTAGCCGATATGGCGCACCACATCTTGCACCAAGGCGCTGGTGGCATGGGTATTGAAACTGAGTTCCAGCTTGCCGCTGGCACTGGTGTATGTCCAGGTGGCAAACGCATTACCGCCGCTTAACAGTGTGCCCGTAGCGTCGCTGCCTTGGGCGATGCTGCCGCCGCTTACCGTGAAGCCTGCGCCGCTGGTGAAGTTGAACACATCGTGTGCGCTTCCATCAGCGTCTTCGTCTGCCTTGATGCGTTGCACGCTCAATGTGCTGCCACTCCAGTTGCCTGCGCCTGCATTCAAAGCGCTCAGTTCCACGTCGCTGACCACTGCACTGGCCGCAGCCAGGCCGTTGGCAGCACTAACCAAGGTTACGATGTTGCCCGTGCCGGTGTCGCCCCCGTTGAGGTCGAGCTCAGGTGGGGCGCTGGTCGCAGAAGTAATCGTGCTGCTGTTGGCTGCCGTCAGGCTGCCTGACGAAGCTCGCAGAGCAATAGATTCGGATGTGCCCGCATTCGTGTACTGCAATGCCAACCCGGTGAAGGTGGCCACGCCACTGGTCGGGGTCAGCGTGACGGTGGTAGCTGCACCATCGGTGTCACCCGTGCCTGTTAGGCTGTTGACCGTTCCGTCTACCGTGCCGTCGTTGGGGTCGGTCACTCCCAGCACGATGGCAGTGTTGTAGTCGGTATCTACCGTGTTATCAGCATCTACCGCCTGCACCACCGGTACAGTGCTAAAGCTGGTAGCTTGCCCGCTTTGTACGCCGGTAGGTGCGGGCTGGGTGCTGAAAATGAGCTTGGAGGCCAGTACGTCCGGGTCGATGCTGTTGGAGGTGGCATCGGTCAGCCCGCTGGCGGCTGCCGTGAGGGTAAAGTTGGCATCGGCATCGCTGGCGGCGGTGTAGAGCACGCCGCTAAAGGTGGCTACACCTGTAGTGGCACTTTGGGTAACGGTGGCATCGCCATCACTCAAGGAGCCGCTGCCGTTTTCAGTCAGGGTGACGGTGCCGGTGAAGTCGGTATCGACGTTGCCAAAGGCGTCGGTGGCTTTGAGTACCGGTTGGGCAGCGAAGGCGCTGCCGCTGGTGACAGTGGCCGAGGGCTGGGTGGTAAAGCGCAGTTCGGTGGCCACCACATTCACCGTGGTGCCGGTGCTGTTGGTGATGGCGCTTTGGCTGGCAGCCATTTGTGAGCCGTTGGCACTGACGGTGAAGTTGGTGGTGCTGTCGCCATCCACACTCAAAATGAAGGTTTGGCCTTCGGTGAGTCCGCTGGTGTCGTTGTAGTAGGCGCTGACGGTGTAGGTCTGGCTGCTGTTGCTCTCTACGCTTTCCGTCAGGCTGGCGAAGGTGATGGTATTGGTGCCAGCGTTGTAGGTGCCAGTGACCGGGGTCGCACCGATGTCGCCGCCCGAAAGCAGCCAAGTGACTTTGCTGAAGTCGCCCGTGCCGGAGGTGGATAGCGCAATCTGGGTCAGGGCGGTGGGTAAGCTGTCTGTGGTGCCAAGGTCGGTGACGATGAAGTCAAACACATTTACCGCTTCGCCTGACGTGTCCTTGGTGGTATCCAGGGCAACAGGCTCGGTCACGGCAGTGGAGGCGGTGACGGTGGAATCGGTGTCCACGGTAGCCGTCATGGTGAAGCTGCTGGCCGTTGAGCTGGCACCATCGCCGTCGTTGACCACGGTGCTGAACTCCCGCACGCCGGCGGTAGGAGCGGTGAATTTCAGGAACTTGAGCAGTTCGGAAACGTTGGCGGGTGTGGCATTTGCGGTGAAATCAATGCGCAAATCGGCCCCGGCTTGACCCGTAAGGCTGGAGTGAACAGTGCCGATGTCCAGGTAGGTGCCGCCCCCGCTTTCGTTCACATACACCGTGTCACCCGCGGCCGGGCTGCCATCAGCAGCGCCTGCGCTGGTGCCAAACTTGATGCGGTTGTCCGTCACATCCGACAGGAAGCTGCCGTCCGCCGTGCCTGAGGTGCGCGTGATGGTGAGGTAGCCGCCGTTGAAATCGGTGGAGTCGCTATCGGCCACCACCAAGCCGCTGCCAGCTTGTAAATCTATG
Source organism: uncultured Simplicispira sp. (assembly GCA_964388325.1). GTDB lineage: Bacteria > Pseudomonadota > Gammaproteobacteria > Burkholderiales > Burkholderiaceae_C > Simplicispira. The sequence goes on along the minus strand of CAYMAC010000004.1, from coordinate 36,099 downwards.
TACTCTGAGTTGCCAGCAATGAATTCAGAGAGGTCGCCGTCCAGTTCGGTGATGCTGGGGGCAGCGTTGTCCGCCAAGTCGTTGAGGTTGACCGTGACACTTTGCGTGGAGTCCGCCGTGGTGTCAGCGTCTTCGTCGTCCACTGCAACCGTCAACGTGTAGCTGGTGGTGGCTTCGTAATCGAGCACGGCACCACTCTTGACGGTAATCGCTCCCGTGCCGCTGTTGATGTCGAACAGCGCAGAGCCGGTGCCACCGGTAATCGACCAGATCAGACCGTTGGTATCACCGGTTTTGGCAACGGTGCCCACGGCAGTGCCTGCGGTAGAGTTTTCGTCAACGCTGAAGCTTTGTCCCGGCGTGATTACTGGATCGACATCGTTGACCGTAATCGATACCATATCGGTCGCCGTCGAGAAGGCCGATGCCCCCCCGTTGGTGCTGGTATCGACTTTTGTGCCTTGCTTGTCTGCTGTCGAACCGGTCTGATCCCAGGCACGGAAGGTAATGCCGTTGCTCACCATGCCAACATAATCGGCGTCGGGTTTGAAATAGATGTGGTCTGTCGCCCGCAACAGCAGGGCTGAATTGCCGCTAACCACGCCTACTTCTGCCCAGTTCGTACCGTCATTTATTGAGTAATACCATGTGCCGTTGGTGCTGTCGGTAGCGGTGATGGCAATACCGGTTACCGCACCTGAATCCGCGTCAGTCACGTTGCCACCGATGCTGACAATGCTGGAAATCAGGGAACCAACTGTGTCCGCAGGATTACCAGAATTTTCATCGATGGCAGCGAAAGAGAGGGTGGGGTCGGAGAGGGTGGGAGCGGTGTTCGACAACTGGCAGTAATGAGGAAACGTAGCATCAAATAAAGCTAACGATGCCATCCCTGAGTTGCCAGAAGCTCCTGGGGAATTAATGGCCGTGTAATTTGGATAGTATGGTGTACTTGCATAGTTCAAATAGTTGCCACCTGACACCTTTACACCAACGATAGTCGTTCCGTCCAGCGCCAAAATCGACGTTCCGCTCCAGGACCCAAGCATTGTCTGCTGGCCGCTAGTAGGTCCGCCTAGGCTGCACCCCAAACAATGCCCAATATCCTGCATCCCCTGCAGCGTAAACGGCAGCACGGTTTCAATATTGCCGCTTGACCATTCCAAGTCCCAGTCGCCCTGCAATGCCGTTGGGCCGGTCTTGTCGGTGGAGGCTGCCACGTCAACATCGCCGAGCATGGCGGTCAAATCTTCAACAAAATCCTGCCCACGCTCACCGTAAGCCACCGAGCAGCCGTACAGCATCAAGTCGCCACCGGGTTTAAGCGCACGGGCCAAAGCCAAAACATCGTCCGATTGATTGTGTAACGTTTCGCCCGTCACCAATTGCCCGCCCAATTGCAGCGCCCCCCCCCAGCCGTGGGTCACTAAATGCACAGCATCCAAGTTATCGAAGCCGGCCAATGCCTTGGCCAAACCTGCCAACCCACTTTGGCCCGGTTGCAACACGATGACTGGGGTATTGGGGTTGATGTCTTTCACTAGCGTGCGGTAGTCGGTCACTGTCCAATCGACAATCACGACTTCTTTAGACGATTGCAAGTGGCTCATCAAAAATTGATCTACGGCGCTCATGGGGGGGTCTCCTTGGGTGGAAAAAATGGATCAAAGAAAGCGTGGGCGTGCTTTTTTCGGGCTTATGGCTGTGGGCTGGCTGCTGGAGCCGACTCGTCTTTGGGTGCTAAAGGGGTGGGCGCTACCACCGGGGCTACATCGCTAGGCACGTTGAACAAATGCCGATGCAGTTCGGGCTGACCAAAGCCGGGGGTATAGGGGCGCTCGATACCGGGCAAAAAGGCCACGTCGTACAACTCGGTAATGCTGCCTTCAATGCTCAGCCAGTGCTCTATCTGCCCAGTAGTCAGGTTGATAATGAGCAGGCCGCAACGCTGGGGCACATGGCTGGCTTCGAGCTTGGCTTTAATCTGCAAACCCGACGAAAAGGTGTTGTCACGCAACTTAGACAGGCCCACGATGGCGTAGTCGCCCACGATGTGTAACCCTCGGGCAAAACCGGGGCAATCGGCTACGGGCACAAAGCGGCCATCGGCGGGGTCTGCATAGCCCAGTTGCCCATCGCCCGAATTGAGCAGCCAGACTTTGCCGTTATGCCAGCGTGGCGAGTGCGGCATGGACAGCTTGCGGGTAATGATTTCGTTGGCTTGCACGTCAATCAGCAGGCCACCGCCATTCTTTTGCGGTTTCCAAGCGTAAGCCGCATCGGTGTCAGCGCAGGCAGTCGCATAGGCCAGCTGGCCATCTTTGGCCCCCATGCCATTGAGGTGGCAGCGGTCTTCGGGGCTAAGTGCGCTGATAAAGGGAGGCTTCCAGACCGGCACAAAGTTGTAATGGCCGTCGATACTGCAAATGCAACTGAAGGCGGTATTGACAAACAGTAATTCGTGTTGCCGCCCATTGAACTTGACGTTGGCTAGCACATCGTGGGTATCGCAGCCGCCCAACAAAATACCCCAACGGGGCATATACACCGCGTCGTAATCAATGGCTTCTGCCTCCGGTGCTGGTTTGAGCGTGCGCGGCCCGACATTGGTAAAGCGCCAAGCCTGCTCTTTGTTGGTTATCCAGAGTTTGTCGCGGTCGATGGTCAAGCCCATTGCCGAGCCAACAATGCGTTCTAGTGCCACGGTGCCCAAGCTGCCATCGGCTTGCTGCACTGCCGAGAGAAAGAATATCCGCGCACTTTGGTAGGTGCTAAACACCAAACTACCCCCTTGGGCTTGTAACCAATCCGCCAAGCCGGGTGATGGCAGCAAGGTGGGGGCAGGGGGTTGCGTCTGCGGCTTAGATTCGGCAACAGGGGAAATGGGCGTGGTTGTCATGTCTGAATTGAATGCGGGTGTTGTTGGATAGGTCTTAGCCTTAGCCACGGCTGAAGCTGGCTATACGCGCCACGGCCTGTACCAAGCTCAGTTGGCTGGTGTCAATGCAAAGGTCTGGAGCAAGGGGTGGCTCGTAGAGCGCGCCCATGCCTGTTAATGACAGGGTTGGCTCGTTTTGTGCACGGGCGTACAAACCTTTGGGGTCTCGTTGCTGGCATACGGCCAGTGGGGTGTTGACGTGAACTTCAATAAACCGATCTGCGCCAATTACTTGCTTGGCAGCAGTGCGGCTTGCTGCGATGGGAGAAATCAGGGCCGCTATCACGGTAATGCCTTGCCGATTGAGCAGTTGGGCCACTGCGGCAGTGCGGCGCATGTTTTCGGTGCGCTCTGCTAGTGAATAGCCTAAATCTTTGCAAAGTTCAGTGCGAAGCTCATCGCCATCGAGTACACACACGGCTTGCCCTTGAGCGCGCAGATAGTCAGCAAGAGCTTGGGCAAGGGTGGACTTTCCAGCCCCCGAAAAGCCGGTGAGCCAGTAAGTTAGGGGGCGCATGAAGCTACCTTCATCTTTTTGGCAAGGCATTGGTGGGTACATTGGCTGTTGGATGGTCTGGAATGGATGTAGCAGTGGCAGTGGTACGTGCCTGCGTGTCAGCCAGCACATTTCGGGCATGAAGATGTGCAGCCAGCACGATGAAATCGGCCAAACTCTGTTTTTGCCTTTGGGCTGCTTGTTGCAAAAAGGCGTAATCCAGAGGGTGCATGTGCAACTGCTCTCTTGTCGCTTGCACGCCATGCGGGGGCAACAGCAGTTCAATCACCGAAGGCGATGGTGTGGGTGTGCTCACAGAACAATCACTTTCAGGGTGATGGCACGGGCCATCATCTGGGCACGGTTATCAGCTCCCAGTTTTTGCCGTGCGTTGCCCAAATGAAATAGAACCGTGCGCGGGGTAATACCCAACCGATGGGCAATTTCGTTGTCGCGCAATCCTTGCGCGGCCAGATAAAGGCAAGTACGTTCCCGCTCCGTCATGCCGTGGTTTGGGGCAGAACTGGGCAGCTGCAATAAACTGATGGCTGCTTGATGCACGAAGGTGGCCAACAGTTGCCCATATGGCATAGCCGCCAAAATAGTGGGCAGGGCTTGTTTGAAGTCTTGGTTACAGGCGTAGCTGAAATGGGCCAGGCCAGTGTGGGCAGATGACACCGGAAAGACCGCGCCAGAGCGGATGCCATGTTGGCGGGCAAACCGGTACATGGCCTTGGCCCGTATGCCCTGAAAGGTATGCTGCCCCCACGCTATGGGGTAAGGGTGTTGCTGAATATGCAGCGCTGTAGGGTCGTGCTGGTGGCAGTGCTGGTTTTGGTAACGTTGCACAAAGGCCGGTGCATGGCTACTGAGTACACATAGCTCGGCAGATGTTACAGGTTTGGAGGTTTTTTGGGCACTGAGGTACAAAAATCCGTTAAATCCCAGCATAGCCACAATGGCTTGTGCTTGGCGCTGAAGTGCGTCAAGGTTCTCCGCAGCCAAGAGGGCTTCGTACTGGCTGTAGGGGACATCGTGCATTTTGTTTAGGAAGTGGTAAACCTTTGTCTTGATTCTTCAAAAAAAGAGAGGTATTGGTAACTGTCAAAACCTACAGGTTGTGTAGCAGTATCCAAGTTGCTTCAATGGACAATTGCACTGGGTTTGGTTTGGCACTAAAGGTACGGTAAAATTTTGAATGTAGTGCAATGTGCCAGAGCACACAACTACGGATTTCCGTGGGGCTGGCTAAGCCACATGTCATTCATCATGGTTTGATAGTTCAATCATTTGATTTTTCATGCACTCAACCCAAGCTATTCAAGAAATTTATGCCTCTATCCATCAAGATTTTTCAAAAATTATGGATTGGAAAGCTGCCTTTCAGGTAGCTTGTATATCAGCAAGAAATCTCGGGTTTGACTACATGATTCATGCCCCCGTCAGAAGCCATCCTGATGCCAGCCAAAACTGGAGTGCCACCACCTATCCCTCAGAGTGGCAAAAGTTGTATGTCGAGAAAAAGTATTTACAGCGCAACCCTGTCCGGGTAAAAGCACTGTCCAGCCATCGCCCTTTTACATGGAGCGCCCTAGAGGCCACGTTGCCTAAGAGCCAACAAGAGCTGTTTCATGATTGTCGGGATACAGGAATGCGCGATGGTGTGGTGGTGCCAGTGCATGGCCCGCATGGCATGGCAATTGCCGTAGGCTTTGCTTCAGCCCATACAGAGGCTATACATAGTGAAGTGCTACCAATATTAAGTTTGATTGCCCATAGGCTTTACCATGCACAGGATGTATGTCTACCAGACAGCCCTGTTGTTTTGACATCCCGTGAAATAGATTTGATAACTCTTATGGTTGATGGTATGGATAATTTTAATATTGCAGATGCACTCTGTATTTCCGAAAATTCTGTAGAGTGGCATTTGAAGAATATTTACAGAAAATTAGGTGTTAAAAATAGAACTGCCGCTGTAGTCAAAGCCATTAAAATTGGACTCATTCAGCTTTGAAAACCATGAAAATAGCCAACATAGTTCATATTGAAGCAAAATCTGAATTCATTGGAGCTGTGGAGCAAGCATTGATTGATTTAGAAAAAGCCACCCAGCAGGAGCCAGAGTGTATTTTCTTTTCTTTTTACCAGTCGCTATCTAACGCAGAACATTTTATTCTTTTAGAATGCTTTGCAAGCCATGCAGCATTAGAGCGGCATATGCAATTGCCTCACACAGTCAATTTTTTTAGGCTGAATTTAGTGAAAAGGGTAGTGGTTTCTGAAATTTCTGAAACCAACTTACCCAAGCAACCGTTTGTACCGGCCTGATGGCTTGAAAACCTCGGGATGTGGAGCCCGAGGTGCGAGCAATAACAGGCTTGCCAAGGTTCGGCACATGCCACAGCCCACCCTAGGCGGGTGCCGCCCCCGGCTCTGTTGGTTTGAACAAAGCTGCCAGCTTGCGCCGGGGTTTGATGTTGCCCAATAGGCCAGCACGCGCCGCAGGGTTGGGGCTGGCAGAGTCCCAAGAGGGCACAACGGCGGCGGCTGGGGCCTCGTAGGGTTTGTCAAAAAACGGATCGCGCGAGGGCATGGCTGGCCGAAAGCCGCCGCGCTGTGCCGGACGGGCTGCACGGTCAAAGCGCTCGGGGCGCTCGTAGCGTTCATTGCGGGCTTCGGGGCGGGCTTCGCTGTAACGGCTGCGCTCGGAGGCTACTTCGTCTAGCGGCAGGGTCTCTACCTTGAGCTTGGTGTTGAGCAGTTTTTCAATATCGGCCACCAAGCGGGTGTCGCTGCCCGAGACCAAGGTAACGGCCAAGCCCGAAGCGCCTGCGCGGCCCGTGCGGCCAATGCGGTGAACGTAGTCTTCGGCGTTGAACGGAACATCAAAATTGAATACGGCAGGTACGTCTTTGATGTCTAGGCCGCGTGCGGCCACATCGGTACACACCAGCAAATCCACTTCGCCTTGCTTGAAAGCTTCTAGGGCTTTGAGGCGTTCGTCTTGGCTTTTATCGCCGTGCAGGGCGGTGGTTTTGAGGCCCTCGCGCTCTAGGCTGCGCGCCAAGCGTCCACAACCGAGTTTGCTATTAACGAAAATAAATGCCTGCTTGATGCCCCGGTTTTTAAGCACTTGGTGGATGACGCGGCGCTTGTCCTCGTCGGTGGCGGTATAAAAGCGCTGCTCTACCGTGGAGGCGGTAGCGTTGGCTCTGGCCACTTCAATGGTGACCGGGTTTTGCAAGTAGCTGTTGCCCAAGCGCTTGATTTCGGGCGAGAAGGTGGCGCTAAACAACAAGGTAGTGCGTTGTTTGGGCAGGTAGCTGAGGATGCGTTGCAAATCGGGCAAGAAACCGATGTCTAACATGCGGTCGGCCTCATCGAGCACCACATACTCTACTTGGTTGAGTACGGTGTTTTTGGCCTCGATGTGGTCTAGCAGACGGCCCGGTGTAGCCACCAGCACTTCTACGCCTTTTTTCAGCTCTAGGGTTTGGGGCTTCATGTCCATGCCACCAAACACCACGGCGCTACGCAGTTTGGTGTATTTGGCATAGAGGGCGATTTGCTGGGCCACTTGGTCGGCCAGCTCGCGCGTGGGTAGCAGCACCAAGGCGCGCACCGGGTGGCGTGCTGGCGAGGTGGAGGCGTTTTCGTGCTGCATTAGGCGTTGCAGCAAGGGCAACGAGAAGGCGGCAGTTTTGCCGGTGCCGGTTTGGGCGGCACCCATCACGTCTTGCCCAGTAAGTACCACCGGGATGGCTTGGGCCTGAATGGGTGTCATGGACTCGTAGCCCATTTCGGCCACAGCACGCGCCAGCGGCTCGGCCAGCGATAAATTAGAGAAGGAACTTGTCATTGGTGTGCAATTGTCGCACCAGCGCTGCCAAAACGGTACAGCCTAGAGGTTGCGGGCTGAAAAAGTGTCGCAAGCTTGCACATTTCCGTTCTGCAGCCCTTGCTTGGCAGCAGCTTAGGCGCGTGGCAGCGTGACACCGTGCTGGCCTTGGTATTTACCGCCCCGGTCTTTGTAGCTGGTTTCACACACGTCGTCTTTGTCGCTCTCAAAAAACAGCACTTGGGCGCAACCTTCGCCAGCGTAAATTTTGGCAGGTAAGGGTGTGGTGTTGCTAAATTCGAGGGTGACGTAGCCTTCCCATTCGGGCTCGAAGGGCGTCACGTTCACGATGATGCCGCAGCGCGCATAAGTGCTTTTTCCGAGGCAAATAGTGAGCACATTGCGCGGGATGCGAAAGTATTCCATGGTGCGCGCCAGCGCAAAGCTGTTGGGCGGAATGATGCAGCTATCGCCATAAAAATCGACAAAACTTTTTTCGTCGAAGTTTTTGGGGTCCACCACGGTGCTGTGGATGTTGGTAAACACCTTAAATTCAGGCGCGCAGCGGATGTCGTAACCGTAGCTGCTGGTGCCGTAGCTGATGACTTTTTGGCCATCGACTTGGCGCACTTGGCCGGGCTCGAAGGGCGAAATCATGCCGTACTCGGCTGCCATGCGGCGTATCCATCGGTCGCTTTTGATGCTCATGGATTGAGTCCTATAAAAATGCCGGTTATGTTGGCAAGGACACTATTTTGCTTGAGAAAAGGCTTTGTCTTGACCCACGAACGGTTCTTTGCACCATTCTTCTATGGCGGCAGCTACTACGTGGGCGGGCAAAAATTCTTGCTCTAATCGCCCCTTTTCTAAACTGCGTAGATAGTGCATTAACTCGGCTTCTGGTGCAGGCAGGGCGTTGGGGGTAAAGTCGGTGGCATGAACGGGTTCGGGCACCGCCAGATGGTCGTGGGCAGCAAAGCAGGTTTTGTCCATCAGCAGGGGCTGCAAGTGCGGCAGATGTTGGCGGGCTATGCCCAACATGGCCAGCCCCCAAGTATCCAAATCGCCCCAGTAGGCTACTTGCCGTTGTTGCAGCCACGGGGCCGCCAGCCAAGCCAAATTGAGGCCACTGCCCAAGATGGCAATGGTGCCTGGCACTGGCATGGGCAACTGGTGCAAACTGCGTTCATTTTCTACCAGCAAAATGCGCTGGCAGGGCAAGGCGGTGGCGTGCAGTTCGGTGGTGGTGACGCGCTGGCGCAAAAAAGGCAGCAGGCCATCGGCCAGTGGTGCTACCAGTACCCAATGCTCCCCTTCGGGGCTGGCACCCAAAAACGCGCTGAGTCCTTGTTGGCTGGCTTCGCCAGCAAAGCGCACATCCAACAAGGCTTTCAGCAGGCTGTGGTGGCGCTCAAAAAATTTGCTGTCGTTGCCGGCCAGCGCCAGCAGGCGCAGGGGTTTGCCCCCTGCACAGCCCGGTTCTAGTTGCAGGGCCATGCGGGTGGCGGTGATTACTTGGTCTATTGGAGCATGTCGCCACAGCGTTAGCCGTCGCAGCAGCAGGCTATGAAATTGGTCGTCCACTTGCGGCAATACCTGGGCCAGCGCATGGTAATCGGCGGCAACCTCTGTATGCTGGGGCGCGGCAAATTGGCTGATAGCCGCGATGTATTCCGAAGGACGCGACAAAACCCAGTGCGTAGGCACCTCTAGCGCTGTGGGCGCGCCACGGTAGCTACGCGCTTCCCATTGCACACTGCCGGGGCCTGCTTGGTGTATGGCTTGCCATTGTTGTAAGTGCCCACGCAGTGCAGTGCCAGCATGGCGAAAGGTCTGGCTGTCTGGGGCACCAATCGCCAGACGCAAAGGCCAAGCGCCGGTGCCGGGCAGCAGGTGTTGCGTGCGCCAGTGGCTGCTTTGCCATTGGCGTGCCAGCTGCACGGCCAGTTGCTGGGGCGATTTCATGCAGCAGGTGCCTCCCCGGCTTGGCGCTGGCGTGCATGGGCTTCTAGTTCTTGCCAACTGAGGCAGGTCAGGCTGGCCTGTGCGCCGCGCCGATGCACCACCACGGCAGAGCGCGTATGGTCGCGCAGTAGGCGCAGTTCTTTGTTGGGCGTGACAAACAGGGCGTGCAGGCCAAACTCGCGCAGTGCCTGAATAATGCGCGCTGCCACCGCCTGCGAGCTTTTAGAGAATGCCTCATCCAGCACGATACTGGCAAACAGTGGATGCTGGCGGCCCGGTGGGCACAGCGCATAGCTGAGCGAGGCGGTCAGCACATAGCTGGCAATGATTTCTTTTTCGCCGCCGCTGCCGCCTTGCGAGCCGGTGCGCCGCTCTAGCACTTGGCCGCTGGCACGGTCTAAAACATGCACCGCAAATTGCAAGCGGTAGCGCGCATCGAGCAGCGCTTGGGCGGCCTTGGTGCGCCGGTTGCTGGCATGTTCGCGCAGCAGTTCTACCATGGTACGCAGTGCCAAATAGTGGCTCTGCCCGTTGTCGTCGCGCAAACGCTCGACGCGCAACTGCGCCATTGCCTTGTTCAGGGTTTGCAGGCTTTGGTGTACCACGGTTTGCGGTGCCAGTTGCAAGTAACGCCCCGGCTGAAAATCTACCCGTTGCAGGGTTTGGTTGAGCGCCTCCATGCGCTCGGTAATCTCTGCCACTTGGGCTTCAATGCCATTGAGCAAGGTGCTTACGCCTTGTTCCGAGGCACTATTGAGGTAGTCCTGAAAGCGCTGGCGTTTATCGGGCAGGGCTTCTTGCTCTAGCACGCGCAGGCGCTCTAGGTAGTGGGGCAGGGCTAGCAAGTCTTCGGTTTGCTCGGCCAAGGCACCCCGGTCTTCTTTTTGCGCTTTGCCCATTTGGCGCGTGATGTCGTTTTGTAGCTGGCCGTGCTGTTTGGTTTGCTTTTCTAATTTGCTGCCCAACTCTTCGCGCACTTGGAGTTCTTGGCGGTCCAGCTGCTCGCAATCCAACACCGGCAAAGTTAGCGATAAGCGCCGCGCCTGTGCTGGCACATCGGGCAAGGTGGTTTGTGCTGGCAGTGGGGCCAGCCGAGCTTGGTAGTCGGCTTGTTTTTTGGCGGCTTGGGCTTGGTCTTTTTGCAGCGTGTTTTGTTGTTGCTGGCATTGGCGCAGTAGCGCATCGGCCTGCTCTTGGCGTGTTTTGGCTGCCTCCCAGCGTTTTTGAGCCTGTGCGGTGTCTGATTGGGGCGCAAGCAGGGCTTCTAAGCGCTGTTGCTGGTGTTGCCATTGTGCTTGGGTGCTGGCCACGTCCATCTCTTCAAAGCGCAGGGCTTGCAGGCTTTGCCACAGACGGCGTTGGTTCTCGGCGCTGTCGGCGGCTTGGGTGGCGGCCTTTTTTTGCTGCTCTAGCGCTTGCCAATGTTCCTGCGCCTGCGCGATTTGCTGTGCCAGTTGTGCCAGCAGGTCGGCATTATCAAAACCGGTCATCCAGTCTTGGTCTAGGCGTTTTTGGTCTTGTTTGTCAAAGTGCAGTGCCTTGCCCGACATCAGCCCTTGCGCGGTCATAGCGTGCGGGGTGTGCTGCAATGCTTCGGCGCTGGCGACGCAATGGCGGTCTAACTCAGACAACAATTTGCGTAGGGCATTTTGGTACGGGTGCGGCTTGAGGTTGAGTTTTTGGCAAAAGCCATCTGGCCAAAAAGTCACGACCGGCTGCTCTTGCACCTCTAGCAAGCGCACATGCAGACGATGCTGGCGCTGGTTCACCCACTCTAAGGCCGCACGTATGGCGGGTGCGGGTACCAAAATACGCAAACGCTGGCTGCCCAAGGCGCGCTCGATGGCACCGCGCCAAGCGGATTGGTCTTTGCGTACTTCGACCAGTTCGGCCACAAAGGGCAGTGCCTCGGGCGAAAGCTGCAATTGCGCGGCCAGCGCAGCACGAAATTGCTGAAACTCAGGCGGCACATTGGAGCCGGGGCGCTGTTGTACCGTGTGGCGCTCGGCTTTTAGGCGCTCTAACTGGGCGTGGGCGTTGCGCTCTTGCGTCACGGCCTCTTCGGTGGCGGCCTTTTGGGCCTCTTGTTGCGCCTTGAGTTGTTGCAGGGCGCTGTCGGCTTGGCTTTGGTGTGTGCTGAGAAGTGTGGCGTTGAAGTTGCCATCAGTCGGCCACACTAGCGCTAGGTTACGGGCTAACTTTTGGTAATCGGTCAGCACCCGTTGGCGTTGGCTTAGCACTTGGCCCAAGGCATCGATGCTGTCGCGCAGTGACTGGATGTCGCTGCCACCGGTACGCAAGTAGGCTTCTAGTTGTAGTTGCTCCTCGGCGCGGGCATGGTGCAACGCGCTTTGGGCCTGATGGAGCTGTGTTTGCAGTTGCTCTAGTTGTGTTTGCAGCTGGGCGCTGCGCTGTTGCCACAGTTGTTGCCCTTGGTGTGCAAACCAAGCGGGCAGTGCCGCTTGCAGGGTGTGCAGTTCGCCCAGCTGGCGCTGTTGTTGCCGTTCTTTTTCTGCCAAATCGCGCAGGGGCAGCAGTGCCAGATACTGCCGGTTGGCCAGTTCTAGCTCGGCATGGATGCTGGCCAACTCGTCAAAACTGCTGACGACTTGCAGCGCATCATCAAATGCCGATTCATCATCCAGCACCAATTCACGAAAAATTTCGTCAATGCTGTTGAGTTGTTTCAGGCCCGCCGCGCGATTGAGCAAGGTGAAGGCATTTGGCCCGACTTCAAAAAAGCGCTGCAAGCGTGCCAGATAGGCCGATTTGCTGGTAAATAGTTGTAGCCCGTCGGTGTTTTTTTCTAGCCGCCCCAAGGCACGCGCACCGCCGCTGTGGTGTTCTTCTAGCCAAACGTCCATATCGTGCCCGGCCCCTTGGGCAAAGAACCAGCGTTTTTGCAGGTCACTGGCCGAGGAGCTGCTGCCATCAAACCAGAACAGTCCACCCAGCAGCACGGTATGGCTGGCAGCTGCACTGTGCTTATCGTGGCCATCGCTGCCGCGCACCAGCCGCGCTGCAATCGCCGTTACACAGCGCCCAGAGCGCGCCAAATGTTCGCTGTTGGCACCAGCATGGCCGGGGCCGGTGGCTCCACGCACATAAGACACCAAATCGCGGTCGCTTTCGTGGCCGCCGGTAGAGGCCAGGTTGTAGCGCGGGTTTTGGCACAGCAGCGTCATCAGGGCATCTATCAGCGTGGTTTTGCCGCTGCCGGTGGGGCCAATGATGGCGGTGTTGCCGCTGTCTAAACTGGCTTGGTGGCGGCCCGCAAAAGCGCCCCAGTTGTACAGGTGCAACTCTTGCAGATGGTAGCCGTGTTGCGCTGGCGTGGTGCTGGGGGTTGGCGTCATGCGGCATTCTCGGGCGATGCTGCTGCCGTGCCCCCTTGGGGCAAGGCTTGCAGGTGTTGTAGCAGGGCTTGTAGGTTTTGCGGATTGGCCAAATGCACAATCATGGGTCGGATGGTGATGCTTTCTTGGGCATCCACTTCAGAGACCACACCATGCCCGCGCAGGCTTTCGAGCAGCGTGGCCAAGCGTTTGCGCTCTTGCATATCGCTGCCGGTAGCGCCCAAATAAATCTCCAGTTGCGGCAACAAGCCATCCAGCGCCAACTGCACCGGCACGCCCAAACCGCTTTCTTGTTCGCGTTGTAAAAATTCGCGCCGCAGAATAGCCAGCAACAGCGATTGCTCTAGCGTGAGGCGTTGGCGGCGCACCAAGGGGTGCGTCCATTCGTCTTCGTCTTCGGCCTCACCGTAATAATCAGGCGCAACAACAACAAAGGCCAAGCCGCGCACATCATCGACGCGCACTTGCAAATCCAAAGGCTCTAATTGGGTGTTGATGCGTGCAGTATCGTTGGCAATCTGCCGGAATAACTGTGGCTTGGCGCTTTGCTCTAGCAGGCCGTATTTGAGCAGCTCTTGTACGGCGCGGCGCAAGGCCAGCGGCGTGGCATGGGCCTGCTCGGTGTTTGCAGGTGCTGGCTCTGTGGCCAACGCGCTATCGGCTGCCTTGGGTTCTTCCGGCGTGGGTGTTGGGGCGGACGTGGCACCGGCCCATTGGTCAAAAATGTCAGGCGTAGGATTTTTACGTGGCATAAAGGGCTGAACGCATGGGGGTACAAGTGCCGTCAATATAAGCGCTGTATGGGCGTGGACTTAAAACACAGCGCCCAAAGCGCGCACCGATGCAGCATCCAAAGCCACACGCGGCACCGTAAAACGCCAGTGCGGGTGATGGTTGTTCGGTGGTGCTTCGGTGGCGCGGTCTTCGGTGGTGATGTGTTCTGCGTCAGTTGCTTCGGGCTGCGCCCCTGCTTCGCGGGCTAGCGATAGCCAGAGGGTCAGGGTTTCTAAATCGTGTTCGCCCGGCGGCAAGGCTTGGGCCAAGGCAGCTAAGGTCATGGGCTGGCCGTTTTGCTCTAGCACGGCCAAGGTTTTTTCTAGCAGGGCTTGGCGGTCTAGGCCGCCAAAGGCTTGCCAAAATTCATCTTCCACTTGGCTCAAATCGGTATAGTGGGTAGTCAGCAGCAGTGCTTGGCTTTGCGTGCTGCCCTCCAAAGATTTGATGCGTAAGCGCTCAATCAGTGGCAGGCCGCCCAAAGCAATGCCCACGGGGGGCAAGGGTGCAGCTTGGCGGCGCACCGCTTGGCGCTGCCAATCGATACTGAGTGCCTGTTGCAAGATGGTGTTCAGCAGCTGGCCGACGCGCTGGTTTTCTGCAGCTTGGCCGGTTTTCATGAATTGGCCCACTTCGCGCTCGCTGCGCGCACGCACCGCCTGCACCACTTTGGCTTCTTTAATCAACTGGGCTACCAGCAGTTGCAGTTCACTGCGCTGCAAGTCGTCTAAGGCTTGGGGTGCTGCCGGGTGCGCCAAAATGCCACGGATACGCGCACGCATTTGCGCCAGCTCTTGCTGGTTGTCTAGCTGCTGCTGAAAATTTTCAAACACCCGGCCTTCTTGGGTGTTGAGCAGCTGGGCGTGGCCATCGAGCAATTGGTCCATCACCGCGCCCCGGTGGTGTTCGGCACTCAAAATAGCTTGGCGCAAGTTGCGGTCGGCCTCGCGCCAAGAGTCTTCTACGCGCCGAAAATCTGCGCGCAAGCTGGTGGCCAAGGCGTACACCTCGCGGATGCCTTCTATGCTTTGCTCATCACTTAGCAGCGTGACATGGCCGGCTTGCACTTGCGCTAACTGCTGTTGCAGGTCTTGGATGCGCCGCTGGATTTGTTCAGCGCGGCTTTGTGGATTGGGGTCTAGGGCCGTGACCAGATTGTCTATTTCGCGCTGCACCACCGCCAAGCGCGAGGCGGTGGAGGTCATGAGGCGCTGGTCTAGCTGGGCGACAAAGCGCAAGGCGGTTTTGAGGGCATCGGTTTCAAACACCCGGCCTTCGCGTTCTGTGACCAGTGCGCGCCGAATCCAGTCGCGCAACTCACGCCGCGCTTGCGCTTGCACGTCGGTGGGGTCAATGTCATATTCGGGCTGGTTGGCATGGGCCAACAGCATCTCGGCCAGTGCCTGCACCGCTTGGTCAAATGGTACGCCATCGCGCTGGTGCTCAAATAGCGCATCGAGGCAACTGAGCATCAAGGGTGCCCGGCGCGAAGCCAGCAGCAACCATGCAGGGTGTTGCTGGCGGGCGTGGATGTATTTTTGCGTGCGTTGCTGGTTTAAGCTAGACATGGATGGCAAACCAAGTTTTGTTTGCCACTATGCCACGGAGTTAAATGATGCTCTCGACAATGCCGCCTTCTACGCGCAAAGCCGCGCCGGTGGTAGCGCTGGCTTGGGTAGAGGCGATGTAAACACACAAATTGGCCACTTCTTCGGGTGTAGCAAAACGGCCAATCAGGCTGGATGGGCGGTTTTCGCGGAAGAAGCGTTGTTCCATCTCGGGCACCGAAATACCCTGCTGCTGGGCCAAATTGGCAAAGAAGGTTTGCACGCCCTCGGTGCGCGTGGGGCCGGGCAAAATAGTGTTCACCGTCACGCCAGTGCCAGCCAATACTTTGGCCAAGCCGCGCGATAAGCCTTGCAGCGCCGATTTGCTCACGCCGTAATGCACCATATCTGCCGGAATGTTGATGGCCGATTCGCTAGAGATAAATTGAACTCGTCCCCAGCCGCGTGCTTTCATGCCTTGGGCGTAGTGGCGCGATAGGCGCAGGCCACTCATGACGTTGGTTTGGAAAAAAGTTTCCCAGTCTTCATCGCTGATGGCAAAAAAGTCTTGCGTACCGTAAATGCCCAAGTTGTTGATAAGGATGTCCGTGGTGGGCACGGCAGCCAGCAAGGTTTGGCAGCCAGCGGCATGGGCCAAATCGGCAGCTACGCCTTGGGCTTGCAAGCCTTCGGCCTGTAAAGCGGCCACAGCGGCGTTCAGGCGCTGGGTATCGCGGGCGCACAACGTTACGCTGGCCCCGGCTTGGGCCAAGCCACGGGCAATGGCCAAACCGATACCGGCGCTGGCACCGGTGACAAGGGCAGTTTTTCCAGAAAGATGAATGTGCATAGCAGTATTGTGGGGGTAGAGAAAAATGGGGTGGCGTGCAATGATTAAGCCAAAACCATTGCCGGCTCAAACAGTACCACCCTATCGCGTCCACGCTCCTTGGCTTGGTACATGGCAGTATCGGCATGGCGCGATAGCTCCATTTGCGTCTGGCCGTGTTCTGGGTACAAAGCCACGCCAATGCAAGAAGAAATGGATAAGGTTTTGTCCTGTAGCTTGATGGGTTCATTGAGGGCGGTGCGGATTTTTTCGGCCACCATCATTGCATCAGCGGCGTTGCTCAAGTTGAGCAGCAACACCACAAATTCATCGCCACCCACGCGGCTTACGGTGTCAGACTCGCGCACACAACTTTGCATTCGCTGGGCCACTTCTTGTAACACCAAATCGCCCACCGCATGGCCCCAAGTGTCGTTGATGGGTTTGAACTTGTCTAAATCAATAAACAGCAGTGCCAAAGGTTTATCGTGGCGTTTGGCCAGTGCCAGCCCACGCTCTACTCTGTCCATAAACAAGCTACGGTTGGGCAGATTGGTCAGCATATCGTAGTGGGCCAGATGGTCTAGCTTTTCTTGGGCATGTTTGCGCGCCGTAATATCGAGTTTGATGGCCACATAGTGCTGGCGCTGGCCGGTGGCATCTACCACTGGGGCGATATGGGTTTCTTCTATGTAGGTGCTACCGTCTTTGGTGCGATTGATAATTTCACCCACCCAAGAGCGTCCCTGCTTAATTTGCCGCCATAAATCGGCATACACGGTTTGGTCGGTCAAGCCTGATTTGAGCAGCGAGGGCTTTTTTCCTTGCGCCTCGGTAAAGGTGTAGCCCGTACTGTTGGTGAAATGGGGGTTGACGTATTGAATATGGCCCTCTAAATCGGTCACCATCACCGTCAGGGGGCTTTGCTCAATGGCGGTAGAAAGCACCAACAACTGGCTTTGCGCTGCCTTGATTTGCGCCAGAGAGTCTTGCAGTTGTTGGTTCAGCTCGGCCAAATCGGCGCGTTGCTGCGCCCGCTCTAGGTGGGCCGAGACGCGCGCTTTAACCACCTGTGGGTTGATGGGCTTGTGAATAAAGTCCACCGCACCGGCTTCGATGCCCCGGGTTTCGCTGTCAGAATCAATACGAGCGGTAACAAAAATAACCGGTACTTTGCGCGTGTGTGGGTCACTTTGCAAGATGTCTAGCACCTCGTAGCCAGTCATGTCTGGCATCATCACATCCAGCAAAATTAGGTCGGGCAATTGTGCGGCTACTTGGGCTAAACCTTCGGGGCCAGACAGGGCAAAACCTACCTCGCAGATATGGGCTAAGGTTTCACCCAGCACTTCGATGTTTTCGGGTTGGTCATCTATGATTAACACTTGCGGCATACGGCGGGGCATAGGCGGGTGCTCCTTATTCTTGGTTTACGCGGTGGGTTGAGACCTGCTCGGTCAGCCAGTGTTGCCAGACTTCAAGCGCATCTAGGGCTTCTTTGAACTGCAAGCGTCGCACAGCCACCATTACTGGCATAAACGCATTTGCTACCAAAGGGGTGTCTTGCAGCAAAATTTCTATTTGTTCCCCTACGCGCTTGGCTGCCAATCGGTTGCCCGCCAACAGCTGCTGTAGCTGTGGCAATAGGGTTTGTAATTGCGCTGTAGGCAAGAGGTGGGCGCTTAAAGAGGGATGGGCGGCGGTGGTACAAGTAAGCGCTAATAGGGGCTGCTCTGGGTTAATGTCTGGATGGGTGTCGGGGTGCGGGGATAAATAGCCTAGCACCACCTCAAAGCCAAAGGTGCTGCCTTGGCCCAAGGTGCTTTCTACCCACACCCGCCCGCCCATCAGTTGCGTTAAGCGCTGCACAATCGATAAGCCTAAGCCGGTGCCACCATATTTGCGTGCAATAGAGCTATCTGCTTGGGTAAAGGCAGAAAACAGGCGCGCGATTTGTTTTGGCCCCATGCCAATGCCGGTATCACTGACGCTGCCTTGCAGCGTGATGCTGGTGGCGCTGCGTGCCTGCTGTACCAAATGCAGGCTAATACGGCCTTGTTCGGTAAATTTAATTGCGTTGCCCACCAAATTGGTCAAAATTTGGCCTAAGCGCAAAGCATCACCCACCAGCTGAGCGGGCAGTTGGGGGTCTAGCACTACCTGCCAATCGAGTTTTTTTTGCTCTAGCTGGTAAGCAAAAATATCATTAATGCGGTGCAATACTGCGGCCAGTGCAAAAGGCGCTTGCTCTAGCTCTAGCCGTCCGGCCTCAATTTTAGAAAAATCGAGCAAATCATTGAGCAGTTGCAATAAAGTTTTGGCCGAGCCAGAAACCTTGCTCAGGTGGTCACGCTGGCGTGGGGTGAGTTCAGAATCGAGTACCAAAGCCGTCATGCCAATGATGGCGTTCATGGGGGTGCGAATTTCGTGGCCCATATTGGCCAGAAAATCGCTTTTGGCGCGGTTGGCGGCCTCGGCTTCTTCTTGCATCTGTTTAAGGTGGGTAATATCCACCCGAAAGCCTACGGTGTAGCCCGCCGGGGTTTTGCGGTCCACAATGCGTAGCCAGCGCCCATCTTCTAGTTTTTGCTCTAGGGCTTGGTCGCAACTGCGGTGGATGCTCATGCGCCGCTCAATCCACGCTTCGCGTTCGGCCTCGGTGGCATGGCTTAGTTCGGCGTAATAGCATCCTGCCCGAATACGCAGGCGCAATAGCTCTTCAAAGGTTTGGCCTTGCAATGGGATAGGCTCATCCGCAGCAGGTACCAAGGTGCGGTACTTTTCGTTGCAAAACACCAAGCGGTCTTGCGGGTCAAATAGCACGAAGGCTTCATCTATGGCATCAATGGCGGTTCGCAAGGTTTGGGCGTGTTCTAGCCGCTCTTGCTCGGTGCGGCGCAGGGCGGCAGCGGCTTGGTGCTGCTCTTGGACGGTGTGTAAATAGGCATTGAAACCACGTACCAAATCGGCAATTTCATCATTGGCTGTGGGTTCTGGCAGCGGCGCATGAACCGCCTGTGGTGCCTGGGTCAGTTGCTGAAAACTGTGCGCCAGCGCTTGCAGTGGGGCCACCACTTGGCGCGTGTAACGACGCACCAACAAGGCCATGACGACCAAACACAGTAGCAATAAACCCAAGGCGACGCTGGATACTTGCGAAATGCTGGCCCAATACTGGTTCCAAGGCGAAATCAGTACCAAATAGCCCCCTGCATTGGGCAAAGACAGTGAAGACAGCACCACTTGGCGGCCATCTAATACCAAATGTTGATCGTTTTGGTTTTGATTTTGGCGCAACAAAGTGAGCAAGCCCGGTGCCAACGCTTGGCCTACATGCCCCGGTTCGGGGTGGTGCATAAAGCGCCCTTGGCGGTCCACGGCCAGTAGTTGGGTGTCTGGATGGGCTTCTGTTTGTAATTGGCGCTTATGAAAAATCGTATCGTCTAGGCTTATCAACAGCAGCCCTACTACAGCATGGTGATGGCGCTCTTCGTCGTAGTGGCTGATAGGGCGTACCAAGGTATAAACTTTGCGTGAGGTCATGCCCAAATTGGCCCCATCGTCCATGCCGCGCCAATAGGTACTTTGCCCCGAGGCTTGGGCCTCTTGCAGCAGACGGCGCACAGTGGGAGATGGCAAGTCGTGGGTGTCTAGCGTGGCCCCGACATGAAAATGGCGTCCATTGAGGGCAACGACATTGAGCGATACCAGCCCGCGCGTGCTTAAAAAATGGTTCAGTATGTAGCCAATTTGTGCTTTGGTGTGCAGGCGGTTGTAGTCATCATCTCCGGCTACATTGGCTTGGTGTAGTGCTTGGGCAATAATTTCGTTGCCAGCAATGTTGGCTGCCAAGTCTTCTAGTTGCTCGGCATAGAGTGCTAAAAATTGGCGCGTTTCGCTCAGGGTGCGGTGGTTGTTGATGGTCACTTGCTTGCTGATAAAGCTATGCGCCATCCAAAAGGTGCTGATGCCAAACAGCAGCAGGGGCACTACCCCCGTGAGCAAGAAATACAGCACCAGCTTGCTGGTGATGTTGTTGTGCCAGCGGCTCCAAGGCATACAGGCAGAATGCTTTAGCGCAGGGTTTGCGCCGTGACCAGTTCGGCATTGATGAGGGTAACTTCGGGCACGGTCTCGCCACGCAATAGGCGCTCGGCCAGCATCATGCCTTGAAAGCCTTGCTCGGCTGCTTGCTGGTCTACCGTGACGTGTAGCCAGCCTTGGCGCAGAGCGGTTTGGGCTTCAGCAATGGCATCAAAGCCACCCACCTTGACATCGCGGCGGCCCTGCTCTTGCAGGTAGCGAATGGCACCCAAGGCCATCATGTCGTTGGCAGCATAGATTAATTTGGCTTGGGGGTGGCGCTGTAGCAGCGCTTGGGTCAGTGTATAGCCTTCGTCAATTTTCCAGTGGGCGCTCTCGCTGGCCAGCAGGCGCATGGCGGGGGTTTCGGCCAAGGCACGGGTGGCGCCTTGGCTGCGTTGGCGCGCGTTTTCGGCACTGCGAATGCCCTCTAACAACAGGGCGGGGGTGCCGGCTGGCATATCTTGGCGCAACCAGCGCACGGCGGCATAGGCGGCCTGTTCGTTATCGACACTGACAAATGGAATGGGGGTTAGGCCCATTTGTTGCACGGTTTGTGGGTCTAGTCGGTTGTCTAAATTAACCAACTTGATGCCCGCATCTGCGGCCTTTTTTAACACAGGCACCAGCCGGTGCGAGTCGCCGGGGGCAATGACGATGGCATCGACCTTGGCGGCAATCAGTTCATTGACGATTTGCACTTGCTGCTCAATCGAGGTCTCTTGCGCTCCTGCCTTGACCAGCAAACGTACGCCCAATTGGCGCTCGGCGCGGCGTGCGCCCTGCTCCATAGCAATAAAAAAGGGATTGGTCAGGGTTTTCATGACCAAGCCGATGGTTTTTTGTGCCTCTGGTGGCTCGCTTGGGGCCGACTGCTGCGCTGCTGGGGTGCTACTGATGCTATTGAGTTGTGGCAAGGCTTGTTGGTCTTTGCAGGCCGACAACGGTAGCAACAACAGTAGCATGAAGCAAAGAGAAAAAAGGCGACGCATAATGAATCCGGGAACTCGGGGGCCAAAAAATCAGGGCTAGGGCTGTTAATAGTGCAGCTATCGCCTATGGTAACTGCTTAAATTTTTTGTTTTGGCAAGCCCGTTGGCTTATTCGGCTTGAGCAGCTTGTTTCCACGCGGCACTGGCGGCAGTAGTGTCGCTGCGCTGCTCGGCCAAGGTGGCCAAGTGCAGCCAAG
Organism: uncultured Simplicispira sp.; assembly: GCA_964388325.1. Taxonomy (GTDB): domain Bacteria; phylum Pseudomonadota; class Gammaproteobacteria; order Burkholderiales; family Burkholderiaceae_C; genus Simplicispira. The sequence goes on along the minus strand of CAYMAC010000004.1, from coordinate 15,081 downwards.
CGCGGCGGCGCAAACTGGCATCGGGCAGTTGCTGGCTGCAAGCGGCCAGCAGTTGTTGGGCTTTGCCCCAGAGTTGGCGCTGCATACAGGCCACACCGGCCAGGTATTGCAGATACACCTGCTGCGGGTGGGCTTGGGCGGCGGCCTCGATGCGCGCCAACCAACTGCTGTCAATGTCGTGCAAGCTGGCCTCTAGGCTACGCACCAGTTTTAAGGCCCAAGCATCGCTAAGGGAGCTAGGGTATTGCTGTAGCAGTGGCCATGCGGGCAGCAGCCACTGGCGTACTTGGGCTGCCTCGCCGCCCAAGGTAATCAGGCGCTGGGCGGCGTGAATAGCCAACTCGGGCATGGCGCGTTCTGCGGGTTCTAGGCTTTGCCAAACTTGCTGCAATTGCAGCGGGTCGTGGGCGCTGTCTAGCAGCTCGGTGGCCAGCCCGCGCACAATGCTTTGCGCGGCTGTGGCAGAAAAAGCCCGGTGCTTGGCCAGCAAGCGCGCGGTATCTAGTGCTTCTTGGGTTTGTTGGCTATGGCGCGTGGCTTTGAGGCGCAGGCGCAAGGCCAAGGTGCGCCGGGCGGCACCTTGGGGCAGCGCGGCCAGCCACTCTAAGCTGCTGCGGGCATCGCGCCCTTCTAAGGCCCAGCGGGCAGCGCGCAGTTGGATGCCCTCGCGCAAGGCTTGCTCGTGCTGGTTGCCGTGGTGAGGGGCTTGCTCTAGGGCCTGCTGCAAGTGCAACTCGCGCTGGCGTTGGTCTTGCAGGGCGTGCGAATCTTCGGCAGCAATCAGGTGCGCCAAGGCGCGCAAAGGGCGGCTGTGCGGCAGTTGTTCTCCGGCTTGGTTCAGGGCGGCTTCTTGGGCCAAGGCCAATAGCGCTGCTTTGCGCGAGCGCAAAAAACGCCCAGCCATAAACTGCGCCAGCGCATCGAGCAGCGCAGCGTGCATGGCGCGCTCTTTTTGCTGTAAGCGCCAGCGTTGGGCTTCGTGGGGCAGGGCCAACAGGGCAGCCAAACCGCGCAAGGCAGCATAGACGGTGGCAAAGCCCAGCGCCAGCAACAGCAGCACCAAATTGAGTGATAAATCAAGCCGGTAGGGCGGCCAAAACAGGGTGATAGTGCCTTGGTTGTTGCCCGCAAACAGTGCCGAAGCCGCTGCCACCGCAAACAAAGCCAAAAGCCAAAGAACAGCACGCATGGAGGGGGCGCTTTCTGGGCCGCTTTAGCGGCCTGCTGCTGCACTGCCTAGGGCAGCAAAGGTTTCGTCTAGGCGTGGCAGCTGGTTGTTTTTTAGGTGTAGTTGGGATTGCTGCAACGAGGCGGCCACCTGTTGGGTGCGCCGCGAAGTGGGGTCAAAGTATTTTTGAATCGCTGCATGGGCGGCAGCCAAATCGGTGCGCGCAGAATCTAACTGCCGCGCCAAAATGCCCAAACGCGCATTGAGCAGCTTGAGCTTGAGGTTTTCGCGCAGAAAAAAGGCTTGCTCTGGGGCCAACAAAATGGCCTCGGGCTGGTCAATGCGGCTCACGCGCACCAAGCTGCGTACCTCATCCCAAACCACTTCGCCCGCTTGCAGCAGTGCTGTTTGCCACCAAGGAGCATCACTGGCGGTTTCTGTGCTGCTGGTGCTGTTGGTGCTGGCGGCGTTGCTACTGGTTTTGGCTTGCAAACGCCGCGTAGCAGCGGTGGTGGCCACGGCGTTTTGCAAGGGTAACTCATCGACTTGGCGCACCAAATCATCTAGGCGCGCCAGCAAACCAGCGGTATCGGCCACTTGGGCGGTGCGTAAGCGTTCTATATCGCGTGCCATAGCGCGCTGTACGGGCAACAACCGGGGTTGGGCAGCGCGCTCAATGCGCTGCTGGGCGCTTTTGAGGGCTGCCAGCAATGGCTCTAATTGGCCGGTAAATTGCGCTTGCTGCTCGGCCAAGCGCAAGGCCGCTTCCATATCGACCACCAAGGTTTCATCGCGCGAACGCGACAGGCTACGCATCAGCTCTTCTAATTGGCCGCGTTGCAAGGCCACTTCATTGAGGCGGGTTTCGGCTACCGTTAGGCGGGTAGCGGCATCACCGGCTTGTTCTTGCGCTTCGCGCGCGAGGGTGCGTGCTTCTACCGCTTGGGTGCCCGCATCGGCGCTTTGGCGCGCCAGTTGTTCTTGGATGGTGTTGAGCTTTTGCCACAGCAAGGTGCTGCTGGTCAGGCCGACAATGGCCACGGCAGCCACGGCGCTGAAGCCATAAACCCACAGTTTGCTGCTGGCAACGCTGCTGCCCCCCTCTGGGGCCATAGAGGCCATCACCGGTGGCACTGGGCTGGCAGCAGACAAATCAGGGGAGGGCGCAGAACTCATAGCATCGATTCTATCGAGATGGCCACATCCTCTAAAGCCGGACGGCATTGCACCACCGTAGCAAAGCCAGCGGCACGCGCAGCGTCAGCGATGCGCGGGTGCGTGGTTAAAGCAAGGGCTTGTTGCCAAGATTGGGCGGGCAGTTGGGCCTGCAAGTTGGCAATGGCCTGTGAACTGCTAAACAGCCACAGCGTGCCATCGCTGGCCGCCTGTTGGGCTAAAGCCTGCTCGGCCCCAGAAAACGGCGCAGCCAGCCGTTGGTAGGCCACCACCTTATCGACTTGGGCACCAGCACGCACCAATTGCTGTGCCAGCCAGTCGCGTCCGTGGCCCTCGGGCTGGGGCGCTGTGCCATCACTGCCACGCACAATCAACACCCGACTGCCGGGCTGAATTTGTGCTGCCACTTGTTGCCACAGAGCTTCCGAATCAAATTGATTGGCATCGGCTGCGGGTTGGTCAATGCTGTGGGCGGGCAAACCGCATTGCAACAAGGTGCGCGCCGTGCCGGGGCCAGGAGCCCACCAGCGCGGTGCGGCACCACTGGCCGCTAAAGCCTGAAACGCTGCAATGACAGGCGCGCTACAAAAAAAGCGTGCCGCCTGTCCACTGACCAGCATGATGGCTTGGTAGCTGGCTAAGGTTTGTTGTGCTTGCTGCAAGGCGGCCAAGCTGGCGGCATGGGTAGGGGGGTTTATGTGGATGAGTGGCAGGGCTTGCGCCAGCAAACCACGCCTCTGCAAAGCCGCTACCCAGTGTGCGGCTTCGGGGGCAGGGCGGGTGACCAAGGTGCGCGTTGGCATGGAGCGCCGACTTTAGCCCGCGCCACCGGCGCGCAGTTGTGCGGCCACGGCCTGCCCCAAGGCATCGGCATCGGCCAAACTGGTGACGCTGGCGCTGGCACTGGCACGCACCAGCGGCGCATGGGGCTGCTCGGGGTTGCCCCAAGCGGCATCCAATTGCAGTTGTTGGCCTTGTAAGGTGGCATGGGCGGCCAGCGGCATAGAGCAACTGCCGCCCAAGCAGCGGCTGACGGCGCGCTCTGCCGTGACGCGCAACCAAGTGGGCTGGTGTGCCAGTGGGGCCAGCGCCGCCATCAGGTCTTGGCGGTCACTGCGGATTTCAATGCCCAAAGCGCCTTGGCCAGCGGCGGGCAACATCTGGTTGGGCGCAAAAATTTGGCGGATGCGCGCTTGCAGGTGCAGGCGCTTGAGGCCCGCTGCGGCCAGCACAATGGCATCGTATTGGCCCTCATCGAGCTTGCGTAGCCGGGTATCTAAATTACCGCGCAAGGGCTGGATATGCACATCAGGGCGCAGGGCTTGCAACAACACCTGACGGCGCAGGCTAGAAGTGCCCACCACCGCACCAGCGGGCAAATCTTGCAAACTGGCATAGCGTGGCGAGACCAACGCATCGTGTGCGTCTTCGCGTTCCATCACGCAAGCCAAGGCAAAGCCCTCGGGCAGCTCCATCGGCACATCTTTGAGCGAATGCACGGCTATATCGGCCCGGCCATCGTGCAGCGCGGTTTCTAACTCTTTGACAAACAAGCCCTTGCCGCCCACCTTGCTTAGGCTGCGGTCCAAAATTTGGTCGCCCAGCGTGGTCATGCCCAATAAAGAGACCGCATGGCCGCGCGCTTGCAACAAGGCTTGCACATGTTCGGCTTGCCACAGGGCCAAACGGCTCTCGCGCGTGGCAATGACGATGGGGGGGAGGGGAGGGACAGGGGAAGTCATCGCGGCAGGCAGGGCAAAAATAACTGCTGATGCTAGCATGGCCCTAGTTACAACACCATTGAGCAGGAGACACCCCGCAAATGACTTCGTCCACTGGCAAGACCGAAGCCCCACCCGCGCGCAAAACCGACAAAGATGCACCGCTGATTCAAGATATTCGCCTGCTGGGGCGCATTTTGGGCGATGTGATTCGTGAACAAGAGGGCCTGGCCGCCTTTGAGCTGATTGAACAGGTGCGCCAGCTCTCGGTGGCCTTTCGGCGCGATGCCGACCACGAAGCCGACAAGGCACTCAAAAAACTGCTCAAGGGCTTGAGCGGCGACCAAACCGTCAGTGTGATTCGTGCCTTTACCTACTTTAGCCACTTGGCTAATTTGGCCGAAGACCGCCACCATATCCGCCGCCGCACCATCCGCGAACGCGCTGGCGACACCCAAGAAGGCAGCATTGCCGTGGCCTTGTCGCGCCTGCGCTGGGAAGGCATTGCCCCCAGTGCCATTGCCGAAGCCTTGGCCAGCAGCTATGTGGCCCCGGTACTTACCGCCCACCCTACCGAAGTGCAACGCAAAAGCATTTTGGATGCCGAACGTGGCATTGCCCAACTCTTGGCCGCCCGCGACGACATCGTAGAGCGCGCCCAACTCTACAACAGCGCCAAAGATGCCCTGACTCCGCGTGCTTTGGCGGCCAATGAGGCCCAATTGCGCGCCCGCGTGGCCCAGTTGTGGCAAACGCGCCTGCTGCGCTACAGCAAACTGACCGTGGCCGATGAAATCGAAAACGCCCTGTCCTACTACGAAGCCACCTTTCTGCGTGAAATCCCGCGCATTTATGCCGAGTTAGAAAGTGAACTGGGCGATTTGCACATTCACAGCTTTTTACGCATGGGCCAATGGATTGGCGGCGACCGCGACGGCAACCCCAACGTCAGTGCCAGCACCTTGGCCCAAGCCCTGCGCCGCCAAAGCGAAGTGGCCTTGCGCCACTACCTGACCGAAGTGCATTTACTGGGCAGCGAGCTGTCTATGTCAGCACGGCTGGTAGAACAAACCCCGGCCATGCAAGCCTTGGCGCAAAGCTCCCCCGATAGCAACGAACACCGCCAAGACGAACCTTATCGCCGCGCCCTGACCGGCATTTATGCCCGTTTAGCCGCCACGCTAAAGCAGTTGACCGGCACCGAAGCCGCACGCCACGCCGTGGCCCCGCAAAACCCCTACCCTGACGCAGCTGAATTTTTGGCCGAGCTGCGTACCATTGCCAGCTCCTTGCAAGCACACCACGGGGCCGCGCTGGTGGCTGAGCGCCTGCGCCCGCTGATGCGCGCGGTGGAGGTGTTTGGTTTCCATTTAGCTACCGTGGATTTGCGCCAAAGCTCTGACCAGCACGAGCGCGTGATTGCCGAACTGCTGGCCGTGGCCCAAATAGAGCCAGACTATGCGGCACTGGCCGAAGCCGCCAAGCGCACGGTGCTGATGCGCCTATTGCAAGAGGCACGCCCCTTGCGCGTGCAAGGCGTGGCCTATTCGGAACACACACAACACGAACTGGCCATTTTTGAAACCGCCCGGCAAATGCGCCAGCGTTACGGCAGCGAAGCCATCCGGCACTACATCATCAGCCACACCGAAACCGTGAGCGATTTGCTCGAAGTGCTGCTGCTGCAAAAAGAAGTCGGGCTGTTGCGTGGCACTTTGGGGCCAGCCTCGCCCGTGTTGGGGCCAGCTTATGCCGACTTAATCGTTGTGCCGCTGTTTGAAACCATCGAAGACCTGCGTAACGCCCCAAGCATCATGCGCGAGTTCTATCAGCTGCCCGGCATTGCCGATGTGGTGCGCCGCAGTGGGGCCGAACAAGACATCATGCTAGGCTACTCCGACAGCAACAAAGACGGCGGCATTTTTACCAGCAACTGGGAACTCTACCGCGCTGAAATTGCGCTGGTGGCTTTGTTTGATGAACTCTCGGCGGGCAGCACACCGATTCGGTTACGCATGTTCCACGGGCGTGGTGGCACCGTAGGCCGGGGCGGTGGCCCCAGCTACCAAGCCATCTTGGCGCAGCCACCGGGCACCGTGCGCGGTCAAATCCGCCTGACCGAGCAGGGCGAAGTGATTGCCTCTAAATACGCCAACCCCGAAATTGGCCGCCGCAATTTAGAAACCTTGGTCGCTGCCACGCTAGAGGCCACGCTATTGCAACCCACCAAACCGGCCACAGCCGCCTTTCTGGCCGCCGCTGCACGACTATCGCAAGACAGCATGGATGCTTACCGCGCCTTGGTCTATGAAACTCCGGGCTTTACCGATTACTTTTTCAACTCCACCCCCATCCGCGAGATTGCCGAACTCAACATCGGCTCGCGCCCAGCCTCGCGCAAGCCCTCGCAACGCATTGAAGACCTGCGCGCCATTCCTTGGGGTTTTAGCTGGGGCCAGTGCCGCCTGACACTGCCGGGTTGGTATGGTTTTGGTTCTGCGGTCGAGGCTTTTTTGCAGGCCGAAGGCACCGACCCGAAAGCCCAGCTGGCGCTGCTACGCAAAATGTACCGCCAGTGGCCGTTTTTTAGCACCTTGCTGTCTAATATGGACATGGTGCTGGCCAAGAGCGATTTGGCCTTGGCCTCGCGCTACAGCGAACTGGTGGACAACGTTCGGCTACGCAAAAAGATTTTCAGCACCATCGAGGCCGAATGGCACCGCACCGCCGAGGCGCTGGCGCGCATCACGGGCGAGAAACAACGGTTGGTCAACAACACGGCGCTGGCGCGTTCTATTCGCCACCGTTTCCCGTACATTGACCCGCTGCACCATCTGCAAGTAGAGCTGGTGCGCCGCTGGCGCGAGGGCGAAGGCGATGAGCGCGTGCAAACCGGCATCCACATCTCCATCAACGGCATTGCTGCCGGCTTACGCAATACTGGCTGATGGGGTAGTTTGGTGCTGCCGTGTGTGGGGGCTGTAGCACCATCTCCTTTAAGCTAACCATTTTAAGAAGTGATGCAATGTCTGAGCACCTAGATGTTTTGTTGATTCGTGTAGGCCCGCGCACGTTTGGTTTGCCTCTGGAGCATATCCGTTACGTAGCCGCTATGCCCCCCGACTTTGTAGCACAAGGAACACAAGCCGCGAGCCATTTTGTTTTTGCAGGCGACCCTTTGCCCTATGTAGGATTGTGGGATTATTTTTCGCTCGCATCTATTTATGATGAATATGTCGCTATTCAATCTATGTTGCCACAAAGATGCCAAGACCACCTCGATTGGATTAACGACTTAGAAAATTCCATTCGCACCGGAAGCAATTTTTCTAAAGCCCGCAGTCCCCGTGAATGTGCTTTTGGTAAATGGTTTTACAGTTACCAAACCAAAAATTTAGAACTTTCTGTTTCTTTGTCCCAATTTGAACATCCCCATGCCCAGATTCATCAACTGGCCGATAAACTTTTGGGCTGGGTAGAATCAGGAAAAAAAGACGATGCACTGGCAGCCCTGGAAGATAGCAAAAACACCGTGCTGAAGAATTTGCTTGATTTATTTGATTTCACTGAAACGCTAGTGCATCATTTGCAGCGTCGTATTGCACTGGTCTGCACCCAAGGACTTGCCATAGGTGCAGATACGGTTCTTGACATCATCAAGGTGCCCCCAGCTGCCATTAAAACACCCCATTCCCACAGCAAAACAGAATCTTCTAAGACAGTTACCGCACTGTTGGTGCTGGAAGATGAAACCATTGCCCCCCTGCTCGACGTAGGGGCCTTTGTTGGCAACGACTTTGTTGCCCCGCTTCCCTCAGGACCAACAGGATGAACTTAACAACTTCTGCTGCTACTCGGATTAGCCTGATTTACTTCGTGCTGGCCAGTTTATGGATATGGGGCTCTGACTGGTTGACACAAGCTTTATCCGACCCACCGGTAGGGTGGTGGAGCTATTATATCCAATCTTGGAAAGGGCAGTTCTTTGTGCTACTGACCACCGTGCTGTTGTTTCTGCTGGTGGGGCGCGAGGAGCGCCGCCAAGCTGCTCTATTGGTTTTACTGCAAGCCTCCGAAGAACGCTGGCGTTTTGCCATTGATGGCAGTGACTTGGGCCTTTGGGACTGGGACGTAGCCAGCGGCACGGTATTGTTTTCTACACGCTGGAAAAGCATGTTGGGCTATGACGATGCTGACGTTGGTTCTGCACTGTCTGAATGGGAAACCCGTATTCACCCGGAAGATATGCCCAGAGTGATGGAGAATGTGCAGCAACTTTTGCAGGGAAAAACCACGCTTTATAGCAATGAACACCGTGTGCTGTGCAAAAATGGCCAGTATAAATGGATATTAGACCGTGGCAAAGTGGTGCAGCGTGATAGCAACGGGCAAGCCTTGCGTGTAATTGGCACCCATACCGACCTCACTGAGTTAAAACAGCGCGAGGCGGCACTAGACCTGCACGCAGGGGTGTTTATGCACAACTTGGAAGCCATTGTCATTTGTGGGCCAGACAAAAAAATTCAATCGGTCAACCAAGCATTCACTGAAATTACAGGCTATGAGGCTCAGGAAGTGGTGGGGCAGCAGCCATCTTTTATTATTTCAGGGCGACATGACCAAACATTTTACAGTGAAATGTGGCATCAAGTGCAAGATACTGGGCGATGGCAGGGCGAGATATGGAACCGGCGCAAAAATGGCGAGGTATTTGTAGAGTGGCTCACGGTGAATGTCGATCGTGGCCCCCATGCCGAAATACGCCACTATTATGCCATTTTTAGTGACATCACCCAACGCAAAAAAGATGAAGACCGAATCCGGTACATCAGCCAGCATGATGCCCTGACTGATTTGCCCAATCGCACGGTGCTGCGTGACCGGCTAGAGTTGGCCCTGTCCCAAGCCCAGCGTCAAAACGAACCCCTCAGTATTTTCTTTATCGATTTAGACCGCTTCAAGAACATCAACGATTCTTTGGGGTCTAAGGTGGGTGATGCCTTGCTGATTGAAGTTGGCAAGCGCTTGCGCCAAGCCGTGCGTGAGCAAGATACCGTCTCGCGCCAAGGTGGCGATGAATTCACCTTGCTGCTGCCACAAATCAATGCCGATGCAGCCGCCCATGTGGCGCAAAAGTTGCTTGATACGCTGTCTATACCTATAGAAATTGGCAGCCACCAGTTGGTGGTGCCGCCCTCGATTGGGATTGCCGTTTATCCAGCCGATGGCCAAGATGCCGAGGGTTTGTTGCAGGCCAGCGACATGGCCATGTACCGGGCGAAGAACGCCGGAGGCAATACCTTCCGCTTTCATAAGGCAGAGATGCAGCAGCGGGTGAGTCGGGTGTTGCAATTAGAAAATGCCCTGCATCGGGCCTTGCGTGATAATGAGTTGTTGCTGCATTTTCAGCCCCAGTTGCAGCTCTCTTCCAACGCAGTGGTAGGCTGTGAAGCCTTGATTCGTTGGCAACATCCAGAAATGGGCCTGCTCTCCCCCGCTGAATTTATTCCGATTGCTGAAGAAAGTCGCCTGATTTTGCCGATTGGCGATTGGGTACTCCAAACTGCAGCCAGCCAATGCAAAGCATGGCAGCAAGCGGGGTTGCCACCCATTGTGATGGCAGTCAATGTCTCGGCCTTGCAGTTCAACCAGCCCGATTTTGCCCAGCGGGTAGATGCAGTATTAAAAAATACCGGATTAGAGGCCCGCTGGCTAGAAATAGAACTGACCGAAAGCGTGATGGCCGAAGACCCAGAGCGCGTGATTGGCACCATACAGCAGCTGCATGGGCTGGGGGTGCGGCTGTCGATTGATGATTTCGGTACTGGCTATTCTTCCTTGGCTTATCTTAAACGTTTTAGTATCCATAAGCTCAAAATTGACCAGAGTTTTGTGCGCGATATTATGACCGGAACCCACAGTGATTCCATTGTTGATGCTATTATTTCTATGTCACGCAGTTTGGGTCTTACCACTATTGCCGAGGGCATTGAGACACCAGAGCAAGCGCAGTGGTTGAGTAACCGGGGTTGTGATGAGGGGCAGGGGTATTGGTTTTCTAGGCCAGTGCCCACAGCACAGTTTGAGAGTTGGTATCATGCCAAATTAAATGCCAAAAACCATACACAGTAAAATTTGATTGGCTACCGTAGATTATTTTGCAGGAGTGTGCAGCATGGATTTTGTTCAACCTATCACCTTGCAACAGGGTGGCGTGCGCTTAGAACCTCTGACGCTGGCCCACGAAGAAGGCTTGCGGCAGGCAGCGGCCGATGGCGAGTTATGGAACCTTCGCATCACCTCGGTGCCTACCCCCGAGGCCACCAGAGCCTACATTGAAACCGCACTGGCTGCGCGGGCACAAGGGCAGCGTTTTGCCTTTGCCGTGATAGATACCACCACGGGCCGGGTTTTGGGCAGCACCAGCTACCACGACATTGTGCCTGCCGTGCGCCGGTTGGAGATTGGCTACACCTGGTATGCCCAAAGTGTGCAGCGCACCCATGTAAACACCACGGCCAAACTGCTGTTGCTGGCCCATGCCTTTGATACCTTGGGCTGCCCAGTGGTGGGCTGGCGCACCGATAACCTCAATTTTGCCTCGCAGCGCGCCATTGAGCGCTTGGGAGCGAAAAAAGACGGTGTGATTCGCCGTCAGGCCCTGCGCCGCGATGGCAGCATCCGCGATACGGTGATGTACAGCATGACGGTGGAGGAATGGCCGCAGGTGCGGGAAAATTTAAAGAAATTTCTGCAACAAGGATTTATGAAATGAAAAGAGATGAAATTGGATTGCACTTGGAAAAAATGGGTTGGTTGATTATTATTTTTGCTGGAATAATTGTTGCATTTTATGCCTTCGTGTTTCGTGAGCTCTCTATGATTGAGGATCCAAGTAGATGGGGGGCTTTTGGTGATTTTATCGGTGGATTGCTAAACCCATTGGTGTCGACTTGTATTTTTATGGTAGGGGTTCGAGTATTTCAATTGCAGAAAATAGAAACAAAAATGGCTAACGATGCCTTAGAAGGGTCTAGGCAGGCGATGCAAGCGCAAGCGAAGTTCGCTGAACAGCAGCGTAGCGAGCAAAGATTTTTTGATCTCTTAAATATTTATCAAGAATCATTGAAAGCTTTTGCTATTGAAGGTTTCTCTGGAAAAGCTGCTTTAACAAGGTGGAGTGATATTTCCGCTGGATTTTCTGCCTGTAAACAATTTTTGAAAAATGGAGGCACTCATTATTTATCAGGCATCAATGTTGATGCAAAAAAAGAAGATGTTATTGAAAAAATAAGAAATTCTTGGGAGAATTCTTCATCAATTTTTGATCATTATTTTCGCACAATAGGATCTATTTTTAGAGAAATTGAAAATTTATTAAAAGATGATCATTGGCGATATGCGAAATTATTTCGCGCTCAACTTAGTCGAGATGAAGTCAATCTTTTAGCTTTTAATGTTTTGCTGGATGCGAACGGTGAAAAAATGCGTCCTCTGGTTGCAAAGTATGGGCTTTTAAAATATTTACCCCTCAGCCCATTGCGAACATACGCCGAGCAAGAACTCGACCCCCTGTGTTTTGGCCGAAAATGGGCCGCAGCACATCCGGCAATGTCCAGCGAGGAAACGCAACCATGCTGATTGATTTTTTCTACACCCTGCGCGCCGCCAAACTTCCGGTATCGGTCAAAGAACTGCTCACTTTGCTGGAAACCTTGCAGGCGGGCATCGTTGGCCCCCACTCGGAAGACGCTTGGAGCATTGACGATTTCTACCATCTGGCCCGCCTGACGCTGGTCAAGGACGAAAAGCACTTCGACAAGTTTGACCGCGCCTTTGCCGCTTACTTCAAGGGCGTGGAACTGCTCACGGACTTTAGCCAAGAAATCCCTGCCGACTGGCTACGCAAGGTGCTAGAGCGTGAACTTACGCCCGAGCAAAAAGCCGCCCTGCAAAAAATGGATTGGGATGAGCTGATGGAGACGCTCAAAAAGCGCCTCGAAGAGCAAAAAGAGCGCCACGAGGGGGGTAACAAATGGATAGGCACCGGCGGCACCAGCCCGTTTGGCCACGGTGGCTACAACCCGCAAGGCATTCGCATTGGCGGTGCGGGCAAAAACAAAAGCGCCGTCAAGGTCTGGGAGCAGCGCGCTTACCGCGACTACGACGATACGCAAGAGCTGGGTACGCGCAATATCAAAGTGGCCTTGCGCCGTCTGCGTAAATTTGCCCGCCAAGGCCATGAGCTAGAGCTAGATTTGCCCGACACCATCCGCAGCACCGCTGCCAATGCGGGCTGGCTGGACATCAAAATGGTGCCAGAGCGCCACAACAACGTCAAAGTGCTGCTGCTGATGGATGTCGGCGGCACCATGGACGAGCATATCCAGCGCGTAGAAGAGCTGTTTTCTGCCGTCAAAACCGAATTCAAGCATTTGGAGTTCTATTACTTCCACAATTGCGTCTATGATTTTGTTTGGAAAAACAACCGTCGCCGCTTTGCCGAAAAGTTTCCCACTTGGGACATCATCCGCAAATACAACAAGGACTACAAGCTCATCTTTGTCGGTGACGCTACCATGAGCCCTTATGAAATTTTGCAAGCCGGTGGCAGTGTCGAATACACCAATGAAGAGCCGGGGGCCGAATGGCTGCAACGCCTGACGCACGCCTTTCCGCATTTTGCGTGGATCAACCCCGAGCCGCAGGGCGTGTGGCAGTACCGCCAGAGCATCGCCATCATCCAGCAATTGGTGGCCCACCGTATGTACCCGCTATCCTTGCAAGGGCTAGAGCAGGCGATGCGGTTGCTGTCCAAATAGCAGGCGGCCAAAGCATTGCCATGCAAGGCACTTGGCACAGCACCCCTGGGCCAGTCCGGTGGGGGCGCTGCTTAGGCTTGGGCTTGCTGCTGCTGTGCTTAGGCGTAGGCCACGGGCAGGCCCAAGAAGTGCCGGTTGCCGTTACCAATGCCAATACGCTGCCCACCGCCACGGACACCCAAGCCGTGGCTTTTGTGTTGCAAGTGCGTAGCCCTAGCAGCCAAATCAACAGCTATTTAGAAAAACACCTTGAGTTGCAGCGTTTTCGGCAATTGCCCGAGTTGCAAGAGCGCGAATTGCAGCGCCTGCTGGCCAGCGCCCCCGACGATGCGCGGGAACTGCTGGCCACGCTGGGGTATTTTGCGCCCCAGATAACGCTAGAGCGCGTGCCAGCGCCAGCCACTGGCATGCCAACACAAATCGTGCTGACCATAGAGCCGGGGCCAGTAACGCAGGTCGCGCAGGTGAACATTGAGGCGAGCGGCAGCGCTACCACGGCACCCGAGGCCACCACCCCTTCTACCGCCCCTACGCCACCCCTAGCGCACATACGCCAAACTTGGGCGCTGGCGGTGGGGCAGCCGTTTAGCCAATCGGGTTGGGATAGTGCCAAAGCGCAAGGCTTGCGCCAGTTGCAAGCACGCCATTACGCCGCAGCGCGCATCGCCGACAGCCAAGCCCTGATTGATGCCGACCAGCACCGGGCCGAGTTATCGGTGCGTTATGACGCTGGCCCAGCCTACCGTTTTGGGCCGCTGCAACTCGATGGCCAGCAGCGTTACAGCTTGGAAGGTGCCCAGCGCATTGCCCGGCTGCCCATCGGCGCCGCTTACGACCAAACGCAATTGTTAGAAGCCCAGCAGCGCCTGGCCAGCAGCGGTTATTACGACACGGTGTTTTTGCGCCTAGACACCGACACCAGTACCCCCGAGGCCGCCCCAGTGCTGGCCCAAGTGCGCGAGGCCCCGTTGCAAAAATGGGTGTTTGGCTTGGGGGTCTCTACCGACAGCGGCGCACGCCTACGCATAGACCATACCCACAACCGCCTACCCGTTATTGGCTGGCGCGCCGTGAGCAAGCTGTCTTTAGACCCCAAAAACCAATTGCTGGCCAGCCAATGGACAGATTTACCTAATCAACGCGGCTGGCGCTGGTTTACTGGCGGACAATTGCAGCGCGAAGAAACCGGCAGCTACCAAGTTCGCAGCGCACGCTTGCAAGCTGGTCAGCGCCGCGACACCGAACGCATCGACCGGAGCAATTACCTGCAATACGACTATGCCAAGGCCCAAGGCAGCGGCGCACCACCGTCTAGCACTGCCCTGAGCCTCAACCACAGTTGGACGGGCCGTTACTTTGACAGCACCAGCGCCCCCAACGCGGGCTATGGGCTGGCCTATGAGCTGGGGGCCGGTACCACCTTGCTGCCACAACGCACCCCCTTTGTGCGCGCACAGGGGCGTAGTTTGGTCTTTTTGCCTGCTGGGCGCATTACCTTGCCCAATGGACGCAGCCGCCAAAGCCGCTGGGCCTTGCGCGCCGAAGCTGGGGCCGTGCTGGCGCGCGAAGGGGCTGATTTGCCCGCGACGCAGTTGTTCCTCACCGGTGGCGATACCACGGTGCGCGGTTATGGCTACCGGCAAATTGCCGCCCGCACCGTAGCGCAACAACTGTATGGCGGGCGCTATATGGCCGTGGCCAGTGTCGAATGGCAGCGCCCGCTGGTGCTCAAGGGGCAGTTTAGCGATTGGGAAGCTGCCCTGTTTGCCGATGCTGGGGCCGTAGGCGATAGCGCGCGCGAGATGCGTTGGCGCACCGGAATCGGGACTGGGGTGCGCTGGCGCAGTCCGGTAGGGCCATTGCAGGCCGATGTGGCCTATGGGGTACAAGAGCAAAGTGTGCGCCTGCATTTGCGCTTGGGTTTTAGCTTCTAAGCAAACTAATGACCGGAATCTTCGCGGCAAGCCTCGGGGTTCAGCCCTTGTCTTTACCCACAACTCACATAAGTTATTAATTTTATTGACTTGTGATTTTAGTTTGCCACTGAAAAAGTCTATATAAATCAATCAGTTACAGAGATGTGGGTAAGGTTCTGGGGTTCAGCCCGAGGTTCGAGCGAACAGGCCGGTACGGCCTGTAGTTTTCCGCATCGCATAGCCTATGATAGCTACTGTGAGTACCAGCACCAAAACCC
>CAYMAC010000003.1:0-174134 GCA_964388325.1 uncultured Simplicispira sp. | reverse complement strand
GCCCGCTGTGCTTTGGCCAGTTCTAATTCATGCTGACGATACCAGCGCCCATGCAGTTCTTTCTCGTTTGAAGTGGTAGCGCAGTCTTTCAGGCCAAGGTCGATGCCTACGGCTGGGGCAGGCAGTCGGGGGCCGATAAATTCTGGAACCTCAATAGTGACATTGAAATACCAACGGCCCCGGCTATCCTCAGTGAATGAACCGCCGCGCAACTCATATTTGGACAGGCCATAACTGTCCCAGAGGCTGAATTTTTGGCCTGCAAAGTGGATTTGTCCGGCTTTGTATTTGGCGTGCCCGCCTTTGAAGGGAACCCAGCCCAGCGAATACTTGGATGATTTGGGATTGGAGACACGCCAGTTCAGCCGTGTTTTTTTGAACTGCTTACGCCGCGTGGCGTACTCGACGCACACCAGTTGCACTGTGCCACTGCCCACGCTCACATCATCGCACTTGCTATAACCAGCGGTGCATTTTTGCAGGTCGTAGCCGGACAAAAATTTTGGCTTGCCGTGGAAAGGCCGCGCCGCTTTGGCCGAGACCTCGTTGATGTGGTTCCAGACCTGATTAACCTCACGCGCCATCTGACGCAGCACTTTGGCGTGCTTGTCTTTGATACGCAGTTGAAGGGTTTTGGTGCTGGTACTCACAGTAGCTATCATAGGCTATGCGATGCGGAAAACCACAGGCCGTACCGGCCTGTTCGCTCGAACCTCGGGCTGAACCCCGAGGCTTGCCGCGAAGATTCCGGTCAGGCGCTGCTTTGTAAATGCTGAAATTTTTGCCACAGGGTTTCGTGGCTTTCTGTGTGCTGCGGGTCCACTGGAATGCACGATACCGGACAGACCTGCATACACTGGGGTTCGTCAAAGTGGCCTACACATTCGGTGCAGCGGGCCGGGTCAATTTGGTAAATTTCTGGCCCCATAAAAATGGCCTGATTGGGGCATTCTGGCTCACAGACATCGCAGTTGATGCACTCGTCGGTAATCATCAATGCCATGGGGCACTCCCAGCAAAAACAAATTTCATAGGCTGGATTATCCTGTGCTGGCCTTTCTTTTGCCGCTATGCTGGCAGCACTTACTTCAACAACACTGCTCCACTGGTCATATCGCCGCTATGGGATGGTTTTTACTTCAACGCCTAGGCTGGATGCTGGCTGCTTTGCTGGCGGCATCGGCGGCCATTTTTGGCATCTTGGATGTGTTGCCGGGCAATGCAGCCCAGGTGTTGATGGGGCCAGATGCCGACCCTGAAGCCGTAGCTGCCTTGGCCACCCAGTTGGGGCTAGACCAGCCAGCGCTGCAACGTTACGGTCAGTGGTTGTGGGGCTTGCTCACAGGCCATTTGGGCGACAGTTATGCCTACGGCAGCCCAGTAGCCGATTTGCTGCTAGAGCGCTTGGCCGTCACGCTGCCGCTGGCGCTGTTGGCCATCACCTTGAGCACGGCTTTGGCCTTTGCCGCTGGCCTGTATGCCGCCGCGCACCAGCACCGCTGGGATGGGGTGGCCGTGATGGGGCTGGTGCAATTGGGCATGGCGGTGCCCGGTTTTTGGTTGGCTATTGGCTTGATTTGGCTGTTTTCTATCCAACTGCCTTGGTTTGCCGCTGGAGGGTTTCCAGGGTGGACAGCCGATGAAGGCGGTGGTCTGTGGCCAGCGTTGCAAGCGTTGCTGCTGCCCGCTGTGGCGCTGGCGTTGGTGCAGGCGGCTATTTTGGCGCGCACGCTGCGCTCGGCACTGCTAGAGGTGCTGCACGAAGGTTTTGTGCGTACCGCACGCGCCAAAGGCTTATCGTACCGGCAGGTGCTGTGGGGCCATGCGCTACGCAATGCCATGATTCCAGTCCTTACCATCATGGGCTTGCAATTTGCCAATTTATTGGCTGGGGCCGTGGTGATAGAAAATGTGTTTCAGCTGCCGGGTTTGGGGCGGCTGCTGTTCCAAGCCATTGCCAACCGTGATTTGTTGGTGGTGCGTAATGGGGTGTTGCTCTTGGCCGCTTTGGTGATTGTGGTCAATTTCGTGGTGGATATGCTGCACGCCCTGATAGACCCGCGCCTGACGGCCCGGCGGCGTGCCATACGCTAAAGCCCCGCCTGCTCCTCTGTTGTTTCCTATGCCTGCTGCTCCTCCTGCACCTGTTTCTGCTGCACCACGCCCGGCACGCTCGCGGCTGGCCTGGCTGCGCCAGCACCCCAGCTTGGCGCTGGGTGGTTTGTTGGTGTTCTTGTGGCTGCTGGCCGCCGTGTGGGGGTTTTTGTGGCATCCCGCATCTGCCTACGAGGTCAATTTAGCAGCCAAGCTGCAAGCCCCCAGCGCCCACCATTGGCTGGGCACCGATGCCTTGGGGCGCGATGTAGCCGCCATGCTGCTGCTGGGGGCCGGGCAAGCGCTGCTGGTAGGGGCGCTGGCCGTGGCTATCGGGCTGGTGCTGGGCAGCGCTTTGGGCCTGCTGGCAGCGGCGCGGCGCGGTTGGCTAGAGCAGCTGGTGTTGCGGCTGGCCGATGTGGCGTTTGCCTTTCCGGCGGTGCTGTTGGCCATTATGCTCACGGCAGTGTATGGGCCGGGTTTGCTAATCGCCATCTTGGCGATTGGCATGTTTAACATTCCGGTGTTTGTGCGCGTGGCGCGTGCCTCGGCGCAGGTGGTGTGGACGCGCGATTTCATCTTGGCGGCGCGCATCAGTGGCAAGGGTGGCTGGCGCATTAGCCTAGAGCATGTGCTGCCCAATATCGCCCCGGCGCTGCTGGTGCAGGCCACGGTGCAGTTTGCCGTGGCCATTTTGCTCGAAGCCGCCTTGTCTTATTTGGGGTTGGGCACACAGCCGCCGCAGCCGTCGTGGGGCCGAATGCTCAGCGAGGCGCAAACCTTGCTTTGGCAAGCGCCTCTGTTGGCTTTATGGCCCGGTTTGGCCATTGTGCTGGCGGTACTGGGCCTTAATTTGTTGGGCGACGGCCTGCGCGATGCCTTGGACCCGCATTTGTCGCAGCAGCGCTGATGCTTTCCCCTTTCTTCCAACGCACTGCATATGCCCACGCCTTTGTTACAAGTGACGGATGTATCTATTGCCCTACCGACAGCACAAGGGCCAGTGCAAGCCGTGCGCGATTTGTCTTTTAGCTTAGAGCGTGGTCAAACACTGGGGTTGGTGGGGGAGTCGGGCAGTGGCAAATCCCTCACCGCCTTGGCCTTGCTAGGCTTGTTGCCCCAAGGGGCACAGGTGCGCGGCAGTATCCGCCTGCACGGCCAAGAATTGTTGGGCCTGCCCGATGCCGCCCTGTGCCGCATACGCGGGCAACGCATGGCGATGGTGTTCCAAGAACCCATGACAGCGCTCAATCCGCTGCACCGCATTGGCGACCAAGTGGCCGAGCCTTTGCGCCTGCACCAAGGTTTGGGGCGGGCAGCGGCACGCCAACAGGCTTTAGCCTTGTTAAAGCGTGTTGGTTTACCCGATGCAGCACAACGGCTAGACAGCTACCCGCACCAGTTCTCTGGCGGCCAGCGCCAGCGCATCACCATTGCGATGGCCTTGGCCTGTGGCCCCGAGGTACTGATAGCCGATGAACCCACCACAGCGCTAGACGTGGTGTTGCAGCAGCAAATTTTGCAGTTATTGCAAGATGTGGCCGCTGAGCGCGGTATGGCGCTGCTGTTGATTTCGCACGATTTGGCCCTGATTGCCCAAAACACCGACCAAATGTTGGTGCTATACGGCGGCACCGTGTTAGAAAGCGGCCCCACCACGGCGGTGTTTGCCCATTTGGCGCACCCCTACACGCGCGCTTTACTGGCAGCGCGCCCGGTGCTGGGGGCGCATTCGCGCTTGCGCCAGCGCCTGCCCGCCATTGCTGGCAGCCTGCCCGCTTTGGCCGATAGGCCGCCCGGTTGCCCATTTGCCGGGCGTTGTGAATTCACCTTGGCGGCCTGCCAGCGCGAACTGCCAACGGCGCAAACCCTGTCCGATGATGGCCACACCGTGCGCTGCTTGCGTATCGAGGCCACCCCCGGCAGCGCACCAGGGCACAAGGCTTGGAGCTTGCGATGACTGCACCCCAGCCAAAAACGCAGGCCATCGACATCGCCTTTCGGGAAATGTCTGGCGCTTGGCAAGCGCCCGCGCCCGATGCACTGCCCGAGTTACCCTTGCTGCAAGTGCAGGGCTTGGGTTTTAGCTACCCCTCATCACCGCCTTGGCCGTGGCAAACCGCCGAGCAAAGCACGGTGCTGCACGATGTTAGTTTTACCCTGCAAATGGGGCGCAGTATGGGCATTGTCGGGGCCTCTGGGGCGGGTAAATCGACCCTAGCGCGCTTGCTCATGGGCCTACTGCCACCCAGCAGCGGTGGCGTGCGCTTGCTGGGGCGGCCTCCTTTGCACACCCTGCACGCCACGGCTTTGCGCCAAGCGCGCTGCCACATGCAAATGGTGTTTCAAGACCCGTACAGCTCGCTCAACCCGCGCCAACGCATTGCCCAAATTGTGACCGAACCCTTGCGCGGCTTGGGCCAATCCATCAGCCACACCGAGCAGCGCGCACAAGCGGCCCAAGTGCTGGCCCAAGTGGGCCTGCCTGCGGCGGCGCTAGACCAATACCCGCACCAGTTTTCTGGCGGCCAGCGCCAGCGCATTGCCATTGCCCGCGCCCTCATCACCAAGCCCCTGCTGATGGTGGCCGATGAGCCGGTCAGTGCCTTGGATGTGTCGGTGCAGGCGCAAGTGCTTAATTTGCTGCTCGATGTGCAACAGCAGCATGGTTTAGGCTATGTCATCATCAGCCACGACTTGGCCGTGGTGCAGCATTTGTGCGATGAAGTTTTGGTATTAGACCAAGGCAGGGTGGTAGAGCGCGGCACGCCACAGGCACTGTTTTCTAACCCGCAGCACCCCTGCACCCAAGCCTTGGTCGATGCCGTGCCGCAAATGGACCCCGGTCGGGCGCGCCGCCGCCAAACCCTGCGCCAACACATGGCAGCAGCGGTGGGCGAAAATCGGCCATTGCCCTAAAAAAACACCACTCCATGTTCCAGCGTCGTACCCTTTTGGCCAGCAGCGGCTTGGCCAGCCTCTCTTTGGCCTTGCCCAGCGTAGCCCACGCCCAGCCACCTAAAGATACTTTGGTGCTGGCCCTGCACCTAGAGCCACCGGGGCTAGACCCCACCTTTGGCGCAGCCTCGGCGATTGGCGAAATCGTGCATTACAACCTGTTTGAAAGCCTGACCAAAATCAACGCCGATGGCAGCGTCTCGCCCCTGCTGGCCGAAAGCTGGGAAGTGTCGCCCGACTTCAAAACCACCACCTTGCGCCTGCGTAAGGACGTAAAGTTTCACAACGGTGCCGCCTTTAACGCGCACACCGTCAAGTTCTCGCTCGACCGTGCTGGCAGTGCCAAAAGCACCAACAAAGACAAGGGCAGTTTTGCCCCCCTCAAAACCGTGGTGCTAGACGAACATACCGTTGCCATCCACCACGACAACATTGACCCCGATTTTCTGTTCATGCTCGGCCAAGCCAGCGCGGCGATGGTAGAACCCAAAAGTGCCGCCAGCAACGCCACCAAACCCGTGGGCACCGGCCCTTACCAACTCAAGCAGTGGCGCAAAGGTGCATCACTCACGTTAGAGCAGTGGAGCGGCTTTCGCCCCAGTGCGCCGCTACGCATTCGCCAAGCCACCTTCCGCTTTATTGCCGACCCCGCCGCCCAAGTGGCCGCCTTGCTGGCGGGTGATGTCGATTTGTTTGCCCGTGTTACGCCGCGCAGTGTGGCGCAATTTAAGGCCAACCCGCGTTTCCAGGTGCAGGTAAGCAACTCGCGCGCCAAAACCATCGTTGCCATGAACAACGCACGCAAACCCCTGAGCGATGTGCGCGTGCGCCGCGCCATTGCCGCCGCCATTGACCGCAAAGCGCTGATTGATGGCGGTGCCGATGGCTACGGCGTGCCCATTGGCAGCCACTATGTACCCGGCAGCTTTGGTTATGTTGATACCACCGGCATCAACCCCTATGACCCGGACAAAGCACGGCAACTGCTGCGCGAAGCGGGCATCCAACAGCCACTCAAGCTGACTATGACGCTGCCACCGCCGCCCTATGCGCGCCAAGGGGGCGAAATTGTGGCGGCCCAACTGGCCAAAGTGGGCATCCAAGTCAAACTGCAAAACGTAGAGTGGGCGCAGTGGCTCAGTGGCACCTACCAACACAAAAACTACGACCTGACGCTCATTTCCCACGTCGAGCCTTTTGACTTGGGCAATTTTGCCAAACCCGATTACTACTGGGGCTACCGCTCGCCGGCCTTTCAGGCCCTGTATGCCCAATTGCAAAGCGCTGCACGCCCGGTAGATAGGGCGCGGCTCTTGGGCGAGGCACAACGTCTGTTGGCCGAAGACGCGGTACACGCCTTTTTGTACCAACCGCAATGGGTCACGGTGGCCGATAAGCGCCTCAAGGGCTTGTGGAAAGACATGCCCATTTTTGTTAATGACCTATCGAGCCTGTTTTGGGTCTGATACTTGCTACACGAATCTGAAAATTTATGGATATTTTGACCATCGCGCTGTTGCTCACGGTGGGGCTGTATTGGCTCAACAACCGCCATCAACGCCGACGCATCTTGTTGCTAGGCCGCCACCTGCACCCCTACCAAATCGAAAAGTTGATGGAGGCGCTCATGGATGGCTATTTGCGTGCTTTGGGCGAAAGCACCCCCGAGCGGCGTGAGCAAATTTGGCACCTGCTGGCTACCACCGAAAACCAATTGTCCGAGCAATTCCAGCGCTTTGCCAAAGATTTTGCCCAAGTAGAGGCCGATAGCGCCCGCATCAGCCGCTTGCCTTTGCCCCTACCGCTGGCCGATGTCTGGTGGCCGCAAGCCACCTTTGATATGCGCCAAGCCTTGGCCATCCATGCGCGTGGGCTAGAGCGTGCGGCACAAAGGCACCCCGGCCAGTCAGAGCGCGACCGTGCTTTCACCATGTCCGCAGAACTATTGCTGATGCAACACACCTGTCACTGGTTTTGCAAATCGCACGCCATGGCTTCGGCGCGTATGCAAGCCCGCCACCAAACCCCCTACGCACAATTGGTAGCCAGCGTCTCGCCCGAGACACGGCGCGACTATTTGGCCTTGGTGCGTGGTAAAAAGACTTAATGCGCTTAATGGCTTGACTGGCCAACGCCAGTAGCCCATTGCACCTGATTGCGTCCGGCCTGCTTGGCGCAATACAGGGCCAAATCGGCCTGTTGAATAAGTGCCTGCGGGCTGGGGCAGCAGCCCGCATTGGGCATCCACTGCGCCACGCCCAAGCTGATGGTCACCATACCCGCTGGCGCGCCTCTATGGGGCAGGGCCAGCGCCAGCACACCAGCGCGCACACCTTCGGCCAGTGCGCTCACTTCGTCGGTGCTGCTGCGGGTGACGATGATGGCAAATTCCTCGCCGCCATAGCGTGCCGCCAGCGCGTGTGGTAGAGGTGCTGCTTGACCGGCCAGAACTTGCGCCAGTTGCTGCAAGCAATGGTCGCCAGCCAAGTGGCCATAGTGGTCGTTATATGGTTTGAAATAGTCCACATCCAGCATGATGAGGGCCACATGCTGGCCAGCCTCGGTGCTGCAAGCACGGGCCAAAGTTTGGTCAAACAGGCGGCGATTGGCCAAGCCAGTTAAGCCATCGGTATGGCCCAGCACTTGCAATTGGGCATTGGCCGCTTCCAGTTCAGCGGTACGTTCGCGCACTGCGCGCTCTAGCTTTTCTTCTGAGCTGCGTAACAACGCTAGCATCTGCTGCTGTGATTGCTCACGCGCGCGCCGTTCAGCATGAATCATGTCGGCCAACGCTAAAGACAACAACAGCATCTCGAAGGTCGAGGCAATTTGCAGCGCATAGGAGGTCAGTCCATTGGTGGGCAAGTAATCAAAGGCGCGCAGTCCGGCTACCAATACGCCCAGCAACAAGAAACCCCAAGCCAGCAAAAAGGAGCGGGCACTGCTTTCCCCGGAGCGCAGTGCTTGCCAGCCGGCGACGGCAATCACCAAAACCATGCCGAAACCATTGAGCAAAATCCATTGGTTAAAACTGCGTACTGGCATAGGCCAATGCAATGCGGCCAAAAAACCTAGCGCCAGCAGCAAAAAAATCAGCGTATGCGCTTGCAAACAGCGATCCAGACGCGGTAGCCGCTGGGCCGTTTGCAGAAACAGCCGAGTGAAGTGCCCAGCAAACAGCCCTGCTACCGATAAAAATGTACTTTGTGCAAGGTTATCAAAAGCAACCGCTTCCGTCCAAATGAACAGACGACCATAGCCATTGCCTGCCAAGATGCCCAAGCCCATGCACAGCACATAAAGGCTATAAAACAAAAAACGCTGGTCGCGCAAGGAGCCGTACAACAACAGGTTGTAAACCAGCAAAGACAGCAAAGCTCCGTAATACAGGAACTGCAAAATCAGTTCGCGCTGCTCGTGGTGGTGAAAGCCCGTTGCGCTCCACAGCACCAACGGCACCGTCAGCGAGTGGCTGGAAGTGGCGCGCAGGTAAAAAAATTGCGCCTCGGTGTCTAGCTCTATGGGAAAGACAAAATGCCGATGGAACACCGGCCTGCTGCTCAAGGGGCTAGCATTGCCCGTGTGCCATACCTGCCCCTGTGGGGCATAAAGTTGTAGGCTATCAATTTGGCCATAGGGCACTTCTAGCAGCCAGCGCGCTGGCGCATCGGCCTGCCGCTGCAAGGGCAGGCGCAACCAATAGGCCGAGGCAGTAAAACCAAAATTTAAATCGCCGCCTTGCGCTGGCACTACAAAGCGTGCGGCCACGGCGGGCTGGCGCACCTCGTCTAGGGTGAGCTGGCCGCTGGGGTCTTCTAGCACGGCCACACCAGCGCCCAAGTGCAGCTGTTCGGTATTGGCGTGGGCAGCTGGTTGCGCCCAGACGTTGCCATACCCGCCCCAGCAGAGCAAAACCAAGCACAGCCAGCGCAGCATGGCGCGCAAAACAGAGCGCAGCGGCTTACAAATTGCCGTAGCTGTGCAACCCAGATAGGAACATATTCACCCCCAAAAAGGCAAAGGTAGTGATAGCCAAACCCACCAGCGCCCACCACGCCGACACCGTGCCGCGCAGGCCCTTCATGAGGCGCATGTGCAGCCAAGCGGCATAGTTGAGCCAGACAATCAAGGCCCAAGTTTCCTTTGGGTCCCAGCTCCAGTAGCCGCCCCAAGCCTCTGCTGCCCACAAGGCCCCCAGCACCGTGGCAATGGTAAAAAAGGCAAAACCCACGGCAATCGATTTGTACATCACATCATCGAGCAGCTCTAGCGGTGGCAGTTTGGCGGCAATGCGCTGGCGGCCCAACAAAATGCCTGCCACTATCAGGGCCGAAATACCAAAATACACCATCCAATAGCTACTGCCGTTTTGGCCAGCATTGGTGCGAAACACCACTGGCTCAAAGCACAGCACCACGCCCAGCAGCCACAGCGGGGCCAGCTTGTACCAACGGGTTTCGCCCGCTGATTGTTTAATCAGGTAAGCAAAGGCCACCATCGCTGCCAAGGCAAAGGTGCCATAGCCAATAAAGTTGGCTGGCACATGCACTTTCATCCACCAGCTTTTGAGGGCGGGCACCAGAGGTTGGATTTCGTGCGCCTCGCGCACCACGGTGTACCAAAGCAAAAAGCCCACGGCGGCACTGACCACCAGCATCACAAAGGCACCCAACGCACGGGTGTTGTATTGCTCCTCGTAATACAGGTAAAACAAGGCGGTCATCCAGCAAAACATGATGAACACTTCGTACAGATTACTGACCGGAATATGGCCCACGTCCGGCCCTACAAGATAGCTTTCGTACCAGCGCACCAGCGTGCCAATCAAGGCCATGAGCACGGCAGCCCAGACCAAGCGCGAGCCCAGCAAAGACATGGTGTGGCCCTCGCCTTTGGCAAACATGCTAATCCAGTAAAAAACCGTGCTCATAAAGAACAACACGCTCATCCACAGGATGGCCGATTGGCTAGATAAAAAATATTTGAGCCAGAACACAGTATCGGCGCGTGCCAAACTGCCAGCATCGCCCTGTTGGTACAAACTAATCGCCAGCAAGGCCAAAGCAGCGGCCCCTAGCATCAGTACGCGCAGAGGCCGCCAAAACCAGCCCAGCCAAACCGTGGCCGGAATAGCGCCCAGCAAAATCGCTTTTTCGTAGCCGTCCATATAGTCGGCATAGCGTTGCAGGGCAAACAAGCCGCCCACCAGCACCAAGGCGGCAAAAATCCAATCAAAGGCATTGCGCCGTGCGGCAAAGCTCTCGTTCAGGGTGATGGTGGCATTGGGGGTGTTTGTGGTTGCGGTGGTGGTAGTCGCCGTGTTCATTCTTTGGCTCCTGAAGGGGGTACACCGATGAGTTTTTCGGTTAGTTGGGCAAATTCGCGGTCGGCATCCATCGTCTTGCGGTTGCTAGACAGGGCCATCGTGGCTTGGCTGCCTTCTGCCTCTGCACGCGGGGCTAGCCAAATCCACAGGCGGCGCTCACGCACATAGAGCATGGCAAAGATGCCCACAATGAGCAAGGCGCAACCTAAATAGACGATATTTTGGCCCGGTGCGCGTGCCACTTGAAAGACGCTGGCTTGCACTTGGGTGAAATCTTTCAGCTGAAATACCAAGGGTGCTGGGTAAATTTGCACATCGCTTAAAGCCAGCACCGATTGGGTCATAAAACCTTGGGTTTGTTCGCTGGGTTGTAAGGCTGGCAGCCCAGCGCGCTGCTGGGCCAGTTGGGCCAGTTCAAAGAGGCTACCGTTGAGGATGCGAATCAGCACTTCGCTGGCTTTGCTGCGCTCAGATTCGGGCACATTGGCCTCGATAAAGTCGGACAACGCTGGCAGGCCGCCTACCGGCTGGCCGGGTTTTCCGGTGTTTTCGGCCCCAGCAAACAAGCCCAGCGCCCGCGCTGCCGATTGGCGCAATTGCTCTAACACCTCGGGGCGCGAGGCATCTACCGCTTGGCTGGCGTAACGGCGCACGGCCTCGTCGCGCAGGGCCGGGTCATTGAGGGCGGCGCGCAGGCGGATAAAGCCGTCCATGCTGCCTTGGGCATCGGCAGGCAGGCGCAGGTAGCGCAGCGGGTCTGCCGGGGTTTCGCGCACGCCCAACAAGAACATGGGCGTGCCACCTTCTTCTAGCACCATGGGCTGCATGTAGTTGTGGTACTCACGCGCTTGGCCAGCGCCATCGCGCAATTTGTAGCCTATGCTGGGGCCTACGTTGCGTAATTCTTTGCGCGTAACGGTTTTGTTGGCCGCGCCCAAGCGTGAGTCAATGGCTTGGCGCAAATCTACTTTACGCACATCAGCGCCCGAACTTAAACCATCGGCACCAAAATTTTCGATGTTGAACACGCGCAGGGCGGTAAATTCGAGCGTGAGCGGGTCGCCACCGCTGGCCTTGACCAGTTGCGAGTTGCCGCCAATGGTGCCTTGCACTTCAAAGCGCTGGCCGCCGGGTGTCAGTGGCAGGGCTTGTAGCGTCACTGCCGAGCCGCCATCGTCAAAGCTGGATTGGTAAATCTCAATGCCTTTGTAGCTGGCCGGGTGGTTGACCTCGATGCGCGCCGGGGTTTGGGCACCCGTGGCCTTGTCGTGGATGATGATGTCGCTGGCAAACAGCTTGGGCATTCCGGTGGAGTAATGCTCTACGATAAATTTTTTCAGCTCAATGGCAAAGGGCAGCTCTTGCAGCAAGATGCCATCGGATTGGGCCAAGATGGCCGTGTCTGCCTGTGTGCCTTCGGCCACCAGCAAATTGCCCCGGAAGGTGGGGTTACGCTCACTGAGGCGGTGTTGCTGGGGCACGTCAGAGATTAAACCGCCGCCGGTGTAGGGCAGTTTGTCGCCCCACCACATTTGCGCGCGCACCATCAAATCGCCATCGAGCAGGCCACCAATACACACCAGCACGATAGCACTGTGCGCGGCAATGTAGCCCAGCTTGTTGGCCGCACCTGCTTTGGCGGCCACCATCCAACCCGTGCCGGGGCCAGCGGGGGTGTCGCGCTGCTGTAATTTGACTTTCCAGCCGCCACCGACCAGCATTTGGCCGATGCGTTGCGCCTCGCTGGCGCTGTCACCGGCCAAGCTGGCTTGCGCTTTGTGGTGAAAGGCGGCTAAATTTTTCTCGCGGATGTTTTCTTTGTAGGTTTTGAGGTCGGCCAAAATTTTGGGCGTGCTGCGCGCAATGCACAGCGAGGTGCTAAGCACCAAAAACGCCAAAATCAGTAAAAACCACCAAGCGCTGTACACCGCATTGAGCTTGAGGGCCAAAAACAGCTCGGCCCAAAACGGCCCAAACTGGTTGACGTAGTTCACTACCGGCTCATGCTGCTTGAGTACGGTGCCAATCACCGAGGCAATACAAATGACCGTCAGCAAAGCAATGGCAAAGCGCATGGAGGCCAGCACTTCCATACTGGCTCGCAAGGCTTGTGCGCCAATACGGGGGCGCACGCCGGATGAAGAATCAGACATGAAATGGATGATACGGGTCAAAAGTAAAACGGGCGGGCCACCGCAAAGATGGCCCGCCCGTCTTGGGGTCTGTTGGTGGCGCTTGGTTCCGTAGAACGGCGCTAGGTTTTAGCGTAGGCCAGCAATGTAATCAGAGACGGCCTTGATTTCGCGGTCGTTGAGCTTGGCGGCTACGCCGGTCATTTGCACGCTGTTGTTACGCACGCCATCACGGAACTGCACCAGCTGCGCGGCGGTGTAATCGGCATGTTGGCCAGCCAAACGCGGATATTGGACAGGAATGCCCGCACCGTTGGGGCTGTGGCACGCGGCACAAGCCGCAATGTTGCGGTCGGCAATGCCGCCACGGTAGATGCGTTCACCCAGCGTTACCATGGCCTTGTCTTTGGCAAAGCCAGGGGTAGCTTGCTTGGTAGCCAGCCAAGCGGAGATATTACGCATATCGTCGTCGGTGAGGGTGGCAACCATGCCAGACATGATGGCATTGGCCCGTTTGCCGGATTTGTACTCCTGCAACTGCTTGAGCAGGTATTCAGGATGCTGCTGGGCCAGCTTAGGGTTGGCGGCAATGGTGGAATTGCCATCGGCAGCGTGGCAGGCGGCACAAACTGCGGCAAAGCTGGCCTCGCCTTTAGCCAAGTCAGGTTTGGCTGGGCCGGCAGAAAAAGCCGGGAACGCGGTAGCTGCCAGCGCGGCAGCCGTGAGCAAGGAGGCGAGCAACTTCATATCGAGGGTCTTGTTGGTAGTGGCGCAAAACAGCCCGATTCTACAATGGCGCTCTTACCGCCGGATTTGATTTGATGATACCTTCTGTTTCTGTGCCCGTTGCTGGCACCCCTTCGCCCGCTATGGATGGCCGCACCGCCTTAGGCTGGATGCACACGGCACGCTTTTTAACCACTGCTGCCCAGCTTAACCAGCTGCCCGAGATTGATGTGCCAGAAATTGCCTTTGTGGGCCGCTCTAACGCTGGTAAATCTACCTGCATCAACACCCTAACGCAGCAAAAACAGTTGGCGTTTGCCTCGAAAAAACCGGGGCGTACCCAGCATATCAACCTGTTTAGTTTGGGCCGCCAAGGCATTCAAGATGCCGTGCTGGCCGATTTGCCCGGCTACGGCTACGCGGCGGTGTCACGCTCGGAAAAAATGCGCTGGCAGCAAGTGATGGTCAATTATTTGATACAGCGCCCCAGCCTGACTGGCATCGTCTTGCTGTGTGACCCGCGTTTGGGCCTGACGGAGTTGGATGAGGCTTTGCTCGAAGTGGTGCGCCCACGGGTAGAAGAGGGCCTGAAATTTTTGGTGATTTTGACCAAGGCCGACAAGTTGACGCGCGCCGAGCAGGCCAAGGCGCTATCGATTGCGCGCTTGCAAACCGGCGGCGGCGAGGTGCAGATGTTTTCTGCCCTCAAAAAGCAAGGCGTAGAAGAGGCCGCGCTGCGCTTGTGGCATTGGGCGCATCCAGCAGCCGCAGAAGATGGCACGGCAGACACTGCCGAAGACAGTGCAGCCGATGAGGTGCCTGAGGCGGATTAAACGGTTTCTATCGAGCTGCAACAGCCTACCCATCACCCCGTTCAGAAAGCACTCACATTTCCACCAAACCCCCGCCCCAGCCGCAGCAAAACCATTTGCTGGCCGCCTTGTCGCCTGATGTCCAAGGCCGTTTGTTTCCGTATCTGGAACTGGTGCCGCTGCCGTTGCGTGCGCTGCTGTACGAATCACAGCGCCCCATGCGCCATGTTTACTTTCCTACCGATTCCATCGTCTCGCTACAGTATTTAATGGAGAACGGGGCCTCCACCGCGCTGTCGGTGGTGGGCAATGAGGGATTGTTGGGTATTACCTTGTTTCTGGGCGGCGAGAGCACGCCAAGCAGGTCTTTGGTGCAAAGCGCTGGTTACGCCTACCGGCTGCCCCGGCTGCGCGTGAAAGAGGAGTTCAACCGCCACGGCCAGTTGCTGCTGCTGATGCTGCGCTACACCCAGTCTTTGATTACGCAAGTTTCGCAAACTGCCGTGTGCAATCGGCACCATTCGATTGACCAGCAAATTTGCCGCTGGCTGCTGCTTTCTATGGACCGCCTGTCGCATAACCACTTAACGATGACGCAAGAGTTCATCGCCAACATGCTTGGCGTGCGCCGCGAAGGGGTTACACAAGCTGCTCTGAAATTACAACAGCTCGGTGTCATCTCTTATGCGCGTGGCCTGATTAAGGTGCTCGACCGGCCCAAACTTGAAGCCCTTAGTTGTGAGTGTTATAGCGTGGTAAAAAAAGAAACCGACCTGCTGCTGCATTATTTGCCACAGCGCAGCGTAATGAGCAATACCGATGCTATTCCTACGGCGAAGCTTGGAACATTTTGATTTCAAAAATGGCCTGATTATTTATCGCGGTAGTTCGACATCATGCTTTGCGCTCAAAATCAGCCCATGACCGTTACCCTGAACAAAGCAGAAATTCTGCACCGCGCCTACCCCTTTGCCAAAGACTACACCAGCGCCAGCTACGAAATGAGCCAAGCGCAAAACTTTATCCGCAATTTGTGCGAGGTGTTCGGCTTTTCGGCCAAGCGGCTGGTTAGTTTTGAGCAGCGGGTTAAAAAATTCGGTGGCAGCAGTGGACGCATGGATGGGTTTTTGTAACAATGCGCGCTTTCTGGCTCATCGGCCCAGTGCCTGGAAGTTTATAACGATGCGTATCCTCTTCGCTGAAGACTCCAAAGCCATCGCAAAACTGGTCGTTACTTTTTTGGAGCGCGAAGGGCACACCGTCACCCATGTGGACAACGGCTTGGCTGCGGTGCGCGCCTTTGCCGAGACCTTTCCAGATTTGGTGCTGATGGACATTGTCATGCCCGTCATGGACGGCATCGCCGCCACCCGCCAAATCAAAGCGCTGGCTGGCAGACGCTGGATACCCGTCATGCTCATGACCTCTTTAGATGCCCATGCCCAAGTGGTCGAGGGGATGCGTATGGGCGCAGATGACTATTTGATTAAGCCCATCGTTCCAGAAGTTTTGCAAGCACGCATCCAATCGATGGAGCGCATTGCCACCATGCAAGACAGCCTGTTTGGTATCCTCGATAACGTCTATGAAGGCGTGCTCACCATTAACAAACGCGGGCGCATTCAAAGCTACAACCGCGCCGCCGAAAGCATCTTCGGCCACACCGCCAAAGAAGTGATAGGGCACAACGTCAATATGCTCATGCCCGAGCCTTACGCCGCCGAGCACGATGGTTATCTTGCACGCTACCAGCGCGAAGGCACGCCGCGCGTGATTGGCAGCGGGCGCAAAGTGCGTGGCTTACGCAAAAATGGCGAAGTGTTTCCGATGCGCTTGGCCGTCACAGAAGTGCGCCGTGGCCCTGAACCCGTCTTTATTGGTTTGGTCAGTGATATTTCTACCGAAGAAGCCGCCCGCGAGCGCATTGAGTTTTTGGCCCTGCACGATGCCTTAACCGGCTTGCCCAACCGCGCCCAATTTAACGCCCGACTCGAAGCCCTGTGCGCCCAGCGCACCAGCACCGACAAGCACGCCGTACTGTTTCTGGACTTGGATGGCTTTAAGCCCATCAACGACACCTTGGGCCACCAAGCCGGTGATGAAGCCCTGAAAATTGCCGCCCAGCGCCTGCGCCACCATTTGGCTAAAGAAGATTTTGTGGCCCGTTTAGGCGGTGACGAGTTTGTTGCCATCTGCCACCACATCTCCAGCGCCCAAGCAGCCATAGAGATTGGCCAACGGTTGCTGGCGGCCATTTCTGAACCCATGGTGCTGTTGGGCACCCCCAGCAGCATGGGGGCCAGCATTGGCATTGCGCTACTGCCACAGCACGGGCGTACCGCAAGCGATATTTTGACTGCCGCTGACCACGCCATGTATTGCGCCAAACGACGCGGCAAAAGACAAGTAGCGCTGGCAGAGGATGTTATATCGACGACAGCAACCCCCAACGCTGAAACCTAAGCACCTCTTTGCCCATGCCAACCACAGATATTCTGCGCTATGCCCTAGACCAACATGCCATCGTCAGCATCACCAATGCGGCTGGCGACCTCCTTGAAGTCAATGACAAATTTTGCAGTATCAGCGGCTACCGGCGCGAACAGTTGATTGGTAAAAACCACCGCCTGCTCAAATCAGGCCGGCACTCGGCCAGTTTTTACGAAAACATGTGGGACACCATCAGCAGTGGCCAAACTTGGCAAGGCGAAGTGTGTAACCGAGCACGCAATGGCCAAGAATACTGGGTACGCTCTACCATCACGCCCATACCGGGTGCAGATGGTTTTCCAGAAAAATACATATCTATCCGCACCGATATTACCTATATCAAGGCGGTTGATTCAGTGCTACGCGAAAACGAACTGCGCTATCGCTCTTTGGTCAATTCGGTCAGTGTAGGCATCGTGTTACATAATCGCGATGGTGCCATTACAGAATGCAATCCAGCTGCTGAACGCATTCTGGGCTTGCCTAGAGAGCACATTCTTGGCCGCCTACACGTTGATACCGCATGGCGCTGCATTCATCCAGATGGCCGCCCATTTGCCGAAGAAGATTATCCGGCGATACAAACACTCAAAACAGGCGTGAGCTTACGTGATGTACCAACGGGAATTTATCGCACTGATGGCAGCTTGGTGTGGATCAACGCCACCTCCGAACCCATTCGAGACCCAGAGAACCCGCAGCATATCTCGGCAGCAGTAGTTTCTTTCACCGACGTGACCGAGCGCAGATACGTTGATGCGCGCTTTGCTTTCGCGGTAGAAGGCACGGGTGATGGGGTATGGGATTGGAGCGTGGCCACCGGCGCTATGTCGCTGTCGGGCCATTACGAAAGCATGTTGGGCTACGCCAAGGGCGAGATGAGTACCGATATTAGTGGCTGGATTGCCTCGGTACATCCCCAGGACTTCCCCCAAGCCCAAAAAGCCCTGAGCGACTACCTAGAAGGGCGCGTTCCCCAATACACCGTAGAGCTGCGTTTGCGCTGCAAAGATGGCAGCTACAAGTGGATTTTGTGCCGGGGCACTTTGGTAGAACGCGATGCCGAGGGCAAACCAGCGCGCATGATTGGTATTCACAGCGATATTTCGGAGCGCAAACGCGCCGAAGAGGAGCTGATGGTATTTAGACGCTTGGTAGAAAGCACCGACCAAGCGATTCGTGTGGCCGACTGTCATGGGCACATCCAATACGTCAACCCGGCTTATCAAACGCTGTTGGGCTACCGCGCCGAAGAAGTCATTGGCCAAGATTTTGCCCAAATTGGTACCGCCCCAGACCAAGGCCAGCAGGTGCAAGAAATCATGGAGTGCTTGGCCAGGGGCGAGGGCTGGCGCGGCTTTTTTAAGCTCCGGCGCAAAGACGGTAGCGAATTTATCAGCCAAAGCAATATCCGCAGCATTACTGCCCCCGATACGGGTGAATTGCTGCACAGCTTTAACATGTTTGTCGATTACAGCGAGGAGATGGCGCGCCAAGAGGCACTGATTGCCGCACGCGAGGCCGCCGACCGCGCCAACCAAGCCAAGTCTGATTTTTTATCCAGCATGAGCCACGAGTTACGCACGCCCATGAACGCTATCATTGGGTTTGCCCAGATGCTGGAATACGACAGCGAACTAACTGCCGACCAGCAAGACAATGTGCATGAAATTCTCAAGGCAGGACGCCACCTGCTTGAGTTAATCAACGAAGTGCTAGATTTGGCCAAAATTGAGTCTGGCCGCGTCGATTTGTCTATGGAGGGCGTAGAGCTGGCCATTTTGGGCGAAGATTGCCGCCAATTGCTGCAACCGATTGCCGATCAGGCCGGCATCCGCCTCAGCGTTGAACTGCCCAGCAGCACCGTGGTGTTTGCCGACCGTGTGCGCCTCAAGCAGGTGCTGCTCAATTTGCTCTCTAACGCCATCAAATACAACCGCCCCAACGGCACCGTTTGTCTCAAAGCAGCACCCAGCAAGCCCGGCTATTTGCGCGTTGCCGTAATAGATACCGGCTTAGGCATTGGGCCCAAACGCATCACCGAGTTGTTCCAGCCCTTCAATCGCCTTGGTGCTGAAGCCAGCCAGATTGAGGGCACTGGTATCGGCCTGACCATTACACGCCGGTTGGTAGAGATGATGGGCGGAGAAATCAACGTCGAAAGCACTTTGGGGGTGGGTTCTACTTTCTGGGTTGATTTGGCTGTGGGTCAAACGGCAAAAATGGATGCAGGCGAGATGTCGGGCGATGCAGATGCACCCACTGAGGCCGACGCAGAGACCGCTATTGTGCTGGCGATTGACGATAACCCGGCCAATCTCAAGCTGATTGCCAAAGTCATGGGCATACGCGACAACATCCACCTACTAACCGCCCACACGCCAGAATTGGGCATTGAGTTGGCGCTGGCGCATCGGCCTGACCTGATTTTGCTTGACATCAATATGCCCGGCATGGACGGCTACCAGGTGCTAGAGGTGCTTAAAGCCAACACCATGCTGCGCGCCGTGCCAGTAGTGGCCGTTACGGCCAATGCCATGCCTCACGATATAGAACGCGGCAAGAAATCTGGTTTTGCCAACTACCTGACCAAGCCGATAGACATCAGCACCCTGATTGACACCATCGAGCATTGCCTTAAAAACACCCCATCGCCATGAGCACTGCCCCATTACCCGACCACGCCCGCATCCTCATCGTTGATGATGAGCCAGCCAACCTCAAGCTGCTGGACAAGATGCTGGCCAGCCAAGGCTATGGGCAGCGCATCTTGGTTCAAGACCCGCGCGAGGTGCTGCCCCAGTATCTGGAGGCCCGCCCCGACCTGATTTTGCTCGACATCAATATGCCGCACCTAGACGGCTACCAAGTGATGGAGCAGCTTAAAGCCTTAGAAGACCCGCTGGCACCGCCGATTGTTGTCCTGACTGCCCAGCACGGGCGCGACTATCTGCTCAAGGCGTTGTCGGTGGGCGCACGCGACTTTATCGGCAAGCCCTTTGACCGCCTTGAGCTGCTGATGCGTGTGCGTAACTTGCTGGATGCACAACTGGGCCAGCGCCTGTTGCACCAGCAAAAAGACGTGCTAGAGCAGATGGTGCGCCTACGCACCGAAGAGCTCAATTGCACGCGCTTGCAAATCGTGCAGCGCCTTGGCCGTGCCGCCGAATACCGCGATAACGAAACGGGCAACCACATCATTCGTGTCAGCCAAATTTCTGCCCTGCTGGCCAAAAAATTAGGCTGGAGCGATGATTGCAGCGAGCTGATGTTGCACGCCAGCCCCATGCACGACTTGGGCAAAATTGGCATCCCAGACCATGTGCTGCTCAAACCGGGCAAGTTTGAGCCTGAAGAACGCGCCATTATCAATACCCACACCACTATCGGTGCCCAATTGCTAGAGGGTGATGATTCCGCCCTGTTGCGCCTATCACGCGAAATTGCCATTAGCCACCACGAAAAATGGGACGGCACTGGCTACCCCTATGGGCTGGCTGGCGAGGCCATTCCGCAATCTGGACGCATTGTGGCGGTGGCCGATGTGTTTGATGCGCTAACCTCGTCGCGGCCTTACAAAAAAGCTTGGACAGTAGAAGATGCCACCGCCTTTGTGCGTGACAACGCTGGCAGCCACTTTGACCCGACGGTAGTGGCCTGCTTTTTAGTGCACCTGCCCGAGATATTGTCCATCCGCAACCAATACCCAGAACAGGCGAATGACTGAGGCAAGGCGCATGGCAAGTTAATTTTGCGCTGGTGCCCATGCCAAGACACGGTTACGCCCTTGCTGTTTGGCCTTATAAAGAGCTTCGTCGGCCTGCTTTAAAAGCATCTCTGGGGTATTTTCTGGGTCTATCGGATACAGGGTAGCTAACCCTATGCTGACCGTTACATGCCCATAGCTTGACAGCGCGTGTGGCTGCATCAGTTGCTCTACGGCGTGGCAAATCAATGTTGCCAAATGATGCACAGACTCTTTATCTGCGTTGGGGGCAATCAGGCTAAATTCTTCACCGCCATAGCGAGCAGCCAAGTCACCGCTGCGACGCACGTTGGCCGCAAATATCTGGGCAACTTGGCGCAAGCATTCATCACCGGCTTGATGGCCGTAATGATCGTTGTATTTTTTGAACCAATCAACATCCATCATGGCCACCGACAATGCTTGGCCTAAGCGCTTGGCACGCGCCCACTCTAGGGCCAATGCTTCATCAAAACGGCGACGGTTGGCAATTCCGGTCAGGCCGTCGGTGCTACTGAGGGCGGCCAATTTGGCGTTAGAGACTTCTAGTTCGCGGGTACGCTCGGCCACCTTGCTTTCCAGCGATTCATAAAGGCGCGCATTTTCGATAGAAATAGCCAATTGCCCGGTCAGCATGGACACGCTTTGCACCTGCTCGGCACTGAAGGCAGCGTGCATAAGGCGGTTTTCAAGCATTAAAAAGCCAGCCACCCGGCCACGCACCAACACCGGAAACCCCAGTACAGAACACAATGGCATTTGCTGAAAGTAGCTGTCTTTGGCAAAACGCTTGTCTTGCACTGCATCATCACTGACGACCGGTTTGCCGATTTTTAAGCCCAGACGCATCACCGCTGCCGAAAAGGCTTGCCCCTCACAATCAATGGCCTTTTGTCTTGGCAGCGCTTGTTTTTCATGCGTGCCACCTTCCAGAAACCACTGACCCGCATCATCCAGCAGCAAAAAAGCACTGTCGGTGGCACCCGTGATTTTGCTAACCGCTTCAATCAAGTTGGCTACTAACCGGGGCAGTGATGTCTCGGACGAAAGCGACTGTGAGGCAAGCAAAATGACGTTGTCATCCAGTTCAGTGTGGCTGCTCTGGTTGGTGTAAAACAACGACCTGCTTTTGTACAGGTGCGTACCCAAAAACGGCCACTGCCCTTGCATGTGCTGTGCCTTGCCGTTGGCCCCCCATTTTTGGTAAAGCTGATACGCTTGGTGCAATAGCAAGCGCCCTGTGCCGTCTTGGCCCCGACGCATCTGAAACTGTGCAAAACGCTCAACAATCAGGGCGTGGTGCCAAGCCCGCTGGTGCCGCTGCGCGCGCGCCATAGCCTGTTCAAAATACTGGTGCGCCAGCCACGGTTGGTCAAGTGTGTCATGGTACTGAGCTTGCAGCAAATCGTGTAGATGCCCAAAGTTCATTTCTGCATCGGCACTGCGCTGCGCCAGCCATTTTTGTTCAACGCTGAGGCGTTCGAGCAGGTTGTGCCGCTTTTCATCCGTTGCGCTGGCCGCTTGGCTTAGCAACGCTAAGGCAGACAAAAAACGGATTAAAGCCACCGGATAAAACCCAGTGATAAAAGGAATCAGCACCACAGCCGCTTCTGTGTGCTTTATCAGGGCGGGGGTGTCGTCAAAAAGGCAGGCCGACAGCGCCCGATACGCATGGTAAAAAGCGTGCGCCATCGGGTTATCTTTTACCATTTTGGCGTGTGTCTGCTCACAAAAGTGGGCATCGTCAAAGCCGCCGGGCAAGGTGGTGTGCCCTTCTAAGGCACGCACCAATTGTCGAAATGCAACAAATGATTCTTGGGCGTGGCGGTTACCGGTTTTTTCACAAAAAAACAAGGCGGCATCGCATTCTGTGACAACTTCTTGCAGCGAAGCGCTGGATTCAAAAATACCCGCCAGAGAAGTAAAGAAGGTAAAGCAGGCAAACTCCAAATCGCCCAGCCGCCGCAGGCTAAGGTGCGCTTGGTGGGCGTGTTCAATGCCTGATTCAAGCGGCTCAAACCAGTGGCAATTGAACAGTGCAAAGACATGCTCAGTACGGGCAATTTCGGCATCTTGGCCGCGCACCTTGCCAATATCCAAACTCAAGCGCCCGGCACGGTAGCCACTGCCGTAATCTTCGCCAAAGGCCACGGTTGGCAGCAACACACAGGCCATCATGTAGTTGGCCTCGGTGAAATAGCCTTCTTCTACCCACAGGCGTGCCCCGCGCAAGATGCACCAAAGCGACACCAAGGGCTGCCCAAAAAATGCAGCGGGCACGGTGCGACTGAGCAACTTGGCAATTGCTATGCGTTGTGGGTCGGTCAATGCGGGGCTTTGGGGCAGTCGGCCAAAGGCACCATCTGCAACATAGGCATAAAAAAGCCCCAGCTCTTGTTGCACAGCGGGCACCAGCAAATCATGGGCAGGCATTGCCATGCCCAATTGCTGGAGCAACTCGGCCGCCAGCGCCACAGCATCGGCGTAGCGGGTGCGGTTGGACAAGCTCATCACCTGAATGCAGGCTGGTTCAACCAGCGCTACCGGCGAGGAGGCATGAAGTTTCAAGTGGTTAAAAGCGGCATCTACCTCGGCATGGCGGGCCAGACTGAACAGAACCAAGTGCCGTTCGGCATGTAGTAAAAAAGTCTGCGTTGGTTCGCTCATCCACGGGTTGGCCGCCAGCAAACTGATAGCCGCTTGCAACAATTGCTCTGCACTGGCAAAGGCACCTGCTTGGCGTGCCTGCCGGGCAGCAGCTGCCATCAGGGTTCGGGCTGTGGCACGTTCGGCAGCATTGTCTAGCAGGGCCAGGGCTTGCATATAGTGCTGGGCAGCGCGGAGGTTGCGTGTTGGGGCTTCTGGGCAGGCAGCAAGGCGTCTGGCTATATCCAAGTGCAGCGCCGTACGGCGTTCTGGGGTTTGCAAACTGTAGGCCACTTGCTGCATACGGTCATGGCAAAAGCGGATGTTCAACTCTACATCGGCCTGCTGAAACCGCATTGCGCTAGGTGTCACCAAGATGCCTTGCTCTAGTGCTGGCAGCAATAGCATGGCCAGCACTTCGGGCGAAACCGCAGCAGCCACAGACAGCATACCCATTTCAAAAGCATTGCCCAAACAAGCCGCCGTCAGTAGCAGCTGCTGAGTTTGCTCTGGTAGGCGCGCTAGTCGTTGGGCTAAAAAATCGACTACGCTGTCAGAGGCGTTGCTTGCCGTCAGGGCCGCAGTGTCCCATTGCCACAGGCGCGTTGGTGAATCGAGTGTCAACACGCCATCACGGTACAAGGTGTTCAAAAACTCGACGGTATAGAAAGGGTTGCCACCGGTTTTGGTATAGATGACTGCAGCCAAAGGCTCAATTGTCTCTTGCGGCATGTGCAACATATCAGCCACCAAATTGGTGGTATCAGCCAAGGCCAGACTGCCCAAGGTTAACGTGGGCACTACCATGCCAGCGGCTTCAAAACTGCGTAACTGAATTGTCAGTGGATGGGTAGGATCGACCTCGTTGTCGCGGTAGGCACCAATCAGCATCAACCCGTTGAGATGGGTGTCTTGCAGCAAGGCGGCGATAAAGTCCAACGATGGCTGATCAGCCCATTGCAAATCGTCAATGAAAAGAATCAAGGGATGTTTGGGCGAGGCTACAGCACCAATCAAGGAAACCAGCAAATGGCGCAACCGTATCTGGGACTCGATGGGGCCAAGCTCTGGTGCTGGGGCTTGCTGGCCCAGCAATGCTTGCATCTCTGGTAGCACATCAATTAAGGCAGCAGCATCGGTGCCCAAGGCCGACAAAATACCTTGTTGCCAGTTTTTAACCGTATCTTCAGGTTCAGACAGCAGAAGTTGGCACAGTTGCCGCAAACTTTGTGCTGGCGCTGAAAAGGGCTGGCTTAAAAATTGATCAAATTTGCCGCTGATGAAAAAGCCTTGTGCAAGGGTGGCCAAGCTGTGAACTTCATGCACCAGCGAAGTTTTTCCAACACCAGAATAACCTTTTACCAATAAAACCTGCGTGCTACCTTCTAGCACCCTGGCAAAGCTGTTTTTTAAGGCGGCAATTTCGGTGGTGCGCCCGTATAGGCGGCGTGGCGGGCGTGGTGAAATGGTTCTATCGTTTTGCTTGCGTTGCACCAATGCCAGTGGCTTGCCGGATGACAAAAAGTTGGTAAAAAGTTGGAAATCAGTGGCTACGCCGGCGGCACTTTGGTAACGCAGATCTGGCTCTTTAATGAGCAAATCCATGATTAAATTGGAGACGGCCACTGGTAGCCAAGATGCCAGTTCATGGGGTGGTTGGGGCGCGCGCGCCAAGTGGGCG
Source organism: uncultured Simplicispira sp. (assembly GCA_964388325.1). Lineage (GTDB taxonomy): Bacteria > Pseudomonadota > Gammaproteobacteria > Burkholderiales > Burkholderiaceae_C > Simplicispira. The sequence goes on along the minus strand of CAYMAC010000003.1, from coordinate 149,524 downwards.
TGAATCAGGGTCAGGGGGTCTGTATCGGTGAAGGGCACCGACCCGGTGGCCAAGTGATACAGGGTGCAGCCCAAAGCGTACAAATCGGTACGATAGTCAACCGACCGATTCATCCTGCCGGTTTGCTCGGGAGAGATGTAGGCTAAAGTGCCGCAAATTTTGCTTTGGTGCTCAAACTCAGGACGCTCATCCGAAAACGTGGTTGCCAGTCCAAAGTCAATCACTTGAACCTGCATACTCTCAGGGCGAACCAGTACGTTGGCGGGGTTGATGTCTTTGTGGGTGACGCCGCGCGCATGGATGCAAGCAATGGCCTCTGACAGCCTTTGGGCGAACAGCAAAAATTGCGTCAGTTCTACATGCCCCAATAGCCCCGAATGGTTCAATGCCACACCGCCAAAATCTTCTACCAACAATTGGCGCTCTGGCTTGTTCAGACGTACCAGTTGCACACATCCCTGCACACCACGCAAGTGGTGCAAAATTTGGGCCTCGTTAAGCAGTTCTGCCCACGACGCATTGCCATCGGCACCGGCAATAACGCGCTTACCTATGACTGGCAACCCCGAAACGCTGTCAAAAATTTGGGTAATCTGGTACCGATAGGAGTTAGACAGGACGGTTGCAGGCATGGTTAATCTATGAATGGCTTCTTTGAAGAGGGGGTCAATCAGTGGCCCCATGCGCCATCAGCGGTGGTTGCGGCACGATGGATTATCTGCTGCTGCACCGTGTGCAGACCTTGGTATATACCGCAGTTGCAGTAGCGTGGTGTGCATTTGCGGCCTACGCACCTTCAGGTTCCGGCAGGAACAGAAAAGTTAAATTACGGTGAAAAATTTCTCAGCCCACACCCCCATGATGCAGCAGTACTTCAGCCTCAAGGCGGGGTACCCGGACACGCTGTTGTTTTACCGCATGGGCGATTTTTACGAGGTCTTTTATGCTGATGCCGAAAAAGCAGCCCGCCTGCTCGACATCACCCTGACGCAGCGCGGTCAATCGGCTGGCCAGCCGGTGGTGATGGCCGGTGTGCCGTTCCATGCGCTAGAAAATTACTTGGCGCGGCTGATTAAGTTGGGCGAATCGGTAGCTATTTGTGAGCAGGTGGGCGATGTAGCCAGCGCCAAAGGCCCGGTAGAGCGCAAGGTGGTGCGCGTGGTGACACCCGGCACCCTGACCGATGCCGAGTTGCTGTCTGACAAGACCGAAGCCCTGTTACTGGCCATTCACCAAGGGCCACGCGCCCGCTATGGCTTGGCTTGGATGAGCCTAACCCAAGGCATCGTGCATCTGGCCGAATGCCCCCCCGACGAACTGCCCGCATGGCTAGCGCGCATCACGCCCAGCGAAATCATTTACAGCGCCGGTAGCAGCGAGCGCTTTGAGCAACAATTGTTGCAACTGCGCCAAAGCGGTTGCTTTCAGTGCCCCATCAGCCCACGGCCAGATTGGCAATTTGACCCGGCCTTGGGTGCGCGCCAACTGTTGGCGCAGTTGGGCGCAGCCAGTTTGCACGGCTGGGGCGCACAAGACTTGGCCCAAGCCCATGCTGCCGCTGGCGCTTTGCTGCAATACGCAGAACACACCCAAGGCCGCGCCCTAACGCATATCCAGCAGCTCCAAGTGCAGCGCCCCGGCGACTTGATAGACCTGCCCGCCAACACCCGGCGCAATTTAGAGCTGCTCAAAACCCTGCGTGGCGACGATGCCCCCACGCTGCTGTCTTTGTTAGACACTTGCATGACCGGTATGGGCAGCCGGTTGCTGAAAAATTGGCTGTTAGAACCTCAGCGCGAGCGCACCCAAGCCCGCGCCCGCCTGGCCGCCACCCGCGTGCTACAAGGGCCACAAGGCAGCGGCCCGTGGCAAGCCTTGCGCGCCGCACTCAAGGGCATCAGCGATGTGGAACGCATCAGCGCCCGCATTGCCCTGCGCCAAGTGCGCCCGCGTGAGCTGTTGGCGTTGGGCAAAACTTTGCAAAAAACCGAACTGCTGGCCCTACTCCCCCCAGAGCAAGACCCTACCCTAGACCACATCGCCCAAGATTTACAAGTGCCGCCCAGTTGTGTGGCCCTGCTGCAAGCGGCCATTGCCGACGAACCGGCAGCTTTGGTGCGTGATGGTGGCGTGATAGCCGATGGTTTTGACACCGAACTGGACGAGTTGCGCGCCATCCAAAGCAACTGCGATGCCTTTTTGCTGGACTTAGAAAGCCGCGAACGCACCCGCACCGGCATTGCCAACTTGCGCGTCCAATTCAACAAGGTGCATGGCTTTTACATTGAAGTCACGCAAGGCCAAGCCAGCAAAGTGCCCGACGATTACCGCCGCCGCCAAACCCTGAAAAACGCCGAGCGCTACATTACCCCAGAACTCAAAGCCTTTGAAGACAAAGCCCTGTCCGCGCAAGAGCGCGCCTTGGCGCGCGAAAAATGGCTCTATGAACAACTGCTAGACCAGTTGCAGGTGTATGTGCCCCCTTTAGCGCGCATGGCCCGTGCCTTGGCGGCGCTGGATGTGCTGTGCTGCTTGGCCGAACGCGCCCTGACGCTGCATTGGTGCGCCCCAGAGTTCAGCCCCGAGCCGTGCATTGAGATTGAAGCCGGCCGCCATCCGGTGGTAGAAGCGCGTTTGGCGCAAACCAGCAGCGGTAGCTTTATTGCCAACCACACCCGGCTCAACCCCAACACGCGGCTGCAAATTATTACCGGCCCCAACATGGGCGGTAAATCGACCTACATGCGCCAAGTAGCGCTGATAGTGTTGCTGGCCAGTATGGGCAGCCATGTACCGGCCAGCGCCTGCCGCTTGGGGCCGATAGATGCCATCCACACGCGCATTGGTGCCGCTGATGATTTGGCCAATGCCCAATCTACCTTTATGCTAGAGATGGTAGAAGCAGCGCAAATTTTGCACGCCGCCACGCCACACAGCCTAGTGCTGATGGACGAAATTGGCCGGGGCACCAGCACCTTTGACGGCTTGGCATTGGCCAGTGGCATTGCCAGCCACCTGCACGACAAAACCAAAGCCTTCACCCTGTTTGCCACGCACTACTTTGAACTGACCGAGCTGCCCGCGCAGGCGCGCCATGCTGTCAATTGGCATGTCAGTGCTGCCGAGTCTGGCCACGACATTGTGTTTTTGCACGAACTGCAAAGCGGCCCCGCCAGCCGCAGTTATGGCATTCAGGTGGCCAAGCTGGCGGGCATTCCGGCAGCCGTGTTGCACCATGCGCGCCACACCCTGACCACCTTGGAGGAGCGCGCCAGCGCGCACCAAGCTCAAGTCGATTTGTTTGCGGCACCGCCAGCAGCAGCGCCAGCCAGCCCCAGTCCGTTAGAAGCCGCCTTGGCCCAATTGCAACCCGATGCCCTGAGCCCGCGCGAGGCTTTGGAAGCCCTGTACCAACTCAAACGGCTGGCACAGGACTTGCCTTGACTTGATTGCGCCCGGCTTCTTTAGCCCGATACAGCGCTTGGTCGGCGGCTTGCACCAGTTGCTCGGTGTTGGTGTAGCTATCGGCCATAGCAACCGCTACGCCAAAGCTGGCTGTTACATACCCACAGCTGTGCAAGGCATGGGCCATATGCGCATCGACAATCGCTAGACGCAGTTTGTCTGCCAATTGTTCTAAGCCGTGTAAATCGGTAATGGGTGCAATCACGGCAAATTCTTCGCCACCATAACGGGCTACCAAGTCACCCGGACGCCGTACCTGTTGGCTCAGTATTTGCGCCACTTGGCGCAGGCAGTGGTCGCCCGCTACGTGGCCGTAGTGGTCGTTGTAGCGCTTGAAATAATCAATGTCTAGCATGATGAGGCCCAGCGGCTGACCAGTGCGCCGCGCCCGTGACCACTCCTCGGCCAGCACCTCGTCAAAGCAGCGCCGATTGGCCAACCCAGTCAGGCCATCGGTGTGTGATTGGTTAGACAACTCGTGGTTGGCTGCCTCTAGTGCGGCGGTGCGTTCGGCTACTTGGGCTTCTAAGTTTTGTGTGTAGTTACGCATACGCTCACTCATAATGCCCAAGGCATGAGAAAGCGCCCCGACTTCGGCCATCGGGCTGTGCAAGCCCGGCTGTGGACTGCTCCAATGGCCTTGGCCTAGTTGCTCGGCCCATTGCCCCAAGGCCTCTAGTGGGTGCGCCATCCATTTACTCAGACCCCAAGCAGCCACCATACTGACAGTCACCAAGGTAATTAACAACCCTGCCATGTGGCTAAACAGATGCTCACTGGGGGCGGTAAAACGGCTTTGGGGCAGAGCCACCCCAATGCGTAGCAATGGCCCATCGGGCAGTTGGTAAGTCCACCAATCTAGCAGATAAGGCTCGCCCTGAATGATTTGTGTCGCGCGTCCTTTGGCTTGGCTTTGCGCCGCCATGCGCTGGCCCAGTGTGCGAATGACAGGATGTTGGCTTTGGGCTGCCCGAATGCGTACGGCCTTGCCATCTTCTAGGTGGTAGAGCGGGTCCACTGTAGAGGTGGCCAGCAAAGCCCCCTCGGCATCGGCCAGCAGGGCCACGCCGCCCAATTGCTGGGTAATATCGGCCAGCAGACGGCGCAATTGCACCAAGGCCACATCCGCCGTAAGTACCCCGGCAAATTGACCTTGGGCATTGTGCAGCTGCGCTGCCATGCCAATGCCCATCGCCTCATAAGCGCCTTGGGGGTCTTGGATGGCGTAGCGGTAGGCTGGATACCAATGAAAATCTGAACCATTGATGGCCGATTGAAACCAAGGGCGGGTACGGGCATCAAAATACGGGTTGGCACGTCCAATCAACTTGCCGCGCTGATGGTCTTCGGTAATGCGATAGATGGACATGATGCGCCCATCGCTCAGTGGCGCATGGAGCATCCGCAGGCTTTTGTCGGTGCCCAGTGGTGGGCGACTGACGGCAAAATACTCTCCTTGGGCATTGCCCATCGACAAAAAGGTCAGTAGTGGCTGGTTGCGTAATTGTTGCAAAAAAACGGGCAACAGGCGCTCTTGGTCTTGCGGCTGCAATAAGCCAGCTTTAAACAGCTGCACATTCAACGACAGCACCTGCTGGGGCACATCAAAAAACTGTACCACTTTGTCGTAGATGCGCGCACTGACCTCGCGCGCTACGCGCTCTTGGTATTGCTCGGCAGATTGTTGTGCGGTGCGGTAAGAAAACCAGCCATGCACCAGCAGCAACGGCACCAACACCACCAATAGCACGACCAGCAACAACTGTTGCAAATTGAGGTGGCGTGCTAAATAGAACATGGTGAAAATATAGCGTCGCTACTGCGGCGTTAATGTCTTATTTTGGCCTTATTTGGGCCTTATTGAGGCTTTAACTGGCGCTGCCCAAACTTAGACCTGCATGTTCGCGCAGCGGATGAAAGTGGATTTTCGGAAAACGCTCTTGTGCCAAGCGCACATCGTAGGGGCTAGTACACAAATAAGCCAGCGTATCGGCGGCATCGTGGGCCAAGCGCATCGGATAGGCATCGGTAAAGGCGCGCAAATCGGCGGGGCTGTCTGCCGTAATCCAACGCGCGCCGGTGTATTGGCAGCTTTCTAGGCGCACATCGCAGTCGTATTCGGCCTTGAGGCGGTGTTGCACCACTTCAAACTGCAATTGACCAATGGCACCCAGCAGCATATTGCCGCCGGTATCGGGTTTGAAGACTTGAATCGCCCCTTCCTCGCCCAACTGCGCCAAACCTTGCTGCAATTGCTTGGTGCGCAAGGGGTTTTTCAGCACCACGGTCATGAACATTTCGGGGGCAAAGAAGGGCAGGCCGGTAAATTGCAAACTCGCGCCATCGGTGATAGTGTCGCCCAACTGCACGCCGCCGTGGGTGGTAAAACCGATGATGTCGCCCGCATAGGCTTCTTCTACCGCCTCGCGGCGCTGGCTCATGAAGGTGACTACGCTGGTCGGGCGCAATTCTTTGCCGCTGCGTTGTACCTTGAGCTTCATGCCGGGCTGGTAACGCCCCGAGGCCACGCGCACAAAGGCGATGCGGTCGCGGTGGTTGGCATCCATATTGGCCTGCACCTTGAACACCACACCCGCAAACCCTTCATCCTCCGGCTGAATGGTCTTGACCACCGGCTGCTTGTTCACCACCAAAGTACTGACACGCGGGCCGGGCGAAGGGGCCATATCCACCAGCGCATCCAGCACTTCCATCACGCCAAAGTTATTCACACCGGAGCCAAAAAACACCGGCGTGAGTTTGCCCGCCAAAAAGGCTTCGTGGTTCCAGGTAGGCGAAGCACCCACAGCCAGTTCCATACTCTCTATGGCGGCGTCAAACTCACTGCCAAAACGGGCGCGCAGGGTTTCTACCTCGGTCAGGGGGATGGCTTCAAAGTCTTGTGGTCGCCGTTCGCTGCCCGATTCAAACACCGTCATGGTCTGGTTGCGTAGGTTGATGATGCCGCCAAAACGCTTGCCTTGGCCCACTGGCCAGGTCATGGGGCAGCAAGGCATACCCAATTCGCGCTCCACTTCGTCCATGATGTCCAATGGGTCGCGCACCTCGCGGTCCATCTTGTTGACGAAGGTGATGATGGGCGTGTCGCGTTGGCGGCACACTTCAATCAGGCGGCGGGTTTGCGATTCGACACCGTTGGCGGCGTCAATCACCATCAAGGCCGAATCCACCGCTGTTAAGACGCGGTAGGTGTCTTCCGAGAAGTCTTTGTGGCCGGGGGTATCGAGCAGGTTAATCACATGCTCGCGGTAGAGCATCTGCATCACCGAGCTGGCCACCGAGATGCCGCGCTGCTTTTCGATTTCCATCCAATCCGACGTGGCATGGCGGCTGGCTTTGCGCCCTTTCACGGCACCCGCAATTTGGATGGCACCCGAAAACAGCAACAGCTTTTCGGTCAGCGTGGTTTTACCCGCATCCGGGTGGGAAATGATGGCAAAGGTGCGGCGGCGCCGGGTTTCGGGTGCGTAAGACACAGGGGCAGTTCCAGAGAGGGAGATGGGGGCTGGCGGCTGCACCAGCGGCAGCGGCCAGCAAAGAAAGGCAGGGCAGCGCCACAGGCCAAATGAATGGCCGCAATTTTACCGGCCAGCAGCAATGCGAGAATTGCCCCCAGCTATGCCGGTAGTAGCCGGTTATTTTTCTAGGATTGAGACAACGCTATGAACCAGCTCGACGCACTCAAACAATTCACCACCGTGGTGGCCGACACCGGCGATTTTCACCAACTGGCGCAATTTAAGCCGCAAGATGCCACCACCAATCCATCCTTAATTTTGAAAGCGGTGCAAAAAAGCGAGTACGCCCCGCTGCTCCAACAAACGGTAGAACAATGGCGTGGCCGTGATTTGGGCGAAATCATGGACCGCTTGCTGGTGCGTTTTGGTTGCGAGATTTTGTCGCACATTCCGGGGCGTGTCTCTACCGAAGTCGATGCCCGCCTGAGCTTTGATACCAGCGCCACTATCACCCGCGCCGAGCGCATCATCGAGCTATACCAAGCCCAAGGCATCCACATTGACCGGGTGCTGATTAAAATTGCCGCCACCTGGGAAGGCATTGAAGCCGCGCGCCAATTGGAGCAACGCGGCATCCATACCAACCTGACGCTGTTGTTCTCGTTTGCCCAAGCGGTGGCCTGCGGCCAAGCCAAGGTGCAATTGATTTCGCCCTTTGTGGGCCGGATTTACGATTGGTACAAAAAACAAGCGGGCAGCAGCTGGGACGAGGCAGCGATGGCGGGCGTGAATGACCCCGGTGTGCAGTCGGTGCGCGCTATTTACAACCATTACAAACACTTTGGTATCGCCACCGAGGTCATGGGGGCCAGTTTCCGCAACGTCGGGCAGATTACTGCCTTGGCCGGTTGCGATTTGCTCACCATCGCCCCCGATTTGTTGGCCCAATTGGCCGCCACCGAGGCCCCCTTGCCGCGCCAGCTAGACCCCGATGCGGCGCATGCCTTAAATTTGCCCGCCGTGAACTACGATGAGGCAGGCTTCCGCTACGCCCTGAATGCCGATGCCATGGCCACAGAAAAATTGGCCGAAGGTATCCGCGCTTTTGCTGCCGATGCCATCAAGCTGGAACAACTGATGCTGGCGGCCTAAATGCCAGTGCAGCAGGAGGATATTTGGCAGGGCCAGCGCCTGCGTTGCGACCAAACACCCGCTTGGGCCGCCTTGCAGGCCCATTTTGCCGAGTCGGGGCAGCATTTGGATGTACGCCAAGCCTTTGCCACCGACCCCGAGCGTTACCGCACCTTCAGCCAAGAAGCACCGCATGTGTTTGCCGATTTATCGCGCAACCGCATTGATGCCAGCACCGAGGCTTTGTTGTTCCAATTGGCGCGCCAGTGTGGGCTGGAGCAGCAACGCCAAGCGATGTGGCAGGGAGAGCGCATCAACAGCACTGAGCAGCGTGCCGTGTTGCACCACCTGCTGCGCCAGCCACCCCAAGTTGCAACGCAAGAAGTACAGCACACCTTAGAGGCCATGCTGGCCTATGCCGACAACGTGCGTGCCGACACCCACATCACCGATATTGTGAGCATTGGCATTGGCGGCTCGGGCTTGGGGCCATCAATGGCCGTGACGGCTTTGGAGGAGCATTGGCAGACCGGCCAGCGCGTGCATTTTGTCTCTAACGTCGATGGCATGGAGCTAGGCAGCTTACTGCGTCGCCTGCGCCCCGAGAGTACGCTGTTTTTGATTGCCTCCAAAACCTTTACCACCGCAGAAACCATGGTGAATGCCCATGCGGCCCGCGATTGGTTTGTGGCCAACGGGGGCAGCACCGATGGACAAGCCGCCTTACCCTTGGCACGCCACTTTGCCGCCCTGACGACCAATGTGGATGCGGCGCGTGGCTTTGGCATTACTACCACCTTTGGTTTTTGGGATTGGGTGGGGGGGCGCTTTTCCCTCTGGTCAGCCATTGGCTTGCCGATTGCCATTGCCGTCGGTAGCACGGTGTTTGGGCAACTGCTGGCCGGTGCCCATGCAATGGATGAGCATTTTTACCAAGCACCACTGGAGCAAAATTTACCCGTCCGTTTGGGCCTGTTGGATATTTGGTACCGCAATTTTCATGGTTTTGGCAGCCGCTGCATTGCCCCCTACAGCCACGGCCTACGTCGCCTAGCGGCCTATTTACAGCAATTGGAAATGGAGAGCAACGGCAAAGGCGTAGATTGGCGCGGCCAAGCCTTACCCTATGCCACCTCCCCGGTGGTGTGGGGCGAGCCGGGCACCAACGGCCAGCACGCTTTTTTTCAGATGATTCACCAAGGGCACGACATCATCCCGGTGGAGTTTATCGTGCTGCGCCAAAGTGGGCGCGATTTACCTGAGCAACATCCGCGCTTGGTAGCCAACGCCTTGGCCCAAGCCCAAGCGCTGATGTTAGGGCGCAACAGCCCCTGCGGCCACCGCCATTTCAGTGGCAACCGGCCCAGCACGGTGCTGTTGCTGGAGCGGCTCGATGCCACTTCTTTAGGTGCCTTGTTGGCCTTGTACGAACACCGGGTTTTTGTCAGTGGCGCGCTGTGGGGCATCAACAGCTTTGACCAATGGGGCGTAGAACTGGGTAAGCAATTGGCAGCCAACATTGAGCCACGCTTGACCAGTGGGGATATGCAAGGCTTAGACGCGGCCACTGCTGGGCTGTTGCAACGCTTGCGCTTGGCGTACACGGGGTTGTAGCCAAATTTGTGCTTCTCTTGCTCTTTTGTCTGGCGCAGCCCACAATGGGCTAAACAAGTGGTTATGCTTGTATTTGGAGGAGTTTTTCATGATGAAATGTTTTAAATCCACCGTATTGGTAGCTGCTTTGGTCGGTAGTATGGGGGTTTGGGCTGCTGGCAATGGCAATGGTGCCGACCGCGGTAACGGTGCTGACCGCCCTGTACGGGTGCAGACCCCCGCCGAGGCGATGAGCAACCCCCAAGGTTTGTCTGGTCGTCCAGGCAGTGCCAGAGGTTTGCTCAAGCTGAACCAACATGTTTATTACGCTGGTGACGCGCTACAGGTGCGCGTGGTCTATCCTCGTTCCTTGCAGGCCATTTGGTCGGGTGATGCGCGCGGACATTTAGTGGTGTATGTGCCTACTGGCGCTCCTGTAACAGTGCCCCTGCCGGCCACCGTTGCTGATCAACCCATCCAAGTGCTAGATTTGACCAATTTGGATACCTCCCAGTTTGCCGAAGGCAACTACCAGATTGCCTTGGTGCTGACGACCCCTGAAGGTGATCCGCTCAAGTTGGCCGACTGGTATGCTGGCTTCCGTGGTTTGCTGAGTGTGGAACAGTTCAAAATTCTCGCTAGCACTGCCACCCCGACACCGAGCACCGAGGTGGAAGGCGATACCGATGGTGATGGCTTTGAAGATGTGGCCACAGACGGCCAACCCACAGGTACTAGCACCAATCCATAAGCGACAGACTGTTACCAGTCCAAGCCGCTTGCTCGGGCGCTAGTGCGCGTGCTTGGCTGGACGCAGTGCGGTAATTTGGTAAGCGCCATTCGGTTTTTCTAGCTGAAACTCTACCGAGTCGCCAGCTTGTAGGCCATTGAGCCATTGCGGGTTGGCCACTGGAAACACCATCGTCATGGCGGGCATGTTCAAGTGTGGGATTGGCCCGTGGCGCAGCGTAATTTTTCCTTGCGCTAGGTCTATCTTGCGTACTTCACCCAAGGTCATGGCAGCGGGTGCTTGACTGGCACTACTGTCATGACAGTAGTCATGGTCGTGCTCAGTGTGGGAGGGGGTGTTGGTTTGTGCGGCTAATGGCAAGGCCATAGCCAGCACGCCAGCAGTCAGGAAGTAACGAATTTGCATATACATGGTGTTTTACCTTTTCAGTGAGATGGGTGTTGGTGTTGGGGGCCGGGTTTACGCACTTGTACGCTCGGGCCGTTGTTGGACGTAGTGGTGCGGGCGCGGGGTGCTTCGGTCAGTGGGCCGGTGTATTCGTGCGCCAAGGTGCCGGGCGGATGGACATAGGGGCCGGGGTCGCGGTAGTCCCCTGGGGCTTGTTGGTCGCGCACCTTGACCACGCTGAACATGCCACCCATACCTATCGGGCCAAACGGGCCTTGGCCGGTCATCATCGGCAGGGTGTTGTCGGGTAGGGGCATTTCCATTTCGGCCATTTCGTGCATTCCCTTTTCCCCCATCGGCATGTAATCTGGCACCAATCGGGCAATGCGTTCGGCCAAGTCATGTTGCTTTACCCCTATCATGTTGGGTACACCGTGGCCCATGGCATTCATGGTGTGGTGTGATTTGTGGCAGTGGATAGCCCAATCTCCGGCCAGTGCGTCAAACTCGATACAGCGCATTTGGCCCACGCCAATATCGGTGGTGACTTCAGGCCAACGGGCGCTGGGGCGTACCCAGCCGCCGTCCGTACCCGTCACTTCAAAATGCGGGCCGTGCATATGAATCGGGTGGTTGGTCATGGTGAGGTTGCCAACACGGATACGCACCCTATCCCCGGTGCGGGCTACCAGTGGGTCAGTGCCCGGAAAGGCCCGGCTGTTCCATGTCCAGAGGTTAAAGTCCAACATGGTATTGACCCGTGGTGTAGCGCTGCCGGGTTGGATGTCATAGGCATTGAGCAGAAAGCCAAAGTCACGGTCTACCCGCAGTGCGCGTGGGTCTTTGGGATGCACAATAAACATGCCCATCATGCCCATCGCCATTTGCACCATTTCATCGGCGTGCGGGTGGTACATAAAAGTGCCCGAGCGTTGCAGCACAAACTCATAAACAAAGGTTTTGCCCACGCCAATCGGGGGCTGCGTCAAGCCCGCTACGCCATCCATGCCCGATGGCAGCAGCAGCCCATGCCAATGCACGGTCGTGACTTCTGGTAGCTTGTTGGTCACGAAGATGCGTACCCGGTCGCCCTCTACCGCTTCGATGGTCGGGCCGGGGCTTTGGCCGTTGTAGCCCCACAGGCGGGCGTTCATGCCGGGGGCGATTTCGCGCAGCACCGGCTCGGCCACCAAGTGGAATTCTTTCACCCCAGCTTTCATGCGCCACGGTAGTGACCAGCCATTGAGCGTGACCATCGGTTGAAACGGGCGGCCATTGGGCGGTGTGGGTGGTATTTGCATACTGGGCGAGGTCTGCACTGCCGCCTCGGGCAGCGAAGCCGCTCCAACACGGCTGACAACGGCTGCACCCAACACGGACGCACCTGCGGTTTTGAAAAAATGACGGCGTTGGTTGTTCATGGTGCTGGCTTTCAATGGGCGGCTGGGCTGTTGTTGCTGATGGTGGCACCCACACTGGGTTGGGCGATAGCACCGGGCGAGCGCCCGGTCAGGGTGGTTTGCAGTTGCGTCTCAGTTATCCAGTAATCGCGCAGAGCCAAGATAGCAGCATGGCTGGTTTGCAGTTGCGTGCGGGCATCGGCCAGCAGTTCAAAAACACTGGCCAACATGCCGTTGTAGCGCAGCAGTGTCTGCTCGGCCATGCGTTGGCGCAGTGGCAGGGCGTGGTCACGGTAGTGCTGGGCCAATTGGTAGGCCGTTTGGTAGGCTGAATAGGCTTCGCGCACTTCGGATTGCGCTTGGATGGCTACCTGCGCGGCTTGGTGGAGTGTTTGCATATACACGGCCTCGGCGCGGGCCACGCGGGTGCTGCCAAAGTCAAACAGCGGTAGCTCTAGTTCAATTTCGTAGCCGTTGTGGCGCGGTTCGCCAGTGGCACTTTGGTTTTGGTAGCCCAAATGCAGCACGTTGATAAAGCGTGTGGCTTGGCTCAAGCCCAAACTGCGTGCGGTGGCGCTGGCGTTTTGTTGTGCCATTTGCACATCTAGGCGTTGCTCCATAGCGGTTTGCTCTAAGGCGTGGGCTGCCATAGGCTGTGCTGGTAGCGCGGGCAGTTGTGCGGGCAAACGAAACGCGCGCTGTTGCGTCGCACTGAAACCCAACAGCCGGGTGAGTTTCTCGCGGCTGGCCAGTGCTTGGTGCTGGGCGCGTTGGCGCTGGGCTTGCATTTCGGCTTGCTGGGCTTGCTCGCGCATTTGCTCTAGCGGGCTAAAGTGGCCTGCTGCCACCATGCGTTGGGCCAGTTCGCTGGCAATATCGGCGGCTTCCTGCATTTGTGTGGCTGCGTGCAGCAATTGTTGTGCTGCTACGGCATCAAAGTAACTGCGCCGCACCTCGGCTGCCAAGGCTACAGCTTCGGCAGCGGCGTGTAATTGGGTTTGCGCCAAACGTTCGGACTCCAAGCGCTGCTGCAATGGCCATGTGAGGATACCCAATAGGTTAAAACTGACACCGCGTTCGATTTCTACACCGTCTGGGCCAGACATGCGCGCAAAGCTGAAAGATGGATTGGGTAAACGTGCAGCACGCACCCAGTCGGCCTCGGCAATGCCTAACTGGGCCAGTTGCGCTTGCAGGCCCCGGTTTTGCAGCAGTGCCAGTTGCACTGCACTATCGGCACTGAGCGGTTGGGCCAGCAGTTGGGCTACTTGTGTGGTTCTGGCATCGCTTTGTTGGGCCGAAGTACGCCAAGAAGCCACTGTATAGCCCGTGCGCTGCTGGGTCATGTCTGCTACGGCAGCCAAGCCGCCATCGTCTGACAGGCTGGCGCAGCCACTCAAGGCCAGCAAGGCCAACATGGACACCACACCACCATGCCGCACCGAGAGGCGCGGGGGCGAAGAAAAATAGTTCATTTTGAAAAATACCGCTGAAAGTCTTGCGCGCCTATGAGGCCCGCAGAAACAAAACCATGCCCAGATGCACAGGGCAAACCTTGGCTCCCATGCTGGGAGCCACCCTAGGCTTCAGAGGTATCTGGGTGGGCGTTCTTGAGCCGGCCACTCAAACGTCAAGGCTGGCAGCAAGAGCGGCGGAAAATGCGCTGGGCTGAGTCCCCACAGAATCGGAATGACCGGCAGCCCTGGTATGCCGACAGAGACACAGCAACCATGCGCCTGTGCATCACAAGTGGGTAAATGGGGGCTTGCTGCCGGGGTATCTGGCGCGGCATGTGCATTGTCTAGTCCATGGGTGTCATGTGCCGCTGCCGTGGCATGCTGACCCATGGTGCTAACAACGGCTGGCTGGTGGTTTGCACAATGCAGCAGCGCAGCCACACTGCCGCGCCAAGGCAGCAGTAGCACCAACAGCAATACAAGAACAGCCCGCCAGTTGCTCATAACACCACATCATAGCGATGTGTTTGGGGTCTGGCTGTGTTGGCTGGGGCTGGCGGGGGCAGCCACCTTGCCCGGATAACTGCCTTGCTGGTACACCTCATCAATCAAAGAGCGCAGCAACAGCAAATCGGGCGAGCGGTCGTGTAGCCGGGTACTCATGATGATGGGGGATACCGCGCTGGCCTCGGTCAGGGGCCGGTACACCACATCTTCGCGCCGCAACTTTTGTACCCCAGAGGGCACGACACACAGGCCCATCCCAGAAGCTACCAGCCCCAAAGCGGTTTGCATCTCATTGACCTCGTGTACCGTGCCCAATTCAATGCCCAAATCGTGGCAAATGGACAGCACCTGGTCGGCATAACTGGGCCGTGGCTGGCGTGGATAAATCAGCAAGGGGTAGGGTTTGATGGCGGTCAGACTCAGTGGACTGCTGTCACTGGCCAAAGGATGCTCAGAGGGCATAGCCAGTACCAGCGGTTCTTGGCGCAGTACCTCGCGTTTCACGTTCGGCCCTTCTAGGCGCACCCGGCCAAAACCGACATCAATGCGCCCGGCATTCAAATCTTCAATTTGTTGCACCGAAGTGCGCTCTAGCAGCACCAATTCAGTGTGCGGTTGCGTGGCGCGGAACATCCGCACGATATGCGGCAAAGCACCGTACATGGTGGAGGCGGCAAAGCCCAGCACTAAGCGTTTGTCGGTTTGGGCAATGCGCCGCGTCATGGCGATGGTTTCGTGAAATTGCTCTAGCAAGCGCACCGCACGGGCATAAAAAAAGCGCCCAGCCTCGGTCAGGTGCAGCGGGCGCGCCTCGCGGTCAATCAGCGGCTGGCCGATTTCTTCTTCCAGTTGTTGTATCTGCCGACTCAGTGGCGGTTGTGAGATATGCAGCCGCTCGGCAGCACGGGTGAAGCTGCGCTCTTCAGCCACCGCCACGAAGTATTTGAGGTGTCGTAAGTCCATGCTATACCTTTTAGGTATCAAGTCGGTTGAAAACAGTCTTTGCGCTGTTTATACCTTTATTCATAAGATATTCACTGCACGCATTAACTTGAATCAAAAAAATCGAAAGTAAGCATCGTATCAGGGCAAACCCTGAATTCATAGCTTAATGCAGCAAGCAGCCCCCGATAGCATAAAAGGAGACACGATGAGTACCCCTGCACCCAGCGCCAGCGTGCAAGAGCGATTGGACCACTTGTTGGTGGAAGACCCCAGCCAGCACATTTACAAACTGCACCGTTCGGCATTTACCGACCCGGACTTGTTTGATTTGGAGATGAAGCACATCTTCGAGGGTAACTGGATTTATTTGGCCCACGAAAGCCAAATCCCTAACCCGAACGATTTTTATACCACCTACATTGGCCGCCAGCCCATCATCATCACGCGCAACAAGCAGGGTGAACTGAATGCGGTGATTAATGCCTGCTCGCACCGTGGTGCTACCTTGGCCCGTACCAAAAAGGGCAACCGTGCCAACTTTACCTGCACTTTCCACGGCTGGACATTCAATAACAGCGGTAAATTGCTCAAGGTAAAAGATGCCACCGATGCGGGTTATCCCGAACATTTCAATAAAGAAGGCAGCCACGACCTGAAGAAAATCGCCCGCTTTGAAAGCTATCGCGGTTTTCTGTTTGGTAGCCTGAATGAAGATGTCAAACCCCTGACCGAGTTTCTGGGTGAATCCACCAAAATCATCGACATGATTGTGGACCAATCTGTCAATGGCTTGGAAGTGCTGCGTGGCTCCTCCACCTATACCTTTGACGGCAACTGGAAACTGCAAGCCGAAAACGGTGCCGATGGCTACCACGTCACTTCGGTGCACTGGAACTATGCTGCCACCACCAACCACCGCAAGCAAGCCGCAGCTGGCGATGGCATCAAAGCGATGGACGCGGGCAACTGGGCCAAAAATGGCGGCGGCTTCTACTCGTTTGAACACGGCCACATGCTGCTGTGGACACGTTGGGCCAATCCGCAAGACCGCCCCGCCTACCAGTACCGCGATGACCTGATTGAGCGTTGCGGCGAAGCCCGCGCCGATTGGATGATTAGCCACTCGCGCAACCTGTGCCTGTACCCCAACGTCTATCTGATGGACCAGTTCAGCTCACAAATTCGCGTGTTGCGCCCCATTTCGGTGGACAAAACCGAAGTCACCATCTACTGCATTGCGCCCAAGGGTGAATCGGCTGAGGCCCGCGCCCACCGCATCCGGCAGTACGAAGATTTCTTCAACGCCTCGGGCATGGCGACACCGGATGACTTGGACGAATTCCGCGCTTGCCAAGAAGGTTTTGCCGGTATCGATTTGGCTTGGAACGACATGACCCGTGGCGCGACCCACTGGGTCAATGGCCCCGACGATGCGGCCAAAGAAATCGACCTGCATCCCAAACTCAGCGGTATCAAAACCGAAGACGAAGGCTTGTACACCGAGCAGCACCGCTACTGGCTCGAAGCCATGCAGCGCGCTGCAGCCGCCGAGACAACCCAGAAATAAGCGCAGACGGAGCCATTGACATGACAATGACGATTGAACAAGTCCAAGCCTTTTTGTACCGCGAAGCCCGTCTGCTCGATGACCGCCAATGGGATGAGTGGCTGGCCTGCTACAGCAACCATGCCGAGTTCTGGATGCCCTCGTGGGACGATGACGGCGAACTGACGCGCGACCCGCAAAGCGAAATCTCGCTCATTTACTACCCGAACCGCAGTGGCTTGGAAGACCGTATCTTCCGTATCCAAACCGAGCGCTCTTCGGCCAGCACCCCGCTGCCACGCACGCTGCACCAAACCAGCAATGTGGAAATCCTGTCGCAAGACGGCCAACAGCTGAAAGTGCGCTTTAACTGGCACACCCTGAGCTTTCGCAACCACACCACCGACCACTACTTTGGCACTGCCGAGTACACCTTGGACGTGTCGGGCGCGCAGCCAGTGATTGAGCGCAAGTACGTCGTTCTCAAGAACGACTACATCAGCCACGTCATTGACATTTATCACATTTGAGCCTTGGGCCGGGGTTTGGCCCCGGCCTGTCCAATACCATGAGCCACCACATTGCGCTTCAATTTGAAGATGGCGTGACCCGCTTCATTGAAGCCTCGCCCACCGAAACCGTCGCCGATGCCGCCTACCGCCAAGGCGTGAACATCCCCCTCGATTGCCGTGATGGTGCCTGTGGCACCTGCAAATGTTTTGCCGAGTCGGGGCAATACACCCAAGGCGAATACATCGAAGATGCCCTGACCGAAGAAGAAGCGGCCCAAGGCTATGTGTTGAGCTGCCAAATGCGCGCCGCCAGTGATTGCGTGCTGCGTGTGCCCGCTTCGTCGGCCGCTTGCCGCACCCAGCAGGCGCGCTACGATGCCAACATCCGCGAAGTGCGTGCGCTCTCGCCCAGCAGCATCAGTCTGAGCATTGAGGGCGAGGGCCTGAAAAAACTGGCTTTTCTGCCGGGGCAGTACGTCAATTTGCAAGTGCCCGGCACCGAGCAAACACGCGCTTACTCGTTCAGCTCGTTGGTGCAAGACGGCGCGGTGTCGTTTTTGATTCGCAATGTGCCCGGTGGCTTGATGAGCAGCTACCTCAGCCAACAAGCACAGCCCGGTGCGGCCATCAGCTTGACTGGCCCGCTCGGCAGCTTCTATCTGCGCGACATCCAGCGCCCGCTGTTGCTGTTGGCCGGTGGTACGGGCTTGGCCCCCTTTACTGCCATGCTAGAAAAAATCGCCGAGCAAGGGGGCAGCCCGCATCCCTTGCACCTGATTTATGGCGTGACGAATGATGCTGATTTGGTCGATGTGGACAAGCTGCAAGCCTTTGCCGCCCGCATCCCCAACCTTAGCTTTGCCACCTGCGTGGCCAGTGCCGAAAGCGCCCATCCACAAAAAGGCTACGTGACGCAATACATCACGCCCGCACAACTGCACGACGGCAATGTCGATGTCTATCTGTGTGGCCCACCGCCGATGGTGGAAGCGGTGAACCAGTTCATGCGCCAACAAGGCATTCAGCCCGCCAACTTCTATTACGAGAAGTTCTCCGCCAGTGCCTAAGCACCCCGTGCTTTCCCCTTTGACGAGGCCCGCTCTGTGGGCCTTTTGGTGATGGAGTTTGTAATGAGCCTACGTTTTCAGGACAAAGTAGCCGTAGTGACCGGAGCCGCCCAAGGCATAGGCCGGGGCGTGGCCCTGCGTTTGGCCGCCGAGGGTGCCAAGCTGGTGTTGGTAGACCGCTCTGAGCTGGTCTATGAACTGCGCGACGAGCTGGCCAGCAGCCATCCACAAACAGCAGTACAGGTGCTCACCGCCGACATGGAGCAGGCCGCCGATTGCCAACGCACCATGCAGACAGCCAAAGAGCATTTTGGCCGCATTGACGTATTGGTGAACAACGTGGGCGGCACGATTTGGGCCAAACCGTTTGAACACTACCGGGTTGAAGAGATTGAGGCGGAAGTGCGCCGCTCCTTGTTCCCTACCCTGTGGTGCTGCCATGCCGTGCTGCCCTACATGTTAGAGCAAGGCAGGGGGGCGATTGTCAATGTGTCTTCCATTGCCACGCGCAGCATTAACCGCGTGCCCTATGGCGCAGCCAAGGGCGGCGTGAATGCGCTCACGGCTTGCTTGGCTTTTGAAACCGCTCAACGCGGCGTGCGTGTCAATGCCATTGCCACTGGCGGCACCGAAGCTCCGCCCCGGCGTATTCCGCGCAATGCAGCTGAACAGACCGAGCAAGAAAAGATTTGGTACCAACAAATCATCGACCAAACCGTGCAATCGAGCCTGATGAAACGCTACGGCACGATTGACGAGCAGGTCAACGCCATCGTGTTTTTGGCCTCCGACGAGGCTTCTTACATCACCGGGGTCACCCTGCCGGTGGGTGGTGGCGATTTGGGCTAAGTCCACCGCCTAGGTTTCGTTTGATTCCGGGGCTGTGCGCCAAGGCTCCGGATTTTTTTCATGTGCATAAACTTTATAAAGAGAGACAAACATGCAAAAAGTTGATGTCCACAGCGTCGTCGACCATGCCAAATTCAATGGCTTTCACTGGATGGTGATGTGCCTGTGTGCTTTGGTGCTGATTTTTGATGGCTACGACCTGTTCATTTTTGGCGTGGTGCTGCCCGCCATTATGAAAGAATGGAATTTGAGTCCCTTAGAGGCGGGCGCGTTGGGCAGTTACGCCCTGTTTGGCATGATGGCTGGGGCGATGTTCTTTGGCCCCTTGGCCGACAAAATTGGCCGCAAAAAGGGCATTGCCATTTGCTTTGCTTTGTTCTCGGTGGCCACCATCGTGAATGGTTTTGCCCGTACCCCAACCGAGTTTGGCATCTTCCGCTTTATTGCCGGTCTGGGTTGTGGCGGTTTGATGCCCAATGCGGTGGCCTTGATGAACGAGTACGCACCCAAGCGCTTGCGTAGCACGCTGGTCGCCGTGATGTTCAGTGGCTACTCGCTGGGCGGTATGTTGGCCGCTGGTGTGGGTATTTACATGCTGCCTGAGTTTGGCTGGCGCTCGATGTTCTTTGTGGCAGCCGTGCCCTTGGTGGTATTGCCGGTGATTATGTTCATGCTGCCCGAGTCTTTGGGGTTTCTGGTGCGCCAAGGCCGCCATGATGAAGCACGCAAGCTGTTAGGCCGTATGGAGCCGAGCCGCACTTTTAGCGCACAAGATGAATTGGTGCTGGCCGGTAGTGGCAACAAGGGTGATAAAGCCGCTTCGGTGATGGAGTTGTTCCGCGAAGGCCGTTTGCTCGGTACGCTGTGCCTGTGGCTGGCCTTCTTCTGCTGCTTGTTGATGGTGTACGCGCTGGGTTCTTGGTTGCCCAAGCTGATGGCCAATGCCGGTTACAGCCTGGGTTCTAGCCTGAGCTTTATGCTGGCGCTGAATTTTGGTGGCATGGCCGGTGCTATTTTGGGTGGCTGGCTGGGCGACCGCTTCAACCTGAGCAAGGTGATGGTGGGCTTTTTCTTGGCCGCTGCCGTCTCTATCAGCTTGCTGGGCTTTAAAAGCCCGACCCCGCTGCTGTACTTCCTGATTTTCATCGCTGGCGCTACCACGATTGGCACACAAATTTTGTTGTACGCTGGCACAGCGCAATACTATGGCATGTCGATTCGTTCTACTGGCTTGGGTTGGGCCTCGGGCATTGGGCGCAATGGGGCCATTGTTGGCCCCCTGTTGGGCGGCGCGTTAATGACGGCCCAATTGCCATTGCAACTGAACTTTATTGCCTTTGCCATTCCGGGCGCAATTGCGATGGTGGCGATGGTGGTGTTTAGCATCCGTGAGAGCCGCCAGCCCCACGGTACTTTGACCCCAGTACCTGCACCAGCTGCCAGCTGAGCCGCCTAGCCCAACCCTGTTGTTGGGTTGTGTGTATCCCCACCCCCATCCGCGCTGCGGCTGGGGGTTTTGTCTTTGCTTTTTGCCGGTGCCAGTGTCCGGCGACAGGACGGATTAAGTGAGCTTACGCCAAGATTTTTCTATCTCTGCCTTTACCGCTGGCTTGCTGGCGGTCATCATTTCTTATTCTGGGCCGCTGGTTATTTTTTTCCAAGCCGGCCAAAGCGCCCAAGTCTCGCCCGAGATGATGTCCTCGTGGGTCTGGGCTATTTCTTTTGGTGCGGGCTTGTCGGGCTTGCTGCTCAGTTGGTGGCTGAAGGTGCCGGTCGTCACGGCTTGGTCAGCACCGGGTACGGCGTTGCTGGTCACGCTGTTTCCGGCCATCACGTTAGAGCAGGCGGTGGGGGCTTATTTGCTGTCTGGGGTAGTGCTTTTGCTGATTGGCCTGTCGGGTTATTTTGACAAAATTATTCGGCGCATTCCCAAGGGCATTGCCAGCGGCATGATGGCGGGCATTTTGTTCCAGTTTGGTGTGGGGGCCTTTCAGGCCGCCAAGACCGCCCCGGTGCTGGCGCTGTCCATGATTGCCATTTATCTGCTGTTTCGGCGTTTGTTGCCCCGTTATTGCTTGATTATTTTGCTGTTGGCTGGTTTGGCCTTGGCGGTGTTGCTGGAGAGAGTCAGCCTATCGGGGGTGCAATGGGCGCTGGCACAACCCACCTTCATCACGCCAGAATGGACTTGGGAAGCCACTTTGAGTTTTGCTGTGCCTTTGGTGCTGGTGAGCGTGACTGGGCAGTATTTGCCCGGCATGGCTATTTTGCGTGGCGATGGTTACAGCACATCTGCACGGCCCATCATTATTTCCACCAGTCTGGCCTCTTTGGTGGTGGCGTGTTTTGGTGGCATCAATATCGTGATTGCGGCGATTACGGCGGCTTTGTGTACCGGCAAAGATGCCCATGAACAAGCCGATAAGCGCTACATCGCGGGCATGGCCAATGGCTTGTTTTACCTGATTGGGGGCAGTTTTGCCAGCAGCATCATTTTGCTGTTTGCCGCCTTGCCCAAAACCTTGATTGCGGTGCTGGCCGGTTTAGCACTGATTGGAGCCATTGCCGGTAGTTTGGTCAACGCCATCAACGAGGTTGACCACCGCGAAGCCTCCATCATCACTTTTTTAGCCACCGCTTCTGGCATGACGCTGTGGGGTTTGGGTTCGGCTTTTTGGGGGGTGGTGATTGGTGGTTTGGCTTATGTGCTGCTGCACAAACCTTGGCGGCAAGCCTCAAACAGCTGAAGGTGCTGCGCTTGTGGCGGTTTCCTGTTGCAGTTGTTGCAAAGCGGCGTACAGCTTGGCTGCAGGCACGGGCTTGTGCAGCAACAGGTAGCCACTGGCACTGGCCTCGCGCAGGCGTTCTGGGGCAGTGTCGCCCGTGAGGATAGCAGCCGGTATGGGTTTGCCCACGGCTTGGCGCACCGCGCTGATGGCTTCAATGCCAGTGAGGCCACCTTGCAAGCGGTAGTCAGCCAGTATCAAGTCGGGCGGTTGGGGCTGGTGCTGCAACAGTGCCACCGCCTCGGCGGCGCTGGCGGCAGTCCAAGTGGTGCAGCCCCAGCGGGTTAATGCGTCGTGCATGGCTTGTTGAATGGCGGGTTCATCATCAATCACCAACACGGTGCAATGCAGCGCTGTTGCATTCGGCCCCGCCAGTGTCGGTGTAGGTAAAACTGCCTGCATGTCAGAGAACAAAGGCACGCGCACAAAAAAGGCTGTACCGCGCCCCACGCTGGAGCGCAAATGGATGGGGTGCCCCAGCACCCGGCACAGACCGCGCACAATGGCCAGTCCCAAACCTAAACCCTTGCGCTGGTCGCGCTCGGGATTGCCCAGCTGGAAAAATTCACGAAAAATGGCCTCGTGGTACTCTGGTGCAATGCCCGGCCCGGTGTCGTACACCGCCAAGGCCACACTCCCTTGTTGGCGGCGGCAACCCACCAGCACCGTCCCTTGTTGCGTATGGTAAATGGCGTTGCTAATCAGGTTACGCAACACCCGCGCCAGCATTTGCGGGTCGCTGTAAATGTGTAGGCGCGTCGTGGCAAAGCGCAGGGCAATGCCGTGCTCTTGGGCAATCGGCCACAACTCTTGCTCTAGGGCATCGAACAGGTCTTGCACTGCCAGCACCTGCCGCTGCGGCGTAAACAGGCCCGCCTCTAGTTTAGAAATTTCTAGCAGCGCATGGAGTAATTCTTCTAACGCCTTGGTCGAGGTGCCCAAGTATTCGACCACCTGCTGCGCTCGGGCTGGGTCACGCTCGTGGCGTAGGGTTTCAACAAACAAGCCAATGGCGTGCAAGGGCTGGCGCAGGTCGTGGCTGGCAGCGGCCAAAAATTTGGATTTGGCCAAATTGGCATCTTCAGCCTTGTTACGTGCTTGTTCGGCCAGTTGTTTTTCTGCCGTCAGTTGTTGTACCAGTTCTTCTTTTTCCAGTTGCAGCCGAATAGAGCGAATCAGCACGCTCGAAATTTGCCGCGCCCCCATCAAAATGTTGAACAAGTAGAGCAGAGAAATCAGCCCCATGACGACAAAATCGCCACCCTCGACCATGTAGCGCAGTGCCATCGGCAGCACAATCGGAATGGCGGAATACTGCGCTGGGGGCCAAGAGGCATAAGCTGGAATTAAACCCGCCGCCAGTCCCGCCAACACCACGGTGACAAAAATCAGCGACAACACCGCGTGCGGATAGAAAAAAAACCACCCGGCCAAACCCCAGACCAGCCCCGACAACAAAGTGGCCGCCGTCAGCAATTGATGCCACAGGGTAGTGGCCGCACGTTGCACCTCTTGGCGCTGGTAAGTCAAGACCAAAGTCCAACGTACTAAGATAATTAACATCAAACAGCCCCACCAAATCCAGAGCGTGTCGGTGTCGGCCACGTCGCGCAGGCTCCAAGCCACGGCTGTAGCCAGTAGCACATTGGTGGTCAGGGTGGTGGGGGTGTTGCGAAACAACACCTGAATTTGCTCGGCCAGCACCTGCTGCGCTATTACCGGGTTGCTGGCCGACTCCGTACCCATAGAGGCTTTTTAGCGCAGAAAGTGAGGCTTACTTAGGCCACGGCATCGGCGGGCAGGCGCTGCAACATGGCCAAACTGTTGGCGATGGTGGCGCGCAAATCACGGCGGTCACAAATCAAATCAACTGCGCCCTTTTCTAGCAGAAACTCGGCCCGCTGGAAGCCTTGGGGCAAAGTGACGCGCACCGTGGATTCAATCACACGCGGCCCGGCAAAGCCAATCAGGGCTTTGGGTTCGGCAATGACTAAATCACCCACAAAAGCAAAACCAGCACTCACGCCACCCATCGTCGGGTCGGTCAGGACGCTGATATAGGGCAAGCCTTTTTTGGCCAAGCGGGTCAGGGCCGCATTGGTTTTGGCCATCTGCATGAGTGACAGCAGCCCCTCTTGCATCCGCGCCCCCCCGGTGGCGGTAAAGCAGATGAATGGCACTTTTTGCTCAATCGCGGTTTCGACACCGCGCACAAAGCGCTCACCCACCACGCTGCCCATGCTGCCGCCCATGAACTCAAACTCAAAGCAGGCCACCACCACATTGATGCTTTGCACCGCACCGCCAAACACCACCAAGGCATCGGTTTCGCCGGTGCTTTCTAGGGCTTCTTTCAGGCGTTCAGGGTATTTGCGGCTGTCTTTGAACTTGAGCGCATCCACCGGGATGACCTCTTGGCCGATTTCATAGCGGCCTTCGGGGTCTAAAAAGGCATCCAGCCGCGCGCGCGCACCAATGCGGTGGTGGTGCTTGCACTGCGGACAGACGCACTGGTTGTGCTCCAAATCGGTTTTGTACAACACGGCATCACAACTAGGGCACTTAATCCACAGCCCTTCGGGCATCTGGCGACGCTCGGTGGGGTTGGTAGGTTGGATGCGCGAGGGCAGGAGTTTTTCTAGCCAAGACATGGATTGCTTCCTTTCGGGTCAGGCATCAAGGGCTTTGCGGATGCCACGGATAAAGTCAATGATGATGGGCACGACTTTTTCGTAGGGCTGGTTTTCTAGCAATTGGATGATGCGCGTGCCGATGACTACCGCATCGGCCACCCGGCCAATGGCTTGGGCGGTGGCAGCATCGCGGATGCCAAAACCTACCCCCACCGGAATTTTCACATGCTGGCGGATGCGCGGCAGCATGTCTTCGACGGCAGAAGTATCTAGCGCAGCCGAACCCGTCACGCCTTTGAGCGAGACGTAATACACATAACCGCTGGCCACGCGCGCCACTTGGGCCATGCGCTCCGGGGTGGAGGTGGGGGCCAGCAAGAAAATCAAATCCATGCCGTTGGCGCGCAGTTGGGCGGCAAAGGCTTCGCACTCTTCGGGCGGGTAATCAACAATCAGCACGCCATCCACGCCCGCAGCTGCCGCATCGCGCACAAAAGCGCCCTCGCCGTGGATTTGGTCATAACGCTCTACCGGGTTGGCGTAGCCCATCAACACCACTGGGGTGGTGCGGTTGCGCTTGCGAAATTCACGCACATGGCCCAACACCTGCACCATGCCGATGCCCAAAGCCAAAGCTTTCTCGCCCGCTTTTTGAATGACGGGGCCGTCGGCCATCGGGTCAGAGAAGGGTACGCCCAGCTCGATGATGTCCGCTCCAGCATCTACCATCGCGTGCATCAGTGCGGGGGTAATGTCGGCAAACGGAAAGCCTGCCGTAACGTAGGGAATCAGGGCTTTGCGGCCCTTGGCTTGCAATTGTTCAAACGTGGTTTGGATACGGCTCATGGCTTGCTTTCTCCGCCCTTGACGCTCAGGCCGCGCATGGAGGGGCGGTCGTAAAAATCTTCTCCAGACAGGTCGGCCACGGTGCCGATGTCTTTGTCGCCCCGGCCAGACAAATTGACCAAAATAGATTGGTCGGGGCGCATGGTTTTGGCCAGTTTCATAGCGTAGGCAAAGGCATGGCTAGACTCTAAGGCCGGAATAATGCCTTCGGTACGACACAGGTAATGGAAAGCGGCCAGCGCTTCTTTGTCGGTAATACCCACATATTCGGCACGGCCCAGCTCTTGCAACCAAGCGTGTTCTGGCCCGACGCCGGGGTAATCCAGACCAGCACTGATGCTGTGCGTTTCCATGATTTGGCCGTTGTCATCTTGCAAAATGAAGGTGCGGTTGCCATGCAACACCCCAGAACTGCCTTTTTGCAGCGAGGCCGAATGCTTGGCGGTGTCCAAGCCCTCACCGGCAGCTTCTACGCCAATCAGGCGGGTTTTTTCATAAGGGATGTAGGGGTAGAAAATACCCATCGCATTGCTGCCACCGCCCACACAGGCCACTACCACATCGGGCTGCTCATTGGCCATTTTTTGCTCGGCCAGCATGGCGGGCATTTGCGTCAGGCATTCGGTGCCAATCACGCTTTGGAAGTCGCGCACCATCATCGGGTAGGGGTGTGGCCCGGCCACGGTACCAATGATGTAGAAGGTGTTATCGACATTGGCTACCCAGTCGCGCATGGCTTCGTTCAGGGCATCTTTGAGGGTTTTGCTGCCCGACTCTACCGGCACCACAGTGGCGCCCAGCAGCTTCATGCGGAACACATTGGGGCTTTGGCGTTTGACGTCTTCAGCGCCCATATAAACGATGCACTCTAAGCCGTAGCGGGCGCAAATGGTGGCGGTAGCCACGCCGTGCTGACCAGCACCGGTCTCGGCAATGATGCGCGGCTTGCCCATACGCTTGGCTAGCATCGCTTGGCCAATCACGTTGTTGATTTTGTGCGCGCCAGTGTGGTTCAAATCTTCGCGCTTGAGGAAGATTTGTGCGCCGCCCATTTCTTGGCTGGTGCGCGCCGCGTGATAGACCGGCGAGGGCCGCCCGACGAAGTGTGCCAACTCGTAGTTAAATTCGGCCACAAATTGCGGGTCGTGTTGGTAGCGGGCATAGGCCTCGCGCAGCTCTTGCAGCGCAAAGGTCAGGGTTTCGCTGGCAAAGCTGCCGCCGTAACGGCCAAAGTGGCCAGAAGCATCAGGGTACTGGTAGGAAGCCATGAGAGGTATTTGCTAGTTGGGCATCGGCTGCACGCACGGCAGCGACGAAGCGATAAATCTTGTTGGCGTCTTTGACGCCCCGCAGGGGTTTGCCATCGGGGCCGTCTTGTTCAACGCCGGAGCTGACATCAACCGCCAGCGTTTGGCAACGCGGGCGCACCTGCACGATGCCATCGCCCACGTTTGCAGGTGTAAGCCCACCAGACAAGACGAGGTGAGCGTTGACGCTTGGAGGAAGGAGTGACCAATTGAATACCTTGCCGCCACCGCCGTAGCCGTCCACATGGGCATCGAGCAAAATGGCCTGCGCTGGGGAATAGGAAGCTGCGTATTTTACGAGGTCAAACTGTGCCGCCCCAGCGTCTAAGGGTATTCTGGCGGCGCGCACAAACGGACGCGCCCCGTTGTTGGTGGCGGCCAAGCAATCTTGCAAAGATTCATCGCCATGAAATTGGCACAGGGCATTGCCAATGTGAGCGCAAGCGGCTTGCACCTGCGCGGCAGACTCATTCACAAACAACAGCACTGGCGTGACAAAGGGCGGCAGGCGCTGCGCCAGTTCTGCGGCGCGTTGCACCGTGATGGCACGCGGGCTGGGGGCATAGAGCACAAAACCAATGGCATCGACACCAGCGGCCACAGCGGCATCGACATCCTGCTCGCGCGTGAGGCCACAAATTTTGATGCGGGTGCGGTGCAGCCCCAGCGGGGACAAAGACAGGGGCATGGTGTTGCTCAACAAAGTCAGGGGAGCCAATCAAAGGCCGGGGTGCGCTCGGGCAGACCCCAAGCCGGGTCATACACTGGCCCCAAAAAATACAGGCCATCGGGGGCAAAGGTGGGGGCGGCTACTTGGCGCGAGCGCGCTTGCAGCACCTCGCCCATCCAAGCCACGGGGCGGCTACCACGCCCCACAGCCACCAAACATCCCATGATGTTGCGAATCATGTGGTGCAAAAAGGCGTTGGCTTCAAACTCAAAGCGCCAGTAGCACACCGGCATAGCCATACCAGTTTGGCCTGCCTGCATCGCGCGCTGGGTGATGTGAATGCGCCGCATGGTTTTAATGGGCGATAAAGCCTGACAGGCAGCAGCACGGAAGGACGTGAAATCGTGCTCGCCCAAAAGTTGCGCTGCTGCGGCGCGCATGGCATCGCCATCCAGCGGCTGAAACACCCAACCCACGCGCCCGGCCTCGACACTAGGGCGCACCGGCGATTGCAGCAGCACATAAGCGTAGCGCCGTGCCGTGGCACTGGCGCGGGCATGAAAACTATCGGGCACGGCTTGCGCCCATTGCACGGCAATGTCGGACGGCAAAAAGGCATTGCTGCCGCGCACCCACGAGGCCATAGACCGCTGTACCGGCGCATCAAAATGCACCACCTGCATCAGGCCATGCACGCCGGCATCGGTGCGCCCGGCGCACAGGGTATGCACCGGCTGGGTGGCAAAGCGGCTCAAGGCCGCCTCTAGCCGGTCTTGCACCGTTTGGCCCGAGGGCTGGCTTTGCCAGCCTTGGTAGGCTTGGCCGTTGTAGCTCACCCCCAGGGCTACACGCATCGCAAAGACCAAGATTTAAGCCAAATCCGACAACATGGCCTGCGCCTTGGCCTTGAGGGCACCAGAGGACTCGGCAATCACCTCTTCAATCAGGGTGCGTGCGCCATCACTGTCACCAATGGCATTGAACTCTTGCGCCAAGGCCAATTTGGTTTCTAGTGGGTCTTCGGACTGGCCTTCAAACGGGCCGTCTTGCTCTAGTGCGGCCACAGCTTCATTGACGGCGGGTGCCGGTGCGGCTGCCGGTGGGTCAATGGACAGCGCACCAAAGTCAAAGTCCATGAGCTGCGAATCGGTGGCCGGGGCAGTGGTGACTTCCAACTCGGGCAAGGGTGCTGCGCTGGCCTGCTCAGAGGGCATGTCCAGCGAGAACTCCAAATCAGCCATCGCCGGCGTGGCGGGGGCATCAACGGGCGGCAAACCTGCGGGCGCTGCTGCTGGCTGGGGCGGTTGCACCACCGGCAAATCGGGCACGTCCCAAGATAGGCTCATGTCTGGGGCAGGCTCGGGCGTTTGCTCTGGGGCTGGGGTGGGCGCAGGCGGTGGCGGCGAAATGGGGCCGGTATCGAGTACCGGCATGGCCAACTCGGGCATCTCGGTGGCCGAGGCGATGGCAGCAGCGAAACCACCGGGGTCGGCTGCAGCATCTTCGGCGGGGGTATCGTGCAGCTCTAAATCGAGGTCGAAATCCAATTCGGGTGGCAACTGTCCGGCACCTGTGCTGAGGTCACCTTGGGTGCTGGCAAAGCCAGTGCTGGCACCAGCGGCTACGGCTGCCGCTGCTGCGGCTGTAGCCGCCATGCCAACGGTGCTGGGCTGGCCACCGGGCTGGTACATGGGGTTGCTGGGGTCCACTTCACGACCCAGCTCGACAATGCGGTTCCAGTCTGGGCCTTGGCCTTGGGTGAGTTTGTACACATCGGCGGCTACTGCTTCCAGTCCTTTGCGGTCTTGGCGTTTGGCGTAAATTTCGCCCAATTTGGTGTGGATGGCGATGCGCTCAGGGGTATGGCGCAGGGCTTCTTTGAGGATTTCTTCGGCCTGCAAGTCGCGGCCATAGGCCAGATAAACATCGGCTTCGGCCACTGGGTCCACATCACCACCGGGGTCTAGTTGGCTAGAACCATACGACAAGGAGGAGGAGCCAGTGGTGGATTCAGCCGTATTGCTGGTATCTACCTGCTGGCCACCGCTGGTGTTAAAGACAGAATCGGACGGCAAACGGCTTTCGCTAAACGAGCTATCGACCGACTCTTTGGCCTTGCGCCGACGGTAGACCATATAGCCCCCATAACCGGCCAGCAGCGCTAGCAAACCGCCACCCGCCAAAGGCAGCATCGGGTCTTCTAACAAGCCACTGACAAAGCTGGGTTCTTCGGGGGCGGGCGCTGGCGTGGGCGCAGGTGCAGGGGCTGGCACAGGGGCTGGCGGGGGTGGCGCTGGCTCTACGGCCAACACAGGCGCAGGTGCGGGGGCTACCGCAGGTGCGTCGGTAGCGGCTGGTTCTGGGGCCAACTCTGGAGCTGGTTCTGGAGCAGGCGTAGGCGCTGGAACAGGTGCCGGTACCGGCGCTGGTATGGGAGCTGGAGCTGGTGCAGGCTTGGGTGCCAAAACTGGGGCCGTCACGCTGGCATTGAGCTTATTGAGGTCTTCAATATTTTTAGCCAGTTCTTGGGCGCGGGTGTTGGCCTCGCTCTTTTGCTTGCTTTGCGCCAGTTCTTCTTCTGCGGTGGCTTTTTGCCCAGTCATGGCCCCCTTGGACAAGGTGAGCTTATCGGGTGCGGCGCTGGTGGGGCGTTTGTCTTCGACGCGCGTTTGCACCGTGCCTTTGGCCGAACGGTCGGCGGCCTCAATTTGCACGGCAGGGGCAGTGGCCGCCAAACGGCGGCGGAATTCATTGAAATCGCGGCTTTGGGCTGCCATGATTTGGCGCGCTTGGGCCACTGGTACCGACTGGGCTTGCTCGGCGTTGGGCACCTCTAGTACCGCACCGGCTTTGAGGCGGTGTACGTTGCCAGCGGCAAAGGCTTCGGGGTTGGCACGCAGCAAAGCTACCAGCATTTGGTCTAGCGATACACCAGCGGCACGGCGGCTTTCTGCAATGCGGCCAGCGGTATCGCCCAAACGCACTTGCACGCTTTGCGAATCTTCTGGCACTGGCGCTGGCGCCGGTATGGGTGCTGGCGCTGGCGCCGGGGTAGGCTCTGCGGGGATAGGAACAGCCCGCGTGGCTACTGGCTGGGCCGGTGCAGGCGTGGGTGCTGGTGTCTGGGTGTCGGCTACTGGCGCTTGCTCTTCTATCGGGCGCACAGGTGCCACAGGCTCTGCCGGTGTTGGGGCCGGTACAGGCATGGATGGCGCCGGGGTAATTTGCGGTGCTGCCGCCAAAGCTACCGGGGGACGACGCAGGGCGGGTGGGTCAAACAGCATGGTGTAACTGCGCGTGATGCGCCCAGTACCCCATGAAGCATCAATGACTAAATCGAGAAACGGGTCATTCACTGGCCGGTCGCTGGCGATTTGCAACACCATGCGGCCATTGGCGCGCCGGTCTAGTCGTACGCGCATTTGTGGAATGACGGAGGAGTATTCCATTCCTTGGCTACGGAAAATTTCCGGGGCGGCAGGACTGACACGCAAGGTATCGGCCTCGGCGGCACTGATTTGGGGCAGCTCGATCTCGGCGCGCAAAGGCTCACCAAGGGCGGACTGCACCGTGATTTGTCCTAGGGCCAGTGCCGAAGCGTCAGCGGCATACAGGCCAAGGGTCGCCACGACCGCTCCTGCCAGCGCAGAGTATTTCCAACGATGCATGGTTGCTATCAACTGATAAGAAAAAAAAGGCCCGGTCAAGCAGCCCGCAGACAAGAAACCCGGCGCTTGCTCCGGCTTGGAGAAGTAGCAAAACACCATAGCAGCAATGCCCTAGCCTGACAAGGTAAGCAGTGCCTTGCCAAGCTGCTGCTTGCACAATTGCAGCTTACAGTTCCTTGGGGTGTTGTCTTCTGACAACGAGAGGTAACCGGGTGTTTCTAAGCACAACACCCGGTTGATTTGTGCTATTGGCTGATTAAGCAGCCAGCAAAATACGCAACATGCGGCGCAATGGTTCGGCAGCGCCCCAAAGCAATTGGTCACCAATCACAAAAGCCGACAGGTACTCTGGCCCCATGTTGAGCTTGCGTACCCGGCCCACGCCTACTTGCAGGCCACCGGTGATAGAAGCCGGGGTGAGTTCTTGCACGGTGATGGCGCGGTCATTGGGCACCCACTTCACCCACGGGTTGCCGCCTTGGATGATGGCTTCAAGTTCGGCCAGTGGCAGGTCTTTTTTCAGCTTGAGTGTCAGGGCCAAGCTGTGGCAGCGCATGGCACCGATACGCACGCACAGGCCATCGACAGGGATGGTTTGCTCGGTGCCCAAAATCTTATTGACTTCGGCTTGGCCCTTCCATTCTTCTTTGGATTGGCCGTTGGGCAGTTGCACATCAATCCAGGGGATGAGGCCACCGGCCAGCGGGGCACCAAAGAACTCGGTGGGCACGTCTTCGCGGATGGTTTTGGCCACTTTGCGGTCAATGTCCAAAATAGCGGAAGCCGGGGTGGCCAGCTCATCGGCCACAGCGGCGTTTACCACACCCATGCCTTTGAGCAGCTCGCGCATGTGATTAGCACCACCGCCCGACGCGGCTTGGTAGGTCATGGAGCTAACCCACTCTACCAAATCGGCCTTGAACAGCCCACCCAAACCCATCAGCAAAATGGAGTTGGTGCAATTGCCGCCAATCCAGTTTTTGCCGCCAGCAGCCAGCGCTTTTTGAATCACGTTGTCGTTGACGGGGTCTAGCACGATGACGGCATCTTGCTCCATGCGTAGGGACGAGGCAGCATCAATCCAGTGGCCTTGCCAACCCGAGGCACGCAGCTTGGGAAACACCTCTTTGGTGTAGTCGCCCCCTTGGCAGGTGATGATGATGTCGCACTTGGCCAGCGCCGCGATGTCGTTGGCATCTTGCAATGTGCTGTGCGCCTTGGCTTGCGCCGGAGCCTTGCCACCAGCGTTGGAGGTAGAGAAAAAGATGGTGTCTATCAGGTCAAAGTCGCCCTCGGCCTGCATACGGTCCATTAACACCGAGCCGACCATACCGCGCCAGCCGACCAAACCTACTAATTTGTTGCTCATTTTTAACGCCCTTTTTGATAAAAACAGTGCCAGACTTGGCTGTTTTGCCCGGCTCGTCTGGCCAGGGAGGGCGCACGACGATGCCAGAACTCAATCAGCCCTTAATCGTCGTGGTTTTGGTGATGGTTGCGCGCACAGCCCCACCCGTGGGGGTGGTAGAAGGATAGTTCGGCGGGAACTGGCGGGCGGCAACAAACATGGTTTTAGATTGTAGCGCGGAAGGGAGCTTGTTGCGAACACAGCGCAAAAGCGTGCGCGCGACGCTACGGCTGATGCTGATTAAACGGGTGCCACCGCAAGTTGAAACTCTGTGCCAGAGCTGGTTTTAAAGTTCCAGCGTACAGCTATCCCCCACGGCATCGCGCCACACGCGCACCCGGCAGGGGGCCGGCTGCATATCTGCCAGTGCCTTGGCAATAAACAAGCACAGGTTCTCTAGTGTGGCCGGGCCAAGGTTAGGCACTTCATCGAGCAGATGGTGGTCCAATTGTTCGCGCACTGCCAACAGACGCTGGCGCAGGTGGCCTAGGTCTATCACCATACCGGTGCTGGGGTTGCGTGGCCCAGAAATAAACACTTCAGCATGGTAGGTGTGGCCGTGGATACGGCGGCTGCCTTCGGCCTCAATCTCGCGTTGCAAGGTATGGGCAGCATCAAAGAAAAAACGCTGGCTGACAGTCAATTGCATGGTGGGGTCGTAATGGGTCTAAATAGGTCTTAACGAATGCCGGTAAGTTTGTGCGTTTGTAGACTCAAACGCCAAGTGGGGCGCTCTAGGCAGGTGGCAATGCACAAAGCGATATGTTCGGCCTGCGCCGCGTCATCCAGTGGTTGCAAAAAGCGGTGGCTAAACTGGCCAGTGGTTTCCAGGGTGTCCAAATCCAGCCCCGGCTGTGGCCAAACCACTTTCAGTTCTTGGCCCTGCTGCTGCACCCAATCGGTACCTGCTTTGGGGCTGACGCACAGCCAATCGATGCCGGGAGGTGCAGCTACAGTGCCATTGGTTTCGACGGCAACCCGAAACCGCTGGGCGTGCAGGGCAGCTACCAAAGCGGCATCTACTTGCAGCAGCGGCTCGCCGCCAGTTAAAACCACCAAACGGTGGGCGCAGTCGGTGGCTGGCCACAAGGCAGCAATTTGCGCGGCCAAGGCACTGGCGCTGTCAAACTTGCCACCCAAAGTACCATCGGTGCCGACAAAATCGGTATCGCAAAAACGGCACAGGGCGCTGGCCCGGTCTTGGGGACGGCCAGTCCAGAGGTTACAACCCGCAAAACGGCAAAAAACAGCGGGCTGGCCTGCTTGGGCACCTTCGCCTTGCAGGGTATAAAAAATTTCCTTAACGGAGTAGCTCATGGAGGGGGACTAAAACAGTTATATCTTGGCGTGGCACGATGCGGCAATGGCTTGCGAGTCTATGCCATGCTGCCCGCAAAATAATGCTTCCTTGTTTTAGCCCCTCTATGTCTGCCCGCCTGACTGCCAAAATTGATTTTTCTGACCCGCACGCTGGCCCCCAAGCTGGGCGCTTGCGCCATGTATTTGCCACGCCCCAGCAGGTGTTGAGCGCCAGCAGCCACGCACAGGTGCCAGCGCTACTCGATGCCGTGCAACAGGCTGCCGAACAGGGCGCTTGGTGTCTAGGCTACCTGCGCTACGAAGCCGCAGCCGCATTTGATGCCGCCTTGCAGACGCACCCGGCCAGCGGCCCGCTGGCTTGGTTTGCGGTATATGACCCGCCCCCGGTTTGGCAAGAGATAGACAGCAAAACCAGCGCTCCAGCACCCGATTTGCACTGGCAGCAAACCCTAAGCCGCCCCTGTTTTGATGCCACCGTGCAGCAGATTCAGCAAGCGATTGCGGCGGGCGAGTATTACCAAGTCAACTACACCACGCAGTTACAGGCCAGCGTGCAGCAGATGGGGCCAGAGGCAGCGTTGGCACTGTTTGCCGCCTTACAGCGCGCCCAACCGGGCGGTTATGCGCTTTATTTGGACACGGGCACAGAACAAATTTTGTCGGTATCACCCGAATTGTTTTTTGATTGGCACAACCAAGCCGATGGCGGCCACATACTGGCGCGCCCCATGAAAGGCACGGCACCACGCGGCAACACCCCAGAACAAGATGCCGCCCAAGCAGCTACCTTGCGTGCCAGCCCCAAAGAACGCGCCGAAAACGTCATGATTGTCGATTTACTCCGCAATGACCTGTCGCGCCTTGCCAGCCCCGGCAGCGTGTGCGTGCCGCGTTTGTTCCATACCCAAGCATTGCCCAGCGTCTGGCAAATGACCTCCGACGTGCAAGCGCGCACCCGTGCCGGCACGACGCTGGCGCAGGTGTTTGCCGCACTGTTTCCTTGTGGTTCTATCACTGGTGCGCCCAAAGTGCGCGCTATGCAGGCCATTGCACAACTAGAAACCGGGCCGCGTGGGGTGTATTGTGGTGCGCTGGGGCTGGTGCGCCCCGATGGTGTCAGCGGTATCCGCGCCACCTTCAATGTGCCTATTCGCACCGTAGTGCTGCAAGATAAACAGGCCCACTGCGGCATTGGCAGCGGCATCACTGCCAGCGCCCAAGCCAGTGCAGAATGGCAAGAATGGCGTTACAAACGCACTTTTGTGGAGCAAGCCAGCATGGCCTTTGATTTGTTAGAAACCTTGGCCCTAGAGCATGGCCAGTGGCGCCACAGCCACGAGCATTTGGCCCGCTTACAGGGTGCAGCACAGTATTTTTCTTATCCTTGGGATGCCGCCCATGTGCAGCAATGCCTAGACGATGTGGCCCAAGCCCAACCGCAAGGCTGCTGGCGCGTGCGCTTGCTTTTGTCTGCCAATGGCCACGCCACAGCCCAAGCCTTTGCCTTAGAGCCTAACCCGGCCAAAGTGCGGCTGCAATTGGCCTCTCTGCCCTTACCAGAAGCCAATGGCCCCTTTGTGCGTTACAAAACCACACGCCGAGGGCATTACGATGCTTTTGCGCCCAGCACAGCCGACATCTACGACACCGTGCTCTACAACGAAGTCGACGAAATCACCGAATGCACCCGTGGCAACATCGCCATGCTACTAGATGGCCAATGGGTAACGCCTGCCTTGCACTGTGGCTTGCTGCCGGGCGTGGGCCGGGCGGTGGCCCTGCGCGAAGGCCGCCTGCGTGAGGCCGTGGTGCAGCGCCAAGACGTGCCACGCATCCAAGCATGGGCCTTTTTGAACAGCTTGCGCGGCTCTATACCTGCCGATTTGGTTTAGTGCTAAGCAAAAAGCCAACCCGCTGGGTTGGCTTTTAAGAAAAAACATGGTGCGGCTGGCGGGGATCGAACCCACGACCCTTGGCTTCGGAGGCCAATACTCTATCCACTGAGCTACAGCCGCTGGTGTGGCAACAAGACCAATCCTCGCATTATCGCATGGCAACAGGTAGTGCAAACACACCGGCCCCAGCAATCGCAGTCGCTTGTGCGCCAGCAGCAAGGATGCACCCATATAATCCGGGGTTATTTTTCAGCCTACCCACTTTCCCCGAACTTTGCGAGGACGTCATGCGCGCCAATCCCCACAAAAAACACCCCCACCGCTCCCGAGGTTCGCTGTCTTCTGTCATGCTAACGCTGGTGCTGCCAATTGCCGTGGTGGTTGCCTTGGTCGCCACTGCCTATGTCAAGACCAACCCCACTGAGCCCGAGGGCCGCCTAGACAACAGCGAGCAAAGCGTGGCCAGCCGCATCCAAAAAGTAGGTACCGTTGCTATCCGCGAGGCCGCCAAGGCCCTGCGTAGTGGCGAAGAAGTTTATAACGCCCAATGCTCTGCTTGCCATGCAGCAGGCACCGTAGGCGCACCCAAGTTTGCCGATGCCGGTGCTTGGGGGCCACGTTTGGGCGCAGGTTTTGAGGCCTTAGTCCAATCGTCACTCAAAGGCAAAGGTGCCATGGGTGCCCAAGGTGGCGGCGAATTCAATGACCTCGAAATCAGCCGTGCTGTCGCTTACATGGCCAATGCAGCCGGTGGCAGCTTCCCGATGCCTGGCCCTGCGGCCGGCGATGCGCCCGCTGCCCCAGCGCAGTAAAAACGCATCCTCATCAGCACAAGCCGGCTTTATGCCGGCTTTTTTTTCCCTTCAATTTACCTATGACAAACTCCCAAGTCCAAGCCCCCACGCCCCAAGCCATCACCGTGCATGAAGTATCGCGCGTACTAGAAGTGGCTTTTTCAGATGGTGCAGTGTTTCGCATTCCGCTGGAATTGATGCGCGTAGCCTCGCCCTCTGCCGAGGTGCAAGGGCACGGCCCCGGCCAAGAGACACTACAAACCGGCAAGCGCCATGTCACGCTGCTGGCCCTAGAGCCAGTAGGCCATTACGCGATACAGCCGCATTTTTCAGATGGTCACAGCAGCGGCATTTTTACTTGGCCCTATCTTTACCAATTAGGCAAAGACCAAGAAGCGCTGTGGCAAGATTATCTGCAACGCTTGGCTGCTGCTGGGTTAGAGCGTGATACACCCATGCCCACGCGCCGCACAGCAGCCCCGCAAGGCGGCGGCTGTGCCAGCCAGTAAAGTGCGCTTTCTTTCACCACACCCGCGCGCCATACCCGGAAAGCTTGCAGGGTTGTCGCCACAGCAGATAGCATCAGCATCATGAGTACCACCCATTTTGGATTTGAATCGGTTGACGATCGCGAAAAAGCCCAGCGCGTGCGCGGCGTGTTCAACTCCGTCGCCCCCAAATACGACCTAATGAACGACTTGATGTCGGCAGGTTTGCACCGCGTTTGGAAGGCTTACACCGTCATGGTGGCCAACCTGCGCGAAGGCAGCCAAGTGCTAGACATTGCTGGCGGCACCGGCGATTTGGCCCGCGCTTTTGCCAAAAAAGTAGGCACGAGTGGCCGCGTAGTGCATACCGACATCAACGAAGCCATGCTGCGCGTAGGGCGCGACCGGTTACTGGATGAAGGCGTGGCCCTGCCCACCTTGGTCTGTGATGCCGAGCAACTACCCTTTCCAGATGCCCATTTTGATGTGGTCAGTGTTGCTTTTGGCCTGCGTAACATGACGCACAAAGACGATGCCTTGGCCGAGATGTGCCGGGTGCTCAAACCCGGCGGCAAGCTGCTGGTACTAGAGTTTTCTAAGGTAGTGCAGCCCCTCACCAAGGCTTACGACTGGTATTCGTTCAATGTCTTGCCCAAGCTGGGACAACTGATTGCTGGCGATGCAGACAGCTACCGTTACTTGGCCGAATCCATCCGTATGCACCCCGGCCAGCAAGAGCTTAAAGCCATGATGCACGAGGCCGGTTTTGGCCATGTGGATTACCACAACCTCACCGGCGGCGTGGTAGCGCTGCATGTGGGCATCAAGTGCTAAACCGTTAACACCCCAAGGAGAAATCAACAATGAAAAAACTCTGGCCCGCCCTGCTGCTGGCAATCGCCGTTATCGTCGCCCACCCCGAAGCCGAAGCCAAACGCTTGGGCAGCGGTAAATCCGTAGGCCAGCAATCGAGCAACGTTACCCAACGCGAAGCCACCCCCGGTGCGCCGATGCAAAATGCCAACCAAGCCGCCGCAGCACGCCCAGCCAGCGCTGCACCTGCCGCCGCCGCACCCAAGAAGCCTTGGGGCGCTATGCTAGGTGGTTTGGCCGCTGGTTTGGGCTTAGCGTGGCTGGCGCATTCCTTGGGCTTTGGTGAGGGGTTTGCACAATTTCTGATGTTTGCCTTGCTGGGCGTAGCCATCTTGGCCGTAGTGGCACTGGTGATGCGTAAGCGCCAAGCGGCCAATGCTGCCAGCGCCTCGCCGTTTGCCTTCCAAGGTGCAGGGGCTGGTTCGCCTGCCAATGCCCCCCTCATGCGCGATTACAGCCCCGACAAGGTGGGCAACGATGCCTCAGCCCGCCCTTGGGAGCGCAACAGCATGTCTTTTGAAAACAGCCATCCAACATCGTCCGGTGGCTCCATGATTGGCTCGGGGCTGGCAGGCACGCAAAATTGGGCCATTCCTGATGGTTTTGATGCTGCTGGTTTTATTGAAGCGGCCAAGCGTAACTTTATCGCCCTGCAAGCCGCTTGGGACCGCTCTGATGTCTCCACCCTGCGCTCCATGATGACCGACAGCATGTTGGTAGAAATTCGCAGCCAATTGGCTGAACGCGAAACGCACCGGGGCGAGCAGCAACCCAATCAAACCGATGTGGTGATGCTAGAGGCCCAATTGCTGGGCATTGAAGACTTGGGCGATGCCTACATGGCCAGCATCGAGTTCTCGGGCATGATTCGTGAAGAAGCCTCGGCAGGCCCCAACCCGTTCCGCGAAGTCTGGAACATGACCAAGCCCAAAACTGGCAACAGTGGCTGGTTGGTAGCTGGCGTGCAAGCACTGCAATAACAACACCCGCCCAATACCGGGCGCGCTTCAGGAATAATCAGGGGATATGGCAACACCACAGTCCCCTTTTTCTATTCTTGGCAGCGTTTTCGAGCGCCTTGCCCCCGGGCTTGTCCCACCCCCTTGGCTGGTACACGAGGTGCAGCACCGCGCCGTGCTGCTGCTCAACCATGTGCTACAGCAAGAGCCTGCGGCGATGGAGCGCCTAGAGCGCCAGTCTGGGCGCATCGTGCAGGTGCAGTGGCGACACTTTTTTGTCACCCTGCAAGTCACTCCAGCGGGTTTGTTCGATACCGCCGATGACGATATCACGCCCGATTTGCGCCTCGAAGTAATGCAAGACTCCCCCTTGGGCTTGGCCCAATTGGCCCTGCGTGGCGAGCGCCCCGCCGTGCGTATCGATGGCGATGTGCAATTTGCCGGAGACATCCAATGGCTGTCCGACAACCTGCGCTGGGACATCGAAGAAGACTTGGCCCGCCTGCTGGGCGATGTGCCCGCGCGTACCCTGTGCGACGGTGCGCGTGGCTTAGCGCAGGCGCTGCGCCAGTTTGTGGGCAACCGCATGGCAGCGGCACAGGGCATGGAGCCTGCGGCCCACAGCCCCGGCGCGGCCCCGGTATGGTCTGATGACCGTACTATCCCATGAACCGCTTGCTTCGCGGTGCCACCATTGTCTGGGTGGCCTTGCGCTATGGTCTGGATGAACTGGTACTGAGCAGCTTTCAGCACCGCTGGCTGCATTTGCTGGCGCGCATTGTCTCGGTGGGGCGCAACCTGCGCGCACCACGTGGCCAGCGCCTGCGCGAAGCCTTAGAGCGCCTAGGGCCGATTTTTGTCAAATTTGGCCAAGTGCTTTCTACCCGGCGCGACCTGCTACCACCCGACATTGCCGATGAGCTGGCCCTGCTGCAAGACCGCGTACCGCCGTTTGACTCCAAGGTGGCCGTAGCCACGATTGAGCGCGCTTTTGGCAAACCCTTGGCCGAAGTGTTTGTCTCGTTTGAGCAGGTGCCGGTGGCCAGTGCCTCGATTGCCCAAGTCCACTTTGCCACCCTGCGCGACCGGCACGGCCAATTGCACGAGGTAGCTGTCAAAGTGCTGCGCCCCGGTATGTTGCCGGTGATTGACAAAGACTTGGCGCTGATGAAGATGATGGCCGGTTGGTTAGAAAGCCTATCCAGCGATGGCAAACGCCTCAAACCGCGCGAAGTGGTGGCCGAGTTTGACAATTATTTGCACGACGAGCTAGATTTGGTGCGCGAAGCGGCCAACGCCGCCCAACTGCGGCGCAACATGGACGGCTTGGATTTGGTGCTCATTCCAGAAATTTACTGGGATTTTTGCCACCCTGAGGTGATGGTGATGCAGCGTATGCACGGCGTGCCCATCAGCCAAGTGGACAAACTGCGCGAGGCTGGGGTTGATATTCCCAAATTGGCGCGCGATGGCGTAACCATTTTCTTTACGCAGGTGTTTCGCGATGGCTTTTTCCATGCTGACATGCACCCCGGCAACATCCAAGTCAGTTTGGCCCCCGAAACGCTGGGGCGCTACATCTCTTTAGACTTTGGCATTGTTGGCTCCCTGACCGAAATCGACAAAGAATACCTAGCGCAAAACTTTACCGCGTTTTTCCGGCGCGACTACAAGCGTGTGGCTGAGCTGCACATTGAGAGCGGCTGGGTGCCGCCCGATACGCGCGTCAATGATTTGGAAGCGTCCATCCGCACTGTCTGCGAACCCTACTTTGACCGCCCCCTGAAAGAAATTTCTTTGGGTATGGTGCTCATGCGCCTGTTCCAAACCTCGCGGCGCTTCAATGTCGAAATCCAGCCGCAGCTGGTGCTGCTGCAAAAAACCTTGCTCAATATTGAGGGGCTGGGCCGCCAATTAGACCCCGAGTTGGACTTGTGGAGTACCGCCAAGCCCTTCTTAGAGAAGTGGATGCTCGACCAAATGGGGCCGCAGCGCTTTTGGCAAGAATTGCGCGCCCAAGCGCCACACTATGCCAAGCTGCTACCCGCACTACC
The DNA here is from genome assembly GCA_964388325.1 of uncultured Simplicispira sp. Lineage (GTDB taxonomy): Bacteria > Pseudomonadota > Gammaproteobacteria > Burkholderiales > Burkholderiaceae_C > Simplicispira. Next base: position 108,734 of record CAYMAC010000003.1, on the reverse strand, counting down.
GCGCCTGCTGTACGAGCAAATGCAGCAACGCAGCACCAAAAGCAGCGCGCCCACTGAACTGCAACAACTGCTGCAAGAACAACGCCGTACCAATCGCTTGTTGCAAGCCTTGCTCTATGGTGGTGGCGGTTTTGTGCTGGGTTTGCTGGTGATGCAATTTATTATTCGGGTGCGGGTGTTTTAAGCCAAGCCGCTTAGCCGGATAATGCGCGGCATTTTTCACCCCTCGGGATGGCGCAGTTACTTATGCTGATTACTTTTATCGTCCTGTATTTGCTGGCCTCGATTGCCGTGGGCCTGTGGGCCGCCACCAAAGTTCACAACACTGCCGACTATGCCGTGGCCGGGCGTAGCTTGCCGCTGGCGGTAGTGATTGCCACTACCTTTGCCACTTGGTTTGGCTCCGAAACGGTGCTGGGTGTGTCAGCGCGCTTTGTTGACCAAGGGCTGGGGGCCGTGGTAGAGGACCCGTTTGGTGCTTCCATGTGTTTGGTGCTGGTCGGGCTGTTTTTTGCCTATAAGCTGTACCAAAAAAACCTGATTACCTTGGGTGACTACTACCGCCAGCGTTATGGCCGTGCGGTAGAAGTGCTGTGTTCCATCATCATTATTTTTAGCTACTTGGGCTGGGTGGCTGCGCAAATTACCGCCTTGGGTTTGGTGTTCAACCTGCTCACCCAAGGGGCCATGTCCATCACCGTGGGCATGGTGGTGGGCACGCTGATTGTGCTGGTTTATACCTTGTATGGCGGTATGTGGTCGGTGGCCCTGACCGATTTTGTGCAGATGATTGTGATTGGCTTGGGGCTGATTGCCATTGCGTGGTTTGCCGCCGATTTGGCTGGCGGGGCTGACAAGGTAGTGGACTTTGCCGCGCGCGAGGGCAAGTTCCAATTCTTTCCGCAAGACGGCGGTTTTAAGGAGTGGAGTTTCTTTATCGCCTCGGCCATTACCATGATGCTAGGCTCGATTCCGCAGCAAGACGTGTTCCAGCGCGTAATGTCGTCGGACAGTGCGCGCACGGCACGCATTGGCCCGGTGATTGGGGGGCTGCTGTACCTGCTGTTTGCCTTTATTCCGATGTTTGTCGTGGCCTCTGCCGTGCTTATCATGCCCGAGACTGCCCGCGCCTTGTTGCAAGATGACCCACAAAAGATTTTGCCGACGCTGGTCATGGAGCGGATGCCACTGGTGTTGCAAATTGCCTTTTTTGGTGCGCTACTGTCGGCCATTATGTCCACCGCTTCGGCCACCTTGTTAGCCCCTTCCACCGCTTTTGTCGAAAACATTTTGCGTAACCTGCGCCCCGGCATGAGCGATGCCCTGACGCTCAAGGCGATGCGGGTGTCGGTGCTGGTGTTTACTGGCTGCGTCTTGACCTACGCCATCACCATGCAGGGCACTTCAATTTACGATATGGTCTCTGGTGCCTACCAAGTGCCGCTGGTGGGGGCTTTTGTGCCGCTGGTGTTTGGCCTGTACTGGCAGCGTGCCACCACCCAAGGGGCTTTGCTGGCTGTGGGGCTAGGGTTGGGGGTGTGGTTGCTGTTTATAGCCAGCCCGATGCTCTCGGAGGCTTTTCCACAGCAGTTGGCCGGCTTACTGGCCGCCTTGGTGGGGATGCTGGCTGGCTCTTTGCTGCCGCAGTTCATCCCCGACCACAAGGGCCATGTGCCACATTACCAAGGTAGCCCGATGGCCTCAATTTGAATGCGAAAAATTTTTAATCCACGCGCCCGTGTGGGGCGCGACTGTTAACGGCTGTTTGGCTGTTTTGGATTTCTGGCGTTTCAATCCACGCGCCCGTGTGGGGCGCGACCATGACAGCGTCAAAGCCAGCGTAAGAGATGCCGAGGTTTCAATCCACGCGCCCGTGTGGGGCGCGACCTCTTGCGCCAGTTCTAAAAGCTCTGGGGTGATTTTGTTTCAATCCACGCGCCCGTGTGGGGCGCGACACGGGGCAGAAGTGTTACAAACGACAACACTTTTTTGTTTCAATCCACGCGCCCGTGTGGGGCGCGACATGAGCTAGAGCTGTCCTACTTTAGCGGGCTGGTGTCAGTTTCAATCCACGCGCCCGTGTGGGGCGCGACCTAACGTCTGAGGTGGCGTTCTATTTGGTGCTGGGGTTTCAATCCACGCGCCCGTGTGGGGCGCGACCGCCTATCAAGTGGCTGGTTGTTAAGCACTGGCTGCAAGTTTCAATCCACGCGCCCGTGTGGGGCGCGACAAAAAGGTTTTTCTTGGTTGTGCCAGCTGGCGCAGTGTTTCAATCCACGCGCCCGTGTGGGGCGCGACCATCAGGGGCGGTGCCCCCGATACCCCCAGACAGCGCGTTTCAATCCACGCGCCCGTGTGGGGCGCGACATAGCGCAAGCCAAGCTCAATGCTGCCAACGCTACTGGTTTCAATCCACGCGCCCGTGTGGGGCGCGACTTCTTCTGGTGGCAAACCTGTTTGTTATGCTATTGTTTCAATCCACGCGCCCGTGTGGGGCGCGACGGATTCAGGCAGCAGCATCATCTTTAGCTGGGGCGAGTTTCAATCCACGCGCCCGTGTGGGGCGCGACTACTGGCCCTGCCATGAATTTGCTGCGCCTAGAAGAGTTTCAATCCACGCGCCCGTGTGGGGCGCGACGCCCCAAGACGACAGCTTGCGCGGCCCGGCTTGGGTTTCAATCCACGCGCCCGTGTGGGGCGCGACCTGCAATTTCATGCTGCGTTAGACCATGTTTTTGTTTCAATCCACGCGCCCGTGTGGGGCGCGACGCAATGGCCGTGTACTGGGGAGAGGGTACAAAGGGGTTTCAATCCACGCGCCCGTGTGGGGCGCGACCAGAAGGAGAATCGACAGCTTTGGACAGAGAGGCAGTTTCAATCCACGCGCCCGTGTGGGGCGCGACCACGAAATTCACCGCCGAGGCGCTGCCTCGCATAGTTTCAATCCACGCGCCCGTGTGGGGCGCGACGCTGGCGGTGTAACTGCTTTCCAATAACTCGCTTTGTTTCAATCCACGCGCCCGTGTGGGGCGCGACGACACTGTCCCTGACGGTTCCGTCATTATTATTGACGTTTCAATCCACGCGCCCGTGTGGGGCGCGACGCTTTGGCCGCCAAAAACATCATTGCCCGATAAGGTTTCAATCCACGCGCCCGTGTGGGGCGCGACCAGTGCCAAACTCCTTTGGCGCTTGGTCGACGGCGTTTCAATCCACGCGCCCGTGTGGGGCGCGACGAATAGATGGCCATTACCGGCGGCGCTGCTACTCTGTTTCAATCCACGCGCCCGTGTGGGGCGCGACACGACGTGCGAGCGGCGTTTGAGTCTGAGATGCGCGTTTCAATCCACGCGCCCGTGTGGGGCGCGACGGCCGCCTGCACTCTTGACATAGCCTCTTCAAACGTTTCAATCCACGCGCCCGTGTGGGGCGCGACAAACTGGCTGCGGCTGTCATGGTGCTGGCACCAAAGTTTCAATCCACGCGCCCGTGTGGGGCGCGACGCAAGCCCGGTCTTGACCCGTTGGGCCGCGCTACCGTTTCAATCCACGCGCCCGTGTGGGGCGCGACCGGCTACAAATCCGATTACGAAGACAGCAGAGCGTTTGTTTCAATCCACGCGCCCGTGTGGGGCGCGACGCGTGGTGGTGACGTGGTTATCAGGTGGCGTGCTGTTTCAATCCACGCGCCCGTGTGGGGCGCGACGTGCTGCCTGCGGGCTTATTGCTCGACTTCCACGGTGTTTCAATCCACGCGCCCGTGTGGGGCGCGACCAAGCGATAACTTGGGGCTGCTGGGTGTATGGGTCGTTTCAATCCACGCGCCCGTGTGGGGCGCGACAGTCAGTGGGCGAAGGGGGTACTGGCTCAGGCTGACGTTTCAATCCACGCGCCCGTGTGGGGCGCGACAGCAGGTTGATTGGTAGTAGTTTGAGGGGCGAATTGTTTCAATCCACGCGCCCGTGTGGGGCGCGACCCCAACAGCTACGTGCTATCCGGTGGCACAAAGAGTTTCAATCCACGCGCCCGTGTGGGGCGCGACGGAGGCCCACCAAAAACACCGCTCACTCCAAAATGTTTCAATCCACGCGCCCGTGTGGGGCGCGACGTTCCCGCTTTGTCAATAGTTGTGTAGCCGAGGGTTTCAATCCACGCGCCCGTGTGGGGCGCGACGAGAGGATGCTGCAGTTGCTGTGGGCGCTACTACCGTTTCAATCCACGCGCCCGTGTGGGGCGCGACGTCCCGTTTATAACTCGTTGATACTACAAGCTGCAACAGCGGCATTCTGCGTACCTATGCAGAGAAACATCTCGATGACATCAATAGGCAGAATACATGCAAAAATATCTTTAAGATTCAAATAGTTGCGATGCTGCGAAGTGCCAGCACTCTGAGCTGTCGCTTGAAGTTCGCAAAACTTAGAGAATTAATGGCCCGTTCAAATCCAACACCGGTTTTGCCCCCACATGTTCTACCTTACTTTGCCATTGCTTTCCTAAGTAGTAAAAACGCAAGCTGTCAACCGTAGGCTCAATGATCTGAATCAGCTGTGTCTTCAGCATGACCCATTGCGCTGCGTCCACCTCAATTTCAAAAACTGAGAACTGTACCCGCTGACCAAAATTTAAGCAGACTTTAGCAACACGCCGCAAGCGGCGGGTACTCGCCTCGTCCAAAGTACTGATGTCGTAGCTGACGAGTACCATCATAGCGATGTCCCTATTTCCACAAAAAAGGAGGGTAGGCATCCAAGTCACCACGCAAATGGCGCGCCAACAACTGTGCTTGAATGAACGGAAAAAGACCAATGGGTACTTTTTCTTCCAAAAAGACATGCCGCAGTTCTTCGCGTTTGCGTTCTTGGTACGCTGTGAGCACAGTTTTGCGCGATGCTTCGTGTAGCAGCACAGCCCCGTTATCCATCACCTGAAAATCGCGTTCACCAATTTGGCGCAGGTTGATCAATGACAGAGCGAGTCGGTCAGCCAGCAAAGGACGAAATTCCTCCAGCAAATCTAGCGCCAAACTGGGCCTTCCGGGGCGGTCACGGTGTAGGAAACCAACAGCAGGGTCAAGGCCCACGCTTTCAAGAGCTGAGCGGCAATCGTGTGTGACGAGTGTGTACAGGAAGGAAAGCAAAGCGTTAACTCTGTCAAGTGGGGGCCGCCTAGTGCGGCCAGCAAAGCGCAGCGCCTTGCTAGGGACGCGGATAAGGTGGTCAAACACACCAAAATAGGATTGTGCAGCTTCCCCTTCATAACCACGCAGCACGTCCACCGAAGGCTCATCCATCAGCTTGTCAGAGATGCGTTCGATCCGTTGGTGTGCGTGTGTCAGGGCAGTTTCATCTTCGGCGGCCAATTTGGTGCCATGGTCGCGCAGCGCCCGTCCTAACACTGCACGTTGGTTATGCAACTTACCCAACAACAAATTGCGAACGATAGCTGCGCAACCGACTACATCATCACTGCATCGGTACTGTTGGCGACGCAGCAATACATTGCCCGAAACAGGGCCTTCAACACGAGCTAGAAACTTGCCGTTCGGCGTGAGAAAACAGGTGCTGATGCCCTGTTCTGCACAATATCCCAACAACGGTGGCGACACCAATACGCGACCAAAACAAACCAAGCTCTCCAGCATATGCACAGGAAGCCGTGCGCGCACTTCTTTGTCTACTTCCATCACAATATTGGCTCCATCCTTGTGCAGCCATGCTCCCTCAGTGGTGACATACAGCGTATTCAATTGCCGACGCATCGTATACCTCTCGTTTCAATCTTTGAGCTGCTGGGCCAGCCACGCATTCACACTGTCTTTACGGCCCAATAGCTTGGGCTGACACAGGTCGATCAGTGAACACGCATTGCACAACTTCGCGCTGTACTGTGCCGATGGGGTTATGCCAGATGTCAACAGTATTCGCGTTGCGTCGATGGTGTGGCGAGTGAGTTGGCGCAAGCTATCATCAAAAACCACAGAAGTACGATGGTGTGTCTCTCCGTAGAACAAAGCGCCTTCGGTAATCGGCTTGCCGAGCATCGCCTCTAGGCACAAAGCTTGAGCACACAGCTGCACTTCGTCTGCCCGGTGTATTTTGGGCCGTCCACGCTTGTATTCCACGGGGAAGGCTTGCTCGCCTTCTGGCCCATCATGGAACTCAACCACATCAGCAATACCCGTAATACCCAATCCAGCGTGCGCTAAAGGCATTGCCGTGGTGGTACGTACACCACGACGGCGCTCTGCACGGGGTTTGTCTGCACGTTCATGCAGCACACGGCCCTCTGCTGTATGGCGACTCTCTGCCCATAACTGCTCGACATGAATCAAAGCGCATTGCCGTGGGCAATACAGGTAGTGCTGTAGAGCAGACAAGGGAATGAGGTCGTCCGTCTCCATGGCATGTTGCTCCGTGGTGCTTGCGTTTACTGGCGTTAAATCAACTCTTGTACCGATACACCTGCCGGAATTGCCGTGCGATCAATTTCCACCCGGTAGTCAGTAAAACGGCGTGGCGCACTGTCTGCATTGGTATCAGCAGACATGACTTTCACTGCATCAAACAGCACATGTGCGGGTGCGTTGCCCATAGCACTTTCATGCTTGAACACAATCAGTTTGCGTGCTGCCATTTCGCCGCGTGCAGCGGATCGGTCATGCTCAAACATATTGATGAGTGCATTCCAAAACAGCTCCAAATCATCATCAGAAAAGCCTGTGCGTTCCGCCAGTTTGGCCGATATAAAACCATGTGCCCGGTACAAGCCGTAGGGAATGATGTGTTTGCGGCCCATCGTACGGTTGTCGCCGCTTTGCGCTTCAGCTTCTTTTGCGGTAGTCACTGCCATGCGGGTGATAGAAATTTCAAGCGGCACTACGGGGTCAATCGACGTAGCAAATGCCAGTTGAATCGGGCCACGCACTTGGCCTGCATTGATACCAGTAGTCATTACTGCACCAAAGGTGCGTACATCAAAAAAGTTGTCACACATCCAGCGTGTAATGTCTCGTGCCTTTGCTTCTTCCTTGGGTAGTTTTTTGTCTTCTGGCTTTAGCCCGATGGCATCGTATGCCTTGAGATGCTGGTTGTTGAGAACGGCCTTTTCTTGCATATAAATCGCGTAGCCTGGAGCATTGTCTTTGTCCAGACTGACAAAGTTGCGAACTTTGCGCTTTAAACAAACATCAGTGACTAGCCCCCGGTTGGTCTCTGGGTCGAGGCGCGGCATGTTGCCTGCGTCAGGGTCGCCATTGGGGTTGCCATTGGTGATGTCAAAGAAATAGACGAATTCGTAGCGGTGGGCAATGGCGGTCATGCGGTGGCTCCTTCGGTGGTTTCGGTGTTGGCTGGGTCGGTATCGACAGCATCGCTTTTCACAAATCTGCTTTGCGATTGGTGGTAGTAACCGATGGCAAAACGACCCTGCTCTTCCATGCGTAGGCTGCGTGGAAAGCTATCGGACAAGCCTTCAATAATCTCTTGGATGTCTTTCTCCAGATTTACCGCCAGACCGGGCTTATCCTTACGCAGCTTGGCTATGTGATTTTGTGTGTTGCGTAGCAGCATGGGAAAAACCGAAGCTGGTGTGGCTGAGGCCGCACCGTAAAAACGGTCACGAATGGTTGCATTCACCTGTCCGCCCAGCGCATTGCGCTGTGCCGCCTCCAGCACGGCGAACAGACGGCCTAACCGGTAGCCGGGGCTTGTAGATTGTTTGTTCAAACTCACAGGAATCTCCTCGTTTTGATGGTTGATGCCCAAGCGTTGCTCACGCGCTAGGATGCCCTTGCACAGTGCTGCACGCAAGCCCGATAAATGACCATCTGTGCGAATACGCATGATGGTATTGGCCAGCAAACTGCGTGGGTATAGTCCGCCGCTCAGGATGGCACGCATGAACTCGCCCACTAGGTTATTGAAGGCATCGTCCATTTTGGGCATAGCACCTTCCCGGTGCGGCACCGTGGCCAACACCAGACGACGGGCTATCGGTGGTGTTTTCCAGGGCACAGGTTCAAGGTGTAAGTCCTGCGCGTGCTCGGCAAGGCGATGAACAAACCCACCCAGCGTACCCTCTTGCCAGAAGCGGACAGAAATGCGTGAGGCATTGGGTGCTAGACCCAACACAAACATGCGTGTTTCTTCATGCAGTCGCGGGTCAATTTCGTGTAGTGGCCTACCCTTGGAAATTTTCTCTAGTACATCATGCACATGGGCAGCCTCTTGCCCATCGTCTGGCCCTGCATTCAGTAGACTGGCAAAAGTGAACTCCGCCTGTTCAGCATCCTCTGCATTGGCCGCTTCAGCCCAAAACACCACGCTGGTGTCTCCAATTTGGATACGTTGGCGGTTGTGCTCGCTACGCCGCAGCAGGTGATTCAGTACGGTGGTGTAGGCAAAGGCGGCCTGGATTGAAATTGGAGCATTTGCTCCGGTGTTGTTTTCCTTTTTTGTAGACGTTGCTTTGGTTAAAGAGCCAAAGTAAGAAAGGTAAGCATCGTCGTTGAATGAAGCAATGGATGCTCCATTTGCTTGAGATCCAGTCACGCCCTTGATGGATGCGTGTAAACGAGCCAATGTGGACTGCTCTCCAGTGACTAGACACATACCTGTCAGTGCATCTTCCTCTTGTGCTGCGAGTAGATTGACTAAAATTGCCTGTGCCGCAGCACGTTCATGCAGATAGCAGGTTTCGCCATCAAGGCGGAATACCACATTGGTATCCAGCATTTCTTCTTTAAAGGGAGTCGCCGCAAAGCGCTCTGGTGTCCATGCCGCCAGAAAAGACAGCAGCGCTTTTAAGCCGGGGTCGTCTGTACTTGCCAAGTTTTCTTGGTGTAGCGCTCTGAATGCTTCATGTTCCTTGTCTGCACGCTTGCTGCTGGAGCTGACACCAAGCACATAGCTGGTTTTGTCCCAGAGAAAATTGGATTTGATTCCTACTGTGCGTTTTTCCGGCTGCGGTACGTTCATCATGCGTGGCAGGGGCTTTTTGCCTGATGTGTCACGGATGTCATTCACGTCAACCACTCGCCCATCAGGTGCGAGTAGGATTTCATAACTTATTTTTTCAGGGCTATAGCCGAAGGGAGCCAAGCCTTCCTCGCCCTGCGCCAGCAGGCGCTGGTAATAATTGCTCAAGGCTTGGAGAATCATGCTTTGACCTCCTCGCTGTCCCAAGGCGGCACATCTATCACACCGCCAGTCATCTGGGCACGGAAGAAGCGCGGTGTCATGTTCTGGTTGAAGTCAATGTCGTGTAGCATCCAGCCCAAATCGCGTTCAGCTCGCAAGCTCTCATGTTTTTCGGGCAAAGAGGCCATGTCTTCTAATAGCTGAAAGTTTGCCGGGAATTCGCGCACCCCCATGCACGGCATTTGAAAGCATTGCCCCTTGCGCGCACGGCGGTTAAAGATGTCGAGGTGTTTGCCGATGGAATCATCCGCTCCTGCCTTGGGTGTGAGTTCAAAATGGGCCTCAATCACATAGGCTACATCGCGCAGGATGGTTGCGGCACGTTGTTGGCGATCTTCATCGATATAATTTGCCAGCCCAACCGTTGATCCTGCCTTCATCGCTTTGTTAACGCTGGCGGGTGAGACTTTTCCGCCAACTTCGTTACGCCGAATAGGTTCAAAGCGGATGGGTTTGAGGATATGGATGCGGTCAATGTGCCATCGGATGGCTGGCTTCCAATGAATGGCCTCCAGAATGCCGCGCGCAGCGGACGGGGTGATGACATCGTAGGAGACACGCTCCACTTTCATTTCAGGCCGGGTGAAGCAGGCACGCTCGCCCCAGACCAACAAACGTATTCCATATGTCATTGAGTTCCTCCAAATAACGACCCTGAGGGTTCACCCTCAGAGTCTTTTCTTCTAGTACTCAGAAAGCACTACTCTGGTTTGTTTCAACCCACGCCTCCCACCACCACGCAATGGATGAACGTAAGACAGACGACGCACCATCACTGACTACTGTGCAAAGGTGCATTTCATCTTAAATCTCATTCCAGAGGAGTGGAACAAATTAAGTAATCACGCGCAACCGTCGTGGAAGTCGCTACTGGGAAGATGCTTAAAAAATTCCACATCAGTTACGTAAACTTACTTAATGTTAGAAAATCGTACTGCCGACTTCCATAAACGTTGGGTCATCCCAGTGCAAGCCGTAGCGATGGTTATAAATGTCTGGGTTAAGCAACACCATGAACTGCTCTCCCCATTTTTGGGGGGCCACAGGTATGACGGCCCCAGCCTTGTAAAGCGCATCAAAGCCTTGCCGTGGCAACTGCACCAGATAGGGCTGTAGTTTGCGTGCAAGGCCAACACTACCTTCAGCAAACTCTAGGTCTTTTAGAGCAGCTTTGACATCGTTGTCATATGGCACGATCACTGGCATTTGCACCTTGTCAATCATGCGGAATTTGGTTGCCAGCGTTTCCATAGGCAAACTGTCTATGCGGCTATCTTTGAGCAGGCCCATGAGGTTGGGCACATCAAGTTGCTGACGGCCTTTTTGCCAATACAACAACGTAAAGTAGCGGCTAATAGCTTCGAGCGACAAGGGGTCCCCGTCGAACTGGCGCAATACTTCGCGCGTCGCCTGCGCGTACTGGATGAGTTCGGGTGGTGGGGCCCAGTCCGGGTTTTCTGTGGCAAACACCAACACTTCGCTCAAGGTAATGTCCCATCGGCCTTCTCTGTTGCAACGGCCAGCAGCTTGGGCAATGGAGTCCAAACCGGCTTCTGCGCGCAACACGGTTGGAAAATCTACATCCACACCTGCCTCGATCAGGCTCGTGCTCACCAAACGGCAGGGTTGTCCGCTTTTCAACATGTCTCGCACTTCGGCCAGCACCTCGCTGCGGTGCTTTGCACACATCAACGTGGTCAGGTGCCGTGCCCCGGGCAGGTCGGCCATGGCTTGGTAAACCCCACGTGCATGACGGCGGTTGTTGACGATGCACAGTACCTGCTGGCGTGAGCGCATCTCTGCGGCCAAAGCTTCATCGTTCCAAGTACCTGCATGGCGCACGCGCACACGTTTAAATTGCTGAAACAGATGGGGTGGATTGGGGGCCAGTTCATGCACGCCAGTCAATCCGCCCTCAAACGCGGGGGCTTCCAATGCTGGCTGCGTTGCCGTACACAGCACCACGCTGGTGCGGTAGTTGCGTGCCAGCTCGTCGATGGTGGCCACGCAGGGCCGCAGTAGTTTGAGCGGCATGGTTTGGGCTTCATCCAATATGACCACGCTGCCCGCTATGTTGTGCAGCTTGCGACATTGTGCTGGCTTGGCAGCAAACAGGCTCTCAAAAAACTGCACAGCCGTGGTGACGACGATGGGCGCATCCCAGTTTTCCATGGCCAATCGAAGTTTGTGGGTCGATTGGTATTTTTCTGGATCGTTACGCGGTGGGGATGATTCGACAAAAGCACTGTGGTGCTCCAGCACAGCAGTATCCCCCAAGGGGCCCAACGCACGACGGAAAACGGCTGCGTTTTGCTCAACGATACTGGTAAACGGAATCACAAAAATCACGCGCTGTAGCCCGTGGTGAATGGCATGATCAAGTGCAAAGGCGAGCGAAGCCAGTGTTTTGCCACCACCTGTGGGTACAGTCAAAGCAAAGAGACCTGGTGCATGTTCTGCTTGGCCGCGTACATGGTGCAGGATGCCAGTGCGTAGGTGGTTCACGCTGCTATCAGTGGGAAGTGTGCCAAGGTAAATGTTTAGTTGCTCACGCAACATCGCCAGCGTGGGTGGCACAGCACCGGCATGACGGTGGTCTGTGCGTTTTTCGGCAGCGTTATAAAAACGCTCTGTGTCTAAAAAATCGGCATCCACCAAACTCGAAAAAATCATGCGAGTCAGGAAAGCCAGTTGAAATAGATAACGCTCTTCAGCTTGCGCACGATTTTGGCCGTAGGGTTTGAAATCCTTCGGTAAGGCCATTTGCGTGGGCAGAGTGATGTCCATTTCCCATGCCTTATCCAGCTCTGGTAGCTTTGCTAGCAGCCGCTCTTCTAGCGGAGTGCGTTCACCATCACCACTTCCATTGGCCAGTCCGGCATGGTGGCCTGCAATGCCATAGGCTAGCAAATGGCCGATGGGGCCGAACCGCTGCTGTGCAATGCGTGCACCCCAGGCTGAATGATCGACACGCTCCGGCGAACCACAAAGACGCGCCTGAAAGGGTGCGGTATATTTGCCCAAATCATGAAGATGCCCAGCCACCGTAGCGAGTGCTTGTGCGCCAAAAATGGTAGCAAATTGACCCGCTTCGTAGCCCACATTGTGCAAATGAGCAGACAGCATTTGCCAGTCGCTCCGATCACTGTTGCCCGTAGAATGGGCGAAAAATTGGGGCATTTTTTTTGGATCCATGGTGTGGTTCATATCTAACTAGCCTTGCGGTCTTGATGAAATCCTAATTCATGCATTCCATAGAGTGCAATGGTGCGCGCCATGCAAACAGCCACAGGTAGTATGCAAAAGTGGGTGTGGATGCTGGCTGGCTCTTTGCTGCCGCAATTCATCCCCGACCACAAGGGCCATGTGCCACATTACCAAGGTAGTCCTGCAACTTAAAAATAGATGCTTAGCGTGCAGACATGCCAGCGTCAAGGGGGCAGCCTATAATTGAAAGCTTTGCACTTTCAGTCCAGGCTCCAAACAATATGCCTATTTATGCCTACAAATGCGGCTCCTGTGGCCATGCCAAGGATGTACTGCAAAAAATGTCCGATGCGCCCCTCACGCAATGCCCTGCTTGCGGCGCCGACACCTTTAGCAAACAGGTGACAGCAGCGGGTTTTCAGCTCAAAGGGTCGGGGTGGTACGTGACCGATTTTCGCGGTGGCAACAGTGGCACTGCCGCGCCAGCCACCTCGGATAAAACCGCCAGCAGCACCGATGCTGCCAACACCAGCACGGCCAGCACCGAGGCGGCCAAGCCAGCACCGGCAGCCAACAGCAGCCCTACTACCGCCGCCACCACCAAAGCCTAAAATTTTTCCCATGTCTGCCCTACGCAAATGGCTGTTCACCGGCCTGCTGGTGATTGTTCCCGGAGCCATCACCCTGTCGGTACTCAACTGGATTGTGGGGCTGCTCGACCAAACGCTGCTCATCCTGCCAACCAGCTGGCACCCAGACAAAGTGCTAGGCTTTCATCTGCCCGGCTTTGGTGTGCTGCTCACCCTCATGATTTTGCTGACCGTGGGTGCCTTGGCCAGTAATTTTGCCGGGCGCAAATTGGTAGAGTGGGGCGATGCCGTAGTGCATCGCATCCCGGTGGTGCGCTCGATTTACTCCAGCGTTAAACAAGTCTCAGAGACCTTGTTCTCTGAAAGTGGCAACGCCTTTCGCACGGCTGTGTTGTTGCAATGGCCGCGTGAAGGTGTCTGGACACTGGGCTTTGTCACTGGTGCCCCCAGTGGTGAAGTAGCCAGCTATTTGCGCGACGAATTTGTCAGTGTCTATGTGCCCACCACGCCCAACCCCACCGGCGGTTATTTTGTCATGGTACGCAAAAGCGAATGCGTCGAGCTGGAAATGAGCGTCGATGCTGCGCTGCGCTACATTGTCTCTATGGGGGTGGTAGCCCCTGTTGATCCCTTGGCGGTAGCTGCGGCCCAGCTACCCCCCAACCCCTAACGCGCCTGCAACGGCGCCGGAAGTTTTGTCATGGCTATGCGCTCCCATTATTGCGGTCTTGTGACCGATGCCCTGTTGGGCCAAACCGTTACCCTGTGCGGCTGGGTGAACCGCCGCCGCGACCACGGTGGCGTGATTTTTATTGACCTGCGCGACCGCGAAGGCTCGGTGCAGGTGGTGTGCGACCCCGACCGCCCCGAGATGTTCCAAACCGCCGAGAGCATCCGCAACGAGTTCTGCGTGCAAATCAAAGGCTTAGTACGCGCCCGCCCCGAAGGCACCACCAACGAAAACCTGAAAAGCGGCAAAATCGAGGTGCTGTGCCACGAGTTAAACGTGCTCAACCCGTCAGTCACGCCCCCGTTCCAAATTGACGAAGATAACCTGTCAGAAACCACCCGCCTGACACACCGCGTACTCGATTTGCGCCGCCCCTATATGCAGCGCAACCTGATGCTGCGTTACAAAACCGCCATCCAAGTACGCAATTTCTTGGACAAAGAAGGTTTTGTGGATATCGAAACCCCGATGCTGGGCAAAAGCACCCCTGAAGGCGCACGCGATTATTTGGTGCCATCGCGCGTGCATGATGGCCAGTTTTTTGCCCTGCCGCAATCGCCCCAGCTTTACAAACAGATGCTGATGGTGTCGGGCTTTGACCGCTATTACCAAATTACCAAGTGCTTCCGCGACGAAGACCTGCGCGCCGACCGCCAGCCCGAGTTCACGCAAATTGACTGTGAAACCTCGTTCTTGAACGAAGAAGAAATCCGCGCCATTTTCCAGCGAATGATTACCGAAGTGTTCAAGCAACAATTGAACGTCGATTTGGGCGAGTTCCCCATCATGAGCTACCAAGAAGCGGCGCGCCGCTTTGGCTCGGATAAACCCGACCTGCGCGTCAAGCTCGAATTTACCGAGTTGACCGAAGTGATGAAGGATGTGGACTTCAAGGTATTCTCTACCCCCGCTACCACCAAGGGTGGCCGCGTGGTAGCGCTGCGCGTGCCCGGTGGGGCGCAAATCTCGCGTGGCGAAATCGACCAATACACCGAGTTTGTCAAAATCTACGGTGCCAAGGGCTTGGCATGGATTAAGGTCAATGAAGTGTCCAAGGGCCGCGACGGCCTGCAATCGCCCATCGTTAAAAACCTGCACGATGCCGCCTTGGCAGAAATTTTGCAGCGCACCGGCGCACAAGACGGCGATTTGCTGTTCTTTGGTGCTGACAAAGAAAAAATCGTCAACGACTCCATCGGCGCGCTGCGCCTGAAAGTCGGCCACAGCGAATTTGGCAAGAAAAATGGCCTGTTTGAAGACCGCTGGGCACCGCTGTGGGTGGTGGATTTCCCGATGTTTGAGCACGACGAAGAAGAAAACCGCTGGACAGCCGTTCACCACCCCTTCACCAGCCCGAAAGACGGCCACGAAGACCTGATGGACACCGACCCCGGCGCTTGCATTGCCAAAGCCTACGACATGGTGCTCAATGGCTGGGAGCTGGGCGGCGGCTCAGTGCGTATCCACCGCGCTGATGTACAAAGCAAGGTGTTTGCCGCGCTCAACATCAGCCCCGAAGATGCCCGCGCCAAGTTTGGCTACCTGCTCGATGCGTTGCAATACGGCGCGCCTCCGCACGGTGGCTTGGCCTTTGGCCTAGACCGCCTGATTACGCTGATGACCGGCGCTGAATCTATCCGCGACGTGATTGCCTTCCCCAAGACCCAGCGCGCCCAAGACCTGCTCACCCAAGCCCCCAGCCCCGTGGACGAGAAGCAACTGCGCGAACTGCATATCCGTTTGCGTAATCTGGATGCCGTGAAGGCGGGTTAATCTGGCCAAGCCAGCACGGCTTTACAGGCAGAATGCAAGGGCACCCAGCGGGTGCCCTTTTTTCTTTCATCCTCTATGTCCATCCCTGATTTTCAAACCCTGATGCTACCCTTGTTGCAATCGCTGGCCGATGGCAAAGAGCATGAATTTCGGGAGGCGGTGGAGTTGCTATCGCAACAATACGAACTCACTGAGCTAGAGCGGGCCGAGTTGCTGCCCAGTGGCCGGGCACCACTGTTTTACAACCGGCTGTCGTGGGCCAAGACCCATCTGAAAAAGGCGGGCTTGCTAGAGTTGCCGCGCCGAGGGACGTTCCAAATCACCGATAGGGGCTTGCAGGTATTGGCCCAGCCACCTGCGCGCATTCACATGGCTTGGTTGCAGCAGTTTCCAGAATACGCCCAAGCACTGGCCTTGCCATCCTCGAACCATCCAACGCCCAACACCGATTCAATGCCCACCGCCATCAGCATTCCAGAGGCATCTGTGACCCCCCAAGAAGCGATTGAACAAGCGCACCAAGCCCTGCGCGCAGCTTTGGCCGATGAGGTGCTCACTTCGGTCAAGCAATGCAGCCCGGTATTTTTTGAGCAACTGGTGGTGCAACTGATGATAAAAATGGGCTATGGCGGCAGCCGCCAAGAGGCCGGGCAAGCCGTAGGAAAATCGGGTGATGGCGGTATCGATGGCATCATCAACGAAGACCGCTTAGGCTTAGATTCCATCTACCTACAAGCCAAGCGCTGGGAGGGGGTGGTGGGCCGCCCAGAAATCATGAAATTTGTCGGTGCGCTGGCCGGGCAACGGGCGACCAAGGGCGTATTCATCACTACGTCCGGTTTTACCCAAGAGGCCAAGGTGTATGCGGCATCGAGCCAATACCGGCTGGTGTTGATTGATGGGGCCAGACTGGCCGATTTGATGGTAGAGCATGATTTGGGCGTTTCAGTAGCGGCTACTTACCATCTCAAACGCATTGATTCTGATTTTTTCAGCGAGGAATAAAAACCATGCCAAGAATCAAACCGCTTGTCGTGGTGGTGTCGGTGGTATCGTGCTTGGCCTTAGGGCTGGCAGGCTGTGGGGAGAAAAAAATCGAACTTGGTCAAGGCGGTTCAGTGGTCACTGGGTCGGCAGGCCCGCAGGGCGCTCAAGGGGCTGCAGCCGAATTGGTGCGCTGCGATGCACCCGTAGCTACGGTGGCACTGGCAGAAAACCCCCATGGCTACGTCATGGGTGCTGGTGGGCATTTACCCGCCTCGCCAGTGCCGCTGGTCAAGCTATTAGCGCAACAAAGCGGCTGCCTGCGCGTAGTCGACCGTGCTGCCGGATTGCGTGGCACAGTGCAAGAACAAGAGTTAAAAGAAGCTGGCATACTGCGCCAAGATGGCTCCACCATCGCCAAAGGGCGTGGCTACGAGGCCCAATACACCCTGACCCCTAGCCTGACCTTCAGCGAACAAAATGCGGGCCAAGGGCTGGCGGGCATTTTGGCCCTGATTCCAGTGCTGCGCGACATGGCCGGACTGATTGGGCTGGCCGAGCAGGTCAAGTTCAAAGAGGCACAAACTGCGCTATTGTTGTCCGACAATGAAACCACCGAACAAGTGGCCGCCGCCACAGGCGCAGCACGGGCCACCGATTTAGGTGTGGGTGGACTGGTATTAGGCCAGTTGGGTGGGGCCGCAGGGGCTGGTTGGAGCAACACCAACGAGGGCAAAGTGATTGCTGCCGCCTTCTTAGATGCCCATAACCATCTGGTGGTGCAACTGCGCGCCTTGCAGGTCAAACAATTGCCACCGGCCATCCCCACACGCACAGATACCCACCCACCTAGGCCATGAACATGCCCTCCATGCTTTTGGCCCCGCGCCACCCCGACCGCTTGCGTATTGCCACTTACAACATCCACAAAGGCGTACAAGGCATAGGCCCGACGCGGCGGCTAGAAATCCACAACCTAGGGCAAGCCGTACAGCAGCTGGATGCCGACATCATCTGCCTGCAAGAGGTGCGTAAACTGCACCGGCGCGAAGCGCAATACTTTGCCCATTGGCCCGATGTGCCCCAAGCCGATTTCTTAGCCCCCGAGGGCTATGCTGCCATTTACCGCACCAATGCCATCACCCGGCACGGTGAACATGGCAATGCCCTGCTCACCCGCTGGCCAGTGCTAGGGCACCAGCACGAAGATATTTCCGACCACCGTTTTGAGCAGCGTGGGCTGCTGCATGTCGAGCTAGACATCCAAACGCGGCCAGTGCATGTCGTGGTGGTGCATTTGGGCCTGATTCCCGGTAGCCGGGTGCGCCAAATTCACCGCTTGCAGGCGTTTATCGAACGCGAAGTGCCCAGCGCCAGCCCCTTGGTGGTGGCCGGAGACTTCAACGATTGGGGCCAGCAGATTAAACGCATGTTGGCGGGTTTGGGCCTGCACGAATACGAAGAAACCCCGGCCCACCGCGCCTTTACCTACCCAGCCCGCCTGCCCATCGTGCAACTAGACCATGTGTATGTGCGCGGCCTAGAGCCGCTGGGGCTACAAGTACCACGCGGGCGCCACTGGTGGCGCATGTCCGACCATTTGCCACTGGTGGCCGAGTTTCGGGTTTAAAAGCAAGTGCCTGTGCTGGATATAGTGGATATAGCTACTGAGGAGGGCGATGGGCCGCAAATCCGCCTGCTGCAAGGGGCGGCAGAGTTCTTTCCGGCACTGATTGCGGCGCTGGATGCAGCGCACACCGACGTACAGTTTGAAACCTATCTATTTGACTTTACCGGCACCGGAACCACGGTAGCCGAGGCCTTAGAGCGCGCGGCCCAACGCGGCGTGCATGTGCGCGTGGTGGTCGATGGCGTGGGCACCGGACGCTTGCCAGCCGCATGGCGGCTACGCTTTCGGGCAGCGGGGGTACGTTGTTTGGTGTATGCACCCTTGGGCCTGTTGGGGCTGCTCTTGCCCAGTGGCTGGCGGCGATTGCACCGTAAATTGTGCGTCATCGATGGCGACACGCTGTTTTGCGGTGGCATCAACATATTGGATGATTTTCATGACCCCAACCACGGCACCCTGATAGCACCACGCTTAGATTTTGCCGTGCAACTGAGTGGGCCGTGGGTGGGACGCTTGGTGCTACAAGCCAGCGACACGATGGAGCGCCTCTGGCAGCGCATGGTGGCGGTGCAAAACATACGCCGCTACCAATTGCCAGCGGCAGTGCGTGCTTTGCGCGCTGCCCAAGCGGCACGCCATCGCAGCCCACCCACCCATAGCGCCGTGCCAAAAGCCAGTTTGTTGTTACGCGACAACCTGCGCCACCGCGCCCGCATCGAAAAAGCCTATCTGCGCGCCATTGCCGCCGCACGCGAAGAAATCATCATTGCCAATGCTTATTTTTTGCCCGGACGCAAACTGCGCCGCGCCTTGGTATTGGCAGCCCAACGCGGGGTGCGCGTGCAACTGCTACTGCAAGGGCGCTACGAGTATTTTTTGCAATACCACGGTGCGCGACCGGTGTATGGCGCTTTGCTGGCCGCTGGCATCGAAATTCATGAATACGAACCCAGCTTTTTACATGCCAAAGTCGCGGTGATTGATGCCCAAACAACACGCCCGTGGGTGACGGTAGGCTCGTCCAATTTAGACCCCCTGAGTTTGCTACTGGCGCGCGAGGCCAATGTAGTCTTAGAAGACAGCCAATTTGCCCTAGCCCTGCGCCAGCGGCTGCTGGATGCCATGCAGCAAGCCGGACGTGTACTAGACCCCACGCGCTATGCCCAACGGCCTTGGCGCGTGCGCCTCTTGGACCGGATAGCCTTTGCGCTAGTACGGGCAGCCCTGTGGTTGCACGGAAAAAAATATTAAGCACTGGTAGGATGAAGCCATTTACTGACCACTGGGCGCCACCATGACACCAGATACCCCCGACGCAGGCATCCCGGTCTCCGTCAAAATCCGTGAACGCATTACTGCGGCGCGCAAACGCGCGCACGCCAACGACAACATCGCCCAGTTTTTGCAACCGGGCGAATTGGAACTGCTGCTGGACGAAGTTGAAGCCAAAATGCAGGGCGTACTCGACAGCTTGGTGATTGACACCGACAACGACCACAACACCAACAACACCGCCCGGCGCGTGGCCAAAATGTACCTGCTGGAGGTGTTCAAAGGCCGCTACGTAGAGCCACCGACCATTACTGAGTTTCCGAACGCAGAACACCTCAATGAGCTGATGATTGTCGGCCCGCTAACGGTACGCAGCGCTTGCAGCCACCACTTTTGCCCCGTCATCGGAAAAATCTGGATTGGTATCATGCCCAACGAACACACCAACGTGATTGGGCTGTCCAAATACGCCCGCTTGGTAGATTGGATTATGAACCGCCCACAAATCCAAGAAGAAGCGGTGATTCAACTGGCCGACCTGATTATGGAAAAAACCCAGCCCGACGGGCTGGCGATTGTGATGGAAGCGAGCCACTTTTGCATGTCTTGGCGCGGCGTGCGCGAGCCAGATAGCAAAATGATTAACTCCGTCATGCGCGGCGTGTTTCTCAAAGACTCGGCACTGCGGCGCGAATTTTTGTCTTTGCTGCCCCGAAAGAACTAAGCCATGCTTGTCCGTTTACTCTATGCCAGCCGCGTGGCCGACACCTCACGCCAAGCGATTGAAACTATTTTGGCCCAATCGCGCGAACACAATCCCAGCAACGGCATTACTGGTGTGCTGTGCTATGGCGATGGTATTTTCTTGCAAGCCATTGAAGGTGGACGTTCTGCCGTCAATGCCCTGTATGGCCAAATTTTGCGCGACCCACGCCACCACCAAGTAGAGCTACTCTACTACCAAGAAATTACCGAGCGCCGCTTTGGTGGCTGGACGATGGGCCAAGCCAATCTGTCCAAAATTAACCACTCTACGCTGCTCAAATATTCTGAGCGTGCCGAACTAGACCCCTATGCGGTGTCAGGGCAAGTGTCGCTGGCACTGCTAGAGGAACTGATGGCTACCGCCTCCATTATTGGCCGTGCCTAATCCATACCTGCGGGCATTGGCACTGATGGCATTGCTAATGGGCCACGGCTTGCACGCAGCGCCAGCGCCGTGGTACTACTGGCAACACCCCAGTGGTGGCCCGCTTATTTGTGCCCAACACGCACCCGGCCCCGGCTGGACGGCACACAGCCCACCGTTTGCAGGCCCCGGTTGCCAGCGCCCACTGCGCCGGGTATCGCCTTAGCGCTTTGGCTTGCGTTGCTGATAAGCTGGCCAGAGTTTCCCTAAAATCTAGCCAGATTAAGGAAATTGCTGTGGCTGATTTGATTGCGGGCCTAATCCGCTGGAGCCTGCGGGCCGTTTTGTTGTTGCTGGGCGTGCTGGTCTTTCTGGGCGTTTTGGGGCTTGGACTGCTACTGACGCTGGTGTGGGGACTGCGCGCCCTCTGGGCACGCCTAACGGGGCGCCCGATTGCGCCTTGGACGATGCCACTAGACCCACGCGCTGGTTGGCGTAACATGTACCAGCGTAGCCAAAACGCTTGGGCAGCCCCACGCCAAAGCAGCCCCAAAACCGATAGCGATATCACCGATGTGACTGAAAAACACGAAACCTACGGTGAATGGCCCGAAAGCCAGTTTTCGCGCGCGTTGCTAGAACAAAACGATGTCACCGACGTGCAACCCCGAGACCCGCGTGACCCGCAGCGCCCACGCTAAAACCCGGCAGGCATAAGCGCTCAAGTTTTACGCGGCAACAACTGCACCATCGCGCTAATCAATTGCTCGCTAGACACTGGCTTGTGCAACAACAGTGCAGCAGTAGATTGGGCATCGCGCAGGCGCTGGGGCGAGGTATCCCCCGTCATGATGATGGCAGGCACCTGCTGGCCCCAGTGGGCGCGCAACTGCTCTAATACCTCTTTGCCCGTTTCACCCTCGCGCAGCCGAAAATCGGTGATGATTAAATCGGGGGCACTGCGCCCGGCCATAGCCCCCACCAACGCCTCGCGGGCTGATGAAGCGGTGCTACAAGCACAGCCCCAGCTTTGCAACAAAGACTGCATCCCCAAACACACCGCCTCATCGTCATCAATGGCCAATACGCGCAGGCCCACCAAGCGCTGTATTTGCTCGCCGCTATCGGCATGTTCATCCAGCAACAAGGGGCCATGCCAAGCATCTAACCACAGCCGAAACACCGAACCTCGGCCCACACAAGAGAACACTTCTACCTGTGTGCCCATTTCGGCCACCAAGCGCCTGACAATCGCCAGCCCCAACCCCAGCCCTTTGCGCCGGTCACGCTCAGGGTTGCCCAACTGGTGGAACTCGCGAAAAATCTCTTCTTGCTGCTCGGGGGCAATGCCCACACCGGTATCCCACACTTCTAGCGCCAGCCGCGCTCGGCGCTGGCGACAGGCAATCAACACCCCGCCCTTGTGGGTATAGCGCAGGGCATTAGAAATCAGGTTACGCATCACCAAATCAACCAAAGCCCTATCGGCCAGTGCTGCCGCCGAGGTCTCGCGCGTGCGATAGATAAGCCCAGCTACATCGGCTTGGCCGCCAAACTCTTGCTCTAGCGCCGACAACAGCGGCTGCACCGCAAACGGCGCACGGTGCGCCTTGACCACCCCTGCCTCTAGGCGCGAATAATCGAGCAGCGTGGTGAGCATTTCTGCCGCAGCCCCCGAAGCATTGCGCGCATGGCCCAACACCAGGGTTTGGTGGGCGTTAAGCGGGCTGCGCTGCAAAGTTTCTAAAAACAAGCCCATCGCGTGCAGCGGTTGGCGCAAATCATGGCTGGCAGCGGCCAAAAAGCGTGATTTGTCTTGGTTGGCCTGCTCGGCAGCTTCTTGCGCCTCAAGGGCGCGTTGCGTTTGGGCGCGCAATTGCACCACCAAGCGCTGGTTTTCAAACTTGATTTCGATGCTATCGCGTGCTGCCTTGGCTAGATTGTGCGCGTGCAAACAGGTTAAGCCGTAATAGACCCCGACCATAGCCATCGCTGGCAAGGTCACCGCGCCTTCGGTAAGCAGCAAAGCTACCAAAGCCCCACTGATGGCGCAACTGAGATAGACAATATAGGCGCGGTACATGGGTGCGCCCAGCCCCAAGGCCCCCGACGAGACGGTACTCAAAATACCGACGTAATAAATGACTGCATCGGTGGTGTCACTGAACCACCAGACCACTAAACCCAAGCTACCCCAAATCAGGCCCATAGCGGCCATACACTGCATCAAGCGCCAAACGTCTTGGCGCGGAGTTTGGTGTGCGCGCGGCAAAGGACGTACACCGGCATAAACGCCTGTCACGACCAGCAAATGCACGGTAAACCAGCACAAAATGGCGTACAGCGGTATCACCAGCCCCATCACCCAAATGGTGCCCAACGAAGTGAGCAGCGAAGCACCCAAGGTCATGGGAAAACTGCGCCGTAGCAGCAACACCTGCTCGGCCAGCATCTCATCACGGTCTGGCCCTACCACCCAATGGTGCCACTCCTGCCAAGGCGAGGATGGTGTCGGCAAAGATGGCTCAGTAGCTGCCATCGTGTGGCACCGGCGCACTGACCAAACCCCAGCGCTGCGCCTGCAACAGTGCAGCACTGCGGCTATTGACCCCCAATTGGCTAAAAATGGCTGCTACATGCACGCGCACGGTGTTTTCGCTCAAACCCAAATCGCGGGCAATCACTTTGTTGGGTTTGCCACTGCACAACAGCAGCAGCACATCCAACTGCCGTGCTGTCAGGCTGGGGCTGGCCGTGCCAGCCAAACAAGCCGGTGCTGGACAAGCCACTTCGGGCGGAAAACAAGGCTGCCCGGCCAAGGCCAAGGTAATGGCATTCAAAATATCTTGTGCCCCAGCAGACTTGGGCAAGAAACCATCGGCACCGCGCAAGCGCGCCTCGCGCACCGCATCGGGGGCCATGCTGGCCGAGACCAACACGATACGCGCCTGCGGGTAACTTTTGCGTAGCAGGTGCAGGCCATCGAGGCCGCTCATGCCGGGCAACTGAATATCAAGCAGCACCAAATCCAAAGCAGACAAAGCCAAAGCACAAGCTTGGGCGATGGAGCCGGCCTCGGCAATCTGGGCCACGCTGGGATGGTCTTGAACAATCAGGCGCAGGCCAGTACGAAACAAAGTGTGGTCATCGACCAGCAGCAAGGAGGCAGACATAGGCGCTAAGTATCGGGCACAAAAACCCTACTGCATCTAGTCTTTTTGGGCGATAGACGAAGCCGGTCACTGTTTTTAGACTGACATCTGCCGATTGAATAGTGCTATCAAAGTCCCCGGCACGATGGCCGAATTCCAAAGGAACCTGCTGTGACCTCTCCGATAGACATCCGTACTGCCCGCTCTCATGCCCATAACAGCCCACTGGGGGGCAACAGCGTAGAAGACATTGTGGGCCTGCATTGCAGCGAAGTACCGCTGCTGGCAGGCGTTGTGATTGAACGCCTAGACGCACAAATTGGCGTCTGGCAATACTCATTAAACGATGGCGTGCATTGGCAAGCAGTACGCACCGACCTGCTGCACCGCGAAGGCCCGATGGGCTTGGTGCTGGCACTGGGGGCGCGGCTGCGTGTGCTGCCTTTTGGTGGCCAGCGCGGTAGCGTGCGCTTGGTGTTTCATGCAGTGCCGTTTGTGGGTGGTGGCAATGGCATTTACCGCCCCTATCCGCCCAGTGACGAACGCCCGGAAGCGCCCACTGTCACGTTGATGCTAGGGCTATCGGCCATCAATGGCGCACCCAAGGCTGTGTATGTGCCGCGCCTACGCAACAAACGCGCCTTGGCCGCTGCTGCCCGACAAACACCAGTTTGTGCTGTCGGATAACAGCAAAGGGTGGCAGCTTGTGGCCTTATTCCGGCGTGCCCATTTGGGCTTGCAGGTAATTTTGCAGCCCTACTTTGTCAATCAGTTCGAGCTGGGTTTCTAAAAAATCGATGTGCTCTTCGGTGTCATCCAAGATTTTTTGCAGCAAATCGCGCGAGACGTAATCGCGCACGCTTTCACAGTAGGCAATGCCCTCTTTGATGGTGGCCTGTGCGCCCTGCTCTAGGCGCAGGTCGCAAGCCAAAATTTCGGGCACCGTTTCGCCTACTTGCAACTTGCCCAAGTCTTGCAAATTGGGCAGGCCGTCGAGCATAAAGATGCGGTCCATCAGCCAATCGGCGTGTTTCATCTCGCCAATGGATTCGGAGTGTTCTTTCTTGGCCAGCTTGTCAAAGCCCCAATGCTTGAGCATTCGGTAATGCAAAAAATACTGGTTGATGGCCGTCAACTCGTTTTTGAGCTGGGCTTGCAAATGGCCGATGGCTTGGGTGTCACCTTTCATGGTGCGCTCCTAATGGTGAGAAATAAGCTTGTATTGTGCGGCTTGCGCGTAAAACGTGCAGCATAGGAAAAAGGTATCGAATCCATCGAAGCAATCCATTGGATGCACCCTCTGCTTTGGGCCATACTTCGTCCTGTATTCAGTTTCAACCACCGAAAGGAAACCGCAATGTCCCTCATCAACACCCAAGTCCAACCCTTCAAAACCCAAGCCTTCCACAACGGCAAGTTTGTTGAAGTGAGCGATGCTAGCCTGAAGGGTCAATGGTCGGTGCTGATTTTCATGCCCGCTGCTTTTACCTTCAACTGCCCCACCGAAATTGAAGACGCGGCTGACAACTACGAAGCCTTCCAAAAGGCCGGTGCTGAAGTCTATATCGTTACCACCGACACCCACTTCAGCCACAAGGTTTGGCACGAAACCAGCCCCGCTGTGGGCAAGGCCAAGTTCCCACTGGTGGGTGACCCCACCCACACCCTCACCAATGCCTTCGGCGTACATATCCCCGAAGAGGGCTTGGCACTGCGCGGCACCTTCATCATCAACCCCGAAGGCTTCATTAAGACCGCCGAAGTCCACAGCAACGAGATTGCCCGCGACGTGTCCGAAACCCTGCGTAAGCTCAAGGCTGCCCAGTACACCGCCGCCAACCCCGGCCAAGTGTGCCCCGCCAAGTGGAAAGAAGGTGCCCAAACCATCGCTCCATCGATTGACTTGGTCGGCAAAATCTAAGTCGGCCTGCGCTGCACTTTACTGACCGTCTAAAAACGCCCAGGTGCCTGGCGCCTGGGTTTTTTTTACCCAAAATTTGCATTTTTCAGGAGTTTTTTCATGCTTGACGACAACCTCAAAGCCCAATTAAAGTCCTACTTGGAGCGCCTGCAACGCCCGGTAGAGCTGGTGGCCACGCTGGACGACAGCGCCACGTCGCAAGAGTTGAAAGAGCTGCTGCAAGATATTGCCTCGGTCTCTGACAAGGTGACGGTGGTAGAAAACCACGACGCGGATACGCGCAAGCCCTCGTTTTTAATCACCAACCCCGGCCAAGATACCGGCCTGCGCTTTGCCGGTGTGCCCTTGGGCCATGAATTTACCTCGCTGGTGCTGGCGTTGCTGCAAGTGGGCGGCCACCCCTCCAAAGAAGCCGCCGAGCTGCTAGAGCAGGTGCGCGCCTTAGATGGTGACTTTCATTTTGAAACCTACTATTCGCTGAGCTGCCACAACTGCCCAGACGTGGTGCAGGCGCTCAATTTGATGAGTGTGCTCAATCCGCGCATTACGCATACCGCCATTGACGGCGGCGTGTTCCAACAAGAGATTGAGGCGCGCGAAATTATGGGTGTGCCGACTGTCTTTTTGAACGGCCAAAAATTCGGCCAAGGCCGCATGGAGCTGGCCGAGATTGTGGCCAAAATTGACACCGGCGCAGCCGCCAAAGAAGCCGCCAAAATCAGTGCCAAAGAGCCGTTTGATGTGCTGGTGGTGGGCGGTGGCCCTGCTGGCGCGGCAGCTGCTATTTATGCAGCGCGCAAGGGCATCCGCACCGGCGTAGCCGCAGAACGCTTTGGCGGCCAAGTGCTCGATACCGTGGACATCGAAAACTACATCTCGGTGCCCAAAACCGAAGGCCCGCAACTGGCCGCCGCGATGGAGCGCCATGTGCGCGACTATGAGGTCGATGTCATGAACCTGCAACGCGCCAAAGCCTTGGTGCCCGCCACCGAAGCCGGTGGCCTGATTGCAGTGCAACTAGACAACGGTGCTACGCTGCACAGCAAGGCGGTGATTGTGGCCACCGGCGCGCGCTGGCGCAACATGAACGTGCCCGGCGAGGAGCAATACCGCACCAAGGGCGTGACTTACTGCCCGCATTGCGATGGCCCCTTGTTCAAGGGCAAGCGCGTGGCGGTGATTGGCGGTGGCAATTCGGGCGTAGAAGCGGCGATTGATTTGGCCGGTGTAGTGGCCCATGTCACGGTGCTAGAGTTTGCCGCCGAGCTGAAAGCCGATGCTGTGCTGCAACGAAAATTGCGTAGCCTGCCCAATGTGGACATCATTTTGAATGCCCAAACCACCGAAGTGAACGGCGATGGCAGCAAGGTTACGGGCATCACCTACAAAGACCGCACCAACGACGCAACCAAACAACTGGCATTAGAAGGCATCTTTGTGCAAATTGGTTTGTTGCCTAACACCGATTGGCTCAAGGGCACGCTAGAACTGAACCGCATGGGCGAAATTGTGATTGATGCCAAAGGCCATACCAATGTGCCGGGCGTGTTTGCTGCCGGTGATTGCACCACCGTACCCTACAAGCAAATCATCATTGCCACCGGCGAAGGGGCAAAGGCGGCACTGAGCGCCTTTGACCACTTGATTCGGCATTAAAAAAAGTGGCAACTCAGCTCTGGCCCGCGCAAAGGGGCCAAGGCTGCGCGGCTCAGTTAGCGTAGTAATTGGGCTGGGCCACTGAAATAGGTTGCGCCTTGGGCAGTTCAAATGCCTTGGCGGGCAAGGCATCGGTGTTCAAGGCTGGGGCGGTCTGGTTGTTCATCAACATGCCGCGCAGCTTTTGCAAGCCCTCTTGGAAGGAGCCGGTCAGGCGTTCGCCCTCGGCACGGCTGGTAACGATATAAGGCGTGATGGTAATCAGCAACTCGGTTTTTTCGTTGGTCTTTTTGGTCGAGCCAAACAAGCCACCAAAAATTGGAATGTCTTTCAAGCCAGGCAAGCCGACTGCCTCGTTGTTATTTTTGTTTTGAATCAAACCGGCCAGCATGATGGTTTTGCCATCTTCCACGGTAATGTCGGTGGTGACTTTGCGCTTAGAAAAACTCGGGTATTGTGAGCCACCTGTCGAAACTGGGTTGCCAATGCTGCTAACCTCTTGGGCAATGCTCAAAGACACATTGCCCGAAGCAGTGATGTTGGGTTTAACCTCTAACAAAATACCGGTGGGCCGATACTGTACCGAATTGGAGGTAGAGAAAGAACTGCCCCCCAACAGCGTGCCACTAGAGGGGGTGGACACGGTTTGGGTAATCACTGGAATTTCATTGCCTACCTCTACTTTGGCAATTTTGCCGTCGCTGGCCAAGACATGCGGGGTGGACAAAATGTTGACATCGGTATCTTGCCCCAACAGGTTCAACATACCAATCACCTGCCCGGCACTGCCAAACACCGCATAATTCAGGCCCGAGCTATTGCCCAACACGGCAGGCGTAGCACCGTTGGCACTGGTAACGCGGGGTGCCAAAGCCCCTTCTAGGCCCAGAAAACCGGGCCAGCTTTTGCCGTTGTGCGATAAAGCCGATTTCAGCCACCACTCTACGCCGTATTGCAGGGTATCGGTCAGGGTTACTTCAGCCACCATTACTTGAATCAGCACTTGGCGCGGCACGGAATCTAGGCGCTCTAATACCTTGCGAATTTGTTGATAATCTTGCGCCGATGCCCGAATGATGAGTGAGTTACTGCCCTCATCAGCAATAACGTGCACTGCACCGCCCAAGCCGGTACCGCTACCGGTGCTGCCCGCAGCACTGGGCACATTGCCGCCGCGCTCAATGGTGCGCGTGGTACCTGCGGCATTGGCAGCGCCACCACTGGCAGCACCCAAACCACCAGCGCTAGCACCAGCGGCAGAACTACCAAAGGCTGAGCTATTAGCCGAAGGCAGGCCAGAGGCCCCGGTGTTGTTGTTGCTGGGTGCCGCAGCACCGCCAAACAACTGCTGCAAGATGTTGGCTAAATGCGGCGCGTTGCTATTGGCCACCGGATAAACATGCACATAGGCTCCCAAGCCGTTGCGCGGCTCGGCATCCAAGGTTTTGACCCATTGCTCGGCGGCTTGCATCAGCTTGTCGTTGGCGGTGGCCACTAGCAGGGCGTTCATGCGTACCACCGGCAGCACATACACCTTGGCGGCATCGGTGCCCGCCCAGTTGAACAGCCCCGAGGTTTTGAACAGCCCCTCGATTTCTTTGGCCATGTCTGGGGCTTCGGCGTGTGACAACGGCAATAGTTTGACTTGGATATGGTTGAAGTAGTCCACATCCAAGGTTTTCACCATGTCGATGATTTTGTCCACATTGGCTTGCCGGTCGGTCACGATAAGGTGCTTGTTGGCTGGGTCGTTGGTGATGGCCGCCTGTGGACCGACAAAATTACGCAGGGTATTGACCAATTGGTTGGCCTGCACAAATTGCAGCGGAATAATCTGCATCACCAAAGAGGCCGGCCCCACACCTTGCTTGGCCACTGAATCGCGCACGGCGGCGGCATCGCGCAGCACTTTATAGGTTTTGCCTTGGCGCACGATGGCAATGTTGCTGGTGGCCAAAGCGGTCTCTAGCGCGCTAAAGATGTCGGCCATGCTGATGGCCCCGGTGCTTTTGAGCGTAATGCGCCCCTGCAAAGAGGGGTCGATGATGTAGTCGAGCTTGAGAATATCGCCCAACACCACCTGCAAGACATCGTAAATATCGGCGTTGTCAAACTTGAGCGTCACACCGGGATTGGGGGTGTTGGACAGTTCAGCGCCCGCAAAGGTGGCGGCTGGTGCAGCAGTAGTTGGCGCAGCAACGTTCGGGGCTGTGGCGCCAGGGGCACGCAAGGCACCAAAAGGGTTAGGCGCAGGAGGGGGGGCACTGCTGCTAGGCACCAGCGCCGGATTGGATGCTGCTGGCGCTGGAACAGGCGGCGCAGGTGGCGGCGCAGGCCGGGGTTTGCCAGCCCCTCCTAGCAAGGTCGATAGCGAAGTGCTGGGGGCTTCTGCGTTGGTGGCAGGTGCAGGTGCGTCGGGGGCTGCTGGTACGGGGGCAGCCATTTGCATCGGCTGGCCGGTAAACGGGTTAATTGGTACCTGCGGCTGTGCCAAAGCTGACGGCGTGAGCAGCACCACGCTGGGGGCCAACAAACTGGCCAAAACCACTTGGCGCAGCACGGGGGGAGAAAATTTTTTCATCATAACTTGCCGGAATTCTGGGGAGGATTGGTTTTTTTGCTGCTGCTGGCGGTGACGCTGCTCCAGCCCTCGGGCATGGGTTTAAAGTGCAGGCTACTTAGGCGCAGGCGAATATCGAGCTGCTGGCCGCCGCGTTGCGGGTCGGGCACCACGCGCAGTTCCAGATTGTCCACATCGATGCGTTGCGGCAAGCGCGCCAAGGCGGCTTGCAAGCGCGGCAATTGCTGGGGCACGCCGTTGAAATGGGCGCTAACGCTGATGCGGCTGGCTACGCTGTTGAGGGGCTGTTGCTGCTCCTCACTCCATTGGATGTCAGAAAAGTAGAGTGATTGCAACATCTGTTGCAACTGCGCCTGCATTTTTTGCGTGGCTGCTGCGGCCTCGGCATCGACAAACCATTTTTGCGCCAGTGGCCCAAAATCAGGTTCTAGCTTGTCGTGGCTGGCGCTGATGTTGGCGTTCAGCGCTAACACGCTTTGGTTGTTTTCTGCCGTCATTTGCTGGTCGAAGGCTTCTTCGCGCTTTTCTAGGTAGCCGTCGATATGCTCATCAAACAGCGATGCCAGCAGCAGCAACACCACCACGGGAAAGGCAAAATACTTGATACCGTGCTCACGGTACACACGTTTAGCGGCACGTTTTATCATGGTTTGGGGGCCTTCTCAGGTGCATTGCTGGCTTGGCTGCTTGCCTCTGGCTCGGCGCTGGGGGGCGCTGGGGGCAGTTTTTCAGTTTGCAGATGGATGCCGATGTCTGAGCGTTCCGCCAGAAACTCGGGCACGGGCAGCTCGGTAAACGGCTGGTAATCTGGCAGCGGGCGTTCTTGCAGCCATTGCAGGGCGGCAGTATCGCCGGTGCCTGCCAGTTCTATTTTTTGGCCATCCAAGCGCAGATAAAGCAAAGTGGCCGGTGGCGGCGGTAACACGGCCAGCACTTGCGGCAACGGCAGTGGGGTTTGGTGGGCAGCCTCTTGCGCTTGGGCTGCTTGCACGGCATTAGCCATCCACAGGGTTTTGAGCTTGAGCAGTTTGGCTGCTTCTACCTTGGGGGCTTGCTGGCGCAGGTCTTCGTGGGTTTGCTCAATTTGGCGCTCTAGTTGGCCGTCGTGCCACAACATCAGGGCCAAGCCTATCAGGCCCACCGCACCACCAACGATACTCCAAAAATTGATTTGTTGCACCAAATGCTGCTGCGTGGCTTGCAGCACAATGCCCTCTAGGCTAGAGCGCCAAAGTTGCTCTAGCAGGGCCGCCAAACTGCGCGTGGGCAAGGCACGGCGCGCATGGGGCCAGTGGCTATCATCCAGCGCAGACAACACCGGGGCCGGGGCCCACAACTGCACGTTCTTGGCCGGGCTGCCCAGCACCCCATCGGGCAGGGCGGCCAGCTCCATTTTGAGCAGCGCAGCCAAGGCCGCACCGTCTTGCACGCTGCTGGCCTCTAGCACCCGGCTACGCAGTAAAGCGCCATCGGCTGCCAAAATATGCAAAAAATGGCCCTCAGCAGGTTCGCCTTCTAGCACCATGCAGACTTGACCTTTGCACTGCAAAGACAGCGGCTGAAACAGCTGTGCGCGCGCAAACAGCTCTACCGTCTGTAAAGCACAGGCGGCGCTGATGCGCTCGATTTCGGCCGCCCAATCTTTGTGAATCCAGAGCAAGGATTTTTGCGTGCCTTGGCTAAAGTTGTCGGTTTGCGTTAGCACGCTAGAGGCTGCAAAGGGCAGCAATGGCCCGGCTTCGCTGCTGGTGGGGGTGGGTGGCAAAATGCCCAAAATATCACCTGCCAGCACCCAGACTATTTCGCTGGCCGCTGGAATGCGCCATTGCTGGCTGCACGCCCCCAAGGCTGCTTGCAGTGCAGGCAAATAGCCATCGCCGTCAGGCAAATCGGCCCGATGGGTATGGGCTTGCTTCCAGCCCAGCCAGCCACGCTGAAAGTGCAGCACCTGCAAGCCATGTGCAGAAAGAGAGACGAGCAGTTGGTGTCGTCGTGGGGGAGGAATGAGCCGGTTGTGCATGGGGTAAAGCGTCAAAATCCTGAAAATGGGGCGTTAGCGGTTGGGGCTGGGCGGTGCAAAGGGCAAACTGCGCTGTGTCCATTGGTCTAGCAGCTCCAAGGCACCGGCTTTTTTGGCCACCGTGGCCACCAAGGTGTTGCCTGCGGCCACAGGCCGGGCACGCTGCACACGCGCGTGCAATAGCAGCACTAGGCTATCAGGGGTGCTGGCGGTTAATCCGGCAGTTTGTACCCACGCCTGAAACTGCGCCGTGGGCACCGCCCCAGCACGCCGCCATTGGGCCAATTGTTGCAGTTGCTCATCGCTGGCTTGGCCTAGCACTTTGAACAAGGGCAGTGGTGTTAGATAGGGATGGACTTTTTTGTGTCCGGTGCCCACCACCAGCCAATGCTGTAAACCTTGTAGATTGGCACCACTGCCACTAGAGAGCATCTGGCGCGGAATGTCGGGCCAATCGAGCAATTCTTGCAAACTGGCAAAGCCAGCACCGCCGCGCATACGTGCCAACTCTTGCTTGAAAGTCAACACCCGATGGGCCAAAGTTTGGGCGGCATCAGGCGAGGCGGCCCCCAGCAGCAGAAACAAGCGCTGCCACTCTACAACGGTGAGTGTATTGGCATCGGGCAGGCCGCTGCCATCTTCTACCAACACCTCTATTTGTTGCGTGCCTACCGCCACGCTATAAGGCGTGGTGCTGAACTGCCAGCGGGGCCGCTGGCGCAGGGCCTCGTGGCGCGGGTCGGGGGGCAGGGCCTCAATGGCCAAGCTGATGGCCGCTTGCGCGATGGCGTATTGCACCGCCCCTTGCAAGGCGTATTGTTCTTGCAGCAATTCTTTTTCGCGTGCCAGCAGTTGGGTGTCTAAGCGCAGCGAGGCACTCACCCCCAACACCAGCGTCGAAACCACGGCCAGCAAGCCCAAGGAAAACAGCAGCACATAGCCGCGTTGCCGGTGGCTGGGATAGCGCGATGCAGCCATCTTCATCAGCGCGCTCCATCCCGGTGGGCGCTATAGACCACTGGCGGTGCATCGGCGTGCAAACCCGACAGGACCAAACGCATCAGGCGTGGCGGCGGTTGGCTGGCATCCCAGCCCGCCACCCAGCGCGGCTGGGGTTTGCCTTGGGCATCTAGCCCCTGCAGTAAAAAAGAAAAGGCGCACACCTGCAAGGGCGCAGCCAAAATCCAGCGTTGGCCTTCGGCCTCCGGGGTGGGGCCACGCGCTACCGGTGCGCCCGGCGGCGCGGCAGGCGGCAAGGCTTGCACTTGATAGACCAAGGCCCACGCCTTGCTATCGGCAACAGGTTCGCAACGGTAGCGCACCCGCGCCAGTGGCAGCGGTGGCATATCAGGCGCGCTGGTGCGGCTGCGGCTTGGCGCGGGCAGTTGCCAAGGATGCACGGTGTCAAACTCCAGCAGGCTGGCATCGGCATAGACGCGCAAGCCCCGGCCTTGCCATTCGTGCTGCAAAATGCGCTCGGCAGCGCGCACCCCTTCGCGTGCCGGGCTACGCGCTTGGTGGCGCGCATAAAAATCCGAGGCCATCGACAAACCTGCCGTGCCCACCAGCGCCACCAGCGACGATAACGCCAAGGCGACAATCAGCTCCAGCAAGGTAAAACCCCGCTGTGGTGCGCGATGGATAAGGGCTGGTGTCATGGTTTGCTGGGGGCCACGCCTGCCGCAGGCTTGGCGGCAGTGGTGGGTGGTGGCGGGTCTAAACGGTAAGTGGCCAAACGATAAGACTGTGGCGCGGCTTTCGGCCCCCAAAATACTTCAATCTCTACCGAATGTAAGACCGACTGGAATTCGGTCAGTGCGGCCTGCTGGGCTGGCTCTAGCAAAGGCACAGGGCGCACTTGAATGCGATAGCCCAAATCGATACCCGCAAAGCGTTCTTCGCCCGCATCAGCGGCCAGCACATAGTCGGGATGATTGAGCACTTCATCCAATTTGGCTTGGGCCAGCCCCATTGCCGCTGCATGGGCGGTCGATTTGGCCTCTAGGCGCGTGCTGCCCGAAATGGCGGTAAAGGCAATCGCCAAGCCAGAGCCGAGCAACACCATCGCCACCAATACTTCCAGCAGGGTAAAGCCTTGCTGGCGCTGGCAGACGGGCCTAGCGGCTGGTGGGCACGGGGTCTTGTCGTTCAATGCGGCCACTGATTTTTGCCAAATGAAAAATTTGCTGCATTCCGCTGGGAGTGCGAATTAAAAAACGCGCCTCGGACAGGCTGCCATCGGGGTAAAACACCAGCGGCAGCGCCGCCATGCGCTCATCAGAGGCAGGCCGAAACTGGTAGCCGGGTGGCAGCTCTAACACCATGCGCTGCTCTTTGGCACCCAGTTGTTGCACGATGCTATGGTGCTTAAAGTCCACCAGTGCCTGCACGGTGCCAGCGCCCAACACGGCCTTGTTACGCAAGCGCTTGAGGTCCAGTTGGGTGCGGTCTATCCAGTGCTTTTCGTTGGCGCGCAGGGCCATTTTGTCTACCGAGACAATCGCCAGCCCGGTACCAATACCAATCAGCACCAGCACCAGCAGCAGCTCTAGCAGGGTAAAGCCCGATGCTGGCCGCCGTGCCGGGAGGCAACAGGCCAAGCGGCTCACTCCCAACTGTGGATGTCGGCATTGTCGCCGCTGCCACCCTCCTTGCCATCGGCACCCAGCGAAGACAGCTCGTAATCGGCCTTTTCGCCCGGTGCCTTATAGACGTAAGAATTGCCCCAAGGGTCTTTATCGACACGCTTTTTCAGGTACGGACCACGCCATTTCAGGGCTTCGGCTTGGTCGGCGGGTTTGTCGGACAGGGCGCGGATGCCTTGCTCGGTGCTGGGGTACTGCGACATATCCAGCCGGTAAGTATCCAAAGCTGCGCCCACCATCTCAATTTGTGTGCGCGCGGCCTTGATTTTGGAAGAATCGAGTTGCCCAAACAGCCGTGGCCCCACCAGCGAGGCCAGCAGGCCCAAAATCACCATCACAATCAGCAGCTCAATCAGCGTAAAGCCGCGCGCCCGGCGCAGGGAAGAAGACAAATTTTGGTTCTGGTTTGAAAATAGCATGTGGTTCCAAGCCCGCTCACATAGGCATGTCATTGATGGAAAAAATGGCGGTTAACATCGACACCACAATGCCGCCAATCAGGCCGCCCATCAGCAAAATCATCATGGGCTCAAACAAGGCTACCAAGTTGCGCGTGGCTTTTTGGATGTCTTTTTCGTATTGGTCGGCCACTTTAATCAGCATGGTGTCTAAGGCCCCAGATTCTTCGCCCACCGTGGCCAATTGCCCCAGCAGTTTGGGAAAGAAGGGGTCTGCGCGCACCGGCCCTGATACCCCGCGGCCCTCTTGCACTGCACGCACCAAGCGGTCTAAGGCTTTACGCAAGGGGATATGGTCGGTCAGCTCGCGCACAATCCGCATTCCGGTCAGTATCGGAACCCCGCTAGAGAGCAGAGTTCCCCACGTGCGGCACACATGGGCCAATTGTATTTTCAGCAGCAGCGGCCCTAGCACTGGCAAGCGCAAGAGGGCCAGTTGCCAACGCTCGCGCCATAGCTCATCGCGCAGGGCCATGACAAAACCCACCACCGCCAGCGCCAGCCCAATCACAAAGAAAAGGCCATAGGTTTTTAGAAAACCGCCCACGGCAATCAACACCGCTGCTGGCCCCGGCAAACTTTGGTTCATGTCGGCAAAAATTTGCCCAAACTTGGGCAGCACAAACACGGTCAGGCCCAGCAAGGCGCTCATACCAAACACGAACAGCAAAATCGGGTAGATGGAGGAGGTGACCAGAAACGAGCGAAACTCCATGCTGCGCGTATAAAACTCTACCAAGCGGCGCATTACCACCGGCAACACACCACCCTCTTCCCCCGCGCGCACCATGTTGATATACAAGCGCGGAAACACCTTGGGGTGCAGCATAAAGGCATCGGCCAAGGTATTGCCCTTTTCTACCTCTAGCACCACCTGCTGCATCACGGCCCGAAAATGGGCCTGCTCTAGGCTGCCGGTGCTGATGTGCAGGGCGCGGTCTAGCGGCAAACCGGCATCAAGCAAGGTAAGCAATTGCTCGGTCATGGCCAGCACATGTTTCAGACTGACGCGCTCTTGGCCCCAACGCCCTGCCGTAGCGCCCTTGGCCGTGGGGTTGTTGCTCACAGTGGGCGCGGCAGGCGCTACTGCGGTGGGCGCACGCACCGGCTGTGCCGTGGCCACAGGCAAAGCCCGCTCAGGGGCGGCACTGGGACGGGCGCGCACTACTGAATCTCCTGGCGTGTCACGCGGGCCAATTCTTCTAGCGTGGTGATACCGGCCAGCACCTTGCGAATGCCATCGCCGCGCATGGTACGCACGCCCTGCTCTAGGGCTTTTTTACGCACACCCTCGGCAGAAAGTTTTTTAATAATCGCCTCTTTGATGGCCGTGGTCATGGGCAACAGCTCGTAAATGCCGGTGCGCCCGGTGTAGCCCGATTGGCCGCAATGGCTGCAACCCCGGCCATGAAACAGTTGTGGCACCTGCTCGGCAGAGACGCCTTCTTCGGCCAAGAACAACAAATCGGCCTCGGTGGGCGGGGTGGCTTGTTTGCAGTGTGGGCAAATCATACGTACCAAACGCTGCGCCACAATCAACACCACCGAAGAAGCAATCAGGTAGCTTTCTACCCCCATGTCCATCAGCCGGTGCGCTGCGCCAAAAGAATCATTGGTGTGCAGGGTAGAGAACACCAAATGCCCAGTCAGGGCCGATTGGATGGAGATTTCTGCCGTTTCTTGGTCGCGGATTTCGCCCACCATGATGATGTCGGGGTCTTGGCGCACAATAGAGCGCAGGGCGCTGGCAAAAGTTAAACCAATTTGCGCCTTGACCTGAATTTGGTTGATACCGTCAATTTGGTACTCCACCGGGTCTTCTACGGTGATGATTTTGTTTTCTGGCACATTCACACAGCCCAGCGCCGCATACAGGGTACTGGTTTTGCCGCTGCCAGTGGGGCCAGTGACCAAAATCATGCCGTGTGGTTGGGCAATGGCCTGCTGCAAGGCTTGCAGGGTTTCATCGTCCAACCCCAAAGACTCTAGCCCCATCAGGCCCGGCCCTTGGTCTAACAAACGAATCACCATGCTCTCGCCATACACCGTGGGCACGGTAGAAACACGCATATCCACCTGCCGCCCGGCCACTTCCATTTTCATGCGGCCATCTTGGGGCAGGCGGCGCTCGGCGATGTTCATTTTGGCGCGCAGTTTCAGGTGCGAAATGGCCGGGGTGTACATGCGCCGGGGGGGTGGTTCGGACTCGCACAGCACGCCATCAACGCGGTAGCGCACCCGAAACTGCTGCTGAGAGATTTCTAAGTGCAAGTCCGAGGCGCGGCGCTCTACTGCGCGCAACAACAAGGCTTGCACCAAACGCACCACCGGCGCGTCTTCGGCCAGCGCTTTCAGGGTTTCTAGGTCGTCGTCGGGACTATCGCCACTGCTGTCCACCTCGGCTTGGGTAAAGCTATGGCTATCGCTGGCATTGTCGGGGCTATAAACTTGGGCCAACTGGGCCGCTATCCATGCTTGAGGAGCCAAAGACAGCTGCACCGGTACGCTAAAAAATTGTTGAAGTGCATCCAGCGCGGCCAGCCGCACTGGTACCGCACTGACCACCTGTACGGCCCGCTCTTCTACCAAAAAGGGTAACAAACCATTGGCACGCAAAAAATCGGGCGACAGTCCGGCCACGGGCTGTATAGGCTCTGCCACAGGAATGGAAGTATCGCGCACTGGGGCGCGCAAGGTGCGCGCAAACTCGGCCAGAAGGGCGGCCTCCGCAGCGTCCGTTGCGGTGCCGGGGAGATGGCTACTCATGTTGGGAAAAATGGGGGTAAATTCTGCCGGAGGCCCAATAAAAAATTGCACTAGCACAGCCCAAGGCCGCGCCAGTGCGCCAGCTACATTCTACCGACTTGGCACAGGCAAGCCCAACAGGCCATCGACACCATACAACAAGGCCATGCGCCCCAGCGCGGCGGGCAGGCCCTGCACCTGCAAGGTGCGCCCTTGGGCCAGCAGGGTGCGGCGACACTCTAACAACACCGCCAAGGCCGCGCTGTCAAACTGGGACAGGGCCGAGGCATCCAGCACGCACAGCGCTTGCGTTTGCTGGGCCAAGGCTTGCTGCAAACCGGCCAAGGTAGCTGCCGCTTGGCGGTGCGTTAGCTGGGCGGGCAGGGCCAGCGCTGGGGCCAATGCAGCCTCAACGTTTGGCGGCATTGCTTTGGTTGCGCGCGGCCAGCGTGGCAATCAGGCCATCGATGCCCTTGGCATTGATTTCTTGGGCAAACTGGGTGCGGTAGGTATCCACCAACCACACGCCCAACACGTTGAGGTTGTAGATTTTCCAGCCAGCGCCCACACCGGGGGTTTTTTCTAGCCGGTAATCTAACTGCACCGGGTCTCCACGGCCCCGAATTTCGGTGCGTACCAGCACATCTTTATCCTCGGGTGCGGCGCGCAAGGGCTTGATGGTGATGGTTTGCTCATTGACTTGCGATAGCGCGCCCGCATAGGTACGCACCAACAGGGTTTTGAACTCTTCTTGCAGGCGCTGCTGCTGTGGCGCGCTGGCTTGGCGCCAGCTGGGGCCTACGGCAGCGGCCGTCATGCGCTTAAAGTTGACATTGGGCATGATGGTTTTATCCACCAAGACAATGATTTTGTCGATATCGCCGGTTTTGATGCTTTTGTCGGCGCGCACCGCATCAAGCACCTCGGTAGAGAGGCGGCGGATTAATCCATCGGGGGCTTCATCGGCAGCACGAGCGGGCACACCCAAGCCCAGGACCAAGGCGGCCAGTGTGGTAGTGGCCAAACGGCCTAAAAAACGGCGTTGCATGAAATACCTTCTTCAAAACATAGAAAGCGCAGCCGCGCTTATTGCACAGGCTCTGGCGGCAAACTGCCATCAGAAGTGCCTTCCTCTGGAATTTGGCCGTTGCTGCGTTGGCCCATACCCGCTTGCTGGCTACGCACGCGCAAAAATACATCGCGGCTAAAGCTGTATTTGTCTAAGGCGGCACCTTCGAGCATCTCGCCAGCGCGCAAAAAATTGGCGCGGGTATCTACCAAGCGCAGGGCGTACAGGCTGTTGCGACTGGGGATGTCATCGACCCCTTTGAGCAAACTTCCTTGGCTATCCACAGGCCAAACCAAGGTGTCGCGCACGGTAGAGGGCCCCAACAACGGCAAGACCACATAAGGGCCGGGCGGCACGCCCCAACGGCCCAAGGTCAGGCCAAAATCTTGTTTGTGCCGCTCTAGGCGCATTTCGGTGGCCACATCCAGTACGCCACCCAAACCAAAAAAGGTGTTGATGCCAAAACGGAAAAAGCTGCTCATGGCCGCTTCGCCGCGCAGTTGCAAGGTGTTATTCACAAACGACCACGCATCGCCCAAGTTGGCAAAAAAGTTGCTTACACCTCGGCGCGCCAGTTCGGGCACGGCTTGTTGATAGCCGGTAGCCACGGGCTTGAGCACCGCCTCATCCACCGCTTCATTAAAACGGCTCATGCTGCGGTTGTAAGACTCAAACGGGTCTTGGGGATGCGCTGATGGCGCACTGGCACAACCGGTAAGTACCACAGCAGACAGGGCCACAGCGGCGCTGAGACGGCGGGTAGCAAGGGGCTTGAGAGAAAAGTTCATGGTTTGGAGCTGTCGGGGGTGGCAGGCGTAGATTCTGCGGCTTGGCTAAACAAAAACTGGCCAATTAAATTTTCTAACACCATGGCCGATTGGGTGGCCGTGACTACATCACCATTGGCCAAATTGGCTTCATCGGCCCCGGCTTCGATGCCGATATATTGCTCACCCAACAGCCCACTGGTCAGAATTTTGAGCGAGCTGTCTTTAGGAAAAGCATAGCGCTTTTGCAGTGTTAGCGTCACTTCAGCCTGAAAAGCCTTGTCGTTAAAAGTGACGGACTCTACCCGGCCCACCACCACGCCAGCGCTACGCACTGCAGCCTTGGGCTTGAGGCCACCAATGTTGTCAAAACGGGCGGTCACGCGGTAGCCCGATTCAAAATTAAGCGCCAGCAGGTTGGCCGATTGCAAGGCTAGAAACACCAACGCCAGCGCCCCCAGCATGACAAACAGGCCCACCCAGACATCGTTCTTGGATTGCTGCATTACATTTCTTTGCTTAGATACTGAACATGGCGGCGGTCAGGACAAAATCCAGCCCCAATACCGCCAACGAGGCCATCACCACGGTGCGCGTGGTGGCGCGCGATACCCCCTCAGGGGTGGGCTTGGCGGTATAGCCTTGCAGCAGGGCGACAAAAGTAACCGTTACGCCAAAGGCAAAACTTTTGACCACACTGTTGCCCAAATCGCTAAATACATCCACACCGCCTTGCATTTGGCTCCAAAACGCACCTGCATCTAGCCCCAACATGGGCACGGCCACCGCCCAGCCCCCCACTACACCCACGGCATTGAACACCAGTGACAACACCGGCATGGCAATGATGCCCCCCCAGAAACGCGGTGCCAAAATGCGCTGCACCGGGTCCACGGCCATCATCTCCATCGCGCTGAGTTGCTCACCGGCGCGCATCAGGCCAATTTCTGCCGTGAGTGAAGTGCCAGCGCGTCCGGCAAACAACAACGCTGTAATTACCGGCCCCAACTCGCGCAACAGGCTTAATGCTACCAATTGGCCCAGTGCCTCGGTAGAGCCAAAATCTT
The DNA here is from genome assembly GCA_964388325.1 of uncultured Simplicispira sp. Taxonomy (GTDB): domain Bacteria; phylum Pseudomonadota; class Gammaproteobacteria; order Burkholderiales; family Burkholderiaceae_C; genus Simplicispira. The sequence goes on along the minus strand of CAYMAC010000003.1, from coordinate 68,139 downwards.
GCAAGGTGTAGTAACCCTGCAAGGCCATGACAAAACCTACAAACAAGCCCGATACCGCAATAATGGCCAATGAATAGTTGCCCAAAAAATGCACTTGGTCGCGCACCAAGCCGGGGCGGGCAAAAGTAGCCGGCAGCAGTTGCAGCAAGCGCCCAAACAGCCGCGCCGCTTGGCCTATATCGGCCAGCTGGCGGCGTGCGGCCAAACCTATATCGGCAGGACGATACCAGCTCATGCACGGCCTTGGTGGATGGGGCCAAAATCTTGCGCTACCTCTGGCCCCGGATAATGAAACGGCACCGGCCCAGTGGGCAGGGCATGAACAAACTGATGCACCAGCGGGTCAGTGCTGTGGCGCACCTCGTCGGGGCTGCCTTGGGCCGCAATAGTGCCTGGCCCCAAAATAACTACATGGTCGGCAATTTGGAGGGTAATTTCTACATCGTGCGAGACGATGATGGTGGTCAGGCCCATCGCATCGTTGAGTTGGCGAATCAACTGCGCCGCTGTGCCCAGTGAGATGGGGTCCAAACCGGCAAAGGGTTCATCGTACATTACCAATTCTGGGTCTAGGGCAATAGAGCGCGCCAAGGCCACGCGCCGCGCCATGCCGCCCGAAATTTGTGCGGGCATTAAATCGCGCGCACCGCGCAAGCCCACCGCGTGCAGCTTCATCAGCACAATGTCACGAATCAAAGCTGGGGACAAATTGGTGTGTTCGCGCAGCGGAAAGGCCACATTGTCAAACACCGTCATATCGGTAAACAGTGCGCCAAACTGGAACAACATGCCCATGCGCCGCCGCGCCGCGTACAGGGCAGCAGTGTCCATTTGGCCCACGTCTTGGCCATCGAACAACACCTGCCCTTGTTGGGCTTTTTGCTGGCCGCCCACCAAGCGTAGCACGGTGGTTTTGCCACCGCCCGAAGCGCCCATAATGGCCGTGACTTTGCCGCGCGGCACTGCCAAAGACAGGCCACGCAAAATGGGCCGCTCGCCATAGCTGAAATGCACATCGCGCAGCTCAACAAACGGGGCAACAGAAGAAATAGGGGAAGATGAAAGCATGAAAAAGCACAACGCAACCCGTGATGATAGGCGTTAACGGCTGGCCTTGTATGGCATTAGGTTTTATCGGTGCAGCAGTTTGGCTATGATGCTGCTCTTTGCTTCGCCCTTGTGCCCGGCTATGGCAGAGGTTTTTCATGTTTGCTGCACCCGCTTCTATTTTGCCTGCTGCACGCTCCCCCAGCCCAGCCTCCAGTGGCCTGCACCTGATGGCCGACCTGCATGGTTGCCAAGGCGATAGCCGCCTCATGCTCGATGCCGCCTGCTTGCAAGCCTTTTGCCAAGCCAGTGTACAGGCAGCTGGACTGACGGCAGTGGGCTGCCTGTTTCACCCTTTTGGCGCGCAAGGCGGCGTGACGGGCGTGGTGGTGCTGGCCGAGTCACACCTGTGCATCCACACTTGGCCCGAGGCCGCCTATGTAACGCTGGATGTCTATGTGTGCAACTACTCTAGCGACAACCGGCACAAAGCCGAGCAACTCTTCAATACGCTGCAACAAGCCTTTGCCGCCCGCGATGCACGCTTGCACCGCGTAGAGCGCTGCTAATCACTCATCGGCCAGCCTGTGTTCAGGTCAGGGCGCGCAATCGGCCTTTGTCTTCGTCTAAATGGAACACACTGACCACTTGGGTCAAGGTATCGGCCTGATTGTGCAGAGACTCAGCAGCGGTGGCCGCTTGCTCGACCATCGCGGCGTTTTGCTGTGTGGCCGCCTCCATTTGCTCAATGGCCAGATGCACCTGCTCAATACCGGCGCTTTGTTCGGTGCTGGCGGCGGTAATCTCACCCATGATGTCGGTGACGCGGCTGATGCTGGCCACAATTTGCTCCATCGTTTGGCCAGCTTGTTCTACCAAATGGCTGCCGGTCTCCACCTTGTCCACCGAGTCGCTAATCAGGGCCTTGATTTCTTTGGCCGCCTCGGCACTGCGCCCGGCCAAGCTACGCACCTCAGAGGCTACTACGGCAAAACCCCGACCTTGCTCTCCAGCGCGCGCTGCCTCTACGGCCGCATTGAGCGCCAAAATGTTGGTTTGAAAGGCAATGCCATCAATCACGCTGATGATGTCAACAATCTTTTTGGACGATGTGTTGATAGAACGCATGGTGTCCACCACCTGCGCCACCACTTCGCCGCCCTGCGAGGCTACCTGCGAGGCCGATTGCGCCAATTGATTCGCTTGGCGCGCATTGTCGGCATTTTGCTTGACGGTGCCAGTGAGGGTCTCCATCGAGGCGGCGGTTTCTTCTAAAGAAGTGGCCTGCTGCTCGGTGCGTACCGATAGCTCCATATTACCGGCGGCAATTTGGCTAGAGGCCGTGGCGATGGTGTCGGTGCCGATGCGTACTTGCTGCACCGTGTGCAGCAGGCTGGCATTCATGTCTTTGAGGGCCTGCATCAGCTCGCCGGTTTCATCCGTAGATTCGACCTCAATGTTCATCGTTAAATCGCCGCTGGCCACATGGCGCGCCACCTCCACTGCATTGTGCAAGGGACGGATGATGCTGCGCGTGGTGCCCCAAGCCAGCAAACTGCCCAACAACACCGCAACGGTGGCGGCAGCGTAAAGCCATTGACTAAGATGGCGACTGGCAGCTTCGGCCTGCAAGCGCGTTTGTTGTTCAGCCGCTTGTTGCAACTGCACCAGTTGATTGATTTCTACCAGCACCTGCCGATAAATTGGGTCAATTTGTTTGGCAATGATGCGTCCCACCCCTTCGGTATCGAAGGCCAAGGCTTGACCAATAGCTTGGGCGGTGGGGGCTTCCAAGCCTTTTTCTAATTGGGTAATGCGGCCAAAGATGGCTTTTTCTTGTTCGTTGGCACCCAAGGCCATCAAACGCTCTCTGGCTTGGGCAAACAGCTTCCATTGCTCTTTCAGCCGTGCCTCTTCTTTGTTCATTTCGGCCACTTCGGTGTGCAGGCCGATGCTGCGAATAGATACCACGCCTTCGAGCTGCGCGGCCTTCATAGCAGTAGTCCATTGGAGCTTGGCGCTGGCCAGTTCCAGCCCCTGAAACAGCTGCGCTTGGTTGCGGGCATTGCTGATGTTGACCAATGCCACCACGGCAATCAACAAAGATAAAACAATACCAAAACCGATTTTCAGGCGCGTGCCGATACGCAGATCATTGATCTTCATTTTTTCATCCACGCCCCAACAGGGAGCGCTACCCAGCCACAGCGGGCTGGAGATAAGTGCAATATGGCGCTAGCCCATGCCACCACGGCGCAGCAAAGCGCAGTGGGAGCACGGAGAGGAGAGAAAATTATTTGTAGATGCCGACACCAATCAGCACATCGTCAATTTTTTCGACATAGGTGGATTTGGGCTCTACCACTTTGGTGATGGCGTTAGGCCATTTGTAGTCTACCCAACCTTTGCCGCTTTTTTGTGCAGTTTCAATAAAGCCTTTGACGATGAACTTGCCATCAGCGTCTTTGATTTCGAGCAAATTTTTGCCAATGAGCTTGGCGTTGGAGCCGTGGCATTTGTTGTTGCCTGCCATGTCGTAGCACATCACATACAGGTCTTTTTGCACAAAAGCACCCTTGGGGTTGTTGAATTCGGCAAACGCCTTTTCTGGCCCGCTAGACTTGATGAGTGCAATACCCTTCTTGACCATCGCCACAGCCTCATCTGCTGTGCCCTTTTCAGACGCAATAGCACCAAAAGCCAGAGTGAGCGCAGTCATACCGACAGCTACATGCTTGAGCATAGTTTTCACAGAAATACATCCTTTTCTTGGTTTTAGATGCCGCTATTGAGCATCATCAGGTGCTAGTTTAATAAAAAATTTATAGCAATAGAAATAACCCGTGGGTCAGTATCACACTTGGTGCTGTCATGAAGTTGACGGTGGGGCACGAACACCGAAAACAGTGACAGCAGCAGAGATGGTAGTTCGGGACAGTGCCAAATTTTTAGTGATTTTTGCAAGTGAAAAATGTACTATTGCCCAAAATCTAAAAAATTTCATGATGAAAAATCAATTGTCAGATTCATTCAAGATAGGCCATCCGCTGGGCTGCTTGCTGCTCGCGCTGCTTACCTGCACATCGGCCCAAGCCGCAGAGGTTGAGGAAGTTGGCATCAGGGGGCTGAGAGTGTCTGGTTTTGGTACGCTAGGACTTACCCACCACAACAACCACGATGTGGGCATGATTTCTTCGTTTGGGCAAGAGTCGCCCGCCTATAACGGGGTTTCTGAAAACCTCGATAGCGTGTTGGGTGCCCAGCTCAACTGGCAGGCTACGGACGCCACCTCATTTGTGCTGCAAGCCGCTGGCCGCGCAGGAGAGGGCATGAAGCCCCAAGTGCGTATGGGTTATGTGCGCCAGCAATTTGGCCAAAATTTGTCTGTGCGCTTGGGCCGTTATCGCAGTGCCTTGTTCTTTGATGCCGATGTGACCGAGATTGGTTACGCCAACCTCACGGCGCGCAAGCCTTTGCCGGTGTACTGGATTAGCAACAATGTGGCCGCGATTGACGGTATTGATGTGCAATGGCACCACACCAGCGGTAATGCAGGGTGGTTGCTCGATGTGTATGCTGGCCAAGCCAATGCCAAGCAAAATTGGCCCTTAATTAAGGGCACTACCCAACTTAAAGACATCCGGGGCTTTGCCCTGACCTACATGCTGTCGAATGTGTCTTTGCGTGCCTCCAAAACTTGGGTGGGCGAATACACGGTGCAATCGCGGCAGATAGACCAAATGAACACCGGCTTACAGCAGGCCGCCGGAGGGCTGGCATCGTTGGCGGCAACGCCGGTATTGCCTGCACCGCTGCGGGCCAATCTGGCCAGCAAGGCCAGCGAAGTGGCCAGCTATGCCAACCCTTTTAACAATCAACCTATCTACACCAGTTTGGGTATCAATGTGAATTGGAACAACTGGTCTGTGATGGGTGGCTGGGTAGGTTTTGATTCGCAATCGGCCATGATTGGCAAATACAATAGTTACAGCGTCACGGTAGGCCGCAGCATTGGCAATTTCACGCCCTATATTGAGTTGGCGCACCAACGCCGCGCCAATCCTATCTTCAATACCAGTGCCTTGGGCCCCACGGGCCTGCATCCACAGCTGGATGCGGGTCTGGCCCAGCTGCAAGGAATGCTCTCCGAAGCCGCCCAGTTTGCCGATTTTTCTATGCGCTCAGCCAGCGTAGGGATGCGCTGGGATGTGCAAAAAGACATGGCCTTGAAGCTGCAATACGACCTCATCAAAACCCCAAGCCCCTACCGGGCCGGAGGTTTGGCTACCAGCACCTTGCCCATCAACAACAAAGTGCATTTGGTTTCTGTTGTGTTCGACTTCATTTTTTAAGGACACGGCCATGAAACACCTTCACATTGCATTATTGGGATGCTTGATGTCCTCTGGCGCGTGGGCACAAAGTTCTTTGGTGGTTATCGCCAACCCTAGCGTGGCCGTAGAAAAAATAGATACCCACCAAGTCACGCAAATTTTTCTCAAGCAAATTCAGGCGTGGCCCGATGGCAAGCCGATACAGCCCATCGATATCAAAGAAGGCTCGCCGCTACGCACCGAGTTTTACAGCAAGGTTGTTGGGCGCAGTCCGGGCCAAATGCGTGCCTATTGGGCGCGTCAGGCATTTACTGGCATGGGCTTTCCACCCAGAGAACTTGCTACCGCTGACGATGTGAGCAAAGCGGTGCAAGCTACGCCGGGCGCGATTGGCTACATTGATAAAAAAAATGCACCGGGAACAGGTACAGCCAAAATCCTATTGCAACCGGGTCAATAGCCCAATAAAAACCGCCAGCACTTGCATCGGCAAGCACTGGCGGCTAGGGTAGGCCGAAGGGTGTGGCGGCTTAACGCGGCAAGCTCGATTGGCCCATCAAGAAGCTATCGACGGCACGCGCAGCTTGGCGGCCTTCACGAATCGCCCAGACCACCAAAGATTGGCCCCGACGGATGTCACCTGCCGCAAATACCTTGGGCACATTGGTGGCATAGCCGCCTTGGTCTTCGGTGCTGGCGCGCGCATTGCCACGGGGGTCTTTGTCAATACCAAAGGCATCGAGCACAGCGGCCACGGGGTTGACAAAGCCCATCGCCAGCAGCACCAAGTCGGCTTGGTAGTGCTTTTCGGTGCCTGCAATTTCAACCAGTTTGCCGTCTTTGAACTCCACTTGCACGGTGGTCAGGCCCTTGACCTTGCCCTTCTCGCCGGTAAATTCTTTGGTAGAGATGGCAAACTCGCGCACGCAGCCTTCGTCGTGGCTAGAGCTGGTGCGTAGCTTGAGCGGCCAGTAAGGCCAAACCAGCGGCTTGTTTTCTTGCTCGGGTGGCATGGGCATGACTTCAAATTGGGTCACGCTGGCCGCGCCGTGGCGGTTGCTGGTGCCTACGCAGTCGCTGCCGGTGTCGCCACCGCCAATCACAATCACATGCTTACCATCAGCGCGCAGTTGGCCCTTGAGCTTGTCACCGGCATTGACTTTGTTTTGTTGGGGCAAAAACTCCATCGCAAAGTGAATGCCGTCTAAGTCACGGCCTGGCACTGGCAAATCACGCGATTGTTCGGAACCGCCCGTCAGCAACACGGCATCGAACTCGGCTTGTAGTTGCGCTGGGCTAATGGTTTCCTTGGCCCAGTTGGTAACTTTAGAGCCTTTGCCCAGCCCTTCTTTCGGGTCAGCCACCAGCACACTGGTGCGGATGGTGATGCCTTCGGCTTCCAATTGCTTGGCGCGGCGGTCAATGTGTGACTTTTCCAGCTTGAAATCTGGGATGCCGTAGCGCAGCAGGCCCCCGATGCGGTCGTTTTTCTCGAACAAGGTGACATCGTGGCCGACGCGCGCCAGTTGTTGCGCTGCCGCCATGCCCGCCGGGCCAGCGCCCACCACCGCCACCTTTTTACCGGTTTTGTGCGCGGCAGGTTGCGGCTGCACCCAACCGTTTTCCCAGGCTTTATCGATGATGGCGTGTTCAATGCTCTTGATACCGATGGGCGCATCATTGATATTGACGACACAAGCAGCCTCGCAAGGAGCGGGGCAGATGCGGCCCGTGAACTCGGGGAAGTTGTTGGTGCTGTGCAGCACGTCTATGGCGTTTTTCCAATCGCCGTGGTACACCAAATCATTGAAGTCTGGAATGATGTTGTTGACCGGGCAGCCGTTGTTGCAGAACGGGGTGCCGCAATCCATACAACGTGCGCCCTGCACTTTGGCCTGTTCGGGTGTCAGGGCAATGACGAACTCTTTATAGTTCTTGAGCCGCTCAGGCACGGGCAGGTAGCCCTCTTCGATGCGCTCGTATTCTAAGAAGCCAGTGGTCTTTCCCATGATGAATCTGTCCTTGAATCTGTGTTCGCGTGAAAGGTGGGGCGCTTATTGGGCAAGCACGGCGACGGCGGAAGCAGCTGGCGTTTGCTTGGCGCTACGGGCATAAATTTCGCCCAGAGCACGTTGGTACTCGGTGGGGAACACCTTGACAAACTTGGCGCGGGCATCGGCCCAGTTGTCCAGCAGGTCGCGGGCGCGTTGCGAGCCTGTCCAGCGGCTGTGCGCTTCTACCAAGCTACGCAGCAGTTGGTCATCGCTTTGGCCCTTGTGCCAGATGCCGGGGCTAACGCTGGCAACAAACTCTTCGTGCGGCAGCACTTTTTCTAGCTTGACCGAGGCTTTGTTGCAACGCTGGGCAAATTGGCCGTCTTCGTCATAAACGTAGGCGATACCACCACTCATACCAGCAGCAAAGTTGCGCCCAGTTTTACCCAACACCACCACGGTGCCCCCCGTCATGTATTCGCAGCCGTGGTCACCCACGCCTTCGACCACCGCCGTAGCACCGGACAGGCGCACCGCAAAGCGTTCACCCGCCACGCCGCTGAAGAAGGCTTCGCCCGTAGTAGCACCAAACATCACGGTGTTGCCGACGATGGTGTTACGCACTGCTTCGCCACGGAATTCGTGGCTGGGGCGCACCACCACACGGCCACCGGACAAGCCCTTGCCGGTGTAGTCGTTGGCTTCACCTGTCAAGTTCAAGGTGATGCCCTTGCACAGGAAGGCGGCAAAGGACTGGCCGCCGGTGCCTTCAAAGTGGATGCGGATGGTGTCATCGGGCAGCCCTTCGGGGTGTACCTTGGTGACAGCACCCGAGAGCATAGCCCCCACAGAGCGATTGACGTTGCGCGCTACTTCCATGATGCGTACCGGCTCGCCCTGCTCAATGGCGGGCTTGCAGCGCTCAATCAGCTTGACATCCAATGCCTTTTCCAACAAGTGGTCTTGCTTTTCGGTGTGGTAGCGCGGCACATCAGCGGGCACGCTAGGCTCGGCAAACAGACGCGAGAAATCCAAGCCCTGCGCCTTCCAGTGTTCGATGCCCTTGCGGGTGTCGAGTAAATCAACACGGCCAATCAGGTCATCAAACTTGCGGATACCCAGTTGGGCCATAAGCTGGCGCACTTCTTCGGCAATGAAGAAGAAGTAGTTGACGACATGCTCGGGCTTGCCGGTAAACTTTTTACGCAACACTGGGTCTTGCGTCGCCACGCCCACCGGGCAGGTATTCAGGTGGCATTTACGCATCATGATGCAGCCTTCTACCACCAACGGAGCGGTAGCAAAGCCAAATTCATCAGCACCCAGCAACGCGCCAATCACCACATCGCGGCCTGTCTTCATTTGGCCGTCGGCTTGCACGCGGATGCGGCTACGCAGGCGGTTGAGCACCAAGGTCTGTTGGGTTTCAGCCAAACCGATTTCCCACGGGCCACCGGCGTGCTTGATAGACGACCAAGGCGAGGCACCGGTGCCACCATCGTGGCCAGCAATGACTACGTGGTCGCTCTTGCACTTGGCTACACCCGCTGCCACCGTGCCCACGCCCACTTCAGAGACCAGCTTGACCGAGATGTCGGCGTGCGGAGCCACGTTCTTCAAGTCGTGAATCAGCTGAGCCAAATCTTCAATCGAGTAGATGTCGTGGTGCGGCGGGGGCGAAATCAAACCAACGCCGGGCACCGAGTGGCGCAGGAAGCCGATGTAATCGGACACCTTGCCGCCGGGCAACTGGCCGCCTTCGCCGGGCTTGGCCCCTTGGGCCATTTTGATTTGCACTTGGTCCGACGAGGACAGGTACTCTGCCGTGACACCAAAGCGCCCCGAAGCCACCTGCTTGATTTTGGAGCGCAGGCTGTCTCCGGCTTGCAGTTGGATGTCTGCTTCTACCTTGTCAGCACCAATGATGGAAGCCAAGGTTTCGCCTTGCTGGATTGGAATGCCTTTCAACTCATTGCGGTAGCGTTTCGGGTCTTCACCGCCTTCGCCGGTATTGCTCTTGGCACCAATGCGGTTCATGGCGACGGCCAAAGTAGCATGGGCTTCGGTGGAGATGGAACCCAGCGACATGGCACCGGTGGCAAAGCGCTTGACAATTTCAGTAGCGGGTTCGACTTCTTCCACTGGAATGGCCTTGGCCGGATCGCACTTGAACTCGAACAGGCCGCGCAGCGTCATGTGGCGCTTGGTTTGGTCGTTGATGATTTGTGCGTATTCTTTGTAGGTGCTGAAGTTGCCCGAACGGGTGGAATGCTGCAACTTGGCAATCGCATCGGGCGTCCACATGTGTTCTTCGCCACGGGCGCGCCAAGCGTATTCACCACCAGCATCGAGCATATTGGCCAGCACGGGGTCCTCTCCAAAGGCGGCGCGGTGGGTGCGAATGGCTTCTTCGGCAATTTCAAAAATGCCAATGCCTTCAACGCGGCTGGCGGTGCCAGTGAAGTATTTGTCCACGGTTTCGCTGTTAACGCCCACGGCTTCAAACAGCTGCGCGCCGCAGTAGCTCATGTAGGTGCTCACGCCCATCTTGGACATGATTTTGGACAGGCCCTTGCCAATCGCCTTGACGTAGTTGTAAATAGCCTTGTCTGCCGACAAATCGCCACCCAGCTCTTGGTGCAGTTGGGCCAGGGTTTCCATCGCCAGATAGGGATGCACGGCTTCGGCACCATAACCAGCCAGCACGGCAAAGTGATGCACTTCGCGCGCGGTGCCGGTTTCTACCACCAAGCCCGCGCTGGTACGCAGGCCAGCACGCACCAAATGTTGGTGGATGGCCGACAGCGCCAGCAGCGCAGGAATGGCCACTTGCGTAGCCGACAATTTGCGGTCGCTGATGATGAGGATGTTGGCACCGCCCTTGATTTCATCGACGGCCTGCGCGCACAGCGAGGCCAACTTGGCTTCTACGCCTTGCTTGCCCCAATCTAGCGGGTAAGTGATGTCGATGGTGGCGCTCTTGAACTTGCCGTGCGTGTATTTTTCGATGTCGCGCAGCTTGGCCATGCCCGCAAAGTCGAGCACCGGCTGGCTCACTTCGAGGCGCATGGGTGGGTTGACTTGGTTGATGTCCAGCAGGTTGGGTTTGGGGCCAATGAAGCTGTTGAGCGACATGACGATGGCCTCACGGATGGGGTCAATCGGCGGGTTCGTCACTTGCGCGAACATCTGGCGGAAGTAGTTGTACAGCGGCTTGTTTTTGTCCGACAACACCGCCAACGGGCTATCGTTACCCATCGAGCCGGTGGCTTCTTCGCCGTTTTGCGCCATCGGGGCCAGCAAGAATTTGATATCTTCTTGGGTAAAGCCGAAGGCTTGCTGGCGCTCTAACAGGGGCAAGTCAGAGGCCGCCACCTGCATATCGGCTGGGGCAGGCAAGGTGTCAAGTTTGATACGCAGGTTTTCAATCCACTGCTTGTAGGGCTTGGTATTGACGATGTTGGCTTTTAACTCATCGTCTTCAATCAGGCGGCCTTGCTCCAAATCAATCAGCAACATTTTGCCCGGTTGCAAGCGCCATTTACGCACAATTTTGCTATCGGGCACCGGCAATACACCGGCTTCGGAACCCAAAATCACCAAATCGTCGTCGGTGATGCAAAAACGCGAGGGGCGCAGGCCGTTGCGGTCTAGGGTGGCACCAATTTGGCGGCCATCGGTAAAGACGATAGAGGCCGGGCCGTCCCAAGGCTCCATCATGGCGGCGTGGTATTCGTAGAAGGCGCGGCGGCGCTCGTCCATGCCCTCGTGCTGCTCCCAAGGCTCGGGAATCATCATCATCACCGCTTGGCTGATAGGGTAACCCGCCATCGTCAGCAGCTCTAGACAGTTGTCAAAGGTGGCCGTGTCAGACTGGCCAGCAAAGCTGATGGGGTAGAGTTTTTGCAGGTCTTGCGCCAGCACCGGCGAGGCCATCACACCCTCACGCGCCAACATCCAGTTGTAGTTGCCGCGCACGGTGTTGATTTCACCGTTGTGGGCCACGTAGCGGTAGGGGTGGGCCAGCGGCCACTCGGGGAAGGTATTGGTAGAAAAGCGCTGGTGTACCAAGCCAATGGCCGATACGCAACGCTCATCGGCCAAATCTTTGTAATAGACCCCCACTTGGTCGGCCAGCAGCAGGCCCTTATAGACCACGGTGCGGCTGCTCATGCTGGGCACGTAATACTCTTTGCTGTGTTGCAATTGCAGTGCTTGGATGGCAGCGCTGGCGGTTTTGCGAATCACAAACAGTTTGCGCTCTAGGGCATCTTGCACGATGACATCATTGCCCCGGCCAATAAAGACTTGGCGCAGTAGCGGCTCTTTGTCGCGCACCGTGGGCGACATGGGCATATCGCGGTTGACTGGCACATCGCGCCAGCCCAGCAGCACTTGGCCTTCGGCCTTGATGGCGCGTTCCATCTCTTGCTCGCAGGCCAAGCGGCTGGCGTGCTCTTTGGGCAAGAAAATCATGCCCACGCCGTATTCACCCGCTGGCGGCAACGTGACGCCTTGCTTGGCCATTTCTTCGCGGTAGAGCTGGTCTGGAATTTGAATCAGGATACCCGCGCCATCGCCCATCAGCGGGTCAGCGCCTACGGCACCCCGGTGGTCGATGTTTTCGAGGATTTTTAGGGCTTGGGTGACGATGTCATGGCGCTTGACGCCTTTGATATGGGCAACAAAGCCAAGCCCGCAGGCATCGTGCTCTTGGGCCGATGAATACAAACCGTGTTGTTGCAGATGCTGGATTTCGGCAGCCGTGGTCATGGGCGCATTCCTCATTGTTTTCGCAGGGATGTATAGATTAGTGCAATGCAGCAAAACCATGCAAGCACTTTAATAAGGGTCAGATTCCAATTATTTACAAAAAACAACGGTTTTTATTTATTTGGGGACACATCAAAAATCATAGCAATAGCTTTTGATTTTTCTAAGTAGCTGACGCGATAGGCTTCCCTGCTTCTACGGTGGCCACCGGCAAGCGCCGAGGCCGTCCCGGCTTGGCTTTGGTAATACGCCGCTGCGATTTTTTTTGCAATTGCGCTACAAAACCCGCTCCACCCAAGGCCCAACCCTTGAGTGCAGCATCGGTCAGGGCGGCCTGTGTATCGACATCTAGCCCCGCCTGCACCAAATCGCGGTAGGCGGCCTCGCGCGCAAACGGGGTGTTGCCCAGCATCCAATACAAGGCGTGTGTCGTAACCAGCTTATCTTGACGCAACCCTGTGTAATGGTTGTGACTAGACCAAGGCCAATCGGACACCTGCGCCACCATGCCCGCACGCACCGGGTTCAAATCGATATACGCCATGCAAGCAAGCAAATAACGTTCCGACTCCATCAGCGTAGAGCGGTAACGCCCCTCCCAAAGCGTGCCACTGCGGCCATGCCGTTGGTTAAAGTAGCGCACATAGCTACGCCCAACAGCTTGCATCATTTTGGGTAACGCTTCTGCGCTAGAGGGCGTGACCAGCAGATGAAAATGGTTATCCATCAGCACATAGGCGTGCAAAGCCACGCCCCATTGCCGGGCTTGTTCGGCCAGCAAGGCTAACATGCGCTCAAAATCTTGCCGGTCGATAAAAATGGGCTGGCGGTTGTTGCCGCGCTGGATGATGTGGTGCGGATAATCGGGCAGGGTTAGGCGGGGTAGGCGGGCCATAAACAATTCAAAAATGAGAATCTGACCCCCATTGTTTCATGCAGTTAGGCCAAACCGTGCCCCCAGTGCTTGTTCTAAACCAAACTCTTGCAAAATTGCGCGCAGGCGCTCGGCGGCACTGCGCTTTTTTTGCCCGGTATAGCGCGCCATAATCAACTCGTTTTTCATGCTGTGTTCCCAGCCCACCAGCTCAGTCACCGTGACTTGGTAGCCGCTGGCCTCTAGGTACAGGCAGCGCAGCACATTGGTGATTTGGCTGCCCAGCTCGCGCGTGTGCAGTGGGTGTCGCCACAGCTCGGCCAGTGGTGTGCGCGCCAGTTGCAGCGCTTTGCCTTGGCGCAGGCAAGCGGCCACCTCGGCCTGACAACAAGGCACCAGCACCATTGCCCGCGCCTTCTTTTGCAGGCCAAAGGCGATGGCATCATCGGTGGCGGTGTCGCAGGCGTGCAAGGCCGTGACCATATCGATACGCTCGGGCAACTCTGCGGCCTCGGTGCTATCGGCCACCGATAGGTTGAGAAAGGCCATGCGCTCAAAACCCAAGTGTTGCGCTAATTGGCCGGACTTTTCTACCAACTCGGCGCGCCACTCTATGCCGTAAATGTGGCCGCGCCCCAGCGGCTTGAAATACAAATCGTAGAGGATAAAACCCAGATACGACTTGCCCGCGCCGTGGTCAGCCAAGGTGGGTGCGTGGCCGTCTTTGGACAATTCCTGCAACAGCGGCTCTATCAACTGGAACAGGTGATAAACCTGCTTGAGTTTGCGCCTAGAGTCTTGGTTGAGTTTGCCCTCGCGTGTCAGGATATGCAATGCTTTGAGCAACTCTACCGACTGACCGGGGCGCAGCTCTTGCAATACTGCTGACTCGGCACCGGCTTGGGGCGCAAGCGCTGGACGCTGCTGGCGCACCTGTGGCTTCTTGCTCATGCTTTGTCCTTATCCGTGGGCGTGGGCGTGGGCTGGTGGTGTTGCACTGGGCAGCGTGCGCCCACATCAAGTGCTTTCCAGCCCTCTGGCCCCAATTGGCGCAGCACTTCCATATTGCGCTCATAAATCATTTCGGCCTCTGGGAAGGCTTCTACTGCTGCATCGAGGCTCTCTTCGCGGATTAAATGCAAAGTGGGGTAAGGTGCGCGGTTGGTGGCATTGGTAATGTCGTCTAGCGTGGTGCCGTCAAACTGAAACTGCGGATGGAAGCTGGCAATTTGCAAAATGCCGCCCAAATCCAGCACATCTAGCATCTCGTCGGCCAGCTCTAAAAAATCATTGAAGTCTAAAAAATCTTCCATGCAGTCTGGCAGCATCAGCAGCGTGGTGTCGCGCTTCTCTGGCGAGGCTTCGGCCAGTGCTTCTAACTCGCGCTGCAAATCTTGCAACACACCACGCCCATCGGTGGCATGGCTCACGGCATAGTGAATTTGCCCTTTAACGTGTACGCCTTTGGCAAACGGGCACAAATTAAGCTCAATCACGGCACGCTCTAGCCAGCGCACCATGTCTTGCACCACGATGGCATCGCGGGCTACAAAATCGACAGAAGAAACAGCAGTATCAGACATCAACAGCCTTATTACAAAAAACGGCTCGGTTGCTGCACCAACAACTTGGCCAGCTCATCCATTAAACCCACCGTCACTTTGGCGGCAGGCCATAGCGTATCTTGCACCCCAAAGCCCGACACCGTGACCAGCCGAAACGCCAGCATGGCTTGGTCATGGTTGGGGGTGATGGTGACGTAGCCGCGTGCCTCGGTTTGGTACTCAAAACGGTAGGCTTGTAGGGTGTTTTTTTCGGGGTGGCGGATGTCGTGGCGCTCGTGGCGCACGTTGGCACCTTGCAAACTGGCTTCTACACGCTGCAAGTCTGGCGGAAAGTTGACGGTGATGGTGCCACTACGGTTGCCGCCCGGTTTGGGCTGCAACTTCCAACCAATGGCGATGTAATCAAACACATCGCGGTCGCGCAGTTTCTTTTTGCGTGCATCGGCGCGAAACTCTACCAACTGCATCGCAGGCCAAGCGGTTTTGCCATCTAAAGACAGCACCGGCCCATCGGGCAGCAGCACATTGAGCTGGGGGGCCAACTCTTGCAGATAGCGCCAGGCTTCTTTGCAGGCCAACTCGGTGGCTTGGGTGTTTTGTTCTATGCCTTGGGTTTGCTGCTCGCGCTGGCTTTGCACCACGCTGGCTTGTGATTTTAATTGGCTTAAAAAGCTCATGGCCGTTGTTGTATCTAGGGGGTTTATTTTCAGCACTGGCAGCGCTTTTAGGCGCAGCAAGCATCTATCACTTGGCGCACCAAGGCATCGGGTGCAGCGCGCATGACTGCTTGGCCGGGGCCGTCTATCAATACAAAGCGGATTTCACCGCCTTCGGCTTTTTTGTCCACGCGCATCAGCTCTATATAACGTGCGGCGTTGTCAGTGGCATCTAGCACCGGGCCACGCACTGGCAAGCCTGCCCGTTGCACCAAAGCAGTAAGGCGGGCCACAAACGCAGCATCTACCAGCCCCAAACGGCAAGACAATTCTGCCGCCATCACCATGCCTGCGCCCACTGCTTCGCCATGCAGCCAAGCGCCATAGCCCATACCGGCCTCTATTGCATGGCCGAAGGTATGCCCAAAATTGAGAATAGCGCGCAGACCCGATTCGCGCTCATCTTGGCCTACCACCCAAGCTTTAATCTCGCAACTGCGGCGCACCGCATGGGCCAGCGCTGGCACATCGCGGGCTAGTAAAGCATCGATATGGCTTTCTAGCCAATCCATAAAGGCCATATCGGCAATCGGCCCATACTTGATGACTTCGGCCAAACCAGCGCTGAGTTCGCGCACCGGCAAGGTGTTGAGGGTGGCCAAATCGCACAGCACCAGCTGGGGCTGGTAAAACGCACCAATCATGTTTTTGCCCAGTGGGTGGTTGATGGCCGTTTTGCCACCCACCGAAGAATCTACCTGTGCCAGCAGCGTGGTGGGCACCTGCACAAACGGCACGCCGCGCATATAGCTGGCGGCAGCAAAACCCGTCATATCACCCACCACACCGCCGCCCAAAGCAAACAGCACGGTTTTGCGGTCGCAGCCGTGGCCAAGCAGGGCGTCAAAAATCAAATTGAGGGTTTGCCAAGTTTTATATTCTTCACCATCGGGCAACGCCACCAGATGGACATGGGCATAGCGTTGCTGCAATACGGCGCGCAAGCGTTCAGCATACAAAGGGGAGACCGTGGTGTTGCTAACAATCAGGGCGCTACTGGCCGCAGGTAGATGGGCATAAAAATCGGGTGCATCTAGCAAGCCGGTGCCGATGGCGATGGAATAACTGCGATCACCCAAAGCAATCGACACTTGCTGCATGGCAGCATGAACAGAGAGGGGAGAGGAGGAAGGAGTGGCTACTTGCATGGTAGCCAAGTGTAGGCCAGAGCAGCCTGCCCTGCCCCCTAACAGGATGCAGAAAAAGTACAGTTTTCAGTCTGCCGTAGGGCATTCTGGGGCCGCTGTGCTGCCGTGGGCAACCACACCGGCCAACTCCAACTGCATGACAATCATATTGACCAAGCTGCTCACCGAAGGCCGCCCGGTTTCTACCACGTAATGCGCGGTTTCGCGGTACAACGGATCGCGCTGGGTATAAAGGGTACGCAATTGGCCCAGTGGGTTGGCCACTTGCAGCAAAGGCCGGGTTTTATCGTAGCGAATACGCCGAAAAATTTCTTCGGGCGTAGAACGCAAATAAAGCACCGTGCCACGCTGGTGCAAGCATTGCCGGTTGGCAGGTCGCAGCACGGCACCGCCACCGGTAGAAAGTACCGCTGCTTCCGGGGCAGCGGTGAGTTCATCAAGTACCGAGGCTTCCAAGTCCCGAAAGCTGGCTTCGCCCTCGCGCTCGAAAAACTCGCGAATCGAGCAGCCGATGCGCTGCTCAATCACTTGGTCCGAGTCAATAAAGGCTACCCCCAGCCGCCGGGCGAGTTGCCGCCCGACGGTGGATTTTCCGGAGCCGGGTAGGCCGACCAAAGAGATCAGCATAACCAACTCCAAACCAGTGTCTGAAGCATCAAGGGGTAACAGTGACTGCAATGGTGCTGATGGAACCAGCTGCATCACGAATCGTCACGGTAGCAGCACCAGCCGTCAAACCAGTAATGCTCAAACCTGCTTGACTGGACAATGCTGCTGTAGCCACTGCAGTATTGGACGATGCTACCGTGTAAGGCAGCACACCACCGGTGATAGAGAAAGTGCGCGAACTACCTAACAAAACGGAAGTAGCTGCACCAGCCGTAGTGGACAAAGTCAAATCCTGGGGGCAATTTCCTGGCATACCAGAACCATTGTCACGGATGGTCATGGTGCTGGTAGCAAAGGCACCGCCAGAGTCTACCACCGTCAAAATGACATTGAAAAATTCACGGGGAAGATATTTACCCGAATCATCCACAGGATTGATACAGCGATTACCCCTTGTACCCAAACCCACCGTAAAGGTATCGGCATTTACCTCGACATTAGACAGGGTCAGATCACTGGTCAAAGCACGGTAAGGCGGCGTACCACCAAACACCGTCAGGGTGATGGGAGCTAAGGAGTCTTCACCTACTTCAAAGGCACTAGGTGCAAAACGCAAAGATGCCGATTGTGCCTGATTGGCTGTGACAGCAATATTCAACGTTTGACCACGCGCATCTGTTACCACCAAGGTAGCTTGACCCGCACCACGCAATGCAGCCGCCACTGTGTTTTCAGTGACTGTCGCTGTAGCAATACTGGGGTTAGAAACCACCACCGTATAAGGGGCTGTGCCATTTTGCAAGACAAAATACAAGGTCTCTTGCACCGAGCCCGTGGCAGCCGAAGGCGCTGCTGTCATAGGTGCCACAGGCGCAGCAGCACCAGTTACTTTGACAGAAATGACCAAACTGCGACTAGCATCAGCCTTGTCGCGAATGGTAATGGTTTCTCTGTCACTGGTGGTAGTTCCGGCAGTGACAGTGAGTTTATTGCCGCTGAGATTAGCTGTCACTACCGCGCTATTACTAATCGCAAATTCAAAATTACCAGAACCGCCACTCAACAGCACATCGGCAGAAGCACCCGACTGAAGGTTCAGAGTTTGCGGAGAGGCGCTCAATACAGCAACAGGTGCTGCCACCACTTCCACCGACAGCTCTACTACTTTGGAGGAGTCAGCGCGATCGCGAATAGTAATCATAGCATTACCAGGTACGTTCCCACCAGTGACAATAACAACATCCCCTATAATTGCAGCGGTAGCCACACTGGGATTATTGGAAGAAATAATATAACTGCCTGAACCGCCGGTAAGCGCCAATTGACTAGTAGCGCCAGTATTCACTCGGGCACTGGTAGATGAAATCGCCATTGGAGCGCCGCAAGTACCGTTATCTAAAATGGTCACTGTAGCTGTACCAGTCGCACGGGTTGAATCCACTGCTGTAAAACTAATAGATTGTTCACCAACAACACAACGGCTACCGCGCGTGCCAGTTTCTAATTGAACCTGAATGGTACCAGCCGGATCTGGACGCACGCACCCTGTAGCACTAGGCTTCAAGAATGATGGATCAGAGCTAAAGAAGCAAGTCTCACCGGTAGCGCCAAAGACAGAGAACAACAAGGGTTGGCTATCGTTTTCAGATACTGACAAAGCACTAGGCGAGAAGCGAATCGACGTAGTTGCAGTATTAATTTCCACCTTCACCTTGACAATTTGACCAGCAGCATCCATTACCGAAATCTCTAGCTCAGAAGCCAGTGAGCCCTGAATATGCAGCTCATCACCCTGAATCGTAGCAGTAATAGCTGCTGGGATACCACCTGCAACCCGGTACGGTGGTTGGCCACCAGAGAGTTTAGCAATTGCTTTAATACCCACGGGCATTACTAAATCAGTGGGAGAAATGCGCAACTCTGGAGAACCCACAGTCAGAGAAACTGAAATCTCTTCACCCGCAGCATCACGAATTTTGATAGTAGTAGCACCGATGGCTACGCCAGTGACTTTCCAGTGGGTGGCATCAATTTTTTCAACAATAGCTACATTGCTATCACCACCTTGGACTGTGTAAGGGGCACCGCCGCCACCAATCACAAAAGTACGCGCTACACTGGAGCCCACACCAATTGTTAAGGTTCCTGGGGCCGTGGTGTACAGCGGGATACTAGAGCCCACCTGAATATCAATCTCCACCGAGGCACCACTGTAGTCCAACACACTGACTTTGGCACTGCCTGCAGCTTTGGTACGGAGAATCAGGGTGTTGCCATCCACTTGGCCTTCAGCGATTGCTTCATTCGCATTGTTGATGCGATAAGGCGGCACACCACCACTGATTTGATACTCACGTGCTACACCCACCGGAAGAATCAATGCTGTACCAGCGGTTGTGACCAACGTAGGCTGGTTAGGGTTGGCTCCTGGAGAGCCGCCATCGCCGCCCCCACCACCACAGGCTGCCAATGCTGTGGCCAGCATCAGCATCAGGATTCTGAATATTTTTTGCATTTTTTATCCTATTGATGAAAAAATCTTAACGTTGAGCAGTGCGCTCGGTAATAATTTTGGGGGTAATAAATACCAGCATTTCACGTTTGGTCGATTCCTTGGTTCTATTTTTGAATAAATGACCCATTACTGGAATATCACCCAGCAATGGAACCTTATTTTCTAAACTGGACTCTTCCATTTCAAAAATCCCACCAATCACCACCGTACCACCGTTTTCAATCAGCACTTGGGTTTTGATATGCTTGGTTTCAATGGCGACACCTTGGGTCGTTGTTTCACCACGACTGTCTTTATTAACATCCAAATCTAAAATAATGTTGCCTTCGGGGGTGATTTGGGGCGTTACTTCCAGTTTTAATACCGCCTTTTTAAAGGCGATGGTGGTGGCCCCATTGGGGGCAGTCACTGCATAGGGGTATTCAGTACCCTGCTCAATCAGAGCTTTTACTTGGTCAGCAGTAATCAAACGCGGACTAGAAACTACTTTACCTTGGCCATCAGCTTCCATCGCTGATATTTCTAAATCTAAAAATCGGTTAGCCACCGGGTTAAAAATAGACAAAGCAAAACTGGGCACCGAAGTAACCCCAGACAATTGGGCCGGAAGGTTGACAAAAGGTGTGCTGGTATTGGCTATGGCCGTGCCACCACCACTACTGGCAATGGCATTGTCATAAGAAGAGCCAAACACCACACGGTTACCACCACCAATACCGTAACCACCGACACCACCGCGTCCGGCACGTAAATCACTACCGCCCAATTTCACCCCCAAGGAGCGACCAAAGGTATCACGAGCTTCGACAATGCGTGCCTCAATCAGCACTTGGCGCACGGCCACATCCAAACTAGTAATCAACTGACGCACTTCTTCTAACTTGCCCGGTGTATCAGAGACAAAAATTTGGTTGGTACGCGGCTCAGAAATAGCGCTGCCACGCTCGGATAAAAAGCGGGTAGCGCCACCGCCACCAGTACCACCAGCAGATTTGGTCAGTTGCTCCACAATGGCATCGGCTTTGGCATAGTTGAGCTGAAAAGATTGGGTACGTAAAGGCTCTAGTTTTTGAATCGCCAGTGCGGCTTCATAATCTTTTTTGGTGCGGTCATCAATTTCGTCTTTGGGGGCAATCCACAGCACATTACCATTTTTGCGCTGGCCCAGTCCCTTGGCTTCCATGATAATTTGTAGCGCTTGGTCCCAAGGCACATCTTTCAGGCGCAAGGTCATAGAGCCTGAAACGGTATCTGACGTAACGATATTAATATTGGTAAAATCAGCAAACACCCCCAACAAGGCACGCAAATCAATATTTTGGAAGTTGAGCGATAATTTTTCGGCGCTATAACCCGGCCCAGGTGATAATTTGCTTAAATCTACCTTTCTTTGCCGTACTTCTACCACAAACTGGTTGTCGCTTTGGTAAGCGCTGTGCTCCCACTCGCCTTGGGCTTCAATATTCATACGCACCCGGTCGCCCTGCTGGGTGGTGCTAATCAGTTGCACCGGGGTGGCAAAATCAGCTACGTCTAAACGGCGGCGCAGCCCCTCGGGCAAAGACGAGTGCAAAAACTCAATACTTAAACCCTTACCCTGTTGGCGCAAGTCAACGCCCACTTGGTTGTTGGGCAGGCTAATAATAATGCGCCCAGCACCATCGGCACCACGCCGAAAATCTACATCTTTAATCGGCAGGGTGGTGGTGTTTTGGTCTTCAGCAAACAGTGTTTTTTGCGCCGCAACCGTATTGTTGCCAGACACTGGTTCTAAGGTCAGAAAAACCGATTTGCCCTGCAACTCGGTACGATAACTGGTGGCCTGCTTTAAGTTCAGTACCACGCGCGAGCGTCCTTGCGCCTGCACCACATTGGCCGATTTGATATTGCCTTGGTTAATTTGTACTAAGTTATTGCCCAAGGCATTGGTGGTATCTGGAAAATCCAGCGCAATGCGCGCAGGCGACTGCGTGGCAAAACCATGTGGCAAAGCAGCCAAAGGCTCGCTCAAATCGATACGCAATACCTCAGCACCACCCTGAATAGAGCCACTGACCGATTGAATGGCTCCTTGGGCCCAAGCAACGCTAGAGAGCAACGCAGCAGCAGCTACTGCCACGGCACGAGGCCATGCTGCCACCATATGCTTATTTTTTGGATTCATTTCTTGACTTCCTCTTGCAGTTCTAGCGACGCTGGACGTTCTACCCAATCTCCGGTGGCATCTTGGACGATTTCCCGCAGTTGAATGGCCGTTTCGGTAATGGCCGTGATACGCCCGTAGTTTTGTCCCAAATAATGGCCCACCTGCACTTGGTAGAGCAGGTTATCTACCCGCAGCAGCGCGGTAGGTTTGCCCACTTTGTTCAAGCTGCCCACCATCGCCATCGTGTCCAACGGGAAGGCCTCTAGTGGTTCTTTGCGCCGCGCCAGCTCGGGGGCAATCAGGCCAGCATTGGCCGTGACTTGGGCCGATTCACGGCGCAGGGCCTGCACCAGCTTGAGCTTGTCGAAGGGCTCAAGGCTGCTCTCGGCAGTGTAGGGCATGGGCTGAAATTGTTTAGGCTCGGTCAGGGGGGTGACTCTGGGCTTGGCTTGGGCGCGCTCGCGATCCATCCACTCGCGCAGTTCTTGTTCGCCCGAGGACTCACAACCGAGCAGCGCCACGGTACAACCGGCCAGTATCAGCAAGTGCAAGGGTTTCATTTCTTGGCTCCAGTGCTGGCTTTGCGCTGTGCCTGTACCTCTTCGGGGTCTAAGTAGCGGTAGGTGCGTGCGGTGGCATCCATGCTCAGGGTGGGGCCGTCTTTGTCTTTGGCATTAGGTGCAATGGCGATGCTGTCCATGGTCACAATGCGCGACAGGTGGGCGACATCGGCGGCAAAGGCTCCCATGTCGTGGTATTTGCCTGTCACGCGCACGGCAATGGGCAGCTCGGCATAGTAATCTCGTACCACCACTTGACCGGGGCGAAACAGCTCAAACTGCAAGCTGCGGCCCAAACCCGATTGGTTGATGTCAGACAGCAAGGCGGCCATTTCGGCCTTGCTGGGCAATTGTTTTTCTAGCTGAATCACATACTGTTGAATTTGCTCGCGCTGCTTTTTTAGGGCCTCTAAACTGACGGCCTTGAGTAGCTTTTTTTGGTAGTCTTCGCGCAGGGTTTTTTCTTGTGCCTGTGCGGCTTGTAGCTGGGCTTCGTAGTCCACCAACACGGTAAACCACAGGGCCACGGCCACACCTACCGCAATAAAAATGCACAGCAGAGTGCGTGGCCACACTGGCCAAACTGACGGGTCTTTGGTGTCTAGGTTGGTAAATTGGCGTTGCACCTCTTGTTGCAGCGCGGCAAAGTCAATTTTAGGAAGCGGCTTTTTGACCATGCTTTACTTTCCGGCCTTGGGGGCATTAGCGCCTTGGTCTGCATTGGCTTTTTCAACTTCACTGGCGCGCATTAGCTGAAAGTTCATCTTAAAAGCCGCCACACGCCGTTGGTCTTTGGCCCCCAAAGAAACGTTGCCTGCCACAATTTCTACCAACTCGGGTTTGGTCAACCAAGGGGTGTTGCTGCTGAGGTTACGCAGCATCTCGGAGATGCGCTCGTTGGATTGGGCCATGCCTTGCATGGTGACAGTGCGGTTTTCTTGCTTGAGGCTCGTGACATAGACACCATCGGGCAGTTGTTGCACCAACTCGGTCAGCAAATGCACCGGTAAATTGCGGTCGGCTTGCAAGTCTTCTACGGCTTTTTGCCGGGCGGTTAGGGCAGCAATTTCTTCTTCAATGGTGGCAATTTCTTTGATTTGCTCTTCTAATTTCTTGGTTTCGGTTTGTAAGAAATTATTTTTGGCCTGCTGCTCATCAATTTGCATCTGAAACCACGAATAGATGCCGCCAGCTACCACTAGACCGGCCAAAAACGATGCGAACATCGTGGCCTGAAACATTTCGCGCCGGCGTTTGCGCGCAGCTTCCCGGTGGGGAAGTAGGTTAATCAAAATCATTGCAAAAATCTCCGCATGGCCAAGCCGCAGGAGGTGAGATAAGACGGTGCCTCACGCGCCATTTTTTTCATGCGAACGCCACTGCCAATTTCCATGCCCTCAAAGGGATTGACCACACTGCACACCGCCCCAGCGTGTTGCGTGACGGCTTCGGTCAGGCCGGGCAAAGGGGCCGAGCCACCCGCCAGCATGATGTGGTCCACCCGGTTGTGTGGGGTGCTGGTAAAAAAGAATTGGAGCGCACGGCCAATTTCTTGGGCCAAGGTTTCGACAAACGGCTTGAGCACTGCCGAGGCGTAATCGTCGGGCAAATCTCCGTTGCGCTTTTTGGTTTCTGCCTCTTCGGGCGAGAAGCCATACTGGCGTACGATAAGTTGGGTAAGTTGGGCACCGCCAAAGGCTTGGTCACGGTCGTAAAGCACTTCTTCGTTGCGAATGACCTGCATACTGGTGGTGAGGGCACCCACTTCAAACAGGGCCACCACCGCATCTGCCCCTTTGTTGGGCAGTGCTTCAATCAGGCGACTGGCGGCCAAGCGGGCAGCGTAAGATTCGATGTCCACAATCACCGCCTTGAGACCAGCGGCTTCGGCCAAACCTTGGCGGTCTTGCACTTTTTCGCGCCGCGAGGCGGCAATCAGCACATCTACATCGCCGGGGGAACTTTTGTTGGGGCCAACCACACAAAAATCCAAACTTACTTCATCCAACGAGAATGGGATGTACTGGTTGGCCTCGGACTCTACCTGCACTTCCATTTCTTGGTCGGTTAGGCCAGCGGGTAGGGTAATTTTTTTGGTAATGACTGCCGATGGTGGCAAGGCCAAGGCTACATTTTTGGTGCGCGTGCCACTTTTTTTAACCAAGCGACGCAGGGCGTCTGCCACTTCGTCAAATTTTTCGATGTTGCCATCGGTAATCCAGCCGCGCTCTAGTGGCTCGATGGCGCAGCGCTCCAAGACAAGGCCGCCGGCCTTGTTGTGTGCCAGCTCTACCAGCTTGGCACTGGAGGAACTGATGTCAATGCCGACCAGCGGGGCGGACTGTTGACTGAACAAAGCTCCCACAGAAATCAAGATGGCTCCCCTTTATGCTGAAAAAATAGGCAATGTGCTTGTCGTTTTGGCTGGATGCTATCAGTAAGATAGTTTGCCAGCAAAGACTTTGCAGCCACTAGAGGCGCAGTTCGTTGCCAAAAGTACACGGCCAAACGGCCAAAAACCCAAGTGTGCCACTGTACAGACCTGCCGCAAGCATAGGCCATGCAGGGCATGGTGTGCAGATGCTGATGTGGCATTTTTATAATCTGGCCCTCCATTGATTCGGAGCGTTATGCCGCCCCCCGCCTCCTCCCCTGATAGCCTGCCCCCTAACATCGCAGACACTCCATCGGCCCACCCCACGCCGCCCACTCCTGCACCCCAACGGCATTGGTTGCTGCGCTTGCTTTTATGGAGCGCTGGCTTGCTGCTGGCGGGCACCTTAGCGGTGCTGCTGGTAGTGGGGGTAGCGCTGGCAATGGCCTACCCCAATTTGCCTGACATCTCGGATTTGGCCGACTACCGGCCCAAATTGCCGCTGCGAGTTTATTCTGCCGAAGGGGCCTTGCTGGGCGAGTTTGGCGAAGAGCGGCGCAACCTCACCCCCATCCAAGACATTCCAGAGGTGATGAAAAACGCCGTACTGGCGATTGAAGACACTCGTTTTTTTGAGCATAACGGGGTCGATTTCAAGGGGATTTTGCGTGCTGGCATTGCCAACATCACCAAGGTCAAAAGCCAAGGGGCCTCCACCATCACCATGCAGGTAGCACGCAATGTCTATCTGTCTTCCGAAAAAACATTCACGCGAAAAATTTACGAAATCTTACTTACCTTCAAGCTCGAACATCTGCTGAGCAAAGACCAAATTCTGGAAATTTACATGAACCAGATTTTTTTGGGCAACCGTGCCTACGGGTTTGCGGCAGCAGCAGAAATTTACTTTGGTAAGCCGCTGCAAAAGGTATCGGTGGCCGAAGCAGCCATGTTGGCTGGGCTGCCTAAAGCGCCATCGGCCTACAACCCAATTAACAACCCCAAGCGGGCCAAGGCGCGCCAGTTGCACATCATTGACCGCATGGAAGAAAACGGCTTTATCACCGCAGAGCAAGCCATGCAGGCACGCGAAGAGCAACTGCACATTCGCCACAACTACAGCGATGCCACGCGCACGCACGCAGAGTACGTGGCCGAGATGGCACGCCAGCTAGTTTTTGCCCAATATGGCAATGAAGCCTATACCCGAGGGCTGAACGTGTACACCACGCTCAACGCAGCAGACCAAGAAGCCGCCTACCAAGCCTTGCGCCGGGGCATCATGGATTACGAACGCCGCCAAGCCTACCGGGGGCCAGAAAAATTTGTAACCCTACCCACCGACCCACAGGCTTTAGACGAGGCAATTGACGACGCACTGGCCGACCACCCCGACAATGGCGATGTGCTGTCTGCCGTGGTGTTAGAGGTCAGTGCGCGCAAACTGGTAGCTGTGCGTGGCAATGGTGATGTGTTAGAAATTACTGGCGATGGCTTGCGCCCGGTACAGTCGGGCCTGAGCAGCAAGGCACCACCCAATGTCAAACTGCGCCGGGGTGCCATTATCCGTGTGATAAAAACAGCCAAAAATACGTGGGAGGCTACGCAATTGCCCGAAGTAGAAGGCGCGTTTGTAGCCTTAGACCCACGCACTGGGGCTATCAAAGCACTGGTGGGGGGTTTTGATTTTGACAAAAATAAGTTCAACCATGTGACACAGGCATGGCGCCAGCCCGGCTCTAGTTTTAAGCCGTTCATTTATTCTGCGGCGCTAGAGAAGGGCTTTACCCCAGCCACCATGATTAATGATGGCCCCTTGTTCTTTGATGCGGGCGTGACCGGCGGCCAGCCTTGGGAACCGAAAAACTACGACGGCAAATACGATGGCCCGATGAGTATGCGTACTGGCTTGGCCAAATCCAAAAACATGGTCTCTATCCGCATCTTGCAGGCTGTGGGCACCAAAAATGCCCAGCAGTGGGTAAGCCGTTTTGGTTTTGATGCCGACAAACACCTGCCTTACCTGACGATGGCTTTGGGCGCAGGCTCGGTCACGCCCATGCAGATGGCGGTGGGCTATGCGGTGTTTGCCAATGGCGGCTACCGCGTCAATCCGTGGCTAATTG
This sequence comes from uncultured Simplicispira sp., assembly GCA_964388325.1. GTDB lineage: Bacteria > Pseudomonadota > Gammaproteobacteria > Burkholderiales > Burkholderiaceae_C > Simplicispira. Next base: position 41,358 of record CAYMAC010000003.1, on the reverse strand, counting down.
CCAAAGTCACAGACCACAAAGGCAAAATTATTTCTGAAATTCAGCCGCCAGTATTAGATAAACAAGAGCGTGCCATTGATGCGCGTAATGCCTTTATCACCAACAGTCTGTTGCAGGAAGTGACCCGCTCGGGCACGGCTGCACGGGCGCAATCTACGCTCAAGCGCCCAGACTTGTATGGCAAAACTGGCACCACCAACGATGCAGTAGATGCTTGGTTTGCAGGCTTTCATCCAACATTGGCCGCCGTAACATGGATTGGCTATGACACGCCACGCAATTTAGGCAGCCGCGAAACCGGCGGCGGCCTGAGTTTGCCCATCTGGATTAATTTCATGGGCCATGCCCTTAAAGGGGTGCCAGTGATGGAGCCTACGGTGCCCACCGGTGTGGTGCAAAGTGGCGGCGAATGGTTTTATACCGAATACGCACGCGGTGCCGGTGTAACCAGCGTAGGCACCGAGCCACGGGCTAACAGCACCAGTGCCAATACCGGACAAGAGGCAGCCCCCCAAGCGCCAGCAGCGGAGGAGCGCAACCGCATCATGGATTTGTTCCGCAATTAAGCACCAAAGTGCAAAGCCAGCCCCGCTTGGGTGCTGGCATCTTGCGTCAGCTGGGCAAAAAATTCGCCACTGCCTTTGGTGCATTGCCAATGCTGGCCGTCAAAGCGGTAGTGGTAGCCGCCCGAACGGGTGGCCAGCCAAATTTCATGCAGTGGCTTTTGCTGGTTAATGACAATTTGGCTGCGATTGGCAAAGGTGAGCGTCACCATGCCGCCGCTACGCTGGTTGTCTATGTCGGCCTCGGTGCTGTCATTGATACGGTCGCAAGACCGTTCAACCGCCAGTAACAATTTCTCAGCTTGGTCTAGGTATTCGAGGTCAGTCATACAATTTCACTATGTTAAAAGCGTTTCAAATTTTAGTCAGGCGCTTTGCCCTTGTTGCCAGCGTGGCAGTGACACTGGCAGCCTGTGGTCAACGGGGGCCTTTGTATTTGCCCGCTCCTGCTGTGCCCACCACACCCACTCCTGCCTCTCCTGCTACTTCTGCCCCTTCGGTTTCTCCATGACATCTACTGTATTGCCCGGTCATCCTTACATTGCCTATCGGGGCGCTGATTTATTCATTGAAGAACTGCCTGTGGCAGAACTGGCACAGGCGCATGGTACGCCGCTGTTTGTGTATTCCACTGCCGCCATGCAAGCCGCTTTGGCCGCTTATCAGCGTGGTTTTGCTGGGCGCAAGGTGCAAATTTGCTACGCCATGAAGGCCAACCCCTCGCTGGCAATTGTGCAATTTTTTGCCCGCCAAGGCTGTGGCTTTGATATCGTCTCTGGCGGCGAGCTAGAGCGCGTGCTGGCCGCTGGCGGCGATGCCAGTAAAGTGATTTTTTCTGGTGTGGGCAAAACCCGTGCCGAGATGCGCCAAGCGCTGCAAGCAGGCATTTTGTGCTTTAACGTCGAAAGCGAAGCCGAGCTAGAGGTTTTGAGCGAAGTGGCCGTGTCACTGGGCACGCAAGCGCCAGTCAGTATTCGCGTCAACCCGAATGTAGATGCCAAAACGCATCCCTACATCTCCACGGGCCTCAAGGGCAATAAATTTGGCATCGCCCACGAGCGCACCTTGGCCACCTACCAGCGCGCCGCCAGCTTGGCTGGCATTCGTGTGATGGGCATTGATTGCCATATTGGCTCGCAAATTACCGAGGCCACGCCCTATCTGGACGCTGCCGACCGGGTACTAGACCTCATCGAAGCCATTGAAGCCGCAGGCATCCCGATTCACCATATTGATTTTGGCGGTGGCTTGGGCATCAATTACAACGGCGATACCCCCCCGGCAGCCGATGACCTGTGGGCGCAATTGTTGGCCAAAATGGATGCGCGTGGTTTTGGCCAGCGCCAGTTTTTGATTGAACCGGGGCGCTCTTTGGTGGGCAATGCCGGCTTGTGCGTGACCGAGGTGCTCTACCTCAAGCCCGGCGAAGAGAAAAACTTCTGCATCGTCGATGCCGCCATGAACGATTTACCGCGCCCGGCCATGTACCAAGCCTTTCATGGCATTGTGCCGGTGCAACAGCGTGACAACCTGGCCGCACAGGTCTATGACGTGGTGGGGCCAGTGTGCGAAAGCGGCGACTGGCTAGGCCGTGAGCGCCCCTTGGCCGTGCAAGCCGGTGACTGCTTGGCGGTGTTGTCCGCCGGGGCTTACTGCATGTCAATGGCCAGCAACTACAACACCCGAGGCCGCGCAGCCGAAGTGCTGGTCAGCGGCAGCAGCGCCCAAGTGATTCGTCCACGCGAAACCGCTGCCGACAGCTTCTGCCACGAGCGCTTACTGGCCCTCTAAAAATTTTTATCTACCCGACGCGGTTGCCTTGCACCGCTGCCTATATGCCTATAGAACTTTACCGCGACAAAAACCATGCCTGTTATATGTTCACCGATTTGGTGGAAGAAGACGGGCAAGCCGTACAAGCCAACCAATTTTTGATTGTGGACGACGATACCGGGGCGATTATTGACCCCGGAGGCAACTTGGCCTACAACGAGTTGTATATGGGGATGCTCAAGCATTTTCCGCCGCAAAAATTGTCGTATGTGCTGGCCTCTCATGCTGACCCAGACATCATTGCCGCCTTAGACCGTTGGCTGACCAGCACCAAAGCCATGCTGGTGATTTCGCGCGTTTGGGAGCGCTTTGTGCCCCACTTTACCAAGGCCGGCAAAACCGAAAACCGCATGATTAGCGTGGCCGATGCCGGAGGCCGCTTGCCACTAGGACGGCATGAAATTTGGCTGATTCCGGCGCACTTTATGCACTCGGAAGGCAATTTTCAGTTTTACGACCCAGTCAGCCGCATTTTGTTTAGCGGTGATTTGGGCGCTTCGATGGTCAACGGTGCTCAAGCCGCCCGCCCCGCCACTGATTTCAAGCGCCATCTGCCCTTGATGGAAGGCTTTCACCGCCGCTACATGGTATCGAACAAGGTGTTACGCATGTGGGTCAACATGGTGCGCCAGTTGGACATTGCCATGATTGTGCCGCAACATGGCTCGCCGCTGATGGGCCAAGCCATGATTAACGACTTTTTAAACTGGATTGAAAACTTAGCCTGTGGCATTGACCTCTTCGATGAGCGCTTTTACCAAGTGCCCACCGTGGCGATTGACCCCGTAGTGCGTTCGTCCTGATTAAAAAGTGCCAGGATAAGCCTGTTCGCCCCCCCCATCGAGCAAAAAGTTTTGGCCAACCAAGTAGCCCGCATGTTGACCACGGGCGCGGGCTGCTGCTTAGGCCAAAGCCTCGGGCTGGCAACCATTGATTACCAAATTTACACCTTCTTGCACCAGGGCCTGCGCGCAGCCCCGGCCCAGCCCTTTGCTAGCCCCACAGACCAGCGCCCACTTGCCAGCAATTCCTAAATCCATCTGATTGGCACCTTGCAAATGTGGCAGTATCTGCGATTGCCATCGCTCCACCACGACTACGGGCACAAAGCTACTGGAATGCGTGGAGATTCATCGTCATAATGGCTATTCAGCGTACCAAACGACAGAGGGATTTGTGGACATCACCCAGTTGCTGGCATTCAGCGTTAAAAACAAAGCTTCCGATTTGCACCTGTCCGCCGGGTTGCCTCCGATGATTCGGGTGCATGGCGATGTGCGGCGCATCAATGTCGATGCACTAGACCACAAGACCGTACACAGCATGGTGTACGACATCATGAGCGATGCCCAGCGCAAAGCCTACGAAGAATTTTTAGAGGTGGATTTTTCGTTTGAAATTGAAGGGCTGGCGCGTTTTCGGGTCAATGCCTTCAACCAAAACCGGGGTGCAGCGGCGGTGTTCCGTACCATTCCCAGCAAAATCTTAACGCTAGAGCAGCTCAATGCGCCCAAGATTTTTGCCGAGTTGGCCATGAAGCCGCGTGGCTTGGTACTGGTGACGGGGCCAACCGGTTCGGGCAAATCCACCACGCTGGCGGGGATGGTCAACTACCTGAACGAAAACGAATACGGCCACATCCTGACGGTAGAAGACCCGATTGAATTCGTCCACGAATCCAAAAAATGCTTGGTCAACCAGCGCGAAGTGGGGCCAATGACGCTATCGTTTGCGGCGGCGCTCAAGTCGGCCCTGCGTGAAGACCCCGATGCCATTTTGGTGGGTGAAATGCGCGACTTAGAAACCATTCGCTTGGCCATGACGGCCGCAGAAACCGGGCACTTGGTGTTTGGCACCTTGCACACCTCTAGCGCCGCCAAAACCATTGACCGGATTATTGATGTCTTCCCCGCCGAAGAAAAAGAGATGGTACGGGCCATGTTGTCTGAGTCTTTGCAGGCCGTGATTTCCCAATCGCTGTGCAAACTCAAAGACGGCTCAGGCCGCGTAGCAGCGCATGAAATCATGATTGGCACCAGCGCTATCCGTAACTTGATTCGCGAAGCCAAAGTGGCGCAGATGTATTCCACCATCCAAACCAGCAGCAGCGTTGGGATGCAAACCCTCGACCAAAATTTGTCTGATTTGGTACGGCGCAACATCATTAGCCCAGCCGAAGCGCGTAGCAAAGCCAAGATTCCCGAGAACTTCCCCGGCTAATTCACCATCCAACAACACAGGCCCCCGCTGTTGGGTGGCAATAGGAGTTTTGCCATGAAGGGCATTTTGAACAGGTGGCGGTCTTCGGCAGATGCCCAAAGTGAGACGGCGCAAACCACAGATTCTCAAGATTCAGTATTTTTTTCTGCGGCGCTGTCTGAGCATGGCGGCGAAGAAATAACGATGGTGCCTTGGGAAGCGCGTGCCGTAGAAGTGGGTGCCAAACGCATGCCCTCTGGCCAAGGCAGTAAATTGTTGCAAGATTTGTGCACTAAAAACAAATTTATGTCCCAGTTATCGCCCGATTTGACGGCGCGCATGGGTGATTTTTTTGATTTTGCGCAAGTGCCTTCCGACCGCGATGTGGTGCGCCAAGATGAATATGGCAATTTCATGTTCTTTTTGCTCTCGGGCACCATGGCCGTCAATCGGGTACAGCCCTGGGGCGAGAAATTGCTGCTGGCACAAACCCGCCCCGGCGATTTGATTGGCGAGATGTCATTGCTTGACAGTGGTATTCGTTTTTCTGCCTGCACCACCATGACCGAGTGCCAAATTGCGGTACTCAGTGCCCAAGCGCTGGATGAAATGATGGTCAAAGACCCACATCTGGCTGCTGCCTTGGTAGCAGTGCTGGCGCGCAAGTTGTGCATACGCCTGCGCGCTGTCAGTGCCCATCTGGGCGAAAACCAAAAATAAAATCAATATGGATGCTGGCGCCCATAGCGTCAGTAGGAGGGAGCCCCCCCGATGGAACGCGATCAGGCCAGTAAATTTATCAATGACCTGCTGCGGCTGATGGTCAGTCGCAATGGTAGCGATTTGTTCATTACCGCAGAGTTCCCACCGGCTATCAAAGTCGATGGCATGGTGACTAAGGTGTCGCCACAACCTTTGTCGCCGGGCCATACCCTCACGCTGGCGCGCGCTATCATGAGTGATAAGCAGGCCGCCGAGTTTGAGCGCACCAAAGAATGTAATTTTGCCATTTCGCCTGCCGGTATTGGGCGCTTCCGTGTCAACGCCTTTGTGCAACAGGGCCGCGTGGGTATGGTGCTGCGCACGATTCCCCTGACACTGCCCACCATTGATGGCTTGGGGGTACCACAGGTACTCAAAGAAGTGACCATGACCAAGCGCGGCCTGTGCATCATGGTCGGGGCTACCGGCTCAGGCAAATCGACCACACTGGCCGCGATGGTGGACTGGCGCAACGGAAATTCTTTTGGCCACATCATCACCATTGAAGACCCAGTAGAGTTTGTGCATCCACACAAAAACTGTGTAGTGACACAGCGCGAGGTGGGCCTCGATACCGAAACCTGGGAAGCGGCGCTGAAAAACACCCTGCGCCAAGCCCCCGATGTGATTTTGATGGGCGAAATCCGCGACCGCGAAACGATGGAACATGCCATTGCCTTCTCTGAAACTGGTCACTTGTGCATGGCCACGCTGCACGCCAACAGTGCCAACCAAGCACTAGACCGGGTGATTAACTTCTTTCCAGAAGAGCGCCGCGCCCAATTGCTGATGGATTTATCGCTCAATTTGCGCGCGATGGTGTCGCAGCGCCTTATACCCAAACAAGATGGCAAGGGCCGGGCGGCAGCGGTAGAAGTCATGCTCAATACGCCACTGATTGCCGATTTAATCTTCAAAGGCGAAGTCTCTGAAATCAAAGAAATCATGAAGAAAAGCCGCAACCTTGGTATGCAAACTTTTGACCAAGCGCTGTTTGACCTGTTTGAGGCCAACGTAATTACCTACGAAGATGCCCTGCGTAACGCAGATTCGGTCAACGACTTGCGCTTGCAGATTAAGCTGGGCAGCCAACGGGCACGCAGTACCGATTTGGCCGCTGGCACCGAAGATTTTGCCATTGTCTAAATCTTGGGTAGGTAGGTTTTCTTTTTCATTTTTTCTACGGACTTTTGCATGGCTGGTACCAATCCCCGTTCTTATGATGCTGTGCCTTCGCGCAAGGTGGCTTTTATTGGCTTGGGTGTCATGGGTTACCCAATGGCGGCCCATTTGGCACTGGCTGGGCACCAAGTAGCCGTCTATAACCGCAACACGGCCAAGGCTCTGGCTTGGTGTGAAGAATACGCACACACTGGCACCGTGCGCCATGCACTCACGCCACGTTTGGCCGCGCAGGGGGCAGACATCGTTTTTTGCTGTGTGGGCAACGACGATGATTTGCGCTCGGTGGTGCTGGGTGCTGATGGTGCTTTTGCGGGCATGGAGCCGGGCGGCATTTTGGTTGACCACACCACGGCTTCAGCCGAAGTGGCGCGCGAGTTGTACGCTGCTGGGCGTACGCTGGGGCTGCATTTTGTCGATGCACCCGTGTCGGGTGGCCAAGCTGGGGCACAAAATGGGCTGCTGACGGTGATGTGCGGGGGCGACGCAGCGCCGTTTGCTAGCGTACAGCCGGTGGCGATGGCGTTTTCACGGGCATTTACCCACTTGGGTGCATCGGGCGCTGGGCAGTTGGCCAAAATGGTCAATCAAATTTGTATTGCCGGATTGGTGCAAGGCTTGGCCGAGGCGATAGCCTTTGGCCAGCGCGCCGGGCTGGATATGAACCAAGTGTTAGACGTGATTGGCAAAGGCGCGGCACAAAGTTGGCAGCTGGATAACCGAGGCAAAACGATGGTGGCGCGCCAGTTTGATTTTGGCTTTGCCGTGGACTGGATGCGTAAAGATTTGGGGTTGGTGCTGGCCGAGGCACGGCGCAATGGCGCTGCCTTGCCCGTCACAGCGCTGGTCGATCAGTTTTATGCCGATGTGCAGCGCATGGGCGGCCAGCGCTGGGACACCTCTAGCCTTATCCAACGCCTAGACTAAAGCGGCAACTGTGCCGCGCAAAATTAACGCGGGCTGGTACTGTTGCCACTGTTGGTGCTAACGTCTGGGCGGGTGATTCTCATGCGCGATAGTTCGTCTTCGCTCAGAGGTTCAAACACGCGCACCACCTTGACCACACCGGTAACCCCACTGGCCAAACTGGTAGCGCGTTGGGCTTCACGCGGGGTGACGCGGCCCATCAAGTAAACCACGCCTCGCTCCGTCACTACTTTAAAAGAGTTGGCGGTTAAATCTTTGGCATCAACCAAGCTGGCGCGCACTTTGCCGGTGATAAAGGTATCGTTAGAGCGCTGGGCCAGCGTAGTGGGTGGCATAGCCGCTAACTCATTGACCACAGCACGCACGTTTTCTAGGCTGCCAATCAGCTCTTGTGCCCGTTGGATGTCGGCGGCGGTGGGCACTTCGCCGGTGAGTAGCACTTGGCGGTTGTAGCTGGTGATGTTGACGTGTGCCCGCTCAGCATACTGACCGTGCAGTAAATTAACGGCGCGTATTTCTATGCTTTCGTCTTCTACTTGGGCACCCGTGGTGCGCCGGTCGGCAGCCACAATACCCCCCAAAGCCACACCACCCAGTACCACTGGCGCACAGGCCGACAAGCTGGCGGCCAAGGTGCTGGCCAGTAAAGCCAAAATGCCAATACGGCGGGTAAAAAAATTTTGCATCAGCATTAGCCTTCTTCTGGTTCACCAAACAATTGTGCGTCTATGCCATCACACAGGCAGTGGATGATGAGGGTATGCACTTCTAGCACCCGCGCTGCACGGTCGTGCGGCACGCACAGCAGCACATCGGTTTCGCGCAGTACCGAGGCCAAGCGGCCACCACTGCGGCCACTGAGGGCCACAATGCTCATATCGCGTTCATGGGCGGCCTCTACCGCTGCCAGCACGCCCGCATCGTTGCCATCGATGCACAGCGCCAGCAACAAGTCTCCGGCTTGCCCCAGCGCGCGCACTTGGCGGGCAAAAGGTTGTTGCGTGCTGCCCAGCAAAGCACTGTTGGCCGATAAGGCCAGCGCGGCAAACTCAGGGCGTTCGCGCTCAAAACCGGCCAAACAAAAGCCCACAAACTGCAAAGCATGGCCCACCGAGGGGCCACTGGCACAGGCCAACATTTTGCCGCCACCGGTAATGCAGGCCAACATGGCCTGTACGGCATCGGCGATGGGTTGGCCTAAGTTTTGCGCTGTTTGGTATTGCAAATCGGCGCTGTCGATAAAGTGCTGTTGGATGCGTTGCTCTAGCATGGCGGGCATCATACCTTTGATGCCTAAAAGCACCCGCTTTAACCAGCATCAAAGGCGGCGCGTATCCACTCTAACTGCCCGCCATCGCCATCTATCAGCACCGCATCAAAGCGGCACGGCGGCGGCGCGGCAAGGCGCATCAGATAATGGCGTGCGGCAAAAACAATGCGCCGCTGCTTGGCCAGATTGATGCTGGCTCCAGCGCTGCCAAAATCACGCCGGCCACGGCTACGCACCTCGACAAACACCACCGTGCCATCGGGGGCACGCACAATCAGGTCAATCTCGCCACCGCCACGGCCTGGCGTTCGATAATTGCGGGCCAGCAAACGCAAGCCAGCCGCTTGCAAATGCGCCAAGGCCCGGTCTTCTGCCGCTTGCCCTTTTTGGTGGGCAGTAGGGCGGGCCGTGGTGGTCGATTTTTTACCGAGGAATTCCATGTGAGCGCATCTTTCGCTTCTGCCCTAAGTGCCGCGCGCGATGCAGCGGCTGCACAGCATTATCCCCAAGGCACCCTGTATGTGGTGGCCACACCCATCGGCAACTTGGCCGACATCACTTTGCGTGCCCTGCATGTGCTGCAACTGGCCGACACCTTGGCCTGCGAAGACACGCGCCACAGCCAAAGCCTGCTGCGCGCCTATGGCATCGACAAGGCTGGCGCACAGATGCTGGCCCTGCACCAACACAACGAGCAAGAAGCCGCACAAACCGTGCTGGCCCGTTTGCAAGCCGGGCAGCGTGTGGCCTATGTCAGTGATGCGGGCACCCCCGGTGTCAGTGACCCCGGCGCACGTTTGGTGGCCGCAGTGCGCGCGGCAGGCTTGCGCGTTATGCCCCTGCCGGGGGCCAGCAGCGTGACAGCGGCCCTGAGCGTAGCCGGTGCCGTGGCCCCAGCGGGCACTGACAGCGGTTTTGTGTTTGCGGGATTTTTGCCGGTAAAAAGCGCCGAGCGTGCCACCAGCGTACAAGGCTTGGCCGCAGAGCCACGCTGCATCGTGCTGCTAGAGGCACCGCACCGGATTGCTGATTTGGCCCAAGCCTTGGCCGTGCTGGGTCAACGCCCGGTCACGCTGGCGCGTGAAATCAGCAAGCAATTTGAAGAAATTACCACCCAACCCGCCGCACAATTACCCGCTTGGTTGCAAGCCGATACCCAGCGTAGCCGGGGCGAGTTTGTGGTGTTGCTGCACCCCATAGCCGCCCCTGAAGAAGCCCACCAAGGCCAGCGTGTGTTGGAGTTGCTGCTGCCCGAACTGCCCCTAAAAACCGCCGTGCGTTTAGCCGCCCAAATCAGCGGTGCGCCGCGCAATGCCCTGTACGAGCGCGCTTTGGCTTTGCGCCAATCAGAGCAAGCCAGCACTGCCCCAAAACCATGAGAATCATTGTCCGAAACCCCTCCCCACGCAGCGCTTGGGCGCTAGAGCAGACGGGCATTCACCCGCTGCTGGCCCAGTTGTATGCCGCCCGTGGTATTCATACGCCGCAAGAACTCGATACCAGTTTGGCCCAATTGTTGCCGCCACAAGGGCTGAAAGACATACAAGCTGCCGCCACCCTGCTGGCCAATGCCATTGGGCAAAACCAGCGCCTGTGCGTTGTGGCCGATTACGATTGCGATGGGGCCACCGCCTGCGCTGTCGCCCTGCGCGGTTTGCGCCTGCTGGGGGCGCAGCAGGTAGATTATTTGGTACCTGACCGGGTGGTAGATGGCTATGGCCTGACAGCTGCGATTGCCCAGCGCGTCAAAGAGCGCGGTGCCGATATGCTCATTACCGTGGACAACGGCATTGGCAGCCCGGAAGGGGTAGAACAGGCCCACGCCTTAGGGATGCAGGTGCTGATTACCGACCACCATTTGCCGTCTAACCAAGTGCCCGCTGCCAATGCGGTAGTCAACCCCAACCAGCCCGGTTGCACCTTTGCCAGCAAAAATCTGGCAGGTGTGGGCGTGATGTTTTATGTGCTGCTGGCCTTGCGCGCCGAACTGCGCCAGCGCGGCCAGTTTGATGCCCATAACCAGCCACGCTTAGATGCCTTGTTGCCGCTGGTAGCCTTGGGCACCGTGGCCGACGTGGTGCGGCTCGATGCCAACAACCGCCGCTTGGTCGCCCAAGGGCTGCAACGGGTGCGCGCTGGGCAAATGCCGCCGGGCATGGCGGCGCTGTTTCGGGTAGCTGGGCGTGATGTGCGCCAAGCCAGCAGCCAAGATTTTGGTTTTGCTTTGGGGCCACGCATCAACGCGGCAGGCCGGTTGGCCGATATGTCTTTGGGCATTGAATGCCTGCTTACCGACGATGCCAGCCACGCTGACGAATTGGCAAAATTACTCGATAGCATCAACCGCGAACGGCGCGACATTGAAGGTGGTATGCGCGAGCAAGCGCAGGCGCTGGCCGAAAACCTTTTTACCGGCCAAGACACCCCGCCGCCCGCCATTACCGTGTTTGACGCGGATTTTCACGAGGGCGTAGTGGGCATTGTGGCCTCGCGCCTCAAAGACAAGCTGCACCGGCCCAGCTTTGTGTTTGCGGCCAGTGCAGCACCGGGCAAAGAACACGAATTGAAAGGCTCGGGGCGCTCGATTGTGGGGTTTCATTTGCGCGATGCACTCGATTTGCTGGCCAAACGCCATCCGGGCGTGTTGTTACGCTTTGGCGGCCACGCGATGGCCGCCGGTTGCACTATTGACCGGGCGCAGTTAGACACCTTTACCCAAGGGCTGGCACAAATCGCCCAAGAACAACTCGATGCTGCCACCTTAACGCACCAATTAGAAACCGATGGCCCGTTGGCAGCCCAATACCGCCGCGCTGATGTGGTCGATACGCTACAACGCGAAGTCTGGGGCCAAGGCTTTGCCCCGCCCACCTTCAGCGAGGAAGTGGAAGTGCTCAGCCAACGCTTAGTGGGCCAAGACAGCAAGCACCTCTCGCTCAAGCTCAAGCACCAAGGCGAGCCGGTAGATGCCATTTGGTTTGGCCACACCGAGCAGCTACCGTCGCACGTGCTGCTGGCCTTTCGGCTGGATGTGAACGAATGGCAGGGCCAGCGCAAGGTGCAATTTTTGGTGGAAGGCGCGCAGCTATAAGCGGCACGCCTGCCTTGGCCGGGGCTTATTAATGCTCCGAGGGGGTCGGGCTATGGTGCATTAGCTTGTCAGTCAGGGCAATGGCCAGCGCACTGAGCAAGAAAGCTACGTGGATGATGGTCTGCCACATCAGCACCTTCTCGTCGTAATTGGCCGCGTTGATGAAGGTTTTAAGCAGGTGAATCGAGCTAATACCAATGATGGCGGTACTCAACTTCACCTTCAGCACCGAGGCATTCACATGGTTGAGCCACTCTGGCTGGTCGGGGTGGCTTTCTAGGTTCATGCGACTGACAAAGGTTTCGTAGCCACCCACAATCACCATAATCAGCAAATTGGAAATCATCACCACATCAATCAAGCCCAGCACCACCAGCATGATGATGGTCTCGTTGATTTTGGTGATTTGCACATCGGTTTTATAGCCAATGCTGTTGATAAGCATCTGCAAGGCATCGTTGTTGCCAAACACCGCCTCTAGCAGATGCACCAGCTCTACCCAAAAGTGAAACACATACACCCCTTGGGCCACAATCAGGCCCAAATACAGGGGTAACTGTAGCCAACGGCTGGCAAAAATCAGCGAAGGCAGTGGGCGCATGGGCGAGGGGGAGCCGGATTTGGGTGAAGACATACAAGGGCCTTTGAGCGAAGAGGGGGCGCTGATTGTATGCAGCGCCCCTTTTTATCAGAAGCTTTCCCAATCATCATCATTGGCTTTAGGAGCTGGTGCTGCCGCCAAGCGTGGCGCGGCTGGGGTGCTGCTACTGCGTGCCTTGGCCGCAGGTGCAGGCATGGCCGGCATAGCCGGGCGTGGCCTGCTGGCCGTTGGGGCGGCTACCGCCGGGGTTTTCCGGCTAGGCAAGCTGGACGCACGCGGCGCTGGCGCTGGGCGTGCTGCTGTGTTGGGACGTGCTGCATTGGTGCTATAGCCGCTGCCCACATTAAACACCGACACCACTTCGGCCAAACGCTGGGTTTGGTCGCGCATGGCCCCAGCAGCAGCGGCAGACTCTTCTACCAGTGCGGCATTTTGCTGCGTCATTTGGTCTAAATTGGTGATGGCCACATTGACTTGGGCGATACCATCACGCTGCTCAGTGGCCGAGGCGGTAATCTCGCCAATCAAGTCGGTAACGCGGCGCACACCCTCGACAATTTCGGTCATGTTTTGACCTGCTTGGGCCACCTGCTGCGAGCCAGACTCTACATTGGCCACCGAGGCGCTAATCAGTGCTTTGATTTCTTTGGCCGCTTCGGCACTGCGCCCAGCCAAACTGCGTACCTCGGAGGCCACCACGGCAAAGCCGCGTCCCTGTTCGCCTGCACGCGCTGCCTCTACGGCAGCATTCAGGGCCAAGATATTGGTTTGGAAGGCGATACCGTCAATCACGCCAATGATGTCGGAAATTTTGCGCGAGCTGTCGGTGATTTGCTGCATACTCGATACCACCTGCTCTACCACCACGCCGCCGCGCTCAGCGGCTTGGGCTGCCGTAGCTGCGAGTTGGTTGGCTTGGCGTGCGGTATCTGCCGCTTGCGTCACGGTGGCTGTCAGCTGCTCCATGCTGGCAGCGGTTTCTTCCAAATTGGCAGCAGTTTGTTCGGTGCGTGCCGATAAATCGTGGTTGCCGGTAGCAATTTGGCCCGAGGCGGCAGAAACTGCTTCTACGCCACTGCGTACATCGCCCACCAAGGTACGCAGGCGGTCAGACATTTGTTGGAAGGCGTGCAACAGCTCACCAAACTCATCTTGGCGGTTGGTGTCTAGGCGTTGTGTCAGGTCACCATTGCTGATGGCATTGGCCGCTTGCACCGCTTGGCGCAAAGGCTCCATGATAGAGCGCACCAAAGCTGCTGCCAACAACAGACCCACCGCCACGGCCAACCCCGCAATGACCGCCCCCACCAAGATAGCCCTTTGGCGGGCATCGTGTGCAGCAGCAATCGCTTTATCGCGTTCTGCTTCTTCTACTTTGACGTACTCTTGTACGGTTTTTACCAAGGCCAGCGCTGCAGGCATAAACTCTTGCTGGGTAAAGGCAAAGGTGGCCGCATAGTCGCCCGCCTCTTTCAGTTCGGGCACTCTTTGCAGCAATTGCCGCGCTGGGGCGCGCGCTTGGGCTACCCGTTCTAGGGCTTGCTTTTCAGCAGCGCTGCGGGCGCGCTCATTGGCACGCTTTTGAATTTCGTTAATTTTGGCCGAATCTGCAACGCTTTTCTGTTGCAGAAATTTGTAAGCTTCGGCCGATGGCACGTTAATGGCTGCCACGGTGCGCTCGGTCACCACCTCGGTCAGGCCCAGCCAGCGTGTGGCATCGGTGATGGAGGTTTCGTAGTGCGAAATTTCGGCAAAAGCCTGCACCATTGCTGCCGTGGAGCGCTGCTGCACAAACACCGCCACCCCCAGCACCAGCAGCAACAGTCCCAAAATAATGCCCCACAATTTGTGGGCAACGCGGATATTGTTTAAATTCATTAAAAACCTCGTTTTTTATGCTGGCGATTTTACGAAGCTTATTCTTACACTAGCAACGCCCTAAAATCATCCAGTGACCACTTACCTTAACGCAGATTTGCACTGCCATTCCATCGTCTCCGATGGCACCCTTAGCCCCCAATCCTTGGCCGCGCGCGCGCGCCAGCAGGGAGTGGATTTGTGGGCATTGACCGACCATGACGAAATTGGTGGCCTGCCACAGGCCCAAACCGCCGCGCTGGCGCAGGGCATGGCCTTTCTCAGTGGCGTAGAGATTTCTGTCAGTTTTGCCCACGAGACGGTGCATATCGTCGGTTTGGGCTTTGACATACACCACAAGGAATTGGTGCAAGGCCTAGCCCACACCCGCGCAGGCCGTGACCAACGTGCCAAAGATATGGCGCAGCAACTGGCCCAAGTAGGCATTGCCGGTGCTTACGAAGGAGCGTTGCGCTATGTGGGCAACCCGGCCTTGGTGTCGCGCACCCACTTTGCCCGTTTTTTAGTCGACAGCGGCGTTTGCCACGACACCAGCGAGGTGTTTCGCCGCTACCTGACCGAAGGCAAACCCGGTTTTGTGGAACACCGCTGGGCCGGGCTGGGCGAGGCGGTGCGCTGGATTACCCAAGCCGGTGGCGTGGCCGTCATTGCCCACCCGGCCCGCTACAACCTTACGCCCAACGAAGAATTTGCCCTGTTCTCCGAATTTAAAGCACATGGCGGCCAAGCGGTAGAGGTAGTAACAGGCAGCCATGCCATGCATGAATACGCTATCTACGCCGACATGGCGCGTGAGTTTGGTTTGGCTGCCTCGCGTGGCAGTGATTTCCATGCCCCAGATGAATCCAGTATTGATTTGGGCGCTTTGCCTCCTTTGCCTGCCAATGTGCTGCCTGTGTGGGATTTGCTGCACCAGCGTGTGCAAACCCCGATTTGAAAGTGTGATGCTATGGCCCAGTTTTTTGAAATTCACCCCGAAAACCCCCAACCGCGCCTGCTCAAACAGGCGGCTGCACTGCTGCAAAAAGGGGCTATTTTGGCCGTGCCCACCGATTCGAGCTATGCCTTGGTGTGCCACTTAGATGACAAACAGGCAGTTGACCGCCTGCGCCGCATTCGGCAAGTGGATGACAAACACCATCTCACACTGCTGTGCAGCGATTTGTCGGCACTGTCTAACTATGCGCTGGTGGACAACAAGCAATACCGGCTACTCAAGCTGGCCACCCCCGGCCCCTACACCTTTATTCTGGAGGCCACCAAAGAAGTGCCCCGGCGCGTAAGCCACCCATCGCGCAAAACCATCGGCTTGCGTGTGCCCGAGCGCAAGGGGCTGCAAATGCTGATTGATTTGCACGGCGCACCCCTGTTGGCTACCACGCTGATTGCCCCCGGCGAGACCGAGCCGCTCAATGATGCCCACGACATCCGCGCCCGCTACGAGCAGCTGATTGATGCCGTGATTGACGCGGGCGGCTGCCCCGCAGAACCCACCACCGTCATTGACCTAACCCCGATGGGCAAAGGCGAAGACCCCGTGGTACTGCGCCAAGGGCGCGGCAGCTTATCGGCCATTGGCCTCTAAGCAGAAAGCCTGCCCCCGTGGAAGATTTTTCTCAACTCATTCAGACGGTTCTGATTTACGCCCTGCCGGTGCTGTTTGCTATTACGGTACACGAGGCCGCCCACGGCTATGCAGCACGCCATTTTGGCGACCCTACCGCCGCCATGCAGGGGCGCATTACGCTCAACCCGCTCAAGCACATTGACCCGGTGGGCACTATCTTGATGCCCCTGCTGCTGTACTTTGCCACCTCTGGCGCTTTTTTGTTTGGCTACGCCAAGCCGGTGCCGGTGCATTTTGGCCGACTGCGTAACCCCAAGCGTGACATGATTTGGGTGGCCTTGGCCGGGCCAGCGTCTAATTTTGTTCAAGCTATCTTCTGGGCAGCACTGTTGTTGATTTTGATGGCCACCGGGGTAGAGGAGCGCTTTTTTCGTGAAATGGCACGCGCTGGCATTTTGACCAATTTGGTGATGTGGGCGTTTAACCTGTTTCCACTGCCACCACTGGATGGGGGGCGCATTTTGGTGGGGCTGCTACCTTGGAAGCAAGCGCATTGGTTATCACGCATTGAGCCTTGGGGCTTTTTTATTGTGCTGGGTTTGGTGTTGGCGGGCATTGTGGGCACCCTGTGGTTGCGCCCGCTGATGGCTGTTGGTTATGGTTTTATCCAACTGCTGCTAACACCGTTGGCCATGTTGCTACGCTGACGATGGCGCAGGCCAGTGCAATAAGCGCCACCCCATCAGGGTAGCGGGCACATCAAAAATATCGGCCAGCTCTAGCAGGTCTTGCAGAGCCATCTCTTGCACGCAGTAACGCAACACCGCCTCGGGCACCAGCAGGCGCAGCGCAAATTGTTGTGCCTCGCGCGCGGTGCGGCTGCTCTCATCTACGGCAAAATCTTCGGTGACCACAATCTGACGCTCTAGGCCGGGGCGCAGGTGGTGCAACGCCACATGCCCCAAGGCTTGGGCAGTGGCATAACGTTGCAAGGCCGGGCTATGGCGCTGGCACAGCGTTAAGCAGGGCTGGTTTTGTGGACTGACTTGCAAATGGGCGCAGACGCTCAGGTTGTCGCTGTAATCCAAGGCTACACCCATGCCTTGGGCAATGCGTACTACATCGACCGGAACCGATTGATTCCAGTGCCGTTTGAGAATGCCTTCTGCCAACATGACCATGCGCTAGATTATCGGCTTTGTTGGTGGGGTGCTTCTGTGCCAATTGGCACAATGCTCGTTACCATAGCACCATGTTCAGTTATCGCCATGCCTTTCACGCGGGCAACCATGCCGATGTGCTCAAACACACGGTCTTGATTGCCACTTTGCAACACTTGATTGAAAAAGATGCCGCCTTAACGGTGCTAGATACCCACGCCGGTGCTGGTCTGTACCGGCTCGATGGCGACTATGCCAAAACCAGCGCCGAAGCCACCGACGGCATCCTGCGTTTGGCCGTGCCTGCTGCTGCCCATGTGCCGCTGGCCCCCGCTCTACAAGCCTATATGGATTTGGTGCGCGCTTTTAATACGGGCACCGGCATCAAAATTTATCCCGGCTCGCCCTTTATTATTCAGCGCTTACTGCGCGAGCGCGACAAACTCAAGCTGTTTGAGTTGCACCCGTCTGACCTGCGCGCATTGGCGGGCAATGTGGCCCAACTAGAGGCAGGCCGCCAAGTGGCGGTGTTGCACGAAGATGGCTTTGAGGGCATTAAAAAATTCCTGCCGCCGCCCTCGCGCCGTGCCTTGGTGTTGTGTGACCCAAGCTATGAACTCAAAACCGACTATGGCAAGGTGCTAGACATGGTGCAAGACAGCCTCAAGCGTTTTGCTACCGGCACCTATGCCATTTGGTATCCAATTATTCCGCGCCCCGAAGCCCATGATTTGCCGCGCCGCCTGAAAACGATGGCACAAAAAGCGGGCAAGAGCTGGCTACACGCCACGCTCACTGTCAAATCGAGCAAAATTACCGAAACCCTAGATGGCCAAACCAAACGCCCCGGCTTGCCCGCCAGTGGTATGTTCCTCATCAACCCGCCTTACACCCTGAAAGAGGGCCTCAAAGCCGCCTTGCCCCAAATGGTGCAATTGCTGGCCCAAGACCGCAATGCGGCGCACACGCTAGAGTCGGGCAGTTAATCTTCAGCGGTGTCGTCGGCATCATCTTCAGCCTCGGTGCCGGGACAAGTGCTGTCTTCATCAGGCAGGGTGTGCAGGCTGACGCGGTTGGTGCCCAAGTGGGTCATGCCCAAGGCTTCGGCTGCAGCACGGCTGATGTCAATCACGCGCTTACCAGCAAATCCACCCCGGTCGTTGATGCGTACCACTACCTCACGCCCGGTCAGGGCACTGCGTACGCACACACGCGAACCAAAAGGCAAAGTAGGGTGGGCGGCAGTAAAGTCGTGCATATCGAAACGCTCGCCACTGGCGGTGCGTTTGTTGTGGTGTTTGGCACCGTACCACGATGCCAAACCGTATTCTTGCGGAAACTGCAAATCCACCTGTGGCAAGCGCTCGGCCTTGATTTTGCGCTTGGACAGTACCGGTGGGGCAGTCAACTGGCTTGGCAGCGTTAATGCGCCCTGTGCTGGTGGCTTCAGACCCAAGCTCGGGGCATCAGCGGCAGTATCAGCAGTAACATCAGCGACCGTGGCAGTACCAATAGCGGTAGCCGTATCAGTGGCAGTGGCCGAATCAGCAGCAGCGGGTGTAGCTGGCACATCAGCGTTGGCACTGGCCCAGCCCGCCCCCCCAACCAAGACAGCAAACAGCCACAGCCGGGCCACAAAAAACCGCCAACGGCGGGCGGCAAACAAGCAAGACATGCGCCAGAGCCTTTTTTAAAAATAAGGGCACTGATGGTAGCGCAGCCAGTGCGGGCTAGCGGGGCAAAAAAAATCCCGCACGCGGCGGGATGGAGCCAAACTAAAAGTTTGCCTTAGAAACGCCAGCCCAGACCAACGCCAATCAAGACAGGATCGACTTTGAATTGACCAATTTTGCTGCCTGCGGAAGATACATCGGTGCGAATTTGTACCTTCTTCACGTCAAAGTTGAGGTACATATTGTCTTTGAGGTGGATGTCCACACCGGCTTGCAAAGACAAACCAAAGCTATTTTTGTCCACCGAGGGGCTGAGGGCAGCAGCCACAGCAGGTGCAAAATTAACGCTAGACAGGCGGGTGTAATTGACACCAGCGCCCAAATAAGGCTTGACCTTGCCCAAATCGCTAAAGTGGTATTGCGCGCTCAGGGTAGGGGGCAGGTGCTTGAAGGTGCCAATGGCCCCACCGTGCGAGTACAGGGTGTGCTTTTGTGGCACGGTCAAAATCAATTCAACCGCCAGATTTTTGTTGTAAAAGTAGGTGAAATCGACTTCGGGCAGCCACTTGTTGTTGGCAGACAGGCCCAAATTGGGGGTAGTTGAACCACCATTGCTACTGTCTAAATGCACAGCGCGGGCGCGCACCATCCAAGAGCCTTCGGTAGGCTGTTGTTGTGCCATAGCAGCAGATGACAGCACAGTACCCAGCAGGGCAGCAACCAGAACCGTTTTTTTCATCACAAAATCCAAAAAATGCAGGGAACAGCCCCTATAAGCATTAAAAAGCTAGACTGGATATCCGTGCTTGATATGCGTCAAGTGCTGCCACCACTGTGGTTAAAAAACATCACTTCACCAAACCCAAGCGCTGGCAAATTTCTAGCGTGGCGGCACTTTGGTTCATGGTGTAGAAATGCAGTGCGGGTGCGCCGCCTTGGCGCAGTTGCTCGCACAGCTTAGTCACCACGTCCAAGCCAAAGGCTTTGATGCTGGCGGTATCGTCGCCATAGGCTTGCAGGCGCAGGCGTATCCAGCGCGGAATCTCAGCGCCACAGGCATCCGAAAAGCGCAGCAGTTGGGTAGAGCTGGCAATGGGCATGATGCCCGGCACTACGGGCACATCAGCCCCCAGTTGGCGCGCATCTTCCACAAAACGAAAATAAGCGTCGGCGTTGTAAAAATACTGGGTGATAGCCGAATCAGCACCAGCGCGCACTTTGGTAGCGAAGGCTTGCAAGTCGGCCTCGGGTGATTTGGCTTGTGGATGCACTTCGGGGTAGGCGGCGACTTCAATCTGAAAGTCTTGCCCGGTTTCGGCGCGGATAAAAGCCACCAAATCGCTGGCATAGTTGAATTCACCGCCCAAGCCATAGCCGCTGGGCAAATCGCCACGCAGGGCCACCAAACGGCGCACGCCCATTGCCTTGAGGGTGGCCAGTTGCGCGCGCACCGTGTCGCGCGTAGCACCAATGCAGGAAAAGTGCGAAGCCGCATCCATGCCCTCGGCCAAGATGTCGCGCACGGTGGCAAAAGTGCCCTCGTGCGTAGAGCCACCCGCGCCGTAGGTGACGGAGCAAAACTCTGGGCGCAACGCATACAGCTGCTGGCGCACGGCTTGCAGCTTGCTGGCCCCTTCGGGGGTTTTTGGGGGGAAAAATTCTAGGCTTATGGTCATGCAGCCCTCCGAGCCAAAACAAAAAATTCACGGTTGCCATCACCACCCGCAATCGGGCTGTCCAGCCATGCCTGCACCTCAAGCCCCAAACTGGCGCAAGCTTCGCGGATACGCTGCTCTACCACTGGGTAGAAGGCTTCATCACGCACGATGCCACCTTTGCCGACTTGGCCCGGCTGCAATTCAAATTGCGGCTTGACCAACATGAGCAGCGCCCCACCGGGGGCCAGCAGGGGCAGCAGTGCGGGCAGTACCAGCGTTAAAGAGATAAAAGACAAATCGCCGGTAATGACATCGAACGAGGGGGTGATGTCCACCGCCTCTAGCCCAGCGCGGCGGCGGCGTTGCACCGGCAGCGTGCCCGCTTGGCGCGCCTGCTGCTTGGCGGCACGTTCGGCCTTGAAGGCTTCGATGTCCTGCTCTTTAGCATCATCGCTGTCGTCGTATTCTTCATCGACCAAGCCACCATTACGCATCCAGCTATAGGGGGCGACGGGCTGGGTGTCGTTGTCTTCGGATTCTTCGACCACTTCAGACAGGGCCAGCTCACAGGCGGCTTGCAAATCGGTGGCCGTCATGCTGCGGGCATTCAGCCCTTCGACACAGACCACGCGCGCATCTTGGCGCAAGCGCTCGTGCAACTGGCCGTGGCCAACATCGACACCAATCACCTGTACCGCCCCTTGCTGGAGCAGGCAATCGGTAAAGCCGCCGGTACTTTGGCCTACATCGAGGCAGCGCAAGCCGCTCACTTGTAGGCCGGTGGCGGCCAGCGCCCCTTCCAGTTTGAGACCACCGCGCGAGATGTATTTGGCCTCGGCACCATCGAGCAGCCGCAACTCGGCCATAGTTGGGATTTCATCACCGTTTTTGGCTACTTTTTGCCACGGCGCGAACGACGACAAGCGCCACTCCACCCCGGCAGCAATCAGCCGCTGCGCTTGGGAGCGCGTGGCCGCATGGCCCTTTTCTACCAAAAAAACATCTGCACGCATAGCGGGTCACATTCCTATTGGCTTAATAGCGGTAGCTATCGGCCTTGTAGGGGCCGTTTTTCGGTACGCCAATGTAGGCGGCTTGGGCATCGGTCAGCTCGGTAAGCATGGCACCGACCTTTTTCAGGTGCAGGCGGGCCACCTTCTCGTCGAGGTGCTTGGGCAGCACATAGACCTTGCCGTTTTGGTATTGGTCGGGCTTGGTGAACAGCTCGATTTGGGCGATGGTTTGGTTGGCAAACGAGGCGCTCATGACAAAGCTGGGGTGGCCGGTGGCGCAGCCCAAATTGACCAAACGGCCCTTGGCCAGCAAGATGATTTTCTTGCCGTCTGGGAACTGGATGTGGTCCACTTGGGGCTTGATTTCTTCCCACTGGTATTTTTCAATCGACGCGACATCAATCTCGTTGTCAAAGTGGCCGATGTTGCAGACGATGGCTTGGTCTTTCATGGCGGCCATGTGCTCGTGGCGAATGACGTCGCGGTTGCCGGTGGTGGTAACGAAGATGTCGGCCTTGTCGGCGGCGTATTCCATCGTCACGACTTTGTAGCCTTCCATTGCTGCTTGCAGGGCGTTGATGGGGTCAATCTCGGTCACCCAAACTTGGGCAGACAGGGCGCGCAGGGCTTGGGCCGAACCCTTGCCTACATCGCCATAACCGGCCACACAGGCCACCTTGCCTGCAATCATCACGTCGGTGGCGCGCTTGATGCCATCGACCAAGGACTCGCGGCAGCCATAGAGGTTGTCAAACTTGCTCTTGGTAACGGAGTCGTTAACGTTGATGGCGCGGAACAGCAGCGTGCCCTTGGCCGACATTTCATTCAGGCGGTGTACGCCGGTGGTGGTTTCTTCGGTCACGCCAATGATTTCGGCACTCTTGCGGGTGTACCAAGTGGCATCTACGGCCAATTTGGCGCGAATGGCAGCAAACAGGATGGTTTCTTCTTCGCTGGTGGGCTTGTCCAGCACCGACAGGTCTTTTTCAGCGCGCTGGCCCAAGTGCATCAGCATGGTGGCATCGCCGCCATCGTCCAAAATCATGTTCGGGCCTTCGCCGGGGGTACCGGCTGCGCCAAACTCAAAAATGCGGTGCGTGTAATCCCAGTAGTCGGACAGCGATTCACCCTTGACGGCAAACACCGGCGTGCCACCGTCGGCAACGGCGGCGGCGGCGTGGTCTTGGGTGCTAAAGATGTTGCACGAAGCCCAGCGCACTTGCGCGCCCAGTGCTTCCAGAGTTTGGATGAGCACGGCGGTTTGGATGGTCATGTGCAAGCTGCCGGTGATGCGTGCGCCCTTGAGGGGCTGGCTGGCGGCAAACTCTTCGCGGATGGCCATCAGGCCGGGCATTTCGGTCTCGGCGATGCGGATTTCTTTGTGGCCCCAAGCGGCCAAGGCGATGTCGGCAATGGCGCAATCGGCATTGGCGAAGGTGGAAGAAGGTGCATTCATGGGGTCGGCTCCAAACAGGGGTGAACAAGCCACTGGCCGATGCGGAAATTGCAGAAAAGAAAAGCTCACCGCACGGAAAGTGGATGAGCGTCGTTGCTAGGGTGGGTTCCGAGCCTCACGCCCCGCTGTGCTGGGGGCGCTGCAACGCTCCTCGGAAGTGGCTGATTATACGGAGTTGGCAGCCAGTGTGGCGGCAGCTGGGGGCTTGGGCGTGGCTGCTGGGGCAGGCGGTGCAGGCATGACCAGTAACTGCTCCACCAAGGCTTCCATGCTGGCATGGGTTTGAATACCAGCGGGCCATTCGGGTGGCAGCGGTGCTGCCGGGTCTAAGCCAGCGGCGTGCCCGGTGCAAACCAAATGCAAAATACCCTTGACGGCTGCACCGGCCTGCATGTGCGGCAAACAGCTACCGATGATGCAGACTTTGCTGGCATCGACGCCATAGCGCTCGCAGATTTGCTCTAGCAAACCGGGGGCTGGTTTGTGGCAACGGCAGTCTTCGTCGGGGGCATGGGGGCAGTAAAACACGGCATCAATGCGCCCACCTACGGCAGCTACCTGCTTGTGCATGGCCGCATGAACGGCATTGAGCGTGGCCATATCAAACAAGCCGCGCCCCAAGCCCGGCTGGTTGGCAGCCACCACCACATGCCAGCCGGCATGGTTAAGCCGGGCAATGGCATCTAAAGCACCGGGCAGGGGTTTCCAATCGGCGGGCGAGGTGATGAACTCATCCTCGCCCAAGGCGTTGATGGTGCCATCGCGGTCCAAAATAGCGAGTTTCATAGGCGCAATTATGGGCGCAAAGCCTGGGGCGTGGCAGGTGCTGGCGCTGTGGCTAGAGCTTGCCAGCCGGTGACAAACCGGCCACTGTAACGCCCTTGCGCCCATTGCAGTTGCAAGGTTTGCCCAGCCTGCCATTGGGCGGCTTGCGGGTCATGGATTAACACCTGCTGCAACGGCTCTAGCGTAGCCACGCGCAACACCAGCTCTGTGCCGCCCACACTGCGGGCATTGGGCTTTTTGTGGCGGCTGCCCAACACCTGCGCTTGCACCGGCGGCAAGGGGCGCAAGCCTTGCAGATTGTGTTGTCGCCACAGCAAAGCAGCTGCACCAGCCAAACACACCAGCATCCACAAGCCCAACAGTACCAACCCCACCTTGGGCCAGCCCCAGCGCCGCTGTGCCAACCAAACCGCCAGCGCCAGCAGCAACACCACTAGCAACGGGGTAGCTAAAGACCACAACATGCTCGACAGCGATTGCGCCCCAGCAAACGGCGACAGCGGCAACACCGGGCCGCTGGCACTGCGCCCCTCTTGCCATTGCAACAGCCAGCGCAAACCCGCCAGCAGCGCCGGAGGTGCAAACAAATACCAAGCGAGGCGCTGCTGTACGGTAGTGGCCATACAGACTCTGCGCTTAGGCGGCCAAACGCGACAAATCGGCCACGCGGTTCATGGCAACGTGCAGCACTTTAAGCAAGCCTTGGCGGTTGAGGCGCACATCCATTTCCTCGGCATTGACCATCACATCGTCAAAAAAGACATCGACGGGCGCGCGCAACACGGCCAGCGTTTGCAAGCTGGTGGTGTAGTCACCGGCTTCAAACTGGGCATTGGCTTCGGGCACAAAGCGCTGCAAGGCGGTAAACAAATCTTGCTCGGCTTGCTCTTGCAACAGTGCTGGGTTGACGTGGGCATCGACTTCGCCCGCTTTTTTCAGGATATTGCCCACGCGCTTGTTGGCAGCGGCCAAAGCGGGGGCTTCGGGCAGGGCGGCAAAGGCACGCACGGCTTCTAGGCGCTTGGCCACTTCGGCCAGACGCTGGGGGCGCAGGGCCAGCACGGCATCGACTTCTTGGGCGCGGTAGCCTTGCTCGCGCAACGCACCTGCCAAACGGTCGTAGATAAAGTCAGTCAGTGCGGGCGTTGCGTCTGCAATTTTGTCGCCAAAGGCAGGAACGGCGCTGGCCAGCAGCGCGCCCAAATCCAGTGGCAAGTCTTTTTCTACCAACATGCGAATCACGCCCAAAGCGTGGCGGCGCAGGGCGAATGGGTCGCGGTCTCCGGTAGGTAGGTTGCCAATGCCGAACATGCCGACCAGTGTTTCGAGCTTGTCGGCCAGTGCCACCACCACGCCGGTTTGGTTGCGCGGCAGGGTATCACCGGCAAAACGCGGCTTGTAGTGGTCTTCAATGGCGTCGGCCACATCGGCGCTCAAGCCGTCATTGAGCGCGTAGTAGCGGCCCATAATGCCTTGCAGCTCAGGGAATTCGCCCACCATGTCCGTCACCAAGTCGGTTTTGGCCAGCAAGGCAGCTTGGTCAATCCACTGCGGCAGGGCGGTATCGCCCAAAGCCTGTGCGATGGCATGGGCGATGGCGCGCACGCGCTGCACGCGCTCGCCTTGGGTGCCCAGTTTGTTGTGATAAACCACTTTGCCCAAAGATTCCACACGCGAGGCCAGCGTTTTCTTGCGGTCTTGGTCAAAGAAGAATTTGGCATCGGCCAAGCGTGGGCGCACCACGCGCTCGTTGCCTTGCACCACGGCGCTGGCGTCGTCGGGGCTGATGTTGCTGACCACCAAGAACTGGTGCGTGAGCTTGCCAGCGGCGTCGAGCAGCGGGAAGTATTTTTGGTTTGCCTTCATCGTCAAAATCAGGCATTCCTGCGGCACGTCGAGGAATTCTTTTTCAAACTCGCACACCAGCACATTCGGGCGCTCGACCAGCGCGGTCACTTCGTCTAGCAGGGCGGCATCGTCAATCGGGCGCACGCCATTGCCAATGCGCTCGGCAGCGGCGGCCAGTTGGCGTGCAATCTCGGCACGGCGCTCGGTAAAGCTGGCAATCACGGCACCATCACGCGCCAAGGTGGCGGCGTAGCTGTCGGCATCGGCAATCACTACCGGCGAAACCGCCGCCTCAAAGCGGTGCCCTTGCGTGGTGTGGCCTGCTTGCAAACCCAGTGCCTTCACGGGCACCACGGTGCTGCCATGCAGGGCCACCAAGCCGTGGGCCGGGCGCACAAAATGCACGCTGCTCCAGCCGGGCAGCTCGCAATCGCGCTCCAATTGGTAGGTCATGACCTTGGGGATAGGCAACTTGGCAATGGCTTCGTCCAAGGCTTTTTGCAGGCCGATGTCTAGCGTAGCACCCGTGACGAGGCTATGGTAGAACAAAGCCTCGGCCTTGCCATCGGGGGCGCGGTGCAAGCTGGCGGCCACCGCGGCGGGGTCGGTGGGGTCAATATCGGCCCCAATGGCGGCCAGTTTTTTTAGCAGCGCGGGCGTGGCGTGGCCTTGGGCATCCAGCCCCACCGCTACCGGCATCAGTTTGACTTGCACCGGCTTGTCTTCAGCCTTGAGCCAGATATGGCTGATGTGCGCGGCCAAACGGCGCGGCGAGGCGTAGGGCGTGACCACGGTGTCGGCAGAGGTCAAACCTTGGGCCTGGAGTTGCTCAAACAGCAGGCTGGCAAAGGCATCGCCCAGCTTTTGCAGCGCTTTGGGGGGCAGTTCTTCTACGAACAGTTCAAGCAGTAAATTTTTTGTCGTCATAAGGTGGGTTCTTTTGAAAAAGGCAATCAAAGAAGAGGGCCAGCGCTGAGGCGGGCTACTGGAATAAGGTGAGGTATTCGGGCCGTTTGTTGGCCATGACTTTGAAGCTGGCCAACATGTGTGCCAAATCGGTCGGCTGCAAGCCGTAGAGCCGGGCCACATGCTGGTCAATGTCGGCGCGCAGTTTGTCTTGTGCTTTGGCGGTGGTGGGTAGGTCTTTTTTGGCGATACCCAAGGCTTTTATTTGCGGGGCCAAGGGGATAGCAAAATCATCCCAACTGGCGGCCAGTGTGAGCAGCAAGGCGTTTTTAGCCAGCGCTTGGTAGTCGGGGTTTTGCAAAATTTCCTCATCGCTAGGCTGGGGCATGGGCAGGCGGTAGAGATAAGTCTGGCTCACGTTGATTTGCACCATAAACCGTGCCAACCAGTCCATCGGCAGGCTATTGAACCAAGCCAGCGCAAACAGTAGGCGCAGATACGAAACAGACTGCACAGTGACGTGTTGTTTTTGCTTCTCAGTAGCAGTTGTAGACGACAAGGCGTAATGTTTGGGCACAGTTGTAAACAACGAATGCCCCGTAGCGCATTTTTGGGGCAATAAAGTAAAAATCAGTGTCCGTTCATCGGTATCTCTGGCAATAACGCGAAACGCCAAGCGCACAAACTCATGGTCAAAACGCACAGCATCAGCGTACTTGCTGACTTCAGACTTGGGTACTTCCAAATCCTGCGCCATGCGGTACAGCTCTTTGCTATGTAAGCGCGCATCAAAAGCCGCAGGTTCTAGCCAATACTGTGCCGTGTTGAACCAGTGTTGGTATTGCCAAATCATTTTGCCCTCGTACAAAGGCAAAGCGCTAGGCGTGGCACGCTCTAAGAATAAATCTTTGTCGTGCGTCATGTGTAATTCGCTACGGAAGTCCAGCCAACCAGCCGACAGTGGTGCAAAAGCGGCATAGCACTTGCCCAAGATGGGCAAATCGGCAGCGTGGCGCAGTTCCATCAGCGCCCATTGTTGCGGTGACAAGGTTTTGAGCGTTGCCAGCGGGTAGGGCACATGGCGCGTGGGGTCGTCCAGTTCTGCCGCATCCAACAGATAAAACGCGGTGTCGATGGCTACTTTGGCTGCCGCTTTTTTGCCTTTGGGTAGTGGCACGTTAAGCACCTGCATCAGGGCAAATTTATAGCTGCGATGCACGTCAGGAAAGATGCCTTTGTTGTTCTCAAAGCTGTAGAAAAACGGCATTTGGCAGTGCGTCAGGATATGCTGGCGCAGGGCCAGCGAGCCTTCCTCAAACATCAGGGCACTGGGCAGCACATAGTTGAGACTGCCGCCGGGGGCCAGCAGGTGCAGGTTGCGCTCCACAAACAGGCGAAACAGGTTGCCATCGCCTGCACCCCGGTTCAGCGGAAATTGGGCCTTGTAGTAGGCATTGAGCACTTCGGCCTGTTGTTGGGCCACATCGTAAGCCGCCTGAATATGGGCACTGCCCAATAAGCGTTGTTGAATGGCCGCCTTTTCGGTATTTTTGGCGCTGCGGTAGCGGCTGTGGTACTGCGGGAAAAAATCGGTATCGCTGAACTTGGTCTTGTCCCACGGCGGGTTGCCCAACACCACATCAAAACCCGGTGCATTGCCGCCAAAGGCTTCGGGAAAGGCCACTTCGTAATGGAAAAAGTGGTAGCGCCGGGCGTAGTCTTCAATTTGTTGCAATACTTGCGTAGGCACGCTGTCGCGCTCGTCAAACAATTGCGCCAACAGGTCGGGGGTTTTGTCCAGCGCTTCGCATTCTGACGCTTTGCCTTCGGCCAGTAACATGCGCCGCGTGCTGATAAAGCTCAGGGCACGAAACAGCGGGCGCAATTGGGGCGTAATGCTATCGCGCCACAGAGTTTTGCTTTGTGCCACTTCTTGCGCGGTGGTGTCGCGCATGGCATCCAATTGGTGCATGACATCGCGCAGCGCGTCAAAGCGGGCGGTAATGCCTTGTACAAATAAATCATCTTGCGCGCCTTCGGTGGTGTTGTAGTCAATGCAATCTTCCACCGTGGCACCGACCAAGGCGTTGCCGTGCTGAATGTGGTGCTCAATAAACGATAGCGGCGTGCCAAAGATAAAGCTGTCCATCCACAAACTGAGGCGGGCCAACTCGACGGCAAAGGGTTTCAAATCAACACCATAGATGCAGCGCTTGAGCAGCAGGCGTTTCAAAATCTGGCCGTCGTCGGGGGTGTACGGTAAGTTGAGCGCAGCAAACTGCTGGGCGATTTTGGCGCGTTCCTCGTGGAGCAGTTGTGCCAGTGGTGCGTCGTGCTCTAGCCGCTGCACGGCCATATCGGCCAAGCAGGCTAGTGCTTGCACTAAAAAATGGCCGCTGCCACAGGCGTTGTCCAAAATTTTCAGTTCGGCCAGCGGTTTGCCTGCCTCTAGCGCGCGCGCAATGCTGGCTTGCACCAACCGGTCAGACAGGCTGGCGGGCGTGTAGTAACTGGCGCTGGTTTTGCGCGAGTTGCTGGCGCTTTTCAGGTACACCGCCCCAGCCTGCACGCTCAACTCGCGCAGCACCTTAAAGCCTTTTTCTTTGCGTAGTTGCGCTACGTCGTAGGCATCAAAATAGGCTTCAACGCTTTTGCCCGCCGTGCTGCTGCTTTGGTATTCGAGGTAGGTGGCGGTTTCGGGGGCGCGCTCAAAGCGAAATTCAAGTAAACCCTCATAAATGCGGCCCAAATGGGTGACGCTCATGTTTTTGAAGTCGCGCCGGGTGTCAAACAGCGTGTCACCCCGGTGGGTTTGGAACAGCAGTTTGTCCAAAATCGACAACAGGGTGCGGTTGTCAAAGATTTTTGCTGCTTTGAGCAACGGCGCACGCTGGGGGTCAAACAGGCCGCCGTTGAACAGTGGCACATCGATGTCGCCTTCACCTTGGTCTAGCATCCGAAACAGTTGGCGCAATGCCAACATGCCATTGTGCTGCTGCGGGCGTTGGGCTACATCACGGCGCAATTGTTGGTGCAGGGCTTGCAAGCTGTGCTCGTTGTAAAACGGGTGCAGGGCCAACAATTCGCGGTTTTTGTCTTCAAAATAGACCACAAACAACAAACGAAACAGCAAGACAATGCTGTTTTCGTACACCGTATCGAGTTTGGGCGGCTGTGGCTGGGCGTTGGCTTGGTACAGCGCTTTACCAATCAGCTCAAACAAAGAGTCTTCGCCCTCGTAGCCATAAATGACGGCTTTGAGGTTTTCTTCCACCGCCACCGTGAAGACGCTAGAGTCGGCAATGGCCTGCTCCATCGCGCTGCCCGGTTGCGTGCTGGCCGCTGGAGCGTAGGTATTGCGGCTAAAAAAGAAGGTAAATAGCGCCAGCGCTTGCTGCTGTTCATCGCCCGTAGGCAGGGCCAAAATTTGTTCTAAATCAAACTCAATGAACGATTTTTTGGCGGTGATTTTGTCGGTGTCGTACAGCCTCCAGTGGCGGCCATTGGTCAAAAAACCAAAGCGCACGCGCAAGGTGCTCAGGTAGTCTTGCAGCTGGTGGTGCGGGTTGTCTTGGCGTGCCTTGCCGGTATCGAGGGGCTTATTCCAAGCCTTCGATTCACAAATTGCAGCAATCAGGCCATGCCCAGCACTTTGTTGCACTAGCAAGTCCTGAATTTGTTCGGGTTCGAGTAGCAAACACCAATCGGGCTTGGCGGTTTTACCTTGCACCACCAGCACCTGCTGGGGCACGCTCACCCAGCCCAGTTGCTTGAGCAAGGGGCTGATAAAGCAGTCTTCTAACTGCGCCTCGTTGCTAGCGACAAATTGGCTGGGTTGAAACTGCTGCTGTAACCATGCTAACCACCCCGGCGGTAATGGCTGGGCGGCCAGTTCCCGGCTTTTTTGCTGCAAAAAGCTGGTGTCCAGCAGGTGGTTGTTCAGCCACGGTGCAGCAAATAGTTCTAGGGTGGTGGGTGTAGGCATACAGCAGCCATCCAATCAGTGGTTTAAGCTGCTTTTTTCTGCATTTGCGCCACCCATTCACGCGGAGCCATTGGAAAGCCCAAGCGCTCGCGGCTTTCGTAGTAGCTTTGCGCCACACTGCGCGCCAAATTGCGAATGCGGCCAATGTAGGCGGCGCGCTCGGTCACGCTGATGGCACCACGCGCATCCAGCAGGTTAAAGCTGTGCGCTGCTTTCAGCACCTGCTCGTAGGCAGGCAGGGCCAGTTGTTGCTCCATCAGGTATTTGGCCTGCTTTTCGTGGGCATTGAAGGCGGTAAACAGAAAATCGGCATCCGAATGCTCAAAGTTGTAGGTGGATTGCTCGACTTCGTTTTGGTGATAGACATCGCCATATTTGAGCGTGTCTGTCCATTGCAGGTTATAGACGTTGTCCACCCCTTGCAGGTACATGGCCAGGCGTTCTAGGCCATAGGTAATCTCGCCGGTGGCGGGTTTGCAATCAATGCCGCCCACTTGTTGGAAGTAGGTGAACTGGGTTACTTCCATACCATTGAGCCACACTTCCCAGCCCAAGCCCCAAGCACCCAAGGTGGGGTTTTCCCAATCGTCTTCCACAAAGCGAATGTCGTTTTGCTTGAGGTCAAAGCCCAGCGCTTCTAAGCTGCCCAAATACAGCTCTAGGATGTTGGCCGGGGCGGGTTTGAGCACCACTTGGTATTGGTAGTAATGTTGCAATCGGTTGGGGTTGTTGCCATAGCGGCCATCTTTGGGGCGGCGGCTGGGTTGCACATAAGCGGCTTTCCAAGGCTCGGGGCCAATGGCGCGCAAAAAGGTGGCGGTGTGCGAGGTGCCCGCACCCACTTCCATATCGTAGGGTTGCAGGAGCGCGCAGCCTTGGGCATCCCAGTAGGACTGCAACTTCAAGATAATTTGCTGGAAGGTCAACATGCGTGGTGCGGCGCGGTGCAAACCGCGCAGAGTAAAAAGAGGGAGTGCCACAGCCCGGCGGGCCAGCACAGAGCAGCAGCCATTTTACGGGCCCCGCACAAGCCAACGGCCCGTCTGCACCAAGGGCAGGCGGGCCGTTGCTACGGCAGCAGGCCGGGGCTATGGGGCTTTTTATGCACCGTCCCAGCGACGCAGCACCAAGCTGGCGTTGGTGCCGCCAAAGCCAAAGCTGTTGGACAAGGCGGTGCGGATAGGTGCGTCGCGCGTGACGGTGACCAGCGGCATCCCTTCGGCGGCAGGCTCTAGGGTTTCAACGTTGGCCGAACCGGCAATAAAGCCATCTTGCAGCATCAGTAGGCAATAAATGGCCTCTTGCACGCCCGTGGCACCCAACGAGTGCCCAGTGAGCGACTTGGTGGACGAGAACGGTGGAATGGCCTCGCCAAACACGGCGCGGATGGCGCGCAGTTCGGGTACATCACCCACGGGGGTAGAGGTGCCGTGGGTGTTGATGTAGTCGATGGGCGCGTCCAAGCCTTCAATGGCTTGGCGCATACAGGCGATGGCTCCTTCGCCCGAAGGGGCCACCATGTCTTCACCATCGGAGGTGGCACCAAAACCGACTACTTCGCCCAAAATGGTAGCGCCACGGGCCAAAGCGTGGTCTAGGCTTTCTAGCACTACGGCACCGCCGCCACCGGCAATGACAAAACCATCGCGGTTTGCATCGTAGGCACGCGAGGCTTTTTCGGGGGTGGCGTTGTACTTGCTCGACATCGCGCCCATGCCGTCAAACAGCAGCGCCATGCCCCAGCTGAGTTCTTCGCCACCACCGGCAAACATCACGTCTTGCATCCCCCAGGCAATTTGCTGCGCCGCAGCGCCAATGCAGTGCGCCGAGGTGCTGCACGCCGAGGTGATAGAGTAGTTGATGCCCTTGATGCCAAAATTGGTGGACAAACAAGCCGAGACGGTAGAACTCATGCAGCGCGTCACTTGGTAGGGGCCGACGCGGCGAATGCCCTTGCTACGCAAGACATCAGCGGCTTCAATTTGGTTGGCCGGAGAGCCGCCGCCGGAACCCATAATCAAGCCGGTGCGTGGGTGCGAAACCTGCTCAGGTGTCAGGCCCGCTTGGGCAATCGCCTCTTGCAAAGAGATGTGCGCGTAAGCGGCAGCATCGCCCATAAAACGCAGTTGTTTGCGGTCAATGCGCTCTTCTAAGTTGATTTGCGGAATGCCGGCCACTTGGCTACGCAAGCCCAACTCGGTAAACGCGGGCATGGCGCGAATGCCCGAGCGGCTCTCGCGCAGGGATTGCACCACCGTGGCGCGGTCGTTGCCAATGCACGAAACAATGCCCGTGCCCGTAATCACTACCCGTTTTTTGCTCATGCTGCGCCTCCTTGTGCTGCGCCGTCTTCCTCGCGTTTAAACAAGCCGACGCGCAGGTCGTTGGCGACGTAAATTTCTTTGCCATCGGCCAGCAGGCGGGCATCGCCAATGGCCATACACAGTTTGCGCTTAATCACGCGCTTGATGTCAATTTCGTAGGTGACCAGTTTGACATCTGGCCCCACTTCACCGGTAAATTTGACTTCACCTGCGCCCAAGGCGCGGCCTCGGCCTGGCAGTTGCAGCCAAGTGAGATAAAAACCAATCAACTGCCACATGGCATCTAGCCCCAAGCAACCGGGCATCACCGGGTCGCCCTGAAAGTGGCAGGCAAAGAACCACAGGTCGGGCTTGACATCTAGCTCGGCCACGATGCGGCCCAAGCCGTGGGCACCGCCATCACCGTCGATATGGGTGATGCGGTCAAACATTAGCATGGGCGGCAGCGGTAGGCGGCCACTGTCGGGGCCGAACAGCCGTCCTTCGCCCGAGGCAATCAGTTGTTCATAGGAAAAGGAATCTGCCATGTTCAATCGTGCTCCACAACAGCGGCATTGCCGCTTTGGTTTTTTGCTGGGTAAAAAGTCAACCCGCCATTATCCTGCTACTGCGCTGCTTGCAACAGTGCCTCGTCTGCGCCATGCCAGCCAGAGCAGCCCAGCGGCCAGCCACCACAGCGGCCACAAGCCCCAACGGGCCACCCAAAAGGCATAGGGTGTGGGCGGGCCAGCGTGCCCTTGCACCTGTGCCAAGAGTATGGCGCGCGTCAGGCGTGGCAACTGGTGCGTGACAGTGCCTTGGTGGTCAATCACGGCGGTGGCTCCGGTGTTGGTGGCGCGCACCATGGGGCGCTCAAACTCCAAGGCGCGCATTCGGCTGATGTGCAAATGCTGGTCAATGGCCAAGCTGTCACCAAACCAGCCAATGTTGCTGAAATTAACAAACATGGTGGGCGCTTGGGCTGGGTCTAAAAAGCGGGCGGCCAGTTCTTCGCCAAACAAATCTTCGTAGCAGATGTTGGGCGCTATGCGCTGCCCGCGCCAGTGCATGGGTGCTTGGGCCAATGCGCCCCGGTTGAAGTCACCCAGCGGAATGTTCATCATGGCAGTAAACCATTTGAACAAGGGCGGGATAAATTCGCCAAACGGCACCAAATGGTGTTTATCGTAGCGGTAAGGCTCTGGCTGCTGTGCCTGCCAGCCGATGACGGAATTGGTATAGCCTTGGTCGGCATCGCCCAAGGGGATACCCAACAGCGCCGCTTGCTGGCCTTGGCTGTAACGCTGCTGCAAATCTTCTAAGTAACCGGGCATGAGTTGTTGCGGCAGCAGCGGAATAGCGGTCTCTGGGGCAATGACCAAATCAGCCGGGACTTCGGCCAAGGCTTGGGCATACCAGCGCAGTGCCAGTGGCACGCCAGTGCCGGGCTGAAATTTTTCATCTTGTGGGATATTGCCTTGCAACAAGGCCAAGCGGATGGCGGCAGTTGGTGGCGCTAAAGGCTGGTTAGCACAGCCATGCAGGGCGCAATCGCGTTGCCAAGCCAGACCAGCCCAGCCAGCCAGCAAAGCCCCGCCCAAGAGCCAAACGCGCCATTGGTGCCAGTCGGTGCGCCGCGCTTGCACCAGCAACATGGCCAGCACCGCTGCCGCCAAGCTGATGCCATAAACCCCTACGGTGCGGGCCAGCACGGCCAGCGGGCCATCGACATGGGCATAACCGCTGCCCCCCCACGGGAAGCCCGTCCACCAAGTGCCACGGGCTAACTCGGCCAGCAACCAAGCGGCACCAAACGCCAGTGCCGCCAAAACGCGACTGCGCGGGGCCAGCCAAGCAAACAAGGCCAATGCTGCCGCGTAATAGCTGGCCAAAAACCCCGCCAACGCCAGCACGGCCAGCAGCGCCAGCGGCGCGGCCAGCCCGCCATAGGTGTGCATGGAAATAAACAACCACCAAAAAGTGCCCACCAGCCAAGCGGTAGCAAAAATGCCGCCGCACAGCGCCGCTTGGCGCCAAGGCAGCGGCGGGCGCAGCAGCCATGCCAGCACCATCATGGAGGCCAGTTGCAACCACCACAACGGCTGGCCGTGGCCCGGCCATGCCAAAGAGGCCGCCTGCGCCAACCCCGCCAGCAGGGGCAGCAGCACCCACACGGCCCTTGAGCGCATCACGCAGCCGCAGCAGGCACGGGTGCCAGAGTGACCTTGAGCCAGCGCACAGCCCCACCTCGGGTGTGCAACACAGAAAATTGCAGCCCGCACAGCAGCATCTGCTCGCCGCGCCGGGGGGCATGGCCCATTTCGTGGGCAATCAGGCCACCGATGGTTTCAAAATTAAGGTCAGCATCGCTGCTGCACAGGGGAATGCCTAAAACTTCGGCCAGCCGGACAACCGGGGTGTCACCGCTGACGCGGTAGCTGTTGTCGGGCAGGGTCAAAATATCGCCTTGGTCTTCGGGCAGGTCAAACTCGTCTTCAATTTCGCCCACAATTTGCTCTAACACGTCTTCAATCGTGATAAGCCCAGCCACGCGACCAAACTCGTCAATCACAATGGCCAAGTGGTTGCGATTGCCGCGAAACTCGCGCAGCAGTTCGTTTAAGCCCTTGCTTTCGGGCACAAACATGGCCGGACGCAGCACATCGCGCACTTGCAAAGCGGGGTTATGCTGCAATTTGAGCAGGTCTTTGGCAATCAACACCCCAATGATGTTTTCACGTTCGCCTTGGTACACCGGAAAGCGCGAATGCCCCGCCCCAATGATGGTGGGCAGCAGGGCATCGAGTGTGGCATCGACGGGCAGCATGTCCATGCGCGGCGCAGGCACCATCACATCGCCCGCACGCACATCGGTCAGGCCAATGACGCGCTCTAGCATCAGGCGCACTTCGGCATCAATCAGGGCATTGCTTTCGGCCTCGGTCAGCACCTCTAGTAACTCGGCGCGCGAGTCTGGCCCAGGGTGAATGAACTCAACCAGCTTTTGTAGGAAGGTGCGTTTGTCTTCCCTATCGGGCCAACGCTCAGAGTGTGGTTCGGACACAGCCTTGGTTGCAGGACGTGCAGTAGTAGTAAAAAGAGTAGCTAGGATACCGGATGGCGGCTGTCTCGGGTATTTTTTAGCGCAATTTTGCTAGACCGTTTGGCTTATTCGACAGACGAATGGCGTGCTGCCTGTGCGCTTTGGCGTGCCGCTTGCACCCCAGCCAGAAAGCGCCAAAATTGTTGTGCCTGCTGTTTTAGGCGATAGTCTAGTTCGGCCCATTGCTGCTCTAACAACTCTGTCATGCGTGAATCCAGATTAGCCGGTGGCAAGGTAAGATAGGCTTCAGACTCACCACCATCTTGGCTAATCACGGCCCCAGCGTTGCGGGCAATTTTGAGCATGGCCCGGTTTTCTGACAAAGCGTGAATAAACACCAAATGTACTCCGGCGTTGCGTGCATGGATGGTAGCGCGCTCAAATAGGCGTGCGCCCAGCCCTTGACCACGCGCTTTGTGCAGCACCGAGACACCAAATTCGGCGCATTGTTCATGCTCGGGGTGCTGGGACAAGGCCAAATGGGCCATTGCAATCAGCTCTAGGCGGCGGTTATAGACGCCAAAAATTTCGTCGCGGTAAAAATCGAGCTGCTGCACGTAGCGGCGGATTTGGGTGTCGTTGGCGGCGTAGCCAAAGCGCAAGTAGCGGTCTGGCGGCTCCAGTGCCAGCAAGTGTGCTGCAATGCGTTCGCGGTAGCTAGGCCCTAAGGAGCGTATAGGCACCACCAGATTAGTATGGCGGGTAGGCGCAACAGAGTGCGGAGAGGTAGCATCGCCGGTCTCCCGGTCGCTTACTGGACGTAGCAGGTCAATGCCAGCGTTCCAGGATGCTTTAAGCCAGTCTTTGGTCGGGATCATGGGGCCACTGTAGGCATTTTTTTGTTGCAGTGCAACATATTTGTTGCGCTGCAACAAAAAAACCTGTATTTCACCCCATTCAGCCATGCAAAGAGGGAATGCCAGGCCGTAAAATGGCAGCCTTGGCGGCGTTAACTCAGTTGGATAGAGTACCCGGCTTCTACCCGGGCTGTCGGGGGTTCGAATCCCTCACGCCGCGCCACATCGCCATTTCACAGCATTTCAAGCCATATCAAAAGCCCCTTGCCTCATAGGTACAGGGGCTTTTTTGTTGCCTCACGTCACTTCACCCGGCATCATCACATACCAACATTTTGTTGGTACTTTTGTTGGTATCTAGCGGGTACCAACAACCCAGATACCAACAAATACCAACGGGCATATTTCAGGGGGGTAGCGCATGGCACTGAACGACACCTTTATCAAGAACAGCACGAAGCACAGCGGCAAGCCAGCAGGCGACAAGCACAGCGATGGAGGGGGGCTGTACCTGCACGTCAAGGCTTCGGGCAAATACTGGCGCATGGCTTACCGTATCCACGACAACCAAAAGACGCTATCCATTGGTGTCTATCCGGCTGTGGGTTTGGCCCAAGCCCGTGCCGCCCGTGATGCTGCCAAAGCGCAACTGGCAAAAGGCATAGACCCCAGCACCGCCAAGCGCGAGCAAAAGCACGCCGAAAAGATGGCGGCCACTAACACCTATGAAGCAGTGGCGCGAGAGTTTCACCAGCTCAAGGCCCCCTCATGGAGCGAAGGCCACGCCTATAAGTGGCTACGCATGAACGAAGCCTATCTATTTCCCGTGCTGGGGGTTAAGCCGTTGGAGCGTATCAAGGCCAAGGACGTGCTGGCAGCACTACGCAAGGTTGAAGCCAAAGGCATCCTAAGTACCGCCCACGACCTGCAACAGATGGCCGGTCAGGTGTTTCGCTATGCTGTGCAGACAGGCCGGATAGAGCAAAACCCGGTGCCTGACCTGAAAGGCGCATTGCAGCCCCATGTGGCTAAACACTTCGCCGCTGTCACTGACCCGGCCAAAGTAGGCGAGATGCTACGCGCCATCGACGGCTACACCGGTTTACCCACTACCAAGGCAGCGCTGCAACTTGCAGCCTTGTTTTTTCAGCGCCCCGGCAATATCCGCGCTATGGAATGGGCATGGATTGACTTGGACAATGCCATGCTCACCATACCGCCCGCCGATATGAAGCGCACCAAGCGGGAAAAGCTCAACGGCAAGGCGCATTACATCCCGCTGGCGAAACAAGCCATTGCCATCTTGCAGGCGCTACGCCCCCTTACTGGTAGTGGGCGCTATGTCTTTCCGGGTGCCCGTTCTACCTTGCGCCCAATGTCCGACAACACGATTAACGCTGCACTCAAGCGCCTCGACTTTGGTGAAGACCATGTAAGCCACGGCTTCCGCGCAATGGCTAGAACGATGATGGCCGAGCGCCTAGCTGGCATCCCTGACACTTTGGTTGAAGCCCAACTAGGCCACGGCAAAAGCGGCCCACTTGGCAGCGCCTACGACCGCGCCGAATACATGGAGCAGCGCCGCGCCATGATGCAAACATGGGCAGACTACCTAGACCAACTGCGTGTTGGCGCAAAAATCATCCAACTGCACAGCAAGGCGGCATAAAGCCAGCCCGTGAAAATCGGCAAAGGCCCCCAGCAGGTACCCCCAAAACCCCACTGCACCCGGCTGGCGCTGCCTTTCGCTGGCGCATAAGAAAGGCACATCATGAACATGCACAACCCCGCACACCCCGGCGAACTACTGACCGGCTGGCTTGAGGACTTAAATATCACAGTGACGGCCTTTGCCGCTCACATTGGTATTAGCCGCATCATGTTGTCGCGCCTGCTGCACGGGCATTCAGGCATCACGGCAGACATGGACTTGCGCCTGTCCGAAGCCTTGGGCACCTCGCCCGGCTACTGGCTGGCGCTGCAAGCCCAGCGCGACTTATGGATGGCACGGGAGAATGCCAAGAAGCGCCAAACCATCCAACGCATGGCCGCGCTAGAGTTGGCACACGCCTGACCAGTTGCGCTACCAACGAGGCCGCCTTCAGGCCAGCCCCTGAAAATCTACAAGGTGCCAGAGAAGCTACTGACAAAACCGCAAAACCGACGAAACCCCCAATTTGTAACGCATAATGCACAAAAACCATGTTTGAAGTGCAAAGCTACCTAGACCCAGAGGGCAAAGACCCTTACGCCCAATGGCTGGCAAGCGCTTGATATTGCTGGTGGCCGGTGGCGACAAGCGCACCCAACAAGCCGACATTGCCCAAGCACTGGCGAACTGGCGCGACTGGCAACACCGAAGGAAACCGACATGAACACCACCCACCCACCTGCAAGCCGCCCACACGATGCTGCTGTGGTTGAGCTACTCAAGGCCGACCCTGATTTTGCAACCGAGTATTTGGCCGCTGCTTTGGATGAGGCCAACCAGCCCGGCGGACAGGTGGCACTGTTGGCCGCCCTGCGCCATGTGGCCGAAGCCCAAGGCATGGCCGCCGTGGCCGAGCGCGCCGGTATGCCGCGTGAAACCCTGTACCGCGCACTTGGCCCCAAGGGCAACCCCACTATCAAGACACTGCTGGCGGTGCTGGGTGCTGCTGGCTTGCACTTGGCACTAACCCGACAAGACCGCGCCCACGCCTGACCCATGCCACAATAGACCCCAGCGCCCCAAGCCACGGACTAATTACCCGCTGGTCATGCCGGAACCCCCTGTCCGGTGTTGGGGCGCTTTCTTGTTTCAGGGGGAGATACAGGGGGACACATGGCAGATTTTTCGCATTGGAATTTTGTAGATACGTTTAACCATATTGAGGCAGAAGCCTTGATTGCAGGAATAGACCCAACAGAAATAGGTGATAGCTGGAAAAAAATTTATCCGGTTCATCGAAGGCTGGAAGAAGGGTTTCGCTTGGCGGTTGATAGTTATCCGGGAAAACAGCCTCCGGAAGCGCTATTGAGTACGTCTATACAAAATGGAGAGAGCGCAGAAAAATGCTGCACTGATATTGCTTCTGCAAAGTTCCATAGAAAAGAGATAAATCGCTGGCTGTGTGCTGTGGGAATTCCTTCCGCATATGAATTTAGAGAAATTGGTAAAAATTTACCGCCCATCAAATCATCCCTAGTTATGGCACAGAGAGTACCCAAACCGGATAGTGCAGCAATACCTGCAACCAGTTGGCCTTGGGGCTACCACCACACGGAAGCCTTGGGGCACTTGGAGGCCGCCGCATTGCGCTTTTGGGTTAACTACGACCCAGCCGACCACAGTACAGCACCAACAAATGAAATGGTTTCGGACTGGCTTCAAAAAGAACGCGGAGTATCAAAGGAAAAAGCGAAGGCCATCGCATCCATACTGCGCCCGGACGGGTTGCCTACAGGCCCAAGAAGGTGAATTGTCCGACCCCAGAAAACCTAGCATCCATGCGGGTTTGCGGGGTTGTTCCGGGTGATTCGACCCCAGTTGTTCGGATGGTTCAGCACTATTCGCCAGCCCCAAAAACCTAGACATTCCCCCTTGTTATTTCTCAAGGGATTACCCAATGTCAAAAGGATTTGGCTTCGAAAAGAGGCACGCCACCGCTAAACCGCCAGCTACGCCTACATTAGCCGCGCACAATATCCCAGCATTTGACCAATTGCCAGACTGCGCCTTGTTGCGTGAATCTCAATTGGTGCCTAGCCCCAAGCGCCCCGGTGCTGTGGCTTTACTGCCATTTAGCGCGCCCACACTTTGGCGCAAAGTGAAGTCTGGTGATTTTCCAAAGCCGCTGAAATTGGGGCCACGCATTACCGCATGGCGCTGTGGCGATATTCGCCAATGGCTGGCAGAGCAAGGGGCCACGGCATGAAAAAAGAAAACGCCCACTGCATTCCGAAAAACACAGCAGGCGCAACAGACAAGCCGCATTCTGCCACCACTGTGCACCGCGTCAAGCTGGCGCTGCCCACCACCGACGCAACTTTGGCCCCGTGGCTAACGCGGCTAACGCGGCTAACGTGGCTAATCCGGCTAACGTTTGCTGCACTGTAGCCGGTGCTGGCTACGTGGCTACGCTGGCTACGCTGGCTACAGTGGCTACAACGGCTACAAAAAAACGCACTTGCACCGCCGCGCCGCGCTATGGCACAATGACCACCGATGCCAACAAGCATCACGGGACTGACAGCCCGGAATTAGATAAGGTGCAGCAGCCGCACCCAACTTTGGAGAGCGGCTTTTTTACG
The DNA here is from genome assembly GCA_964388325.1 of uncultured Simplicispira sp. Classification (GTDB taxonomy): domain Bacteria; phylum Pseudomonadota; class Gammaproteobacteria; order Burkholderiales; family Burkholderiaceae_C; genus Simplicispira. Next base: position 504 of record CAYMAC010000003.1, on the reverse strand, counting down.
TCCACATGCTGCGTGTGGCACGCACAGCTATCCTTTTTGGTGGGCTGTGTGGGGGCACCTGCAAAGGTGCGCCGGTTCCTTATCCCGGTCTGTCAACCCCGCACAGTCTGCCACCCTCGTTTGACAGCGATGGCGGCAGGTCTTACACCTGTTGATAAGGAGCCTATCTTGGCTAACACCATCCCCAAGGGCCATATTGCGCCCGCATCTTTGCCCACCACGGGCAAGCAATCCCACACCTTCGACCCCGTAGCCGCCCACGGCCAAGCCGTCAACGCTTTGGCGATGGCCAAGTTCTACGCCAATCGCCACAACCATGCTGGTGCAGCGCGCAAATGCGTTCAGGCCCTGTCTGCACTGCGCCAGCTGGCAGCATTTGAACGTGTGGAGGCTAACCATGCTGTCTAACAACACCGCCGTCACTATCGACTTGGCTGGCAGCAGCATCATGACCGTAACGCCCTCGCCGGTGTTTCCTGACCGCATTGAGGTGCGCTACTACGA